>QVQC01000076.1 GCA_003428585.1 Nioella halotolerans
GCGAGTTCATTGCAGCTCAAACCGCAACCGCCTGAGTGTCCGGTGAAATGGGGGCAAGATCAATCCGAGCGACATTGATGAGCTTCGAGAAAAGATAAGATTTCTCTTTGCTGACAAGATTACCAAGGTCGTTTGACCTATATTTACCTCAACAATAAGCGTAGGGTGAGCAATCCTTCCCACGAAACAGCCCGGTCCAACAGCGGTGAATAAACTGCCCACCCGACCCCTTTTCTGAGCACCTCGCCCGCCGCGAAACGGAGCCAATCCACACCTTGATCCGCTCGCTTCATCCCGGCCAAACCCGGACGCCCCCAACCGTTTCACCACTCCCACCCCAAATCGCCGCCACACCGCGTCGGGATCCCGCCGGAACGCCACCACCCTGCCCGCGACTGATCCATCCCCGGTCCTGCCCCGTATCTATCCCGGGTCAGACGGAGGTTTCCCATGCGCCATACGCTCATCGCGCTTCTCGTGGCGTCGCTTTTGCCCGCTCACGCCAGTGCAGAGGGGTTTCAGGCCGTTCGGGACCGGGACACCTTCCTTGGTCTCATCGACGGGCGCGACCTGCGGCTTGGCTTTTTCGGGGTGCAGTTGACCGTCACCGCGGATGGCCGGATCAGCGGGCAGGCGCTGTCCTCCCCCGTCACCGGCACGTGGGATTGGCGTGACGGGTATTTTTGCCGGGATCTCGACTGGTCAGGCTACGAGATCCCCTTCAACTGCCAGCTTGTCGAGGCCCGCGATGCGCGCCAGTTGCGCTTTACCGTGGATCGCGGCGCCGGGCGCAGCGCCACCTTCCGCGTTCGGTAGACGGCGCACCGCGCGCGCTCAGCCCGCCGGCACGAAGCGATAGGCGCCGCCGGCCCGCTCGGCCCGGCCGATCCCTCCAGCAGGCAGGTGAAAGCCGATCAGCGCCATGTCATCGGCGATGATCCGGTCGAACAGCGCCAACCGCGTCTCGATGCCGAGGTCCATGTCCTGATCGGCGCCAGAGGGCAGCGCCGGGGCCTCGAAGGCCATGTGGTGATTGCCGATGGCATCGCCGAGGATCATCGCGCCCGCCACCGCGAAGCTCATGTGCCCGGGCGTATGCCCCGGCGTCAGAACGGCCTGCACCCCCGGCACCACCTCGTCGCCATCGTCGAAGGTTTCGATGATCCCGTCGAGCGCGTCCAGCCGCCGCGCCGCCCCCACCGCGAAAGCCTGGCGTGCGGCGCCGATCGTCTCCACCGTTTCCGGGTCGCGCCAGTAATCGAGTTCGCCCGCCCCCATGTAGTGGCGCGCCCCGTGAAACAGGGGCTCGTCGAAATCGTCGAGCACGCCCCACAAGTGATCGGGGTGGCCATGGGTGAAGACGACATCCGTCACCTCCCCCGGCGTGACGCCCAGTGCCGCCATCGCGTCGGGCAGCGTTCCGGCCGAAGGCTGGAAGCCGGGCCCCGACCCGGCATCGAACAGAACGACCCGCCCGTTGCCGCGCAAGAGCGTCAGGTTGCAGGGCGGCGTCAGTTGTGCCGCGCCGGTCAGCCCGTGCCGGTCGAGGATCGGGGCGAGGTCGGCGTCCTCCGCCGGCCCGAAGATGAAATCGGCGGGCAGAACGAGGTTGCCATCGCTCAGCGTATCGACCTGCCAGCCCCCCATCTGCACCGAGGCATGCAACCAGCGCGGCATCAGCGCCGCCGCCACAATGCCGGCCGTCCCCGTCATCAGCATTCGCCGCGTGATCGTTCTCATCTCGTCTCTCCCGTCAGGCAATGGGGCACCCGCCCCTTCTTCTTGGTGAAAATACTCCGGGGGGAGCGGGGGGAGGATCCCCCGCCGGATCGGCGCCGGAGGCGACGATCGCTTCCCGATCACGCCACCACGCGGGCCAGCGCGCATTGGCTCCACAGGTCATGAAGCGCATCGGCCAGCCGGTCGATCTCGGTCTCCGAATGCAGCGGCGAGGGCGTGAAACGCAGCCGTTCCGCGCCCTTTGGCACGGTCGGGTAATTGATCGGCTGAACATAGATCCCGTAGCGGTCGAGCAGGATGTCCGCCAACATCCTGCACTTCACCGGATCCTTGACCATCACCGGCACGATATGGCTGGGGTTCGGCAGATGCGGAATACCCATGGCATCCAGCCGGTCGCGCAGCCGCGCCACCTTGCGTTGGTGCGCCGCGCGCAGCCGCGCGCCTTCGAACCCCTTGAGCACGCGGATCGATTCCGCCGCCGCGGCGGCAATGGCGGGCGGCAGCGCGGTGGTGAAGATGAAGCCGCTAGCAAAGCTGCGGATGAAGTCGACCAGCGCCTCGGAGCCGGTGATATACCCGCCCACCACGCCGAACGCCTTGCCCAGCGTGCCCTCGATCAGCGTGACACGATCCGCCAGCCCCTCGCGCTCGGCGATACCACCGCCGCGCGGCCCGTAGAGGCCCACCGCATGCACCTCGTCGAGATAGGTCATCGCGTTGTGAGTCTCGGCCACGTCAAGGATTTCGGCGATCGGCGCGATGTCGCCATCCATGGAATAGACGCTCTCAAACGCCACGATCTTGGGGGCCTCAGGGTTCAGCGCCGACAGGCGCCGGTCGAGATCTTCTACATCATTGTGCCGCCAGACCTGCTTGGCACAGCGGGCGTGGCGGATGCCCTCGATCATCGAGGCGTGGTTGAGGCTGTCCGACAGGATCGTGCAGCCCGGTAGCCGCGCGCCAAGCGTCGATAGCGCGGCCCAGTTCGACACGTAGCCGGAGGTAAAGAGCAGCGCCGCCGGCTTGCCATGCAGATCGGCCAGTTCGCGTTCCAACCGCACATGGGCATGGGTTGTGCCGGAAATGTTGCGCGTGCCGCCGGCCCCGGCGCCGCAGGCGTCGATGGTCGCGTGCATCGCGTCCAGCACCTTGGGGTGCTGGCCCATGCCGAGGTAGTCATTGCCGCACCAGACGGTCACATCGCCGCCCTGCCCGCCGTGGTTGCGGGCTTGCGGGAAGGCCCCGCAACGGCGTTCCAGTTCGGCGAAGACGCGGTAGTTGCCTTCGTCCTTCAGGGCGTCAAGCTGCGCCCTGAAGTGATCGTCGTAGCGGCCCGAGGTCATTGCCCGGCGGCCTCGCGCGCGATCTCGTCCAGCAAATCCTGAACCGGCGCCATCGAGGGTTCGGGCATAACCCGGTAACCGACCTCGACATTTCCATCTGCTTCGGTCACGAAGATGCCATAGGGGCAGTTGGCGATGTTCATAGGATCGGCCTCCATCACCTCGCGCGACACCACCGCCGAGCAGAAGAGATAGATATCCGCCGCCTCGAACAGCATTTCGCCGCCACCCACATCCTCGCGGGTGCGTTCCAGCATCTCGCCGACATGGCTGGTGAAATCAATGACAAGGCCACGCCCCACGATGGCACTTTCGACGCCGAAGGCGGCGTCCTCGAAACTGCCATCGAAGGCGTAGGTGACGGCCTGTTGCGCGAAGGCGCCGGTTGCGGTGGCAAGGCTGAGTGTCGCTGCAAGTGCAAGATGTTTCATCTGTTGGTCCTCCCCCGGGGGTGACGGGAACGGACCCGCCCTGCCGGGGGGCGGGACGGGTCCGGGGTATCAGCCGAACATGTCGGCGGTGATGCTGTCATACCAGCCAAGCGACTCGCGGTAGGTCTCGGCCCGTGTCTCGGCGCTTTCGCCCACCTGGCTGATGAAGGTATCCACCGCCTCGATCCGGTCCTCGCCCGCCTCGTAGGTGGCGCCGACCTTGATGCCGTCATCGGTGTCGATGAGCGACCAGCAGGTGTTGGAGAAGCGCGCCGGGAACATCCGGCTGTCGGTCAGCGCGTGCCGCACCGCCATCGCCGCGACCTTGGCCTGGCTGTTGGCCGAGAAGCCCGATTTCGGCATCGCGCCCTGTCGGGTGGAATCGCCCAGCACATGGATGTTCTCGTCCATCACCGAGGTCATCGTCGCCGGCACCACCGTGGCCCAGTCGTTTTCCACCAGGCCGGCCTGGTGCAGGATGCCGCCGGCCTGTTGCGCCGGGATGACGTTGCAGACATCGACCGATTCCGCCTGCCCGTCGATCACGACCTCCATCGTGTCTGGGCGTACCTCGACGCGGTCACCGCCGAAATCGGGACCGATGCGTTCGATCATGCCCGGATAATGGCGCGACCAGCCATCCTGAAACAGCGCCTGCTTGGAGAATGTTTCCTTTGGGTCAACAATCAGGATGCGTGCGGTCGGATTGTGCTCGTTCAGGTAGTGGGCGACCATCGAGACCCGCTCATAGGGGCCCGGCGGGCAGCGGTAAGGGTTCGGGGGCGCCACCATGGCGAAGGTGCCGCCCTCGGGCATCGCCGCGATCTGGGCGCGCAGAAGCTCGGTCTGCGAGCCGGCCTTGTAGGCGTGCGGCATGGCGTTCTGGGTGGCAAGGCTCCAACCCGGCACCGCGCCTTCCTTGAAATCTATGCCGGGGCTGACCACCAGCCGGTCATAGGGCACCGACCCCCCCCCGGACAGCGCGACGGTCTTGGCGTCTCGGTCGATGGCAAGCGCCCAGTCATGGACCACGTTGATCCCGTAATCCGAGGCCAGCGTGCCATAGCTGTGGCCGATCGACTCGATGGAGCGGAAGCCGCCGATATAGAGGTTGGAGAAGAAGCAGGTGTAGTAGTGCCGCGCCGGCTCGATCAGCGTCACGTCGATGGCGCCGTCGCTGTCATTGGCGATGTAGCGCGCAGCGGTCGCGCCCCCGGCCCCGCCGCCGATCACCACGGCGCGTGGACGCGATTGGCCCAGAACCGCCGGCGCCGCCAGCGTGCCGGCCAATGCGGCGGTCGTGCCGAGGAATGTGCGTCTGTTGAGTGTCATGACAGGAGCCTCCCTTCTCCGAAGTGTCAGTTCGCCCTCCTCCCAAAGGGTTGGATCGTCATTCCGCCGGTTCGGCGAAATATGCGGCCAGCGAGGCGATCTCCTCGTTGGTCAGTCGTTGTGTGACGGTCGTCATGACCTGATGTTCCCGGTGCCCGTCGCGATAATCATGCATGGCAAGGATGAAGGCTTCCTGTTCGATCCCGGTGATCGCGGGAATGCCCTCGTCATCGCCCGGCTCGCTGTGGCAGGCAACGCATTCCGACGACAGGTAGCGCCCGTATTCGACATCCCCCTCCATCGCCAGGATGTCGGCAGAGATGCGTTCGATCCCGGCGGAATGCACCATCGGCGCGTCGCCGGTCAGGAAGGCGATCACGTCCATGCGGTCCTGCAGGTCGCGCATGCCGCGAAAGCTCATGCGCGATCCGGGCATGTAGCCGCGCGGATCCTGCAGGAACCCGTCGAGCGATTCCTGCGTCCAGACCAGCCCGTTCTCGCCCGCCTCGCGCATCGCCGGGGAATAGCGGGTATCCTCAAGCGTGCCGGCGGTGCGACCGATCACGCCGTAAAGGTTGGGGCCGGTGCGGGCCGGACCGTCGGGCTCCGCGACATGGCACGAATTGCATTGCCGGAACAGGATCGCGCCGCGTTCCGGGTCGCCCTCCTGTGCCAGCGCCGCGGGAGCCCCGGCAAGGACGGCGAACGTGATGGCAACAAGGGCGCGCGTCATCGCGTTACTCCTGCGTGCGGAGGTATTCGATGATGGCGGCGCGCTCCCCTTCGTCGCTGATCCCGCGGAAGGCCATCCGGGTGCCGCGTAGATACCCGCGCGGGTCTTCGAGGTAGGCATGCAGTTCGTCCTCGGTCCAGACCAACCCCTCGTCGCCGGCGGTTTCCATCGGGCGCGAATAGCGGAAGTCCTCGACCTGCCCGGCCGGGTGACCGACAATGCCGTTCAGCACCGGGCCGGTGCGGTTCTGCGCGCTATCGCCCACCTGGTGGCAGGAGGAGCACTGCCGGAACAGGCGTTCCCCGGCCTCGGCCAGTTCCATGTCGATCGCGTTCGGATCCTCTGCGGGCTCCTCGGCCGCGGCCTCTTCGACCACCTCGTCGCTTGCGGCGGCTTCGCGTTCCTCTCGCAGTGCGGCATCTTCCGGCGTCACGTCGAGGATATTGGCGCGCATGGTGATTTCCACGCTTTCGGCGCAATCCGTCATGCAGACCTCGCGCGCGCCCCAGAGCGGGCTTTCCTCGCGGTCGTCCATGTAGAACCCATCCTCGTTGGGCAGGCGGACCTCCGTGAAGTTCTCGTTGGACAGCACGAACTCGTCATCCAGAACGATATCGTTCATGTAAAGCAGGAAGGCCGTGATGGCGTAGACCTCGTCATCGCTTAGCGATTGCGCGTCACCGAAGGGCATGGCGCGGTGGACGTAGTCCCAGACGGTCGACAGATAGGGCCAGTAGGAGCCGATGGTCTTGAACGGATCCTCCCCGTCGAGCGAACCGAACCCGCCGGCGAGCGGCGGCCAACGGCCCGTGCCCTCGGCGAAGCCACCATGGCAGGACGCGCAGACTTCGAGATAGACCTCCTCGCCTTCCAGCACCGAGCCCGCCCCTTCCGGCAGGCCAAGCCCGTCAGGGCGAATGTCGATATCCCACGCGGCGACCTCCTCGGGCAGCGCCTCGCGGCCAAGCCCGTAGGTCTGTGCGCTTGCCGCCGCCCCGAGGGCCGTCAGCGTGGCGGCGGTCAGGAGAAGCTTAAGCGATTTCGACATTTTCAACGCTCCCGTCTTCGGCCACGGCCCATGTCTGGATACCGTTATTGTGGTAGATCGAGTTCTCGCCGCGCACCTCGCGCAGCTCGTCCTTGGTGGGCTGCACGTAGCCTGTGGAATCGTGCGCCCGGCTTTGCACCAGCATCGGCGAGCCGTCCCATTCGAACTCGTAGTAGAACCGGTGCAGTGACTTATCGAGGCTGGGGCCGTCCATGCGCGCCTCGACCCAGTTGATGCCGCCATCAAGGGTGACATCCACGCGCGGGATGGTGCCCCGGCCCGACCATGCCAGCCCGGTCAGGACCATGGGGCCGGGGCCATGGGTGATCGGCGCCTGCGGGCTGGGTGAGGTGATCACGGATTTGGCGTCCATTTCCCACGTGAAGCGACGGGCGCGACCGTCTTCAAGCAGGTCGGTATATTTCGAGGTTTCCTCGCGATGGTGCCAAGCCTCGTCGCCCACTTCGAGGCGGCGCAGCCACTTGACCCACATGTTGCCTTCCCAGCCGGGCACCACGAGGCGCACGGGGTAGCCTTGTTCAGGGCGCAGCGCCTCGCCGTTCATCTTGAAGGCGACCATGCAATCGTCGAGCGCCTTTTCCATCGGGATGGAACGGGTCATCGCGGAGGCGTCGGCGCCCTCGGCCAGCAGCCACTCGCCGCCCGGCTGCACGCCTGCCTCTTCCAGCAGGGTGCGCAAGCGCACGCCGGTATACATCACGTTGTGGATCATCCCGTGGGTGTACTGGCAGCCATTCAATTGCGCGCCGCGCCATTCCATGCCGGAATTGGCCGCGCATTCGAGGAAGTAGACCCGGTTTTCACGCGGAAAGCGCATCAGGTCTTCCAGCGTGAAGACAAGCTCCCGGTCCACCATGCCATTGATCATCAGACGGTACTGCGCCGGCTCGATCTCGGCGATACCGCTGTGGTGACGCTCGAAGCAGAGCCCGTTGGGCGTGATGATCCCGTCCAGTTCGTGGATCGGCGTGAAGTTCACCGAGGAGATCGGATCGGCGGTCAGCCATTCGACGTTGCGGCGCACCACATGCGCCTCGTGCTCCGACGGGGTCCCATAGGGGCGGGCATCGACGCCTTCGCCCAGGTAGCGCGCCCAGGGCTGCACCTCGGTAATCGCCGGGTCGGGGCCGGTGGCGCGCGCGGCGGTGCCGGTCACGGCGGCCGCCCCGGCCATGGCGGTGCCGGCCAGGAAGCCGCGCCGCGTGGTGCCGTTCTTGTGGTGACTGTCGGTCATCTGTGTCCTCCGCTCAGCCTTGGTCTTGCTGTCTTGTTGGGTCATCTCGGTCTTCAGCCCCCCGTCACGATCACGGACTGGTTGGGCGGGATATCCACGGTGCCGTGCCGGGTGATGTAGCTCTCCGCCACGTCCCAGATCGGCGGGCCCTCGGTGCCCTCGTTCACGCTGGCCCAGCCGGCAACCGTGTAGGTCGTGCCCGGGTCGATCCGTTCGCCCGTGCGCAGCAGCGTCATCTCGCTGATGCGGCTGCCCTGTGGCTGGTTGATGTCGATGCGGTAGCCCATCCCGCCAACACGCACCATGTCACCGCCCTGCTGGTAGTAAGGGTCAGTGTTGAACAGGTTGTCGGCCACGTCTTCCATCACCAGATGCAGCGTTTCGCCGGTCATCTCGGAGCGGTAGCATTCCGGGTAGCTCATCGCCGTGGCGCTGAACAGATCCTCGCGGGTGATGTCATGGCCCGCCGGCACCGAGGTGCCCCAGCGGAAGCCGGGCGACAGCGCGATATCGGCCTCGCGTTCCTCGATCATCGCCTGGCACAGCAGGTCATCCCATGTGCCGTTGAAGTTGCCGCGGCGGTAGAGCGTGTTGACCGTGCTGCCCAGAACCTCGCCAAGCTCCGCCGCGTAAGGCGCGCGTTCCGCCTCGATCAGCGCGGCCATGTCCGCATCGGGGGTGATCACGTCCGAGAAGACCGGGATCAACCGGTAGCCGTAGTCGCGCACCGCGCCGTCCTGCACGTCGAGATCGACACGGCTGACGAACTTGCCGTGGCTGCCCGAGGCGATGACAAGCGTGTCGTTGACGATCACCGGTTCGGGCAGCGCGTCATGCGTGTGACCGGTCAGGATCACATCGATCCCGTCCACCCGGCCGGCCAGCTTGCGGTCGACATCGAAACCGTTATGCGACAGCAGCACCACCACCTCGGCCCCGGCCGCGCGCGCCTGCCCGACCACGTCCGCCATGCGGTTTTCGCGGATGCCGAAGCTGAGATCGGGGAACATCCAGCCGGGATTGGCGATCGGCATGTAGGGGAAGGCCTGCCCGATGACAGCGATGCTGGTGCCATTGCGTTCGAACATACGGTAGGGTTCGTAGGCCGGCTCATCCCACATCGAGTCGAAGATATTGGCGCCGAGGAAGGGGAAATTCAGTTCATTCTCGACGATTTCGGTCACCCGGTCGATGCCGAGGGTAAATTCCCAGTGCGAGGTCATCGCCTCAACGCCGAGCGCATTCATCAGCCGCACCATGTCGCCGCCATCGGTGCGCAACGCGGTCAGGCTGCCCTGCCACGTATCGCCGCCATCCAGCAGCAGAGCGCCGGGGCGTTCGGCACGGATGTGGTTCACCACGGTGGCGATCCGGTCGAGCCCGCCCATGCGACCGTATTGCGCCGCGAGCGCCTCGAAATCGGTGTTGGTCAGCGCATACGCCCGCGGGCTGCCCGGTTCGATGTCATACAGGTCCAGGAAATCCGTGCCGGTCACGTGCGGCGGCAGCCCTTGCACCTCGCCGACGCCGAGATTGATGCCCGGTTCGCGGAAATAGATCGGTTTCACCTCGGCATGCAGGTCGGTGACATGGATCAGCGTGACATTGCCCACCGGGTCCATGTTGAGCAGGTCGTCCTGGCTCATCAGGCGCTGTTGCGCGGCAAGACGGCCCCAGATCCCGGTGCCCGAGGCCCCGAGGATGGCGGAAGCGGCAACAGAAGCCTGCAGGAATTCGCGGCGGGATATCATCTCTGGTCTATCCGTTTTTGAAGCACAGGAGGGGCGTCCCCCGGCCACGCGGGCCGGGAGGCGGAGTGTCTTGTCAGGCCCGGATCAGGTCAGTTGCGCACCGAGGGCGATTCAACGGACAGGCCGGCCCCGCGCGAGGCCACGTAGAGTTCCAGCGCGGTCAACTCATCGGAACCGCGCGCGAAGGTTTCGGCACGCGTGTCACTGATGCAGCCCCGAAGGCGCCGGTGGATGGATCCGACGCCCGCCCATTTCAGCCGGTAGACGGGGAAGCCGTTGACATGCCCCTGGCTGAGATGGTCGGCCCGCAGCATGTTGCCGTAATTGTCCTCGTGACAATTGGCGCAGGACAGGTTCAGCTGCCCGTAGCGGGTGTAATACATCTCGCGCCCCTGTTCCCAGTACTCGGCGGCCTCGCCGTCGATCTGGACATCCACGGGCATGCCGCGCGACTGGTAGGAAATCATCGACGTCATGTTGAGCATGTCGGCGCTTTCCCACCCCCATGCCTCAGCGCCCATGCGTTCGGTGCGGCAATTGTTGATGTAGTCTTCCATCGCCCACAGCTCGCCATCGGCATTGACCTGTGGCATCCGGGTGCGAACGCCGGCCATCGACTCCGCGTCGTCATGGCACGAGGCGCAGGATTGCCCCTCGCTGCCATCGACATTGGTCCATTCCTCCAGACCGCCATCCACGTAGAGCATCCCCGGATTGTCGAAGTCATCCATCTGGACGGCCTGCGTCTCCGCGGATCGGAACAGCCAGCCGGAGCTGATCTCGCTGATATAGTCCATGTGCTCCGGTGCCTCGGTGCGGGTGACGAATACCTCGCCGTCAATCACCAGCTCGGCGCTTTCGTCGCCCAGCGCCGGCACCACCATCACGGTGCCGGCCAGAAGCGCGGCCATCGTCGCCTTGCGTGCAGTTCCTGGCATCTTGGTCCTCCCCTCGTTGTTCCCTGGATGCCGGACGATCAGAAGCTTTGTTCGTCGGTCGCCGTGTAGACGTCGCCGTCGTCGTCATACCAGGTAAAGGTGAATGAGCCGGGTTCGGGCACGGTTGCGTCGAACTCGAAATAAGGGTTGGTGGAGATCGCGCCATGCATCTCCACGTCGAGCACCATCTCGCCGTTATACTCGGCGGTGAACCGGTTGATGATGTGGCGCGGGATCAGCTCTCCATCGCCATCGCGGCGAAAGCCCGATTCCATCGGGTGGCTGATCAAGGTCTTGACTTCGACAATGTCACCGGCTTCGGCTGCACTGTCGACACGAACACGGGGGCGTACACCTTCCATGGGTCTTGTTCCTCCTTCTTTCGCTCAGCCGCCGCAGCCGCCGATGGTGACTTTCACTTCCTGCGCGGCCATCTGGTAGCTGCCGTCGGCCATCTCGGCCATGACGACGATGTCCTGTGTCTCTGCAAGGCGGATCCGGGTCGAGCCACGCGACACCGCGGACAGCGGGCCGAAGGCGAAGGTCACGACATCGGGGTTCGGGTTGCCGGCCGCGAAGATGATGATGCGCGCGGCGCCCTCTGCTTCGACCTCGACCGGCACTGTGTTGCCGTTCTCGGCAATCTCCGGCGCGGTGATGATCACCCCGCCCTCGGTCGCCTCCGCGCCGCCGGTGAAGGCCGCGATCGCCTCGTCGAGCGATTGGGCCGAGGCCGAGCGCGGCAGGATTCCCGCCACCGCTGCGGCACTGAGCGCCGTGATCAGCGCCTGTCTGCGCGTCAGGTTCATTGTCATCTCCTCCTGAATATCCTGTCTGTCTTTCCGGCTCAGTCCTGCAACGTCATCAGGTAGGCGACAACGTCTTCCACCTGCTGCGCGGTCAGGATCGTCTCGCCGATCAAGTCTTCGCGTGTGTTGATGAAGCCTGCGTTCTCGTAGAAGGCCGGCATGATGGTGTCGGGAAAGATGTTCTTCGAGTTCACGATGATCCCGCGCAGGTCCGCCTCGGACCACCGGTCCCCCACCCCGTCGAGCATCGGACCGACCTCGCCGTGAAACGGTTGGTCCGACATTTCGGAATTCTCGTGGCAGGCAAGGCAATTGCCAAGGCCGCGGTTTATGAAGGCCTCGCGCCCGGCCGCCGAATCCCCCGGAACCCCGGTCAGCGAGGTTTCGACCTCCCCATATTCCCCGAAAACGACGTCCCCCGGCGCCACCACATCGGCAAGGGCCGGGGCCGCTGCCATAAACGCGCTGGCTGCTAGAGCTGCTGGTTTCACGTCCATTCCTCCCGTTTGTATTCTTCTGTCTACCGTAGGGCCCGCGAGGGATTCATTGCAACATAAAATTCGAATTTGTGAATTTATATACCGCTCCTCGCGTCCCACCCATCACTCCATCACGCCCATTTCTTCAAGCATTCTAGCATGATAGCGCTGGAACCCTTCGTCCTCCTCGTAGCCGCGTTCCTGCACCCAGGTGAGCATGTTGAACGTCGTCCAGCCGCCAAACGCCCCCGGCATGGTGGCCACCGCGGCCTGTTGCGCGGTCTGATCGGGGCCCACCTCCTCCGGCAGGAACATCAACGTCGGCGTGAACAGGATCCCCCAGCGGCGGGCGATGTCGCGCTCGCTCATCGCTTCGCCGTCGAAATCGGTCACTTCTAGACTGCCGTGCAGGTTCAGCCGGACGACGAAAAACGCGTCGTCAAGCATCGTCGCGATATCCTCGCGCGGGAACACGTTTTCGTGCATGTCGCGGCAATAGATGCAGCCGCGCTGCTCGAAAAGGATCAACAGGCGCTGATCGTTGGCGTTCGCATCCGCGAGGTCTTCGCGCAGGTCGAGGAAGGTTTCCTCGACCCACGGCGCGACATGCAGCCCGTTATCGTCAAGCTCCGCCAGCGCCGGCGCCGGCGCGGTCATTGCAAGGCCAAGCGCCAGACCGCTCGCCAGCCGGGTGAATGCGTGGGTCAAGATACGGTCCTCCTTCTATACGTCATCCGATCCCCGACCAGTCGGGGCCATAATCCAGCATCCATTGCGCGATCACATTGATCGAATCGGTCCCGATCAGCACCGCGAAAATGATCAGCAGCACGCCCATGCCCTTTTCCACCGTGCCCATGTGTCGCCGAAAGCGCTGCATCCAGTTCATGAACGGCCCCACGAAGGCGGCGGCGACGACGAAGGGCAGCGTCATGCCCAGCCCGTAGACCATCAACAAGAGCGCCCCCTGGCTGGCGGTCCCGGCATCGGCGGCGGTGAACAGGATCGCGGCCAGCACCGGCCCGACGCAGGGCGTCCAGCCGAAGGCGAAGGCGAGACCGATAAGGTAAGCCCCGATCACACCCTTGCCGCGCTCCATCGCGCCATCGGCGCGGATCTGGCGGTAGAGGATCGGGATGCGGACAACCCCGAGGAAATGCAGCCCCATGGCAAGGATGATCGCCGCCGCGATCCAGCGCAGCACCGGCATCGCGTCGCGCACCGCCTGCCCGAAGCTGGACGCAGCCATGCCAAGCGCCATGAAAATGGTCAGGATCCCGAGGCTGAAGGCAATCGCCGGCAGGATCGCCTTGCGGCTGGCCCCGCGGTTGTCGCGGGCGGCGATGACCTCGTCGGCGCTCATCCCCGCCAGGTAGGACAGGTAGAAGGGCACGATCGGCAGGATGCAGGGCGACAGGAAAGACAGAAGACCGGCCAGCGCGGCAGCGCCGAAGCTGATGTCGAACATGCACGCGCCCTCCCCTGTACTTGCCACATTCATATATTCACAATACATTATGTGAATGGCCCGTCAATCGCGAGTATGCCGATGAATGCAGCGATCACCCGCCTTGCCGCCGTGCTGCTCCTTGCCATTGCGGGGCCGACCATTGCCGAAACGCGGCTGGTGATGGTGGAACAGGACGGCTGCAACTACTGCGCGCGCTGGCACGACCAGATCGCCCCGATCTACCCGCGCACGGACTATGCCGAGGCCGCGCCGCTCCGCGTCATGGATATCGACGACCTGCCCGGCGATCTTGCGCTGGAGGGCCGCGTCGTTTTCACGCCGACTTTCCTTCTGATCGTGGACGGCGCCGAAATCGCCCGCGCCGAGGGCTACGCGGGAGAGGAGCTTTTCTGGATGCACATGGAGCTTCTCCGCCGCCGACTGGCAGCCCATCAATCCAGCGACCCGACGCAATGACCGCGCGTGGCCCGGTCTGGCCTTTCGCGCGCGACCGGGTCGTGCACATCGTTGCCGGGGTGCGCGCGATCTCTGCGCAAACGGGCGTATACCCGCCGTCAACCCTTCAAAAAGCTGGACTATTCCCCCGCCGTGGGTCCATAAGCCCCGCGACAGCGGCCGCAATGCCGCGCTACCTAATCTAACGAGACGGACGGTGGGAAATGGGTCTGCCGGCGCGGCTTACGGACCTTGAGAAGGACGAGATGGAGCGGCTTGTCGTCAATGCGACGGAGGCCGCCCAATTCCTCAAGGCGTTCAGCCACGAGGGGCGCCTGCTGATCCTGTGCTATCTGGCGGCAGGCGAGAAATCGGTGACCGAACTGGAGCAGTTGCTGCACGCCCGGCAGGCCGCGGTGTCGCAGCAACTCGCGCGGTTGCGGCTGGAGGGGCTGGTCAGCGCAAGGCGCGACGGCAAGACGATCTGGTACAGCCTCGCCGACGACCGCGCGATGAGAATTCTTGAACTTGTCTACGAGATGTTCTGTAATCCCGATGAGCCAGCCGTCTGACACGAGGACGGCGGTGCGTTGGGGAGGACGCATCATGCCAGACATCAGCGACGCGGTGCTTGCCGCGCTTATCGGCCTTGCCACCGGGGTCATCCTCGGCCTCGCCTCGCGGCTTGGCAAGTTCTGCACGCTCGCCGCGATCGAGGACGCCACCTATGGCGGCAACGGCATCCGCCTGCGCATGTGGGGCATCGCGCTTGGCGTTGCCATCCTGTTCAGCCATCTGGCGATGACCACGGGCCTGCTCGACACCGCCGCCGTCTTCTACCTGTCGAACTGGTCGATCGCGGGCGCCGTCATCGGCGGTCTGCTGTTCGGGGTCGGCATGGCGCTGGCGGGCAATTGCGGCTTTGGCGCGCTGGCCCGGATCGGCGGCGGCGATTTCCGGTCGGGGGTCGTCGTCGTGACCATGGGGATCATGGCCTATGCCACGATCTCCGGCCCGCTTGCCCCGTTGCGGATCGCCCTGCTGCCAAGCGCCAGCAGTTTCGAGCCGGCCGGCTACAGCCTTGCCTTCGCCGAGGCGACGGGCGTGCCGGCGCTGGCCTTCGCGGTGCTTGTCGCGCTGGCGCTGGTCTTCGTCGCCATCCGCGGCACCGCGTGGCCAGAGATGCGCGGCCCGGCGCTTTGGGCGGCGCTTGTCGGACTGACCATCGCCGGCACATGGGTGGCGATGCAATGGCTGCATTTCGAAAGCTTCGAGGCCATTCCCGTCGCCGATCACAGCTTTGCCGCGCCGATCGGCGAGACCATCCTTTACGTCATGACCTCCACCGGATCGGGCCTCTCCTTCGGTATCGGATCGGTCCTCGGCGTGGTGATCGGCGCCTTTCTCGGCAGCACGCGGCTGGGCCATTTCCGCTGGGAAGCCTGCGACGACGCGCGCGAACTTGGCCGCCAGTTGATCGGCGCCTCGATGATGGGAATCGGCGCCGTGCTGGCGGGGGGCTGTTCCATCGGTCAGGGGCTGTCGGCCTTCTCGGTGCTTGGCTTCAGCGCCCCCGTCGCCCTGCTGAGCATTTATATCGGCGCGCGTCTGGGGCTGCATGTGCTGATCTACGGGCAGAGCTTTCGCAACGCCGATTGACCGCGATCCGCCCGACGGATGCCTTTGAAATGCCCGGAAGATCGGCCTAGGCTGCCGCAATCACGGGCAACTGGGGCCGCACGCCATGGCCAACGACCGGAACACCGACCGCCGCGGCACTTTTGTCGTGCTCGCAATGCTGGCCTGGCTGATCGGCGCCGCGCCGCATCTGGCGGGCTGGGCCCTGTCCGGCCTGCCACCTGACGCGCTGGTCTGGAACATGACCCATTACCACGTCAGCTACCAGGAATTCGGCTTTCTGCGCCGCGGGCTGATCGGGTCGCTGATGGCGCCGGTCTTCGCGCCGCTGCCCGATGGTGGCATGGCGGAATACGGCATCCTGCTGGGCATCGACGCGGGCCTTTGTCTGGCGTTGGCGATCCTGGCCGCACGGCTGTTCTTGCCGGTGGGCCATGCCGCGCCGGGGCAGCGGTTCTTCGCCGCCGCCATCCTCATCGCGCCCGTTGGCATGATGCAACTGGGATACGACGCCGGGCGGCTCGACCATTTGAATTTCGTGCTGCTTGCCATCGCCGCCCGGGCCGTGCTGGGCGGGCGGATCTGGCTGGCCACGCTGCTTATGGTGGTCGCGCTTCTGGTGCACGAGGCGGTGCTGTTCTACGGCGTCCCCGTCATCGTGGCGCTGGCGCTGCACCGCTCGACGGCCGCGGCCGCCACCATCGCGCTGCCCGCGCTTGCGACCGCCGCGGCGTTGGTCGCATGGGGCGGCACGCAGGCCGACATTGCCACCGCCCTGCCGGCGGACGTGGCGCTTGCCGCCTCGGTCTGGACCCGCGACATGCTGGAACCGGCGCGGGGCTTTCCAGCCTCGCATTACGTCATCGCAACCTACATGGCGCTGCTGCCGCTTTTCCTGCTGCACCGCCATTACCGGTTGAACGGCGCCGCGCCGGACCTTTTGCTGGTCGCGCCGGTGGCGACACTCGCGCTTTTCGTGCTTGGCGTCGATTACGGACGCTGGGCGCATTGCGTCTTCGTTTCGGTCCTGTTGGTGCTGGCCGCGGCCCCGGCGCTGGGCCGCAGCCGGGGCGCAGATCTCGCGCCCCTGCCGGTGCGGCTCGCGATCCTGCCGTGGCTTTTGCCACTCGGCCCCATCGGCGTCGCCGTGCTTTACCCGTTCCTGCCGTGGATCATCTGATCGCGGGGGTGCCGGCTCAGCCGTCCAGCATCACGCTGACACGGCGGTTCTGGCGGCCTTTCTTTTCGATCTTGCCGAGGGTCGCCTTGCCGATCTCGCCGGTGCTGCGCACATGGGTGCCGCCGCAGGGTTGCAGATCGACCTGCCCCGTACCCTCCGCGCCGATCCGGATCAGCCGTACCCGGCCCGCTCCCTTGGGCGGCATCGCCGACATGGTCTTGACCAGACCCGGATTCGCCTCAAGCTCGGCATCCGTGATCCAGCTTTCGCTGACCGGCAGGTCGCGGTCGATCAGCGCGTTGAGCCGCCCTTGCAACACCGCCTTGTCCTCGGGCGCCTCGGGCATGTCGAAATCCAGCCGGCCCTTCTCGGCCCCGATCGCGCCGCCCGTCACCGGCAGCGGGATCACGACCGACAGAAGGTGCAGCACCGTGTGCATTCTCATCAGCGCATAGCGCCGTTCCCAGTCGAGCCGTTGGTCCACCTTGGCCCCCACCGGCGGCAGCGGCGAGGCGTCTTCGGGCACGAGGATGATCTCGCCATTCTCGCCCTTGACGCTGGTCGCCACCCGCATGCGGCCATCCTCCCAATCAAGCGCACCGCTGTCGCCCGGCTGGCCACCACCTTGCGCGTAGAAGATCGTGGCATCCAGCACCACGCCGCCCTCCTCGGTCACGCGCTGCACAACGCCCGGCGCGGATTTGCGATAGGCATCTGCCAGGAAAAGCTGTTCGGTCATGTGGTCTGGTCTCCTTGCTGGTCCCCGCCCGCTTCGTGCCCCGTCTCGCCGCGCAGGCTTTCGGGGTTACGCAGCCAGATGTCGCGTTGGGCGAAGGGAATCTCGATCCCGTCCTCGGCGAAGCGGCGGGCAATCTCGTGGTTGAGGTCACTCATGACATTCATCATCCAGTTCACGTCGCGCAGGATGGCGCGGATCTCGAATTCAAGGCTGTCAGCCCCGAAGCGATGGAACAGGATTGTCGGCGGCGGGTTGAGAAGCACCATGGGATGCGATTCCGCCACTTCCTTGAGTATCGTCTCGACACGCTTGGTGTCGCTGCCATAGGCCACGCCGACGGGCACGATCACCCGGCCCGTCGCGTTGTGGTGGGTGTAATTCGTGACCACGCCGGAAATCAGGTCGGCATTGGGCACGATCACGTCGGAGCGGTCGAAGGTCTCGATCCGGGTAGAGCGCACCGAGATTTCGCGCACATAGCCATGGGTCGTGCCGATCTGAACCCAATCGCCTTCCTTGATCGGCCGTTCGATCAGCAGGATGATGCCCGAGACGAAGTTCGATACGATGGCCTGAAGCCCGAAACCGATACCGACCGACAACGCCCCGGCGACGATGGCCAGCGACGACAGGTCGATCCCCGCCACCGTGATGGCGATCAGCGCAGCAAGGAAAATACCGATATAGCCGGTGCCGGTGACCATCGCGTTGCGCCCGCCCGCGTCAAGCCGGGTCTTGGGCAGGACCGAATTGCGCAACGTGCTCTGGATCAGCCGGGTCGCGGTGTAGCCGACAACGAACACGGCCGCGAGGACGAGGAAACTGCGCGGATTGATCTGGATGCCGCCGATCGTGAACCCGAGGATCAGCTGTTGCCACATGTCGGCCAGTTGCGCCTCGCGCACGCCCCAGATCAGCGCGAAGACCGGCAACGACGCGATGGTCAGCGCAAAGCCGATCAGCGTCGGGGTCAGCGCCTCCTCCAACCCCTCGTCGCGGCCGGTCATCATGCCGTAGATATTGGTGACCAGCCGCTGCACCACGCCCAGCCCGGCCAGCAGCGCCAGCGACCAGATCGTCGGGAACAGGAAGCTGGACCCGGCGGTGAAATAGCCGATTCCGGCCAGCACCGGCGCCGCGATGCCCAGCGCGATCACGCCCCGCCCGATCAGGGCAAGGACACGGGCGCGCAGCGTGGTCGGCTCGTCCGCCGCTTCCCCCGCCTTGCCGTGAATCACAAGGAACCGGCCCAGACGCGCCACCATCAGCCCGCTCATCAGCACCACGGGGAAGACGATGACCAGCCGATCTGAGGGGACGAAAGCCTCGCTTGCCGCGACCTCCTCGATCACCACGCTCAGCGCAAGAAGGATGCCGAGGCCGACAGTGGTGCGCCGTCCGCGCGCCATCACGTGATCGGGCAGGTGCAGCGGCCGCGCGGCAGAGGCCCGCGCCGGAAAGACCTGCCGCCCCAGCCAGACCGCCGCCGCGATCGTCAGCGCGCCCTGCGGCAACGCATCGAGCAGGACCGACCCGCGCAGGCCCACGAAACTGCTTTCGACCACCGCCTGCACCAGCGCGATGACGCCAAGCGCGGGCAGCGCGTGTTGCGCCAGCGACAGGACGAATACCGACAGCCGCGCCGTGGCGGACGTTTCTTCCTGCGCCACCGGCCGGCGCATCAGCCGCGCGTTCCACGGCGCGCCGCGCAGGATCAACAGGACACCGATCAGCAGGTAGAGCAGCACGAGGGGGATGCTGTCCCCGAACTCGGCGCGGTAGATCGGCGATTGCAGCAAGCGGCTGGTTTCGGAGAGAAGATCGCCGAAATACCCGAACAGCGCGTTCACCGCGCCGGGCCAGTTGGTCGGATCGAGGGGCGAGGGTTGCAAGGTCAGCAACGCCCCCGCTTGCCGCTCCGACAAAAGCGTGTCGATCTCGCCGATCAGGCCAATGGCGCGGCGCAGCTCCGCCTCGGCACGACGGCTCGGCGCCTCGGCCTCGGCCAGCCGGGCGTTGAGGTCAAAGCGCTGCGCCGCGATGTTCTCGGGCTCGCTGGCGCCGGCCTCTGGCACCGGGCCGAGGGCCGCGATCTGGGCGCGCAGGGTTTCGATGCGGGCGGCGTTGGCCCCGGTGGCGGTGCGGAACCGGTCGCGCCAGTCGACAAGCTGCGCGCGCAACGTCTCGAATGCGGGATTGGAGGCGCGGGCCGCGTCGATCACGCTTTCGGCGCGGTCGGCCACGCTTTGCCACGCCTCGTAATCGGGCCGGTCCGCAGGCTCCTGCGCGCCGGCGGCAAAGGCCAGCGTCAGGCAGAGCAGGGCAAGGGCGAGAACCCGCCGCAACATCGCGGGTTACTCATAAACCGGCGGCAAGTCGCGCGGGTCCGCCGCCAGCCAGTCCGGAACCGGCAGCCCCTTTTCGCGCAGGAAGGCGGGGTTGAACATCTTCGATTGGTAGCGCGTGCCGTAATCGCAGAGGATCGTCACGATGGTATGGCCCGGCCCCATCTCGCGCGCCATGCGCAGCGCGCCGGCCATGTTGATGCCGGACGAGCCGCCAACGCAGAAGCCTTCCTTGGCCAGCAGGTCATAGGCCAGCGGCAGCGCCTCGGAATCGGGGATCTTGTAGCTCATGTCCGGGCGGAAGCCCTTGAGGTTCGCCGTCTCGCGCCCCTGCCCGATTCCCTCGGTGATGGAACTGCCCTCGGCGGCGAATTCACCGGTGGTGTAGAAGCTGTGCACGCCCGACCCCTCGGGGTCGGCCAGTCCGATCTTCACGCCCCTGGGCTGCAGCGCCATGCCGACACCGGCAATGGTGCCGCCCGACCCCACCGCGCAGACGAATCCATCGACCTTGCCACCGGTCTGGTCCCAGATCTCTGGACCGGTGGTTTCAAGATGCGCCTGACGGTTGGCCGTGTTGTCGAACTGGTTGGCCCAGATCGCGCCATGGGGTTCGGTCTCGGCCAGCGCCTTGGCCAGCCGTTCCGAATAGCGCACGTAGTTGTTGGGGTTCTTGTAGGGCGCGGCGGGCACCTGCACCAGCTCCGCGCCGGCCAGCCGGATCATGTCCTTCTTTTCCTGGCTCTGCGTCTCTGGGATGACGATCACCGTCTTGAATCCCATGGAGGCGCCGACCAGCGACAGGCCGATGCCGGTATTGCCGGCGGTGCCCTCGACGATGGTGCCGCCGGGTTCCAGCGCGCCGCGCGCCACCGCGTCGCGGATGATGAACAGCGCGGCGCGGTCCTTCACCGACTGGCCGGGGTTCAGGAATTCCGCCTTGCCAAGGATCTCGCAGCCCGTCGCGTCGCTCAGCGCGTTGAGCCGGATCAGCGGCGTGTTTCCAACCGCGTCTGCAAGGTCGTTTCGGATCGTCATGGCCGGGCCTCCGGGGCGTTGGCCCCGCCGCGTGGCGGGGCGATGGTCTGGCCATCAGCAATAGGGGGCCACGCGGGCAAACTCAAGCAGATCGCGGCCGCCCGAGGTCACGGGCACGCCCGCAACCGGTCGCGGTTCAGCATCAGCCACTGCACCGTCAGGATCAGCGGCGCATTGACCAGTTCGCCGCTGTCCAGCATCGCGACAAGCGCGTCATACGACACCAATACGTTGCGGATGTTCTCGCCCTCCGACACCAGCCCGCCGGTGCGCTTGCGCTCATCGCGCAGGTCCGCGATCCCGACATAGGACACGAGGTATTGCGCAATGCCGCCGGGCGAGGGGTAGTAGCCCGCAACCTTGTGCAGCGCGTCAAGCGTCAGGTGCGCCTCTTCCAGCGTTTCACGCCGCGCGGTCTCTTCATGGCTTTCGCCCGCATCGACGATCCCCGCGACAGGTTCAAGGAACCACGGCTGCGGGTCGCCCAGCGCATAGGGCCCCATGCGCAACTGCTCGATCAGCATCACCATGTCGCGGGCGGGATCGTAGGGCAGGACGGTCACCGCCTCGGCTGCATTGAACACGGCGCGCGCGCCCGACGCTGACCAGCCACCGTCGAAGCGGCGAAAACGGGTTTCGTATTCCTCGACTGTGAAGAACTTTTCATAGGGGCGGTCCAGCCGCGTAACCTCGACATCGTCATGGGTCAGCGGGCTGGACGCCGTCACCGGGCGGCGGCGCGCGGCGGCGTTGACATGCGCCTGCGCGCGGGCGCGGATGATCGGCAGGCGCGCGGCAACCTCTTGCGCGGTTTCGCGGCCATGGGCGCGCATGACCTCCCCCGCCGCGATCCGCGTCAGCGTGCCCCAGTCACGTATCCAGGTGTCCAGCGACCATGGCGCGCCGGGCTGCCATGGGGCGTCCCGCGGCGTGAAAACCTGCGCAGGTTCCGGCCCGTGCGGCCCGGCCACCTCGACCGGCACGAGGTCATAGCAAAACGCGCCTTCGTAGAAGCGCAGGCGGGCAAGCTCCGCCTCGCTCACGTCGCGCAACAGGACGCCCTCGGCCGCCTGGCCGCTTGAGTCGACCAGCATCGGGAACGCTTCCCCCTGCGCCCACACCGCGCGGAACCCCGGAAGGGTCGCGTCCTCCGGCTGCGGGTCGCGTCCCAGAACGGTCGCAAGCAGCGGGCGGAACCGAAGCGTTCCGAAGAAGAACAGGGGGGGCATCGCGTGCGTCAACTCCAGCGGCGGTTCACCAGCTCGGCCAGCACGCCCGAAAGGGCGCCGCCAACCAGCAATATCACCAGACATGTGGTCGCAGAGACCAGTGACAACCCGTATTCCAGAAACAGGTCGAACGCCGCGATCACCGCTTCGCCCAACCCGTCATAGCGCAACCGGGTGGAGCGATGGAACATCTCGTACAGGCCGAACCCCAGCACCGCCCAGAAGGCGATCTGCACCGACACCCGCACGCCCGTGGTGATCGCCATCGAGATCCCCTGCCCGACAAGGCCGCCCATGGTGACCCACCCCTGCCCCAGCCCGATCGCCGCCACGATCGGCGTCAGCCATTGCCGGGGCTGGCCGGGCGGCAATGTCTGCGCGTAGGCCTCGGCCGCGAGGTAACCCACGGCGGCGAAAAGCAGGGCGGAGACAAGCTTGGCGGCGGTCGGCATCGGGGCTCATGCGGGGCGGGTGACGGAAATCTGGATCACATCAGTATTGCCGCTATGAAAGCTCGCCGCGCAAGAGGTCAGGTAGAAATTCCACATCCGGCGAAACCGCTCGTCAAAGCCGAGCGCCGCCACCTCGTCCCAGCGACCGTTGAAGGTGTCATGCCAGCGGCGCAGGGTCTGGCTATAGCTTTCGCCGAATTCATGGCTGCCCGTCAGGTGCAGCCCGGCCTTTTCCACCTGTTCGCGCAGCACCTTGGGGGCCAGAAGCATACCGCCGGGAAAGATGTATTTCTGGATGAAATCGACGCCCCGTCGATAGACATGCCAGCGCGCATCCTTCACCGTGATCACTTGTATCGCGGCGGACCGGCCGGGGCTGAGACGCTCGCGCAGGGTCTTGAAATAGGTCGGCCAGTATTTCTCGCCCACCGCCTCCAGCATCTCGATCGAGGCGATACCGTCGAACTGCCCCTGCACGTCACGGTAATCCTGCAAGCGGATCTCGACCTTGTCGGAAAGCCCCTGCCGGGCCATGCGCGCCATCGCGTAGTCGCGTTGTTCGCGGCTGATCGTCAGGCCGGTGACCCGCGCGCCACGCTCCTTCGCGGCATATTCCGCGAACCCGCCCCAGCCGCATCCGATTTCCAGCAGGTGATCGCCCGGCTGTACCCCGATCTTGTCGGCCAGCGCGGCGTACTTTGCGCGCTGCGCGGCCTCGATCGATTCCTGCCCGGTTTCGAACAGGGCCGAGGAATAGGTCATCGTGTCATCGAGCCACAGCTCGTAGAATGCATTGCCAAGGTCGTAATGGTAGGAAATGTTGCGCCGCGCCTGGCGCCGCGAATTGCCCTGCATCCAGAACCGCAGCCGCTCATAGGCGCGCACCAGCGCCATGCCGGTGAACCCGTCATACATGTCGTCGTTGTCGGCGTGGATCACGTCCATCAAGGCCTGAAGATCGGGGCTGGACCAGCCACCGTCGAGATAGGCATCGCAAAAGCCCAGATCACCCTCGCGGATCAGCCGCGCGAACACGTCCGCGTCGTGGATCTCGCAAATGCCGACCGGCCCGGGACGCGGCCCGTCGGCGCGGAACACGCGGCCATCCGGCAGCACGAACTCGATGCGCCCGTTCTGCAGCGTCGCAACCTGCGCAAAGACCTGCGGGAAGTAGCGCGGCAGGTCGGTTTCGCCGACCGTAGTTGTCTTGATCGTCATGTCACGTCCCTTCTTCGCGTTATCCTGACCGGCAACACCCCACCCCGCAAGAATTTTAGCCTTTCATCGCGTGATAGGCATCCAGCGCGCGGGCGCGGCCCCCGGGCAGGGTCACCATCGGGTCCGGTCGCGCGTGAATCGTCCAAGACGCGGGGATCGCGGCGGCGAAATCGCGCGCCCCGGCTCCGCGCAGCCAGTGATCGCGGTAGGCCCCGCTGCGGTCGAACTTCGTGGCCTGCGTGTCGGGGTTGAAGATGCGAAAGAAAGGCGCCGCGTCCGGCCCCGATCCCGCCACCCATTGCCAGCCCATCGCGTTCGAGGCCGGATCCCAGTCCACCAGCGTCTCTTCGAACCAGTCCTTGCCGACCTGCCAATGCACCATCAGGTGCTTGGTGAGGTAGGAGGCGACCAGCATCCGCGCCCGGTTGTGCATCCGGCCTGTGGCGTAAAGCTCCCGCATCGCGGCATCGACGATCTCCACCCCGGTCTCGCCGCGCGTCCAACGCGCCGCCCGGTCGCCGTCGCGGGTCCAAGGGAAGGCGTCCCACTCCGCACGCCAGTTGCGGCTGAGGATTCCGGGGCTGTGAAACATCAGGTGATAGGCGAATTCGCGCCAGACCAGTTCCTTCAGGAAATGCTCCGCCCCCGTCCCGCCCGCGCCCCGCGCCGCCCGCCAGCCCTCGTGCCAGCAGGTGCGCGGCGAGATCTCGCCAAGGCTCAGCGGTTCCGACAGGCCCGAGGTGGCATCGCGGTCGAGGAAATCGCGCTCGTCGCGGTAGCGCGGGGCGCGGGAGTCGAGGAAGTCGCCCAGCCGGTCGCGCGCCGCCGCCTCGCCCAGCAGCAGGTGCTTTCCCACCACCGCCGCGCCGCGCCGCATCGGCCCGTCAAGCGCCCAATCGGCCAGCCGCTCGCTGCGCGGCCAAGTTTCGGGAAAGCGCAGCGTCGGCACCGGCAGGGGGCCCGGCACGTCGCGGTCGCGCACCGCTTTCCAGAACGGGGTGTAGACGCGGTAAAAGCCACCGCTGCCGGTCTCGACGGTCCACGGCTCGAACAGAAGATGCGCGTTGAAGCTTTCCGCCGCGATGCCCGCCTCGCGCAGGGCCGCCTTGACGCGGGCGTCGCGATCCTGCGCCTGCGGGTCGTATAGCCGGTTCCAGACGACCTTCGTGGCCCCCGTCTCCCGCGCCAGCGCGCGCAACACGTCGAGCGCCTCGCCCGTGCGCAGCACCAGACGGCCACCCGCATCCTCCAGCGTCCTTGAAAAACAACCCACGGCCCGGCCCCAGCGGAACCCCGGCGCCGCGCCCAGCGCGTCAACCTGATCGTCGCGGATGACCACCGGGATCACCGGGCGCCCGTCGCAGGCGGCCAGCGCCGGGTTGTCGGCCAGCCGGAAATCGCGTCGCATCCAGTAAAGGATCGGCTCAGTGCTCATGTGTCGCCTTTCTTCCGCGCCCCGGGGGCAATGGCCGGCCGGGTGCAAGGCCGCAGGCGCGGCTCCCCCACCCGACGGCGCGGTGCGCACACGTGATCGACCCTTGCAATCAGCGGCATCGCTATCGCGCCCCTCCCGGTTTTCCGGCACGGTAATCTAGCGTTCGGCCGGCGGGGATCAACGGCTCAGATCACCTTGTCGAGCGCCGCGATGAGTTTCTCAACCTCGTCGGGTGCCGTGTAATGGGTGAAGCTCAGCCGCAGGACGCCGCGCGCAGGGTCCACGCCCAGCGCCTCCAGCACCCGCCCGGCATAGAAATCGCCGCCTCCCGCCATGATGCCGTGATCGGCAAGCTCCGCGGCCGCCTCGGCGCCCGGACGCGACAGCGCCACCGCCACCGTGGGCGCCCGTCCCGCGGCCCGCGCCGGGCCGATCAGCCGGGCGGAGTTCTTCGCCGCCAGCGCATCCAGCAGCGGCTGGAGCAACGCCTCTTCATGCGCGCGCATCAGCCCATGGGCATGGCGCGCCGCCGCGGCGCCGTCCCGTGGGCCGCCGTGATGGGCCGACAGCGCCTCCATGTAATCGGCCATGCCGGCAGAGGCCGCCACCTGTGCATGGTCCGGCCCGGCAGGCGTGAAGCGCTTGTAAAGCACGTCGCCATTGAAGTGATGCGCCTGGTTGGGCAGCGCGGTGCCCAGCGCGCGGCGGATCACCATGATCCCCTGATGGGGACCATAGGTCTTGTAGGCCGAGAAAAGGTAGATGTCCGCGCCCAGCGCGCCCACATCCACAAAGCCATGCGGCGCGTAGCTGACGCCGTCGACGCAGGTCGCCGCCCCCGCCGCGCGGGCCTGCGCGCAAATTGCCGCGACATCGTTGACCTCGCCCACCACGTTGGAACAATGCGGGAAGGCCACCAGCCGCACCTTGCCATCGGCCAGAAGCGGCGCCAGCCCGGCAGGGTCGAGATACCCGGTCTCCGGGTCGACGACCCATTCGCGAACCTCGATGCCATCCCCGGCCAGCCGCCGCCACGGGCCGCTATTGGCCTCGTGATCCTGATTGGTGACGACGATCGCCTCGCCCGGCGCCATGCTCTGCCGGAAGGCCTGCGCCAGAACATAAGCGTTCTGCGTGGTCGACGGGCCGAAGGAAAGCTCGTCCGTCTCCACCCCCAGCATCGCGGCCAGCCGCGCCCGCGCCTCGTCCATTTCCGCCCCGCCAAGGCGGGAGGCCGCGTAGGGGCCATACGGCTGCACCTTGCGCTCGTGGTAGAAACGGAACAGCCGGTCGATGACGGGCTGGCAGGTAAAACTGCCCCCGGCATTCTCGAAAAACGCCTGCCCGGCCAGCGGCGCCCGTTCGAAGGCGGGAAACTGCGCCCGCACCCAAGTCATGTCCAAGGGGGTCATGTCGCCTTCCTTTGCCTGCGCCGCGATCGGCGGTTGCCGTCAGGGGTAAGGCCGCCCCCGCGGGGCGTCAAGCGCAGGCCGGTTTTCGACGGGGCGCTCAACAGGCAAGCGCGTCGCGCAAGCCCGCGTCGGACCAGCGGCCAAGGTCGCGCGCGACAAGGCTTCCATCCTCCAGCCGGGTGGCGACCAGCCGGGTCCAGTCCGCATCGGCGGTCAGGATCTCCGGCCCTGCCGCGCAATCACCGATGCCCGAGGCGATGCCAGCCTCGCCGACGCGGTGGTTGGTCAGGCCGGTCGCGGCGGCGACCTCCGCCGAGCCGTCCGCGTCAAAGCGCCAGACGCGCAGCGTCCGGGCCAGATGCGGGCGGTCGATATAGGCGATCTCCATGGCGCCGTCGCCGTCGAGATCGGCCGCCCCGATGATCGCCAGCCAGCGGTTGGACCGACCGATGGGCGGCGTCGTCGCGGCGAGCCCAAGCCCCGCCCCCGTCCAGCGGTAAACGGCCACCTGCGCACCAAGCCGGGCGTGGCTGCGCGCGACGATCACCTCGTTGGTGCCGTCGCCATCCAGATCCGCCAGCCGGGGTGCGACATCCTCGAAGACATGGGGCGCCGCCAGCGTCAGCGCATGGCCACAATCGCCGCGATTGCCCGGCGCATCGACCCAGAGCGTTTCGGGCTCGTGCCGCCGGCCCAGAACGTAGTGCTGGTAGCGCGTGACCGGATCGGCGAACCATGCGCGCGCAACGGGGCCGGTGGTTTCGGCGTCGACCGTCACGCTGTCGGGGTAGTCGGTCCGGCTGGCGGGATCGTCCGGGCAGGCCATGGCCGCGCCCGCGCCGCAAAGCGCCAGCGCCAGCGCATATGCCCGCCCTTTCGGCATCAGATCTGCTTTTCCGGCATCCGCACGATCAGCCCGTCCAGTTCGTCGCTGACCTTCAACTGGCAGGTCAGGCGCGAGAATTCGTCGGGTTCGAAGGCAAATTCCAGCATGTCCTCCTCCATCGGGTCGATCGGGGGCAGCTTGTCCTTCCACGCCGGATCGACATGGACGTGGCAGGTGGAACACGCGCAGGCGCCGCCGCAATCGGCCTCGATGCCGGGGATGTCGTTGTCGCGCGCGCCTTCCATCACGGTCAGCCCGTTGGGCACGTCGACAAGATGTTCGGTGCCGCCAAACTCGATATAGGTGATCTTTGCCATGGTCAGCCTGTCCTTTAGGTTTTCCGTCGGATCCTACCTAGCTTCGCGCCTTGCGCATGACCAGCCCGAATGCGCGCTTTTCAGGGCGCGATTGCGCCTATCGAAGGCCTTTGCGGGCGCATGAAAACCCTGTATCCTGCGCCGCGAACAGACCCCGGCAACACAGACCCCGGCAACACGGGGCGCGCGCGCGCAACGGCAAGGCAGGCACCCGGCATGATCCTCAAGCAGCTTCCCATGGCCGGCCTTCTTGGTCTTGCCGCCTGCGGGCCGGGGGCGGAGGTGGCGCGCGTCTTCGACCGCGACGGCACCATCGTCACCCGCGGCGCCGGGCCCGAGGATGCCCGCCCGGATGCCTGCTACGCACGGGACGTGACCCCGGCGGTGGTCGAGACGGTGACCGAACAGGTGGTGGTGACACCGCCCGAGCGCGACGCCGAGGGCCGCGTGATCCGCGCCGGCACCTTCCGCACCGACACCCGCCAGCGCATCGTCGAGGAACGCCGCGCGATCTGGTTCGAAACCCCCTGCGCGGCGCAGGACGACCCGTCCTTCATCGCCTCCGTGCAGCGGGCGCTTCGGGCGCGCGGGGTCTACGAGGGACCGATCAGCGGCGCGATGGATCGGCGCACGCGCGACGCGATCCGCCGCTTTCAGGAACCGCAGGGTCTCGATTCCGCGGTGTTGTCGCTTGCGGCCGCGCGGCTGCTCGGTCTCGCGGTGTGGGATCCGGAAGCGGCGCGCAGCGTCCTCGACGACCCGCCGGACGCATAGACCGCCCCGGAACGGAAACGCCCCCGCCAGTCGCGGACCGGCGGGGGCGTTTTTGACCTGGCGCGGCGACGCTTACTTCGCCGCGACCGGCAGCGCCACGAAGCGTGGCGTACCCGCCCGGCGGATCAACAACAGCACGGAGGTCTGGCCCCCCGCCTCGGCGGCATCGACGCGCTCGCGGAAGGCCGCGATCGTGTCCACCGGCTGCTGTCCGACCTCGGTGATCACGTCGCCCGGTTCCAGCCCGCGCGCCGCTGCCTCGGAGGCCGGGTCGACCTCCGTCACCAGCAGGCCATCCTCGATCCCGTTGGCATCGCGTGCCTCGTCGGTCAGCGGCGCCAGCGTCAGGCCGAACATCGTCTCCGGCTCGGGGCTCTCGGCGCCGGGAGCATCCGGGAAGGCCTGCCCTTCCGCCGTCTCGCGGCGGCCAAGCGTCACCCGCAGGGTTTCCGTCACGCCTTCGCGCAGGACAACGACGCGCACGGTTTCGCCCACCGGCGCATCCGCCACGACGCGGACGAGCTCGCGGGTGTCGTTCACCTCGACGCCGTCGAAAGAGGTGATCACGTCACCCACCTCGACGCCGCCGTCGCGCGCGGGCCCGTCGGGCACATCGGTCACCAGCGCGCCGCTGGCCGCGTCCAGTCCCAGGCCTTCGGCGATTTCCGGCGTCACGTCCTGAATACGCACGCCAAGCCAGCCGCGCCGCGTCTCGCCGAATTCCTGCAACTGGGTCACGACGCCCGAGACCACGTTGGAGGCCATCGAGAACCCGATGCCGATGGAGCCGCCATTGGGGCTGAGGATCGCGGTGTTCACGCCGACAACCTCGCCATCCATGTTGAACAGCGGCCCGCCGGAATTGCCCCGGTTGATCGCAGCGTCGGTCTGGATGAAATCGTCATAGGTGCCGGAAAGCGCGCGGCCCCGTGCCGAAACGATCCCGACCGAGACGGAGAAGCCCTGCCCCAGCGGGTTGCCCACGGCCATCACCCAGTCACCGACGCGCGCCGCGTCGCTGTTGCCGAAATTGACGAAATCGAGCGGTTCGTCGGGATCGACCTTCAGAAGCGCGATATCGGTATTCGGGTCGGTGCCGATCACCTCGGCGGGCAGTTCCGGACCGTCGCGAAATTCCACCATGATCTCGTCGGCCTGTTCGATGACGTGATTGTTTGTGACGATGTAGCCGTCCTCGGAAATCACGAACCCGGAGCCGAGCGCATTCGGCCGGCGTGGCATCGGGCCGGGCTGCCCGGGGCGGCCGGGCTGCTGGCGTTCAAGAAAATCGTTGAAGAAATCCTCCAGCGGCGATCCCGGCGGCACTTGCGGCCCCGGCCGGGTGCCGGAGGCGACAAGGCTGGTCGTGGTGATGTTGACAACCGCATCGCCGACCTCGTCCACCAGCCCGGCGAAACTGCCGGGGCCCCCTGTCTGCGCGCGCCCGGGCTGGGCGGCCAAGACGACCATCGCCAGTGCCATGGCGACGATCAACGCCAATGTCGTCAGGTGGTAAAACGCCATCCGGCTGCCGGAAGCGGCAAGCGCGACGGCCCTTGATTTATTGGTGTGCGTGGTCACTCGCATATCCTCCTTCAAAGCCGGGTCCAGTCTATTCATGCCATTCTCCCTTACATATTTGGCCGCTGTCGAAAGCAATCAACCGATCATCCCGACATAAAGGTCACATGGGCGTGATGACGCCGACAGGCCGGGCAGGTCAAGGCGGGCGGCCGACCGCGATCAGACCACGGGCGTCATGATCTCCACCGGGTCGCCCTCGCGCACCGCGGTGTAGAAACAGCTTCGCCGGCCCGTGTGGCAGGCCGGCCCGGTCTGGTGCACGAGCGCCAGCAGGCAATCGCTGTCGCAATCGATGCGCAGGTCCACCAGGTCCTGTACATGGCCGGAGCTTTCGCCCTTCACCCAGAACGCCTGCCGCGAGCGCGACCAATAGGTCACGCGGCCCGTCTCAAGCGTCCGCGCCACCGCCTCGGCGTTCATCCAGGCCATCATCAGCACCTCGCCGGTTTCCGCCTCCTGCGCGATACAGGGAATCAGCCCGTCGGCGTTGAATGTCAGCGTCTCGGGATCGAAGCGCATGCCGCCCCCTTTGCAATTTCGACTGGTGTCGCTACCTATACCGCAGATGCCCGAGGGGGAAGCCCATGAGCCAAGAGACCGACCTGATAAAGCTCTACTCGCAGCGCATCCTCGCGCTTGCCGCCGACATCCCCCGGACCGACCGTCTGGACGCGCCGCACGCCACCGTGCGCAAACGCGCGCCGCTGTGCGGGTCCACCGTGACCGTCGATCTTGACGTGGAAGATGGCCGCGTCACCCGCTTCGGGCAGGACGTGAAGGCCTGCGCGCTGGGGCAGGCCTCCGCGGCGCTGATGGCGGCCCACATCATCGGCCGCACCCGCGCGGAGGTCGAGGAAGGGCGCGACCAGTTGCGCGCCATGCTCAAGGAAGGTGCCGCGCCACCCACGGCGCCGTTCACCGGCTACGAGGTGCTGGAACCCGCCCGCGACTACAAGAACCGCCACGCGTCGATCCTGCTCGCCTTCGAGGCGACGGCACAGGCGATGGCAGAAGCCGAGGACGCCGCCGGCGCCTGAGCGTTGCCCCGTCTCGCTTTCCGGTCGGTGTCCCTGCGCATTGCCGCATGGTCCCGGCGCGCCGTCGCGGGAACGGGACCTGCCGGGCGCGCGTCTTCCATTCGCAACCGGTTCGACGGCGGTCACCTTGCCGCCCGCTGACGCCACGGTCGGATGACCCCGACCCGCTGCGATCCGGTCTTTGACGAATCTCGACCGGCTGCAAACACCCGTCCCCGGATCAAGACGGGGACGTTTCCATGCCGCGTCATCTGCACGGGGGGTGTACGGGGGGTGCACACCCGGTGTACGGGCGGCACCGGGCAAATTTCGCGCCTCAGCGGCGCAGGGTCTTCACCTGTGCGATGAAATCTTCGCCGCGTTTCTCGAAATTGTCATACTGGTCGAAACTGGCCGCCGCCGGGGCCAGCAGGACCACCTCGCCGGGCTCTGCCTCGGCCGCTGCGCGGGCCACGGCAACCTCCATGGTGGTGCAAATTTCTGTTTCCGTATCAGCCAGTTGCAGGGCAAACCCCTGCGCCTCGCGGCCGATCACGTAGGCCTTGACGACAGAGCCGAGCGCCGGTGTCAACGCGCCCAGACCGCCATCCTTTTCCAGCCCGCCGCAGATCCAGCGTATGGCCTTGAAGGCCGACAGCGCCTTGCCCGCGGCATCGACATTGGTGGCCTTTGAATCGTTGACGAATGTCACGCCCCCGATCTCCGCCACCAGTTGCGAACGATGTGGCAACCCCTTGAAACTATGCAAGGATTTTTCGACCGCCTTGGGCGACAACGCAAGCGCCCGGACAGCCGCATAGGCGGAGCAGGCGTTCTGGTGATTGTGCACCCCCGGCAGCCCCGCAACCCCGCGCAGGTCGATCGAGGCCACCTGCCGCCCCTTGCGCCATTCGGCCAGAAACCCCTTGCGCGCAAAGACATGCCAGCCCGGCCCGGCCAGTTTGCGCGCCGCCGACACGCGGATCAGCCGCCCGTCGCCCGGCCCCTCGCTCATCTGCCCGGCCAGGAAGGCGCCTTCCGGTTCGTCGACGCCGATCACCGCCCGATCCGGCCCGCCTTCCGCGAAAAGCCGCCGCTTGGCGGCGAAATAGCCCCCCAGCCCCCCGTGCCGGTCGAGGTGATCGGGGGAAAGGTTCGTGAAAACAGCCACATCCGGGGTCAGCGCGCGGGCCAGCTCGGTCTGGTAGCTCGACAGTTCCAGCACGATGACCTCGCCATCCACGGGCGGCTCGATATCCAGAACGCCGCGCCCGATATTGCCCGCAAGCTGCACCGGCGTGCCGTTTTCCTCAAGGATATGGGCGATCAGCGCCGAGGTCGTGGATTTGCCGTTCGACCCGGTCACCGCGATCACCCGCGGCGGCGTGTCGAGATGCGCCCATCCGGCCAGCCCGACCGACCGGAAGAACAGCCCGATATCGTTGTCCACCGGCACCCCGGCCTCCAGCGCCGCCGCGATCACCCGGTGCGGCACGGGATAGAGGTGCGGGATACCGGGGCTTGTGACCAGAAGATCGACACCGTCCAGCGCAGCCTGACGCGCCAGATCGACCACGGCGAGCCCGTCAGCCTCCGCTGCCGCGCGGCCAGCTTCGCCATCGTCCCAGGCCAGCACATCGGCCCCGCCGGCCCGCAAGGCGCGCGCCGCCGACAGGCCGGAGCGTCCGAGGCCCAGAACCGCCACGCGTTTGCCCTCTACACCCAGAACCGGAATCATGGAGGCTCCCCCTTGTTTCTGTCCGCCGGCCCGGCGTCGCGCCGGGCGTCAGCGTGTCATCATCACGCTGCGGCTGCCGCCGGCGCTGTTGGCCATGTAGCCCGACGCCATGCCGTCGCCCACGAACATCAGCGCGCCCCAACTGCTGCGCGCGCCGCTGCCAAAAGACCACCAATAGCGCAGGGGGCGTTCGCAGCCGGTCGCAAGCGCGATGTCGTCGGCGCTGAGCGCGCCGGGCGTCATCGTCTCGACGGCTATGTCGAAATCGGGGCTGGCCGGCGCGTCTGCGCCGATGTCACGCGCAAGCCCCACGGGGTGCAGCGGCGCCGAAACGCCCCCACCTTCCATCATCAGCCGCCCAGACCCCGGATCGGCGCGCAGGGTGACCGCCATGATGTTGGTGCCGGTCGTAAAGCCCGTTCCGGCCGCCGACATCTGCCACGTTCCGGCAAGGAATTCGGCCATCTCGGGCTCGGTCGCCGGAGATTTCTCGGATTGGCAGGGTGACAGGATCAGCGTGTCCTGTGCCGCGGCGGGCGCGGCCAGACAGGCGAGCGCGATGGCAAGGCGGGTCAGCATGGCAACTCCATTCTTCGGTCGTGTCCCAGACGAAGCCTCTTCAGGGTACGACGCAAGGCACCCGGTTTTCCAGAACGATTGCGCCCGCATAGCCTTCAGCGCAGTTTCAACGTCGCCAGCCCGATCAGCGCGAGGATCAGCGAGATGATCCAGAAGCGGATCACGATCTGCGGCTCGGCCCAGCCGCGCTTTTCGAAATGGTGGTGGATCGGCGCCATCAGGAAGACGCGCTTGCCGGTACGCTTGAAGTAGAGCACCTGTATGATGACGGACAGCGCCTCGGCCACGAAAAGCCCGCCGACGATGGCCAGCACGATCTCGTGCTTGGTGGCGACCGCGATGGCGCCAAGCGCGCCGCCCAGCGCCAGCGACCCGGTATCGCCCATGAAGACCGCCGCCGGCGGCGCGTTGTACCACAAGAAGCCCAAACCGCCCCCGATCAGCCCCGCGGTGAAGATCAGCAACTCCCCCGTGCCGGGCACGTAGTGCACGTCGAGATACTCGGTAAAGTCCACCCGCCCCACGGCATAGGCGATCACGCCAAGCGTGCCGGCCGCGATCATCACCGGCATGATCGCCAGCCCGTCCAGCCCATCGGTCAGGTTCACCGCGTTGGCGCTGCCCACGATCACGATCATGGCGAAGGGCACGAACACCCAGCCCATGTTCAGCAAGAGTTCCTTGAACACGGGAAAGGCCAGTTGGCCTGCCAACTCATCGGGGTGGATCATCAGGGCAACGCCGCCAGCGATGGCGGCGATCGCCAAACCGATGGAAAACCGCACCTTGCCCGGCACCCCCGCCGTGGTGTTGCGGCTGACCTTGGCGTAGTCATCGACGAAACCGACCGCCCCGAAACTGACGGTCACGAACAGCACCAGCCAGACATAAGCGTTGTCGAGCCGCGCCCAGAACAGCGTCGACACCGTCAGCGCCGCGAGGATCAGCAAGCCGCCCATCGTCGGCGTGCCCGCCTTTGTGGCAAGGTGGCTTTCCGGCCCGTCAGACCGGATCGGCTGCCCGCTGCTGTATTTGCGGCGCAGTGCGTTGATCAGCGGCCGTCCGAAGACGAATCCAAAGACAAGCGCCGTGAAAAAGGCGCCGCCGGCGCGGAAGGTGATGTAGCGAAACAGGTTGAAGATATCGCCGCCTTCCGACAGCGCGCTGAGCCAGTAGAGCATCTAACGGGGATCCTTTCGGGTTTGCCGGGCGGATTGGCCCAGTTTTCGCAGGCCGTCAACGACAAGCGACAGTTTCGCGCCCTTGGAGCTTTTGACCAGCACGATATCGCCGGGCCGGAGCTTCGCGGCAAGCGCCTTGGCCATGTCCTCGGCGGTCTCGCAATGCAGGCCGCGCTTGGCCGGGGGCAGCGCGGCGTCCAGATGCGCCATCAACGGACCGGACGTGCAGACCAGATCGACCTTCTGCATCGCCGGCAGCGCCGCCAGCCCGGCGTGCAACTCGCGCGCGCCCGGCCCCAGTTCCAGCATGTCGCCCAGCACGGCGATCCGCCGGCCCCGGCCCTCCGGCGTCGCGGCGGCCAGCACCTCGAGACTGGCCGCGACCGATGTGGGCGACGCGTTGAACGCGTCGTCGATGAGGTCGATGGCCTGTTCGTCGGTCGGGTTCACCACGATGCGTTCGCGTCGCCCGCGCCCGTCCACGGGCTCCCAGCCCGCAAGCGCCAGCATCGCCCGCGTCACGTCGCACCCGAGCGCATCGACCGCCGCCAGCACGAAGACGGCGTTGAGCGCAAGGTGCCGCCCCGGCGCGGAAAGCTTGAAAAGCAGCGCCTCGCCGCCGATCTCGGCGCGCACGATCGTGGTCTCGTCGGCCAGCGAGACATCGAGCACCCGCGCGTCGCGCCCCGTTTCGCCCACCTCGACCACGCGGGCGGCGTGGGCTGTCGCCGCCATCCGCAGGATCGGCGTGGTCTCCAGATCCGCGTTGATAAACGCGGTGCCGCCCCGGTCCAGACCATCGAAGATCGCCGCCTTTTCCCGCGCGATGCCGTCGATGGAATCGAAGGCTTCCAGATGCACCGCCGCCACCATCGTCACCAGGGCCAGATCGGGCCGGGCAAGGCGCGACAGCGGCGCGATCTCGCCGGGGTGGTTCATGCCGATCTCGATCACGGCGTAATCGGTTTCGGGGGGAATCCGCGCCAGCGTCAAAGGCACACCCCAATGGTTGTTGTAGCTCGCCTCGGCGGCATGGGTTTTCCCGCAGGCGGACAGCGCGGTGCGCAGCATCTCCTTCGTGGTGGTCTTGCCGACGGAGCCGGTGACGGCGATGACGCTGGCCTTGGTGCGGGCACGCGCGGCGCGGCCAAGCGCCTCCAGGCCGGCCTGCACATCCTCCACGACCAGAAGCGGCGCATCGGCGCCCACCCCCTCGGGCACATGGCTGACCATCGCGGCGGCGGCCCCCTTTTCAAGCGCCTGCGCCACGAAATCGTGCCCGTCACGCGCCGCACGCAGCGCCACGAAGAGATCGCCCGGCTGCAAACTGCGCGTGTCGATGGAGACGCCCGTTGCCTGCCAGTCGCCCTGTGCCGCGCCGCCTGTCGCGGCGGCGGCGTCGGCGGCGGTCCAGAGCGGGATCATATCCGGCCCTCCAGCGCGGCCACGGCGACACTGGCCTGTTCGGCGTCGTCGAAGGGGTACACCACGTCGCCCACGATCTGCCCCGTTTCGTGCCCCTTGCCGGCGATCAGAAGCGCGTCACCGGGGCTGAGCGCATCGACGCCGCGCAGGATCGCCTCGGCCCGGTCGCCGACCTCGATCGCGCCGGGCGCGCCGGCCAGCACCGCGGCGCGGATCGCGGCGGGGTCCTCGCTGCGCGGGTTGTCGTCGGTGACGAAGACCACGTCGGCATTCTCCGCCGCCGCCTGCCCCATCAGGGGCCGCTTGGTTCGGTCGCGGTCGCCGCCCGCCCCCAGTACGACGACAAGCCGGCCCAGCACATGCGGGCGCAGCGCCTTCAGCGCGATGTCCACGGAATCGGGCGTGTGCGAATAATCGACATAGACCGGCGCGCCGTTTTCGCGCCGCGCGGCCAGTTGCATCCGGCCGCGCACACCCCTGATGCGCGGAAGCACGCCAAACACCGCCTCCGCCGCCTCGCCCGCGCCGATCGCCAGCCCCGCCGCCGTCAGCGCGTTCATCGCCTGGAAGCCGCCGATCAGATTCAGCCGCGCCTGGTGGCTTTCGCCCTGCCAGCGGAACAGCACGTCCTGCCCGGTTTCATCCATCCGCCGCCCGGTGATGCGCAGCCGCGCCTCCTCTGCATACTGCCCGACGGTGATCACCTCGATCTCGCGCGCCTCGCAGAGCGCGGCAAGTTCCGCGCCCTTCGGATCATCGAGGTTGATGACGGCGCTGGATTCCTCGGGCAGAAGTTCGGTAAACAGCCGCGCCTTTGCGGCGAAATAGGCCGTCATCGTGCCGTGGTAGTCGAGGTGATCCTGCGTGAAATTGGTGAAGGCGGCGGCGGCAAGCTGCACCGCGTCCATCCGGCGCTGGTCGAGTCCGTGCGACGACGCCTCCATCGCCACCTGGTCCACCCCTGCCCCCGCCATTTCGGCCAGCAGGCGGTGCAGCGTCAGCGCATCTGGCGTGGTGTGGATGCCGGGGGCGGAAAACGCCCCCTCGACGCCGGTGGTGCCGATATTGGCGGCCTCGCGGCCCAAGGCGGCCCAGATCTGGCGGGTGAAGCTGGCCACGGAGGTCTTGCCGTTGGTCCCGGTCACTGCGACCACGGTTTCGGGCTGCACCCCGAACCACAGCGCGCAGGCATGGGCAAAGGCGGCCTTGGGATCCTCGACGACCACGAGCGCGGCTTTCGACCCGGTCAAAGCGTCGGCGGCGATGGCGGCGCCGTCACGATCGGTCAGGATGGCCCCCGCCCCCATGCGCAACGCGTAGCCGGTGAACTCGGCTCCGTGCACCCGCGTGCCGGGCAGGGCCGCGAAGAGATAGCCGCGCGCCACCTCGCGGCTGTCGAGCGCCACGCCCGTGATGGTCACGTCCTGCCCACACGGCGCCGTCAGCCCGAGAGCCGAGAGTCGTTTCGGGTCCATCTTCGCCATCTGCCCCCCAAATCTGTGGCGCAGAGCGCCCCGACTCACATCTTATTGTGAGGCACTGGATAGACGATAGGCGACGTCGTGATCAACGTCTTGTGGCCTGAGCCCCAGAAGCGGCGCCACCCGGCGGATCACCTCCGCGGTGACCGGCACCGCCGTCCAGCCCGCCGTGCGGCGGGTTTCGCCCAGAACCTCGATGCTGGGCTCGTCCAGCGTGACCACCAGCACGTAGCGCGGGTCGTTGGCGGGAAAGACCGAGGCGAAAGTGGCGATCACCCGGTCGTCGTAGTAGCCGCCCTGCGGGTCGGGCTTGTCGGCCGAGCCGGTCTTGCCGCCGACCTCGTACCCCGCGACCTCTGCAAGGTTCGCGGTTCCCTCGGGTTCGGCCACCACGGCGCGCAGCATTTCGCGCAAGGCCGTCGAGGTCTGCTCGGAAATCACGCGTTCGCCCATCTGCGGACCATCCTGCCTCAAAAGCGTCGGGCGAATGACGGTGCCACCATTGACCATCGTGGCATAGGACGCCGCGAGGTGAAGCTGCGTGGCGGAAATGCCGTGCCCGTAGGAGATCGTCATCGTCGAAAGCTGGCCCCAGTTGGAGGGCAGGATCGGCGCCCCCTGGCGTGCTTCGACCATGTCGAAATCGAGCGCTTCCAGCAGCCCCAGCCGTCCGAGGAATTGCTGTTGCCGCTCCGCCCCGATCATCTGCGCCAGACGCGCCGTGCCGATGTTGGAACTTTGCACCAGCACGTCGCGCACCGAAAGCTCGGCCCCGTGATCGGTGAAATCGTTGATCTCGAAGCCCGCCATGCGCATCGGCCCGCGCGTGTCGATCATGGTATCGGTGTCGACGAGACCCTCCTCCAGCACCTGAGCGACGGTGAACAGCTTGTAGGTCGATCCCAGTTCGTACCGCCCCTGCACAGCCCGGTTGAACAGCGGGCTGTCAGCCGGGTCGCCTTCCAGCAACTGGCGGGGACGCTGGTTGGGATCGAAATCGGGCAGCGAGGCGAGCGAGATCACCTCGCCCGAATGCACGTCCAGCAGTACCGCGGCAGCACCGCGCGCGTTCATCAGCGTCATGCCGCCGTCCAGCACCTCCTCCACCGCCGCCTGCACCGTCAGGTCGAGCGACAGGTCCAGCGGCGCGCCGCCGCGGGCCGGGTCGCGCAGATCCTCGTCGAACTCGGCCTCCACCCCGGCGACCCCCACGATCTCGGCGGCATTGACCGCCTGCTGACCGAACCGCGCGCCGCCCAGAACATGCGCGGCAAGCGCCCCGTTGGGGTAAAGCCGCATCTCGCGCGGGCCGAACAGAAGCCCCGGCTCGCCCAGATCATGCACGAGCTGTCGCTGTTCGGGCGAGATGGAGCCGCGAATCCACATGAAGCGCCGCCCCGAGGTGAACCGCGCCAGCAATGTTTCAGCGTCAAGGTCGTCGAAGATTCCGGCCAGCCCCTCGGCGGCGGCCTCCGGGTCGATCAGTTCATGCGGATGGACGTAGAGTGCATTGGTCAGAAGGTTGGTGGCCAGCACCCGGCCCTGCCGGTCAAGGATATCGGCGCGGGTGGAGATGATGGAACTGCCCGATGTGGCGGTCGTCGGTTCCTCCGGCTCCGAGGTGGCAAGCGCCGTCATCTTGACGCCCACGGCGCCAAAGGCCGCGAAGATGCAGACCGCCAGCACGAAAAGACGGCTTTCGGCGCGCTGTCGCAAGCTGTCGCGCTGCTGTTCGTGGCGCAAGCGCAGGTTCTCGCGCTCGATCGCGTCGGGGTTCTCGCCCTTCTGACGGGCTTCGAGGATACGCGCCAAGGGGCGCAGGGCGATGCGGCGGGTCATTGCGGCGCCTCCGCGCGGGATGAATTGTAGGACACGTCGTCGTCTTGCGTCTCGGTGGCCGCGGGCGGGGTATCGGAGCGCCAGATCACCTCGTCCATCACCGCGAACTGGCCGGGGCTCATCGGCAGCAGGTTCAGCCGCTCGAAATTCAGGTCCACCAGTTCGCGCAGCCGGTCGGGCCGGTTGAGATAGGCCCACTCGGCGCGCAGCACGGCGAGACGTTCGCGTTCGACCACGATCTCGCGTTGCAGACGTTCCACCGCGCGGATCGCCTGTTGTGTCTGGATGTTCTGCGAGTAGGCCCAGTAGCCAAGCGCGATGACGGCAAGCGCGCCGAGGATGGTCAGAAAGCTCCGCATCACAGGATCTCCGATATGCGGGGCAATCCCATCACGTCGCCCTGCGGCGGGGCGGCTGGCGCCCCTGTGCGGCGCGCGATACGCAGCTTGGCGGAGCGGGCGCGCGGGTTGCGGGCGACTTCATCAGCATCGGGCGCGATGGCCCGGCGCGGGGTCAGTTTGAAGCCCGGATCGCGGCGGGCGGGTTCGGGCGCGTGACGCGACCCGCCGCCGCCAGAGCTGGCGCGATCCTGCAGGAACCGCTTGGCGATCCGGTCTTCCAGCGAGTGGAAGGCGACGACGGCAAGCGCGCCGCCGGGGGCAAGCGCGCGTTCAGCCGCCATCAGCCCGTCGAGCAATTGACCGAATTCATCGTTCACCGCGATGCGGATCGCCTGGAAACTGCGGGTCGCGGGGTGGCTTTGGCCCGGCTTGGCGCGCGGCAGGCATTTCTCGATGATCCCCGCAAGCTGCAGGGTGGAGGTGAGGCGCGTCTCGGCCCGCTCGCGCGTGATGGCGCGGGCGATCCGGCGCGCCGCGCGCTCTTCACCATAGTGAAACAGGATGTCTGCAAGCGCCCCTTCCGGTACCTCGTTCACCAGATCCTCAGCCGAAGGCCCCGCCTGCCCCATCCGCATATCGAGCGGACCGTCGCGCAGGAAGGAAAATCCGCGCTCCGCCCGGTCAAGCTGCATCGACGACACGCCGAGATCCAGCACCACGCCGTCAAGCTGTGCGTGCCCCGCCGCCGCCGCATGACGGTCCAACTCGGAAAACGTGCCCTTCACGAGGATGAGCCGGTCGCCGTAGTCCGGCGCCCACGCCGCGGCCATGTCGAACACCGACGGGTCGCGGTCGACCCCGATCACGGTGTCGGCCCCGGCCTGCAACAGGCCGCGCGCATAGCCCCCCGCGCCGAACGTGGCATCCAGCCAGACGCCCGAAACCGGCGCGACCGCTTTCAGGATCGCGCCCAGCAGAACGGGGACATGGGGATCGGCTGCCGGTCTGTCGGGTGCCGGGCCCGCCATCATTCGCCCTCTGAAGCGGATTGCCCGACAAGGCTGAGCGGGTCGAAGAATTCGCCCTCGCCAAGCGCGTCGAGCAGCTTCTCGATATCCTGCTCGGCGTCGCGCGCCGCGTCGGGGTTGAGGATGTGGAACTGGTCGCCCTTGCCCTGAAACAGCGCTTCGCCGTCAAGCGCGATCTTGTCGCGCGCGGCTGGCGGCAGGACAAGGCGGCCGGTATCATCGACCGTGGTCTCGTCGCATTTCGAATAATACAGGTATTCCAAGGCCTTGCGCAGCCGCGTGCCGCGCTGCTCGGCCTGGATCATGGCGTCGATCTCGTCATAGGCATCGCCCGAGAGGCATTCGAGGTAATTCTTCTTGGGATCGCCATAGGCGATGTAAAGACGCGGCGCACCGCCGGGGGTATAGTCCTTGTCGGAATTCTGAAGCACACGGCGGAACTTGACCGGGATCGACACCCGGCCCTTTCCGTCCACCTTGTTCAGGCTTTCGCCCTGAAACCTGCGCTCCACGTCCCCTGTCCCTACCTATTCGCTGCGCGGCCACCCGCGAAGTGAAAACGGCGGATCGAGCAAGCTGCCACTGCTCAATCCGCCGCCCTCGTCCCATCTCTGGGCTGTCCGACAGCGCGCGCATTACCTGGGGGGGATGTCTGCTCTGCCCGCGCGCCGGATCTCTGTCGTCAGCAAAGTGAGTGCCTGTATGAAACTGCCGTTTTTTGTCTTTGCGGCCCTTGGTCTTTCGCCTCGGTGCCGTTGCTCTCGTTTGCTGTACCAGTGTTGTGTCATGGGAGGGTTTACCAATCAATCCCTTTTTTTGGAGATTTTTTCCATTTGCCCCCAAATAGCGCCCCACCGGCCTGCCCCTTGCCCAACAATCCGGGGTGATTTCGGAAGATGCAGCGCGCATCCGAGCTGCCGACCACAAGATCTGGCTGTGGCCGACCCGCCACAGGGGCATGGGAAATTTTTCCAGGCGGCTACGAAAGACCCCCGGTCGCGGGGGCGCCGGGGGCAGTAGACCAAGTTTTTCCAAAGCGAAGAGCGGTCAGGCCATTCCGCCCTCGATGAATCGCGCGGCAAGCCCGGTATAAGCCTCGGCCATCGGCCCCGTGCCGGCCGCGACCGGCACGCCGGCATCCCCGGCAACGCGGGTCTCGAGGGAGATCGGCAGCGCCCCGAGGAAGGGAATGGCCAGCCGCTCGGCCTCTGCCTTCACGCCGCCATGTCCGAAGATATGTTCTTCGTGCCCGCAATTGGGGCAACAGAAAACGGACATGTTCTCGATCAACCCGAGAATCGGCGCCTTCAGCGTCTGGAACATGTTGATCGCCTTCTTGGCGTCCAGCAGCGCCACGTCCTGCGGCGTCGAGACGACGATCGCCCCGGTGACCTCCGATTTCTGGCACAGGGTCATGGCCACATCGCCGGTGCCCGGCGGCAGGTCGACGATCAGCACGTCGAGATCGCCCCATTCCACCTGCATCAGCATCTGTTGCAGCGCCCCCATGAGCATCGCGCCGCGCCAGACGACCGCCTGGTCCTCCGGCAGCATGAAGCCCAGCGACATCAGCGTGACACCGTGGCTGTGCAAGGGCAGGATCGTCTTGCCATCGGGCGAGGCGGGGCGGGTGTTCACCCCCATCATGCGCGGCTGGGAGGGCCCGTAGATATCGGCATCCAGAAGCCCCACCTTGCGGCCGGCCCGCGCAAGCGCCACGGCAAGGTTGGAGGACACGGTGGATTTGCCCACGCCGCCCTTGCCCGAGCCGACGGCAAGGATGCGCTGCACCGAGGCCGGTTTCATCGACCCCTGCTGCGGCTTTGGGTGGCCACCGATCCTCAGGCTGGGCGGGTCGCCTTCAGCCTGCGCGGGGCGGCGCTGCTGCGGTTGCTTCGCGGCGGGGCCATGGGCCGTAAGCGCGACGGTCGCGCTCTCGACACCATCGAGCCCGTTGACCAAGGCCTCGGCCGCGTCGCGCACCGGACCGAGTTGCTGCGCCATCTCCGCGGACGGCGCTTCGATCACGAACGAGACCTTGCCGCCCGTTATACTGACCGCCCGCACCAGGTCGCGGCTGACAAGGGTACCGCCATCAGGCAGCGCCAGCTTGTCCAACGCGGCCAGAATCGTCTCGCGGGTCTGTGTCATGGATAGCCCTTTCATCTGGTCAGGATCGCCTGCAGATCAGGTAAGGCCGTTTTTCCCGCCGTGCACCCCCCAAAAAACCGGCATCCAGAATACACATTTCGGGCAATTGACCTAAGGTCAGCCAAAAAACTGTGCGATTTGAAGGCACTCATGCATTTTCTGCATGGCGGCATTGAACCGGCCGGGGATTGTGCAGGCGCAGCATCGAGATATCTTTGGGTCATCGAAAGAGACACGGGCCGCAACGGGCCACCGCGACAGGACGCGGATCCGGCAAGCGGCCCAGAAGAAGACAGGACACAAGGCAATGGCCTACGCATCGCACAATTCCACCGCGCCGCTTTCGCTGGTCGCACGGTTCACCGAGATCCTTGACCAAGCGCGCGAGTCCTACGCGGCGTGGCGTGTCTACCGCAAGACCTGCGCAGAGCTTTCAAGCCTGTCGGCCCGCGATCTGGACGATCTGGGCATCGGTCGTGGCGAGATCCGCCGCATCGCGATGGACGCGGCCTACGGACAAGCCCGCTAAGGGTTGACAGAGATATCTGCCGAATTCCTCCTCCCTTGTTCGGCAGATCAGCGGCGGCCTCCCCCTCCTCCTCCCTGGAGGCCGCCGCCAAAAGACAGAAGCCCCGGACAGTCCGGGGCACGTGATGCGGGCCTCTCTCCTCCTCCCTTGGGGCCCGTGACATGAGCGGCGGCGCATTTCCTCCTCCCTTGCGTCGCCGCCTGTAACACCGCCCCGAGCCGGGGCTGAAGATCCGGGTTCCTCCTCCTCCTCCCTTGGAGCCCGAGATGACGCGGCGGCGCCTCTCCTCCTCCCAGGCGTCGTCGCATCACAACACTGGCCCGGGCGGGTTTCCTCCTCCCTCCCGTCAGGGCCATGACATCGGCGCTCTCCTCCTCCCTTTGGGCGCTGAGCTTTGGCGGTGGCACCCTCTCCTCCTCCCCGGGTGCCACCGTCATTTTCATTTTCTCGGCAAGGCTCAGGCCCGCTCGTCCTTGGGTGATGCCATGACCACATGGCTGGTAATCGTCGCCACTTGCGGGATGTCGCCCAGAACATCGGTGTGAAAGCGCTTGTAAGCCGCCAGATCCGACGCCTCGACGCGCAGCAGGTATTCCACGTTGCCGGTGATGTTGTGGCATTCGCGCACTTCCGGGCTTCGCGCGATGGCCCGCTCGAACGCTTCCTGCGCGTGCTTGGAATGCTCGTTCAGTCCCACGGTCAGGTAAGCGGTGAACCCGACCCCCAGCTTCGCCGGGTCGAGCACCGCGCGATAGCCGGTGATCACGCCCGCGGCCTCCAGTGCCTGCACCCGCCGCAAGCAGGCCGAGGGCGACAGCGACACCGCCGCGGCAAGGTCAAGGTGCTGATCCGGCCATCACGGGACAGAACGTGCAATATCTGGCGGTCTTTCGCGTCAATCTTCGTCATTTGTTGTCCAACATGTCGCGCCTGTCATCACTTCGCAATTTCATTTCGCCACTGGTCGCATAACCTGCGCCCATGACACAGGATCTGATCTTCGCCCTTGTTGGCTACGCGCTTGCCAGTTCGATCACACCGGGGCCGAACAACCTGATGCTGATGGCCTCGGGGGCGAATTTCGGGCTGGCGCGCACGCTGCCGCACATGCTGGGGGTCAGCCTCGGGCACGGGTTCATGACCTTCGTGCTGGGCCTTGGCCTTGTGCAGCTGTTCCAGAGCTTCCCCGCGGTGCGGATCGGGCTGACGCTGCTGTGTTCGGCCTACCTTCTGTGGCTGGCATGGAAGATCGCCAATGCCGCGCCGCCGAAAGAGGGGGGCGCCGCCGGCACGCCGCTGACCTTCCTACAGGCGGCGGCGTTCCAATGGGTCAACCCAAAGGCGGTCTTCATGTCGATCACGGCGCAAACCAACTACGCGCCGGACGAAGGGGGCTGGGCCGGGGCGCTTGCCGTGGCCGGCATCTTCGCTTGCGTCAACCTTCCCTCCGTCTCGGTCTGGGCATGGATGGGCGTGCAGATGAAACGGTTTCTGGGCACCGGCGCGCGGCTGCGCGCCTTCAACATAACCATGGCGCTGTTGCTGGTGGCCTCGCTCATTCCGATCCTGATGGACTGACGCGCGCCGACCGACGAGCCGACCCCGGCGGGCGCGAAAAGGCTCTCAGAACGGCACGTCCCCCGCGGCGTCCGCCGCCACGAGGAACCGGCCCACGACCCGCTTCACCCCGGCCTTGTCGAAGGCGATTTCCAGCTTGTCGCCCTCCACCCCCTCGACGCGGCCATAGCCGAATTTCTGGTGAAACACCCGTTCGCCGATGGTGAAGGCCGATACCGCCTCGGCGTCGATCGTAAACGTCCGGCTTTCGCGCGGCTGGCTGGTGCCGCGCGCGCCCTTGTTGGCATGCAGCCGCTTCCAGCCGGGCGAATTGTAGACATCGGCCCGCGCCGCGCGATCTTCCAGCCCCGAGCGGCCATAATCCGCCCCGCCGCCCATGCCGCCCTGATGACCGTACAGCCCCGGCGGCGTCAGCACCTCCACATGCGCCTCGGGCAACTCGTCGATGAAGCGGCTTGGCAGCTGCGATTGCCACTGGCCGTAGACCCGCCTGTTGCCGGCAAACGAGATCGTGCAGATCGCCTCGGCCCGGGTGATGCCGACATAGGCCAGCCGGCGTTCCTCCTCCAGACCCTTCAGCCCCTGTTCGTCCATCGAACGCTGCGAGGGAAACAACCCGTCCTCCCATCCCGGCAGGAAGACGGCGGGATATTCCAGACCCTTGGCAGCGTGCAGGGTCATAAGCGTGACCTTTGGTTCCTGATCGTCGGATTCGTTGTCCATGATGAGGGATACGTGTTCGAGGAAGCCTTGCAGGTTCTCGAACCCCTCAAGCGCCTTCACAAGCTCCTTGAGGTTTTCCAACCGCCCCGGCGCCTCGGGCGTCTTGTCGTTTTGCCACATCGCCGTGTAGCCCGATTCATCGAGGATCATCTCGGCCAGTTCGACATGGGACAGCGTGCCTTGCGGCACGTCGTCCTCGACCAGGTCATCGACCGGGCCGGCGGCGCGCATCGGCCCTGTCATCATGCCCCGCCAGCGCTCGATATTCTCCACGAAACGCTGCAATTCCTTGGCCCCCTTTCCGGTCAGCCCCTTCGCCGCGAGCAGCGCCTTCGCCCCTTCCAGCAGCGATACGCCGTTCGCCCGCGCCGCCATCTGGATCTTTTGCTGCGCCTTGTCGCCAAGCCCGCGCTTGGGGGTGTTGACGACGCGTTCGAAGGCGAGGTCGTCCTCCGGGCTGACCACGAGCCGAAAATAGGCCATGGCATCGCGGATCTCCATCCGCTCGTAGAAGCGGGGGCCGCCGATCACGCGGTAGGGCAGGCCGATGGTCAGGAACCGGTCCTCGAAGGCGCGCATCTGGTGACTGGCCCGCACGAGGATCGCCATGCCGTCGGGGCTGATCGAGTCCATGCCGCGGGTGCCGCGCGCCATCGCCTCGATCTCGTCGCCGATCCAGCGGGCCTCCTCGTCGCCGTCCCAGTGGCCGATCAGGCGAACCTTGTCGCCGCCGTCGGCCTCGGTCCACAACTCCTTGCCGAGGCGGCCCTTGTTGCCCGCGATCACCCCCGAGGCGGCGGCGAGGATATGCGGCGTGGAGCGGTAGTTCTGTTCCAGCCGGATCACCTTGGCGCCGGGGAAATCCTTGTCGAATTTCAGGATGTTGCCGACCTCGGCCCCGCGCCAGCCATAGATCGACTGGTCATCGTCACCGACGCAGCAGATATTGGCATGGGCCTGCGCCAGAAGCCGCAGCCAGAGATACTGGGCAACGTTGGTGTCCTGGTATTCGTCCACGAGGATGTACCGAAACCAGCGTTGATATTGCGCCAGAACATCCGGATTGGCCTGAAAGATCGTCACCATGTGCAAAAGCAGATCGCCGAAATCGCAGGCGTTCAGCGCCTTCAGCCGCGCCTGGTAGGCGGCGTAAAGCTCGACAGCGCGGTTGTTGAAGGCCCCGGCCTCGGCCGCGGGCACCGTGTCAGGCGTCCATGCCCGGTTCTTCCAACCATCGATGATCGAGGCGAGCGCGCGGGCGGGCCAGCGTTTCTCATCGATATTCTCGGCGATGATCAGCTGTTTCATCAGTCGGACCTGATCGTCGGTGTCGAGGATGGTGAAGTTCGCCTTCAGCCCGGCCAGTTCCGCGTGCCGGCGCAACAGCTTGACGCAGATCGCGTGAAAGGTGCCAAGCCACGGCATTCCCTCGGCAGGTTGCCCCAGAAGGTCGCCCACGCGGCTTTTCATCTCGCGCGCGGCCTTGTTGGTGAAGGTGACGGCAAGGATCTCGTTCGGGCGCGCCTTGCCGGTGGCCAGAAGATGCGCGATGCGGGCGGTCAGCGCCCGGGTCTTGCCGGTGCCCGCGCCCGCAAGCATCAGAACCGGGCCGTCGAGCGTTTCCACCGCCTCGCGCTGCGGCGTGTTCAGCCCGTCCAGATAGGGCGCGGGCCGCGCCGCCATGGCGCGCGCGGAAAGCGAGGCGGAGGCGAAGGCCTCTTCATCGTCGAAAATGTCCATGGCACGAACCTAGACCAACCCGCGCGCGAGTTAAAGTATTGTTCACTTTCCGTTCGCAACAGGCATGTTGCGGCGATTGCATCGTCGCGGCGCGGGCGCCCGCCCCAAACCCCGGGAGCATTTTTGCCAAGAAGAAGGGGAACGGGGCTGGACAGGAGCCGCGCACGGGGGTTGTCTGCGGGGCCATGGACCTGCACCAGAGATACCCGGCGATATCCGACCTCAAGGCGCATGCGCGGCGGCGCATTCCGCATTTCGTGTGGGAATACCTCGATTCGGCGACCGGTAGCGAGGCGGTGCCGCGGCGCAACCGGGCGGCGCTCGATTCGGTGCTGATGCGGCCTTCTGCGCTGCACGGGGAGTTCACGCCGGACCTGTCGTGCCGGTTTATGGGCGAGGTTTACCCCCTGCCCTTCGGGATTGCGCCGGTCGGCATGTCGGGGCTCGTCTGGCCGGAGGCGGAGCGGCGGCTGGCGCGGTTCGCCGCCGGGGCCGGGCTGCCCTGCGGCTTGTCCACGGTGGCCACGAGACCGCCGGAGGAGATCGGGCCGGAGGCGGGCGGTATGGGGTGGTTCCAGCTTTACCCGCCGCGCGATCCGGAGATCCTTGCCGACATGCTGGACCGCACGCGCGCCGGCGGGTTCGGGACGCTGGTGCTGACGGTGGATGTGCCGGTCGCCTCGCGCCGTGAACGCCAGACGCGCGGCGGCCTGACCAACCCGCCGCGCCTGACCCCGCGACTGGCCTGGCAAGTGGCGCGGCGCCCGGCCTGGGCCCTTGGCACGCTCCGCCACGGCATGCCACGGATGCGCACGCTGGACCGCTACATCACGCAGACCGAGCGGCTGCCCTCGACCGCGCATGTCGGCTACCTGCTGCGCACAGCGCCCGATTGGGACTACCTTCGGCGGCTGCGCGCGGGGTGGTCCGGCAAACTCGTGGTCAAGGGGGTGCTGGACCCGGAGCCGGTGGCGCGGATGGAGGCCGAGGGGGTCGATGCGATCTGGGTGTCCAACCATGCCGGGCGGCAGTTCGACGCCGCCCCCGCAAGCATCGACGCCTTGCCCGCGATTCGCGATGCGACGTCGCTGCCGCTGATCCTGGATGGCGGCATCGAGGGCGGCCTCGACATCCTGCGCGCCTTGGCACTCGGGGCAGATTTCGTGATGCTGGGGCGGGCGTGGCATTACGCGCTTGGCGCGCTCGGGGCGCGCGGCCCGGCGCATCTGCAAGATATCCTTGCCAAGGACATGGCATCCTGCATGGGCCAGATCGGCGCGCGCAGGCTGGCCGACCTGCCCGCGCGGCTGGTGACGGCGACCGGGACGGGCAACGGCGCCTGACGCGCACGGACAGAGGGCGGCGCAACCCTGCGACCGGATCCGCTGTTCACATTCCTTAACAAATCGTTAATCTCGGCGGGATGTTCGAGGCGGACCTCATCCCGATCATCTGCGTGATGCTTCTTGGCGGCGTGCCGGAGCACCGGGTCGATTATGACCTGCACGACAGCGCGCATTACGTGCGCGTCGATTGCCTGACCGACACCCACGCCATCGAGGTCGGGCTCGACAACCGCCGGTCGAGCTATGACAGCGTGCACCAGGCGGTCTTCTACGGGCATCTCACCGACCGCGAACCGTTCGTGATCCTTGTCGATACCGACGGGCGCGAGGACAATGCCGAGTATCAGGTCGAACGGGTCGCGCGCATGGTCGGCGTGGACTTTCGCGTCTATGACCTCGACTACCTCATCCGCATGCAGATGACCGCGTGGTTGAGGGAGCGTCGCGCCCAGCCACTCCTGTCCAACTGAGCGCCGCAGCCGAGAGCGCTAACGGGTCGACAACGCACGCCAAGACGCCGTTTCCCGGGCGGGATTCTGTTTGTCCGCTGCTAGGCTGCGCCCGGGTCCGCAGGGCGACTCACCCGAGAAACAAAGGCTGTTATCGCTAACGCTGCACCTGCACGATTTCTGCAACATTGCTGTTGGCAGCGCAGCAAAACTTGCCTACCGTCCGCGCCATCCGGAACAGAGGGGAATGTTCATGGCCAATTTCGAGAAGATCCTGATCGCCAACCGGGGCGAGATCGCCATTCGCGTGATGCGCGCCGCCAACGAGCTGGGCAAGCGCACGGTGGCCGTCTATGCCGAGGAGGACAAGCTGTCGCTTCACCGGTTCAAGGCCGACGAGGCCTACAAGATCGGCGAAGGATTGGGGCCGGTGGCGGCGTATCTCTCGATCGAGGAGGTGATCCGCGTGGCCAAGGCCTGCGGCGCCGACGCGATCCATCCCGGCTATGGCCTTCTGTCGGAAAACCCCGATTTCGTCGATGCCTGCGCCGAGGCGGGGATCACCTTCATCGGACCGCGGGCCGAGACCATGCGCGCGCTCGGCGACAAGGCCAGCGCCCGGCGCGTGGCGATCGAGGCGGGCGTTCCGGTGATCCCCGCCACCGAGGTGCTGGGCGACGACATGGACACGATCCGGACCGAGGCCGAAAAGATCGGCTATCCCCTGATGCTCAAGGCGTCGTGGGGCGGCGGCGGGCGCGGCATGCGGCCGATCATGGGCCCCGACGAGCTTGCGGAAAAGGTCCGCGAGGGCCGGCGCGAGGCCGAGGCGGCGTTTGGCAACGGCGAAGGGTATCTGGAAAAGATGATCACCCGCGCCCGCCATGTCGAGGTGCAGATCCTCGGCGACAAGGCGGGCAATATCTACCACCTCTACGAACGCGATTGCTCCGTCCAGCGGCGCAGCCAGAAGGTGGTGGAGCGCGCCCCGGCGCCCTACCTATCCGAGGCGCAGCGCGAAGAGCTTTGCCTTCTGGGCAAGAAGATCTGCGAGCATGTCAACTACGAATGCGCCGGCACGGTCGAGTTCCTGATGGACATGGAATCCGGCAATTTCTACTTCATCGAGGTCAACCCGCGCGTACAGGTGGAACACACCGTCACCGAGGAAGTGACCGGCATCGACATCGTGCGCGCGCAGATCCTGATCGCCGAGGGCAAATCGCTGGTCGAGGCCACCGGCACCGCCAGCCAGTATGACGTCACGCTGGACGGCCACGCGATCCAGTGCCGGATCACGACCGAGGATCCGACCAACAATTTCATCCCCGATTACGGCCGCATCACCGCCTATCGCGGGGCGACCGGCATGGGCATCCGGCTGGATGGCGGCACGGCCTATTCGGGCGCCGTGATCACGCGCTATTACGACAGCCTGCTGGAGAAGGTCACCGCCTGGGCCCCGACGCCGGAGGCCGCGATCGCGCGGATGGACCGCGCCCTGCGCGAGTTCCGCATTCGCGGGGTCAGCACCAATATCGCCTTCGTGGAAAACCTGCTCAAGCACCCGACCTTCCTGAACTACCAATATACCACCACCTTCATCGACGAGACACCCGAACTGTTCGATTTCCGCGCCAAGCGCGACCGGGCGACCCGGATCCTGACCTATATCGCCGACATCACCGTGAACGGGCACCCGGAGACCGAGGGGCGCGTGCGCCCGAAGGCGGACCTCAAACCGGCCAAGGCCCCTGCCCCGCACACCGAGCCAGCGCCGGGCACACGGACACTGCTGGACGAAAAAGGCCCGCAGGCGGTGGCCGACTGGATGGCGGCGCAAGACCAGCTTCTGATCACCGACACCACGATGCGCGACGGGCACCAGTCGCTGTTGGCCACGCGGATGCGGTCCATTGACATGATCCGCGCCGCGCCCGCCTATGCCGGCAACCTGCCGCAGCTTTTCAGCGTCGAATGCTGGGGCGGGGCGACCTTCGACGTGGCCTACCGCTTCTTGCAGGAATGCCCGTGGAAGCGCCTGCGCGACCTGCGCGACCGCCTGCCCAACATCATGACGCAGATGCTGCTGCGCGGCAGCAACGGGGTCGGCTATACCAATTACCCCGACAACGTGGTGCAAAGCTTCGTGGCGCAGGCCGCCGAGACGGGCATCGACGTCTTCCGCGTGTTTGACAGCCTCAACTGGGTCGAGAACATGCGCGTGGCGATGGACGCTGTGATCGAAAGCGGCAAGATTTGCGAGGGCACGATCTGCTACACCGGCGACATCCTTGACCCGGACCGCGCGAAATATGACCTGAAATACTATGTTGCCATGGGCAAGGAGTTGAAGGCGGCGGGCGCCCATGTGCTGGGGCTGAAGGACATGGCGGGGCTCTTGAAACCGGCCTCGGCCGGGATCCTCATCCGCGCGCTGAAGGACGAGGTCGGCCTGCCGATCCACTTCCACACCCATGACACGGCGGGCATCGCCTCGGCCACCATCCTCGCCGCCTCCGACGCGGGCGTGGACGCGGTGGATTGCGCAATGGACAGCTTTTCGGGCAATACCAGCCAGGCGACGCTGGGCACCGTGGTCGAGGCGCTGCGCCATACCGAGCGCGACACCGGGCTGGATATCAAGGCGATCCGCGAGATCAGCGACTATTTCGAGGCGGTACGCGGCCAATACGCGGCCTTCGAATCCGGCCTGCAAGCGCCCGCGTCGGAGGTCTACCTGCACGAGATGCCGGGCGGCCAGTTCACCAATCTCAAGGCGCAGGCCCGAAGCCTCGGGCTGGAGGATCGCTGGCACGAGGTGGCGCAGATGTATGCCGACGTGAACCGGATGTTCGGCGATATCGTCAAGGTCACGCCGTCCTCCAAGGTGGTGGGCGACATGGCGTTGATGATGGTCAGCCAGGGACTGACCCGCGACCAGGTGGAAGACCCCGAAACCGAGGTGTCCTTCCCCGACAGCGTCATCGACATGATGCGCGGCAACCTTGGCCAGCCGCCGGGGGGCTTCCCGCCCGCCATCGTGAAAAAGGTGCTGAAGGACGAGGACCCCAACCTCGACCGCCCCGGCAAGCACCTGCCGCCGGTGGACCTCGACGCCGCCCGCGCCGAGGCGATCGGCAAGGTCGGCGAACCGGTGGATGACGAGGATCTGAACGGCTACTTGATGTATCCCAAGGTCTTCACCGATTACCGCGCGCGCCACGCCGAATATGGCCCGGTGCGCAGCCTGCCCACGAAGACTTTCTTTTACGGCATGGAACCCGGCGAGGAGATCGAGGCCGAGATCGACCCCGGCAAGACGCTGGTGGTGCAATTGCAGGCCGTGGGCGAGACCACCGAGGATGGCGAGGTCAAGGTCTTCTTCGAGTTGAACGGCCAGCCCCGCGTGATCCGCATTCCCAACCGCAAGGTGCAGGCCGCGACCGCGAAGCGCCCCAAGGCCGAGCTTGGCAACGCCGCCCATATCGGCGCACCGATGCCGGGCGTGGTGGCCAGCGTCGCCGTGCAGCCGGGGGCAAAGGTCAAGCAGGGCGACCTGTTGCTGACCATCGAGGCGATGAAGATGGAAACCGGAATCCATGTCGAGCGTGACGCGACGGTGAAAGCGGTGCATGTCAGCCCCGGCGGACAGGTCGACGCCAAGGACCTGCTGGTGGAACTCGACTGACCACCGCGGTCGGTGTCCGGGGCGCCATCCGGTGTGATTTCGCCCCGAACACAACAAAATTTAAACAATTTCCCACGTTACCAACCATCCTCGGAAACTCGTAACGAGGGAATGGATATGTCGGATCACGTGACCTTCTGGTCGGATGAAAGCGGCGCCGTCACGGTCGACTGGGTCGTCATGACTGGGGGGGTCGTGGGGCTTGGACTGGCGACGATGGCGGTCGTCTCCGGCGGTGTGGAAAACCTGTCGGGCGACATCGCGCGACAATTGTCCTCGGACGGCTGGAACCTTTTCGACAACGGCTTGCAGAATGTCGCCTCCTTCGATTTCACCGGCGGCGATGCCGAGGGCTGGCTTGGCGGCACGGTGATGGACATGGGCGGGTCGCTGGGCGAGCTTCTGGTGCTCGGACCGGGCGAGACGACATCGTTCTGGGTCGACGTGGCCGAGGGCACCGATCAGGCGATCATGCAATTCGACCTCATCGCCGGCGACAGCATCGACAGCAGCGAGGCATACGGCTACGACACCGCGACAATCATGCTCAACGGGACACCGGTGGCGTTCGCCATGGCAGAGGACCACGAGGCCATGACATTCGAGATTCCGCAGATCGACGGCACCACCGTGGAAGCCACAGTGACCGTCGAGGAGCAGGACCTCGGCGGCAATCCGACCTGGACCGACTCGGCGGCCACCGTCACCGTCACGGTCGATCAGCCCACCGAACCGATCCAGTTCGCGGTGGACTCGGATTCCAACCAGAGCATCAACGACGAATTCTGGGGCCTCGACAATTTCGATGCCTCGACGACCGGCGGGCCGGGGTTCTGATCCTCGACCGCCGCGCGTAGCGGCTTGCACTCACGGGGCATCGCTGATCCATTCAGGATGATCGGAAAGGAGACGTGCTTCCCGCGGCACGGTCCCCTGATCCGTCGCACCGGGTAGATCCCGTTGAACTGGAGCCATGCCATGCCGGCCGCCACCACTTTCTGGGACAGGATCGCCCCGAAATACGCCGCACATCCCGTCGGCGACCCGTCCGCCTACGAGGCCACCCTGCATCACACGATGCAGAACCTAGCCGCCGGCGACCGGGTGCTGGAAATCGGCTGCGGCACCGGCAGCACGGCGCTGCGCCTTGCGCCAAATGTCGCGCACTACGTGGCCAGCGACCCGTCAGGCGCCATGCTGGCAATCGCGCGCGAAAAGGCCGACGCCGCGGGGCAAGGCAATCTCGGCTTCGCGCAGGTGGCGGCAGATCGCGGGGAATTGCCCGAGGGGCCGTTCGACGCGGTGCTCGCCTTCAGCATCCTGCATCTCTTGGACGATCTCGACCGCGGGCTGTCAGACATCCGCTCGGTGCTGAAACCCGGCGGATTGCTGATTTCCAAGACGGTCTGCCTTGGCGGGGTGCTGTCGCTGCTGCGTCCGCTGGTCGCGGCGATGGCTCTTTTCGGCAAGGCCCCGCATTTGCGATTCCTGTCGGGGGCGCAGTTGCGCGCCCGGATCGAGGCCGCCGGGTTCGAGATCGTGGAAAGCGTCGATTTCCACAACTCTTCCAAGCGGGTCCATTTCGTGGCGCGCAAGACCTGACAGGCTTTGACAGCCCCGGTCGCGGATCCTAGATTGCCAGGGCATTTTCGAGCGGCGGGGCCGATGTCAGAGTTACCAGAGTATTACTTCCGGGTCCGGGAAAACGGCGCAGCGGTCTACCGGGTGGACACCCAGAACCGGCAGCGCCGGATCGAGATGACCGAGATCGCGGTGGTCAATGTCAAGAACGGGCGCGTCAAGCCGCACGGCACGCACGAATTGACCCCGGAAGAGCGCGCCGCCATCGACGACTGGATGGATGAGCGCGTGGCGCTTCTGGCGCGGCGCGATCTCGATGACATCCACCGCACCATCGACCACCTCAACCTGACCGCGCACTGGGCGCAATCCCGCGCCTCCGACACCGATCTCGAGGATGTGACCGACCGTCTGCTTCTGGCCATGCACGACCTGCGCAGCGTGCTGGTGCGCAAGAAGGCGGACCGGCTGACGAAGGGCGACAGGGGATAGCGTCGTGCCGGTTGGTGGCGCTGTCCATTGTCGGCTTGCGGGCCTGTGATGGGGGCAGTGGCACCGTGTGCCCATGCCCCCATCTACCTTCTGATCGGCGCGGAAGACGCGGGCGCACGACTCGCCGCCGAAAGCCTTTGCGGGCGCGGTGATGCGGAACGTGTCCTGCCCGGCGGTCGTGGCCATCACCTCAAGGCCCTTGCCCGACCCGGCGGTGATCATGAAAGTCTCGGGCAAGACTGTGACCCGTTGATGCGCGCGCGCCCTCTTGAAAAGATGCTTTCTGCGGATCGTTGACGGCATCCGCCCTCACGCCCCCGTCGGCATGGCTGAGCTTCGGGTTTTCATCGGCGTGTGATCGCTCGTCATCACGTAATTCTTGCGCGGGCCGGTAACATGCCAGACGACGCGCCAGCGAGGCCAGACGCTGAAATCGTAGCGGACATGGTAGAGGTCCGGGGCGCAGTCGTGCCGTGCTTCGGGCGCGGCGGGTGAAAACCGGTGAAACGGCCGGCCATCGTCGAAGAAGACGGCGATACCGCCCGCCTCCACCCGCCAGATGTAGCGACGCTCGGCCTGGACCGGTTGCCCGGCGCCATAGCGCAGCACGCCCGTTTCGGTCACGACCAGCCCGCCGGCACCGGGCCGGAACACCGCCTGCCCTTCGAACCGCCCGGTCAACCCGGCGCGCGCATCCTCTATTCGGCGGGCAAGGCGCCAGCCACCCGCGAAATCCGAAAGGTCAGGCACCATCGGCCGCGACACCCCTTTGCTTGTGGTCGCGCCATGATAACCTTATGACAGCCGCAACTCCACCTGACACAACAAGGCCGCGCCCGCATGATCCCCCGTTATTCCCGCCCCGACATGGTCGCCGTCTGGACCCCGGAGAGCAAGTTCCGCATCTGGTTCGAAATCGAGGCGCATGCTTGCGACGCGCAGGCCGCCCTTGGGGTGATCCCGAAGGAAAACGCCGAGGCCGTCTGGAAAGCCAAGGATGTCGAGTTCGACATCGCCCGCATCGACGCCATTGAGGCCGAGACCAAGCATGACGTGATCGCCTTCCTCACCCATTTGGCCGAGATCGTGGGCCATGACGCGGCGCGGTTCGTGCATCAGGGCATGACCTCTTCGGACGTGCTGGATACCTGTTTCAACGTCCAACTCGTGCGCGCCGCCGACATCCTGATCGCGGATGTCGAGGCGCTGCTGGCGGCCCTCAAGCGGCGCGCATACGAGCACAAGGACACGATCCGCATCGGGCGCAGCCACGGCATCCATGCCGAACCCACAACGATGGGCCTGACCTTCGCGCGCTTCTACGCCGAGATGGACCGCAACCTGTCGCGCCTGCGCGATGCGCGCGCCGAGGTGGCCACCGGCGCGATTTCCGGCGCGGTCGGCACCTTTGCCAATATCGAGCCCGCCGTGGAGGACCATGTCTGCGACAAGATGGGGCTGGTGCCGGAGCCGATCAGCACGCAGGTGATCCCGCGCGACCGCCACGCGATGTTCTTTGCCACGCTTGGCGTGGTGGCCAGTTCGATCGAGAACATCGCCATCGAGATCCGCCACATGCAACGCACCGAAGTGCTGGAAGCCGCCGAGTTCTTTTCGATGGGGCAGAAGGGGTCGTCGGCCATGCCCCACAAGAAGAACCCTGTGCTGACGGAAAACCTGACCGGGCTGGCGCGGCTGGTGCGGATGTCGGTCATCCCGGCGATGGAGAACGTGGCGCTCTGGCACGAACGCGACATTTCCCATTCCTCGGTGGAACGGATGATCGGGCCCGATGCCACGGTGACGCTCGATTTCGCGCTGGCGCGTCTGACCGGGGTCATCGACAAGCTCTTGGTCTACCCCGACGCGATGCTGGAGAACATGAACAAGTTCCCCGGTCTGGTCATGTCGCAACGGGTGCTTCTGGCGCTCACGCAGGCCGGTGTCAGTCGCGAGGATGCCTACCGGTTGGTGCAACGCAACGCGATGAAGGTCTGGGACCACCGCACCGATTTCCGCGAGGAACTGCTGGCCGACGAGGAAGTGCGCGCCGCGCTGTCGGAGGACGAGATCAACGAGAAATTCGACCTCGGCTATCACACCAAGCACGTGGACACGATTTTCGCCCGGGTGTTCGGCGAGGACTGATCAGGCGGGGTGTCGCCGCCTTCGGCGGCGATCCGCGCGGGCAGGCAGGCGCTGCGCCACCGGTTCGCGTGCCTTCGAACCCTCCCCCGCGCTCCCGAGCTATTTTCACCAAGTTGAAAGCCGGGTCGGATTGCGTGACCCGCGCAAAACGGCTACCTCCCCTTTTTGAACGTGACGGGGTAACAGAGGACGCAGCCATGACCGCCAAGGTGTTCATCGACGGCGAGGCCGGCACCACCGGCCTGCAGATCCGCGACCGGCTGAGGGGCCGCGACGATATCGCGCTGGTCTCGGTGGCGGCGGAGCACCGAAAGGACGCGCAGGCGCGCGCCCGGGCCTTCGCCGAGGCCGATGTCGCCATCCTTTGCTTGCCCGACGCGGCGGCGGTGGAGGCGGTGGCGCTGGCCGGGACCTGCCGGATCATCGACGCCTCGACGGCGCACCGGGTGGCGCCGGGCTGGGTCTACGGCATGCCGGAACTGCCCGGGCAGGCCGAACTGATCGCGGGCGCCGATCGTGTGGCCAATGTCGGCTGTTACGCGACCGGATCCATCGCGCTGATCCGGCCCTTGCGCGATGCCGGGCTGATCGGGGCCGATGATGCGCTGACGCTGACCGGCACGTCCGGCTATACCGGTGGCGGCAAGGCGCTGATCGCCGAATACGACGCTGGCACCGCACCCGCCTATTTCCTCTACGCCACCGGGCAGGATCACAAGCATATCCCGGAGATCATGGAATACGGCCGCCTGTCGCGCCACCCGGCCTTCCAGCCGGCCGTCGGCAATTACGCGCAAGGCATGATCGTGCAACTTCACCTGCACCGCGATGCGCTTGCAGGCCGCCCCGACAAGGCCGCGGTTGAACAGGTCTTTCGTGCTTTCTACGCCGGGGCGCAGTTCATCGAGGTGGAGGCCGCGCCCGCACGGCTTGATCCGCGGGCGCTGAACGGCAGCAACCGGATGCAGATCGCGGTGCATGGCAGCGACGCCGCCGGGGTGCTGAGCGTGACGGCGACGCTCGACAATCTCGGCAAGGGCGCGTCGGGCGCGGCGGTGCAGAACCTCAACCTGATGATCGGCGCCGATGAGGCAGCCGGGCTTTGAAGCCGGCCGGTGGTGATCCGGCGCAATTTGAGTGAAATCCGCCGCGCTTTGGCCCTTGGTCGGCAACCTGCCCTTAACCCGCGTCCGGCGATGCTGCCCGCCGGGTGAGGGAACGACTTGGGGTCGCGCATGGAATTGACAGACCGGGAACAGGACCCACCGCCGCCCGTGGTGCGCCTGTCCAATGCCGACAAGGCCGCCGTGATCGTGCGGCTTCTGGTCTCCGAAGGGGCCATGCCGCGCCTGACGGGGCTGTCGCTGCGCCAGCAGGAGGCGCTGGTGCGGCGGATGGCGGCGCTCGGCGCGGTCGACCGGCGCACGCTGGCGGCCGTCGCGCACGAGTTTGCGCAGCGGCTCGACGGGATGGGGCTGACCTTTCCCGGCTCCGTCGCCGGCGCGCTCGACATGGTTCGCGAGCATCTGAGCGAGGAGGCACGCGAGCGGCTGACCGACCTGGCCGAGGCCGACGGCCCGCCCGACCCGTGGCGGCGCATCGCCGCCGCCGATCCCGACCGGCTGAACCCGATCCTGGTGCGCGAAAGCGCGGAGGTCTGTGCGATCCTGTTGTCGAAACTCCCGGTGGCCAAGGCGGCCGCCCTGCTGGCCGAATTACCGGCCGACCGCGCCCGCGTGGTGGCCCATGCCGTGGCGCTGACCGCCGCGATCGGGGATGAGACCATCGCCCGCGTGGGCGCCTCGCTGCTCGACCAGATGCAGGCGCAGCCGGTCCCGGCCTTCAGCGCGCCCCCCGCCGACCGGGTGGGCGCGATCCTGAACGCGGCCGCCGCCGCCACCCGCGACGGGGTGCTGGAGGGGCTGGAAACACATGATGCCGAATTCGCGGATCATGTGCGCAAGGCGATCTTCACCTTCGACCATATCCCCAAGCGGGTGGAACCCACCGATGTGCCCAAGGTCATGCGGCAGGTCGATGCCGCGACCACGGTCACCGCCCTTGCCGCCGGCATGCAGGCCGCCCCCGTCGCGGTGGAATTCCTGCTGGAAAACATGTCCAAACGCATGGCCGAACAGTTGCGCGACGATGCCGAGGCGCGCGGGCAGGTGCGCGGCCCGGAGGGCGAGGTGGCGATGGCCGAGGTCGTGACGGTGATCCGCAGCCTCGCCGATGGCGGCGAGATCAAGCTGATCGCGCAGGAGGACTGACCGCGGGCTCACCCGCGCAGGCGATGCACCACCACCTGCGCCCCGCTCGACAGCGCGAAAAGCAGCGCCGCGACACAGACGATCGACGGCCCGGTCGGGGTATCCCAGAACAAGGAGGCCTGCAGCCCGCCGAGAACCGACAGCGCCCCGATCGCGGCGGCGGCGAAGGCCATTCGCTCGGGCGTGGCGGCAAAGGGGCGCGCCGTCGCCGCAGGGATGATCAGCATCGCCGCGATCAACAGTGCCCCCACCACCTTGATCGCCACTGCCACGACCAGCGCCAGCGCCAGTGTCAGCGCAAGCTGCTCACGGCGCGGATCGATCCCGGCGGCATAGGCCAGATCGGGATTGAGCGTCGCCGTCAGGAGGGCCGACCACCGCCACCAGAACAATCCCAGCACCAGCACCGCGCCGCCCCAGATCACCGCGAGGTCCAACCGTCCGACCGCGAGGATATCGCCGAAAAGATAGGCCATCAGGTCGACCCGCACCCCCTGCAGGAAGGACACGGCGACAAGCCCGAAGGCCAGCGCGGAATGCGCCAGCACGCCAAGCAGCGTATCCATCGCGTAGCCGCGATTGGTGAGGCCCGAAACAGTCACGGCCATCAGCAGCGAGACCACGAGCACACCGCTGAAGACCGACACCTGGAAGGCAAGCGCCAGCGCCACGCCAAGGATCGCGGCATGCGCCGTGGCATCACCGAAATAGGCCATCCGCCGCCAGACCACGAAACAGCCCAAAGGCGCCGCGGCCAGCACGACGCCAATCCCGGCCAGCGCGGCGCGAACCAGAAAATCGTCCAGCAGGCTCATTCTGCTGCCTCCGTGTCGTGGCGGTGGGTATGTTCATGCCGGTAAAGCGCAAGTGCGCCCTGCGTGCCGGTGCCGAACAGCGCCCGGTATTCAGGGGCACTGGCGACATGCTCGGGCTCCCCCTCGCAACAGACATGCCCGTTGAGGCAGATCACCCTGTCGGAGGCGGCCATCACGACGTGCAATTCGTGGCTGACCATCAGAACGGCGCAGCCAAGCTTGTCACGCACCTCGGCGATCTTGCGGTAGAAGGCGGCCGATCCCGGCTGGTCCAGCCCCTGCGTCGCCTCGTCGAGGATCAGCAGGTCGGGGCGCGACAACAATGCGCGCGCCAGCAGCACCCGCTGGAACTGCCCGCCCGAAAGGCGCGTCATCTGGCGACCGGCCAAGGCCCCTGCCCCGGCCTCTTCCAGCGCCGCTGCCGCTGCCGTGTCGGGGACGCGGCCCGGCAGGTCGAGAAAGCGGCGCACCGTCATCGGCAGGGTCGGGTCGATATGCAACGTCTGCGGCACGTAGCCGATGCGCAGCCCGCCGGCGCGCGCGACCTTGCCCGCCTCGGGGCGCAGTGCCCCGATGATCACGCGCAATAGCGTCGACTTGCCCGATCCGTTGGGTCCGACCACGGTAACGATCTCGCCGGCGTCGATGGAAAAATCGACATCGCGCAGCACGACCGCCCCGCCAAGACGCACCGTCAGGCCGGAAATCTTTACAAGGCTCATGCCGGGCCATTCCTCTGGCAGTTTGAACAAACGCCCTCTGCCTCGGTCACCGTCCGCTCGATACGGAAACCGGTTTCGGCGGCGACACGTTCAAGGTTGCCCCGATGCGGGTCGGCGACGCCTTCGGCGACGGCCTCGCAGACACGGCAGAACAGGATGACCGGCGCGTGGGCCTCGCCGGGATGGGAACAGGCGGTGAAGGCGTTCAAGCGCTCGATCTTGTGGGCGAATCCGTGTTTCGTCAGGAAATCGAGCGCCCGGTAGGCCACCGGCGGTTGGGAGCCGTGCCCCTCTTCGCGCAGGCGGTCAAGGATCTCGTAAGCGCCAAGGGCGCGATGCTCTTCAAGCAGGATTTCCAAGACCCGGCGGCGCACCGGGGTCAGGTTCAGCCCATGCGCCGCGCAATAACGCTCCACGGTTTCGATGCCCCCTGATTTGCAGGCGGCATGGTCGTGGTGGTCGAATCCGATCGTGTCCATCATCGCCTCCCGGATCATCGCGAACGGGGGGTTGATACGTGATAGCATTACGCTTATCAAGCGCGATGACTGTTATGAAATAACATATGGAGACCCTCATGTTCCGCCTAACCCTTGCCGCCTCCCTCCTGGCCTCGGGCGCAGCACTTGCCGATGTGCCGCGCATCAGCACCGACATCCTGCCGGTCCACGGCCTCGTGTCGCGCGTGATGGAAGGGGTCGGCAGCCCCGACCTGCTGGTCGATCCCGGTGCCTCTCCGCATGGCTACGCGCTGCGCCCCTCTCAAGCGGCGGCGCTTCAGGATGCCGACGCGGTGATCTGGGTCAGCGACGGCCTCGCGCCTTGGCTGGAAGGGCCGCTGGACACGCTTGCCGCCGATGCCGTGCGGCTTGAGTTGATGGAGGTGACGGGAACCACGACCTACGCGTTCCGTGAAAACGCGGTGTTCGACGACCATGATCATGAGGCGCATGGCGACCATGGGCATCATGACCACGGGCAGGATGATCACGGTGAACACGACGATGAGGCGCATGGGCACGATAACCATGACCACGCGCACGATGACGGCGACGATCATGACGACCATGACCACGGGGATCACGGCCACGATGACCACGATGCGCATGGTGAGCATGACGACCACGATGATCATGACGATCATGCGGACCACACCCACGATAGCGACGCGCATGACAACCACGGTGACCACGATGACCACGGGCAGGATCAAGATCACGATGATCATGACGACCACGGTCATGATGACCATGCGCATGATCACAGCGGCCTCGACCCGCATGCCTGGCTCGATCCGGTCAATGCGCGGGTCTGGCTTGCGGCGATCGCCGAAACGCTGGCCGAGATCGACCCCGAAAACGCCGGCACCTATCGCGCCAATGCGGAAGCCGGCCGCGCCGACCTGGCCGGGTTGATCGCGGATATCGAGGCGCGGATGGCGCCGCTTTCGGGCCAGCCCTTCGTCGTCTTCCACGATGCCTACCAGTATTTCGAAACCCGCTTCGGCCTGAGCAGCGCCGGCGCGATCTCGCTTGGCGATGCCAGCCAGCCCTCGGCCGGGCGGGTCGCCGAGATCCAGCAGGTCATGGCAGAAAGCGGCGCGGTCTGTGTCTTCTCGGAACCGCAATTCGACCCCGGCCTCGTGGCGACCGTCGCGGATGGCGCGGACGTGCGCACCGAGGTGATCGACCCGCTCGGGCAGGGTCTGGAACCGGGCGCGGATTTCTATCCCATGCTGATCGAGGGCGTGGCACAATCCTTCGGGGCATGCCTCGCGGGCAGCTGACCCCCCTTTCCTGTCGCTGCCGGTGCAGCGACAGGGCCGTCACGGCGCGCAGAGCTTTCCACGTCACGGCCGTGCGATGACACCGCGCAGTTTGGATCGCCCGGGGTTCGTTCTCCTTGCAACAGCCGGCCAAACATACCAAGGCGCGGCGCGGCAATGATCGTATCCGGGAAAGGATGGAGCGGGTAGCGGGAATCGAACCCGCACGACTAGCTTGGAAGGCTAGGGCGCTACCATTACACCATACCCGCGCACTGGTAGACGGATTATTTGATGGTCCTTCGGACGTCAAGCGCCTCCGGGAATTTGACGGCGCGACCTGCGACCGCGATCAGGCGGCGCCGCGCTCTCGTCCGCGCGGGCGGGGAACCGTCGACGAGCTTCGGCGGGCGGCCCGCCATCGGCGCGCCCAACCTCGCCTCAAGCGAGGTTTGACCGGCAGGACCATCACGCCGCCTGAGAAATCCAGTTGCTAGGCAGGGGACTTCCGCAATGATCAAAGCCCCCCGATCTCGCGGCGTGCAATGCCGGTGACCACGGCCAGCGCAAGGATCAATGATCGACACGGTGGCACATTCCTTCGAGACCTGCCTCACACACGGTGGCACATTCCTTCGAGACCTGCCTCACACAGAGCTGAACAGCCCACCCCGGCGCGACCACATTCGACATGACGCCCCGTCCGGCCAGTGCCGCGGCGGGGCGATTCCTTTCGCGTGAGCCCCGCGCGAAACCCGGATCACGTTTGCCGGGCGCTGAATATTTAACGTTGACGAATTATTGCACCTTGCGCAATGATGTTAAGTGCCAAGCAACGGCATGGGGGACGGAACAGTGGCGACATGCGTCGGACAGCCCACGCTGCGGGCTTTGCCACCCCGGCCCGTTGCAGCCCTTCATCGCATGGTATGCCGGGGGGGGGGCGGCTGGGAATGCAATGCTGCGGCAGGGCCCATGACGGGCGGGTCGCGGACGCGCAACATCGCATTGGAAGATCGGAAGGAACCGTCTTTGTCGCACGGGACGGTGCAAGGGAATGGCCGCCCATCGGCGTGGTGTCGGGGCGTGTCGGACGCAACAACCAACGACAGGGACGATACCCATGAACAGACGTGAAATTTTCGTAGCCGCCGCACTTGGCACGAGTGGCGTGATGCTGGCCAGCGGCACCCCCGCCGCGGCGCATGTCGCGGAATCGCGCCTCGCGCGCATCCTGAACAGTGGTACCTTGAGGGTGGGCACCACCGGGGACTTCAATCCGATGTCCTTTCGTGACCCGTCGACGAACACCCGCGCCGGCTATGACATCGAGGCCATGACCCAGCTAGCCGCCGATATTGGCGTCGAGATCGAGTGGGTTGTCGCGGAATGGGCCACGATCACCGCCGGCATCGCGGCGGACCGCTACGACATCTTCTCCGGCGCGTCGGTCAACGTGTCCCGCGCGCGCGTCGCCGCCTTTACGATGCCCTATACCGAGGCCGGCACCGTGCCGCTTTCGATGGCGGGCGCGGCGGATCGTTTTTCCACATGGGAATCGATCAACCAGCCCGGCGTGCGCGTCGCGGTATCCATGGGCACCGTGTTCGAGGAACAGGCGCGCGCCCATTTCCCCGATGCCGATATCCAGGCGGTTCAGGCGCCCGCGACCGGGTTCCAGGAAGTGCTGTCGGGACGCGCCGACGTGACCATCACGTCGAATGTCGAGGGCGGCACGCTGGTCTCTCGCTTCCCGGAAATGCGGATTCTCGTGCCCGGATCGGAAATGCGCAATCGCCGTCCCTTCGCCTACGTGGTGGCGCAGGACGACCAGGTTTGGCTCAATTTCCTGAACACCTGGGTCACGCTGAAGCGCACCGAGGGCTTCTTTGCCGAGCTCGACCGGAGATGGTTGGGCCAGAGCTGAGCCCGACATGACGGACACGTTCAAGACAACCGTGGGGCGCTGGCGGTTGCCGGCGCTCCTTGTCACCGCGCTGGTGCTGCTGGCGGGCTGCGGCGGCGGCTCGGGAGGCGGATACAACTTCGCTTGGTATATCCTGTCACCGGCCGACCCGCGCGGGCAGGCCAACCTGTACTTTCTGCTCAAGGGGTTCTGGGCCACGATCACGATCTCGACGCTGGCGATGCTGATATCCCTGACCATCGGCCTTCTGGTGGCGTTGATGGGCATCTCGAAACGACGGTGGGTCAAGCGGGCCAGCCGGGTCTACGTGGAGTTTTTTCGCTCGATCCCGCTGCTGGTGATGATCCTGTGGGTCTATTACGGGCTTCCGGCGCTGACCGGGGTGCAGTTCGGCGTTTTCGTGACGGGGTTGATCTGCCTCGCAGTGTCCGACAGCGCCTTCACGTCGGAGATCTTTCGCTCGGGCCTGCAATCCATCAAGGCCGGCCAGGGCGAGGCGGCGCGCAGCCTTGGCTTGCGGCCATGGCCGACAATGCGGCTCGTGATCCTGCCGCAGGTGGTGCGCGCGGTGCTGCCGGCGCTCGGCAACCAGTATGTCTACGTCCTGAAGATGTCGTCGCTGGTCTCCGTCATCGGCTTTCAGGAGCTGACCCGCCGCGCGAACGAACTGACCCTGACCGAGTTCCGCCCGCTGGAGATCTACACCTTCCTCGTGCTGGAATACCTTGTGCTGATCCTGCTGGTGTCCTGGGGCGTGCGGGTGATGGAACGGCGCATGGGAACGGGCGTTCATGGCCGGGACTGAGGACCGGCCGCCAAATATGACGGAGGAGCGCATGGAGCTTCAGCAGATGAGCTGGGAGGAGGTCGAGACCTACCTGGCGACGCGCGACGACGCGGTCCTGCCGGTGGGCTCGACCGAGCAGCACGGGCCGATCGGGCTGATCGGCACCGACGCGCTGTGCGCGACCGCCGTGGCGGAAGGTGCCTGCGAAAAGGCCGGGGCGGTCATGCTGCCCCCGCTCGCCTATACGCCCGCTCCGTTCAACATGGCCTTTCCCGGCACGATCTCGGTCTCGGAGGCAACCTTTTCGGCGCTGGTGTCCGACATCATCGCCGCGCTCGCCACGCATGGCTTCCGGCGGCTTTACGTGCTGAACGGCCATGGCGCCAACCTTGCGCCCCTGCGCGCGCTGGCCGAGGCCGCGCCGCTGTCGCTGCGCATCCGGTCGTGGTGGGACTATCCACGCACCGATGCCCTGCGCCGGTCGCTTTACGGAGACTGGGAAGGGATGCATGCGACACCGTCCGAGGTCGCCATCACGCAAGCCCGGTATCGCCGGATCGACCGCGCCCCGCTGGCCGCGCCGCGGCCGCTCGACGCGGCGTTTCGCGCCGCCCATGCGGGCGACCGGCACGGGCCGCCGGACGAACACCGGGCCGCCTTTCCCTGCGGGCGCGTCGGATCGTGGTCGGAACTTGCCCGTTCCGAACACGGCACCGAGTTGCTGGCGCTGGCCATCCACGAAGCGGCCGAGGACATGCGCGAGTTCACGGCCCCGGGCGCCGACGCGCCATAACCTCGAGGCCCCCCGCCCCTTCGCCGGGCTCAGTGATGTTCGCCCAGCCCAGGCGGGCGCCACAGCCCGCCGATTTCGCGGCGTGCTACGCGGGTGACAATCAGCAGCGACAGGGCCAGCCCGCTCAGCACGGCGGCGGCGACCCCAAACCAGACCCCGCGTTCATCGAACCCGGCGATCCCCACGAAGAGCCAGATGAAGAAGGCCACGCCGAAACCCTGGCGGTAGAGGCTGATCCAGACCGTCATGATCGGCCGCTTGAACGCCTGCAACAGCGAGCTGATGGAAAACAGCATCATGTAGGCGGGCAGAAGCAAGCCGTCGATGCGCAGGTAGTAGACGCCGACGCGGATCACCTCGGTGTCATCGGTGAAGACCGACAGGATCAGCCCGGCGGAAATCCACAGTCCCAACGCGGCGATGGCCGACATCAGGAAGCCGACCTTCCAGCAGAAGTAGACCGCGGCCCGCACGCGCGCGAAATCGCGGGCGCCGAAATTCTGCGACGCGATGGGCAGCAGGGCCCCTGCCACGCCGTAGATCGGCAATAGCAGGATCTGCTCAAGCCGAATCGCCAGCCCGTAGCCTGCGATCGCGTGTTCCCCGAAACTCTTCAACGCATATTGCACCACGAAGGCCGACACGAAGATGACGAGGAACGAGGCTGCGGTCGGCAGGGTTTGAAGCGAAATCTCACCGAACCGTTGCGGGCGCGGCAGGAAGTTGCGCGGCTTCAGGTGCGCCATGATGCGAAGGCGCAGGACCTTGTGGATCATGAAGATCATCACGCCGGTCTGGCTGATCACCGTCGAAACCGCCAACCCATCGAAACCGATGCCCGCCCACAGGCCGGGAATGCCGTAGATCAAAAGCGGATTCAGCGCGATATTGGCGAAGAAGGCCGCCATCAGCGCCCGCTGCATGGATCGCCCGTCACCCTGGGCCTGCAGAATGCCGTTGCAGCCGAAGGCAATCAGAAAGCTGGGCAAGGCCAGCGACAGGATCTGGTAGTAGCGGATCCCGGCCTCGCGGTAATCGCCGGGTTCGGACACCAGCCGCACGAGGGCCGGGCCGTACCATTGCCCGGCCAGCCACAGGATCAGCGCCGCGATCAAACCGTAGACCAGCCCCTGCGCGGCCGTCCGGCGGGCCTGCCGCCTGTCTTTCGCGCCAAGCGCGTTGCCGACCAGCGCGCTCATCGCCGAACCGAGGCCGATCCCGACGGACATGGCGACGAAGAACGCCTGGAACCCGAGCGCCAGCCCCGCCTGTTCGCTGGTGCCCAACATCCCCGCGAAATACATGTCGACGATATTGTAGAGCGTGTTGAACAACATCCCCACGGCACCGGGGATGGCCAATGCGCCGAAGTGGCTGGCGATGGCGCCCCGTGTCAGATCGCTGTCGATGGGGCGCGCCACTTCAGGGCCTCATGGTCTCTCGGCCTGCACTGTCAGGAAAGAAAATTCAGGGGTCAGAACGTCGACGAAGCCGTGGTTCAGTTCGGCGTCGACGCTGATGCTGTCTCCCGCGCGCAGGGTCAGACGTTGCTGCCCGTAGCGATAGACTGCCTCGCCCTCCAACACCTGCACGAAGACGACGCCGTGGCCCACATAGGTCGGCGGCGGCCCTCCTTCGCGCAGCAAGGTGACCCGACGCGCCTGAAACCGCAGATCCTTTCGGGCATGCATCGCAAGATTGATATATTCGTGTTGGTGATCCTCGGTGATCCGGGTGGATTTCAGCCCTTCACCATGTCGGACAAGGGTGAAATCGGTGTGATCGGTTTCGGCTTCCCTGAAGAGCGAGACGATATGCACTTCCAGCGCGTCGGCCAACGCTGCCAGTGTCCCGATGGACGGTGAGACCAAGCCGTTCTCGATCCTGCTGATCATTGCGGCGGACACCCCCGACAGGTCGGCCAGAGACCGTGCGGAATGCCCCCTTTGGCGTCGCAACTCCTTCAGCGACGCACCGATCGCCCTGTCAATTCTCTTTCCCGGGGGGTCAGCTTCCAACACTGGCGTCGTCAGTCCTTCTTGTAATAGCCCACGACATCGCCTTGCGTCGTGACGCCGAGGCCATTGAGCAATCGGTTGGCGTAGTTGAAATACCCCACGATCTGGTTGATCTCCAGGATCTCGCCGTCATTCCACCCGGCGTCCCGCAGGGCATCGACATCCGTTTTCCTCACCTCGCCGGGGCGCAGCGTGAGCGTCTCCGCGTAGCGCAACGCGGCCAGATGCGCGCCGTCGAACGCGTCCTCGGGGCGGCGCGCTTGAAGTGCCGCCTCGACCGCGTCGGCACGTGCCTCGTCCCCGATCAGGTGGCGGGCATTCGTCCAGTGGTTCGCATAGGAATAGGCACAGGCGTTCAGCGTGGATACGTAGGAACTGATCACTTCCTGGAACCACATCTGCACGGTATTCGTGTCGTCGTGAAGACATGCCCGGTACAGCACGACGTGCCCCCTCATCGTACTTGGGCGCAGCGAATGCACGCGCATGACATTGTCCACGGTGCCATGCGGCGTGCGCGCCAGATCAAGCGCCGATTTCAGCGTTCCGTCAGCCTCGTCGTCCGAGAGCATTCTAATCCAGGCGGACATGGTCGCTCCTTCCCGCTGTAGTGCTCAAATACTGGGCGTTGTGGTCTCAATACACATTCTGCCAGATTTTTTATTGACGAAGAATTGCGTCTCGCGCAACCTATTTCAACGTAGCGCAACAAAACTGGGGCAACGGCCGTGTTAAAGCAGGCGAACTGCAAATCTTCGAAAGTGACCGCGCAGACTGGCGCGGACGCATCGGAGGGCCCTCCCCCGATCTCTCAGTTGGATGGACCGACCCGATGAGCGATGCCAAACCCATCATCGAAGCGACGCATCTCGACAAGTTCTACGGCGACTTCCATGCGCTCAAGGATATCGACCTGACCGTTCACCAAGGCGAGAAAATGGTGATCTGCGGCCCGTCGGGCTCGGGGAAATCGACGCTCATACGGTGTTTCAACGGACTGGAATGGCACAATTCGGGCACACTGGTGATCGACGGGATCGAGGTGCACGAACAGTCCAAGCAGATGCGCGGGTTGCGGCAGGAGGTCGGGATGGTCTTCCAGCAGTTCAACCTGTTTCCCCACCTGACGGTCCTCGAGAACCTGATGATCGGCCCGATGAAGGTCCGCCGCCTGACCCGCGGCCAGGCAGAAGAAACCGCCCGGAAATATCTCGATCGCGTCCATATCCCCGAACAGGCCGACAAGTATCCTGCGGCGCTTTCGGGCGGGCAACAGCAACGGGTGGCCATCGCCCGGTCGCTGTGCATGGAGACGCGGATCATGCTGTTCGACGAGCCGACCTCGGCACTCGATCCGGAGATGATCAACGAGGTGCTGGACGTGATGGTCGAGCTTGCCCATTCGGGGATGACCATGGTCGTCGTCACGCACGAAATGGGGTTTGCACGCAAGGTGGCGGACACGATGGTGTTCATGGAGCAAGGCGAGATCGTCGAGGTTTCATCGCCGGACAGGTTCTTTACCAGCCCCTCCAGCGAACGCTGTCGTCTGTTCCTCAACCAGATCCTGGAGTACTAGCGATGGACGCACCGGACCTGACCGGCCTCAAGGGGCAGCCGCTGCCGCAACGCCCGGCCTTTCAGCGATTCCTTGGGTCGACTGCGGTCTCTGTCGCGATCTACACCGCGGTGATGGTTGTTATCGTCTACAGTTCGTACGTAGGCGCAAAGAACATGGGCTACAACTGGCAATGGAACCGTGTTCCGCAGTTTCTTTACAGCTTCACCGACGACGGGTTCCAACTGGGGGAGATCGGTTACGGCCTCCTTGCCACGATTCAGCTTTCCGCGACCGCTTTCGCGCTGGCCGTCGTACTCGGCCTTTTGGTGGCCCTTCTGCGCCTGTCAGGGCTGGTCATGGGCACGGCAGTGTCGATCGGCTTTCTGGAATTCGTCCGGAACATCCCGCTCCTGGTGCTGCTCTATCTCTTCTATTACGTGCTCGGCCCGATCTTCGGGTATGATCGCTACTGGGCGTCGATCCTGACACTGGCCGTGTTCCATTCGGCCCTGATTTCCGAGATCTTCCGCGCAGGCATCAACGCGGTGGACAAGGGCCAGTGGGAGGCCGCGAAATCCATCGGGATGCGCAGCGAGCAAATCTACCGCTACATCATCCTGCCGCAATCGATCCGTTTCATGCTGCCCCCGATGACGGGCGAGGCGGTGCACCTGATCAAGAGCTCGGCCATCGTGAGCGTTATCGCGGTGGCGGAACTCACCACGGTCGGTCGCAACATCATTTCCGACACATTCATGAGTTTCGAAATCTGGTTCACGGTCGCCATCGTCTACATGGCGGTCACCCTGATCCTGTCCGTCGGCGTCACGTATCTCGAACACAGATACACCGTTGACCAATAAAAGAACCACCGAGGCCCTAGAGATCCAACAAGGAGACAAGACATGACGATTACACGCAGACTGTTCGGGGCCGCCATTGGCGCGGCAATGGCGGCGGGCATCGCCTTGCCCGCAACGGCGCAAAGCACAACCCAGGCGCTGACATCCGAAAGCGTCATCACCCAGATCCAGGAAGAGGGCGTGATCCGCATCGGCCTGTCGCTTTTCGTGCCTTGGTCCATGCGCGACGTGAACGGGGAACTCATCGGGTTCGAACTTGATGTCGGCCGACAGCTTGCCGAGGACATGGGGGTCGAAGTCGAATTCGTGCCGACACCGTGGGATGGCATCATACCGGCGCTTCTGAGGGGCAATTTCGACGTGATCATTTCGGGCATGTCCTGGACCGCGCCCCGCAACCTGACGGTGAATTTCACGGATCCATACGCCTATACCGGGATGGCCATTCTCGCCAACCGCGACATGACAGAAGGCATGTCCATGGAGGATCTCAATTCGCCCGAAGTGATCTTCACCGCGCGCCGAGGCGCAACCCCGGCCGTCGTGGTCGCCGAACAATTCCCCGAGGCGGAACTATTGCTCTTCGATGAAGACGGCGCAGCGACGCAAGAGGTTCTGAACGGCAACGCGCATGTCACCATGACCTCGCAGCCGACTCCAAACCGCGAGGCGGGCCGTCATCCCGACACTCTTTACGTGCCTTTCGACACGCTCTTCGATCCGCGTGCCGAGGGCTTTGCCTTGCGGCGCGGCGACCCCGATGCGCTCAACTACTTCAACAACTGGATTGCCCAGAAGTGGCGTACCGGCTGGCTGGAAGAGCGGCACGACTACTGGTTCAACTCTGAAGAATGGGCTGACCAGGTCGCGCAGTAATCAAACCACGCGAAGGGGCGGCACCGCCGCCCCTTTCCCAACCCGAAGGCAGGCCACCTCGTGATCCGCTTCTTTCAGAAATTCAGATGGCCCGACTGGGTGATCCTCGGCGTCCTGATGGCGTTCTTCGGCTATATCTGGTTCACCATCGAAGGCTCGCTGAACTACTCGTGGCGATGGCACCTGATCCCCAATTACATCTTGGGATGGCACACGACACGCGAGGTCTATTTCGCCAACATCCTCCTTCAAGGCCTTGGCGCGACGATCCGCATCTCGGTCTATGCCTCGGTCCTGGCCCTGATCTTCGGCACGATCCTGGGCATCGCCCGCTGTTCGTCGAACCTGACGATCCGGATGCTGGCACGCACCTACCTTGAGCTTCTGCGGAACATCCCGCCCGTCGTCGTGATCTTCATCTTCTTCTTTTTCCTCTCGCAGCAACTGATCGACTTTCTGAACCTCGAACGGTGGGCGCGCGGCATCGCGCGGCAGGACAACAACGCCGTCTGGGAATTCTTCTTCGGCGAAATGCGCCGCTTCCCCTCGCTGATCGCAGGCGTCATCGTTCTGGCCCTGTTCGAGAGTGCGTTCGTGGGCGAGATCATCCGCGCGGGCATCCAGTCGATCCCCAAGGGACAGCGCGAGGCGGCCCGCTCGATCGGGATGAGCCACGGTCAGGAGCTTAGATACATCGTCCTTCCGCAAGCGGTGCGGAAAGTCGTCCCACCATTGGCGAACCAGTTCATCTCACTCATCAAGGACAGCGCGATCCTGTCGCTGATTTCCGTGCAGGAACTGACCTACAAGACACTCGAACTGGTGGCGTCCTCCCGGATGATATTCGAGGCCTGGCTCACCACGGCCGGTTTCTACTTCGTCATCTGTTTCGGACTCAGTCGCCTCTTCGCCCGTTTCGAGAAGCGGTCAGACAATCGGTAAGGCGCGAAGCCCGGCGCGATCCAGCCCCATGACGTCCGGCTGATCGGCAATCGCTGGCTTCTGCGGCTGAGGCGGCAGCGACATGACACGAACGAATTGAACACGGGTAAATGGAGAAAGGTAGAGACATGAAAACGGTAGACACGGTTTGTTGGGGCGCGCTGGTCGCGGATGCGGCGGCAATGGGCTTTCACTGGATGTACGATCAGGACAAGATCCAGAAGCTCGGGGGCGATACGCCCGAGTTCTTCGATCCGTCGGCCTCCTCTTCCGCCTACACGCGCAGCGCCGAGCTTGAATCGACCTTCGTGCATGCCGGCAAGACACCCGGCGACATGACACAATATGGCGAGCAGCTGCTGGTCATCATCAAGGCGATGGCCAAGAATGACGGGAAGCTTGTCCAGACCGAATACGAGCAGGAATTCAAGAGTTTCTTCGGCCCGGGCGGCCCCTGGGTGGGCTATATCGACCGCCCAACGGGGCGCGTGCTGTTCAACCTCGAGAAGCGCAACCGCGATGCCTACGAACGGGCGCGAAGCTTCGACAATGGCCTGACCGAAAGCGAAAAGGACGTTCTCGACGATGAAGTCCGGGTGTCTTTCAAGTTCTACGACGACACCAAGAGCGTCGATTACAACCTCGAAGTTCTGGACGGGTGGGTGCTGCGCAAGAGCGACTACAAGCGCGACCCGGAGAAAGACCAGATGAAGATCGACTACTGCCGCAACATGTTCCACGTCGTGCGCAACACGGAAAAGGAGCTTTGCGGCGACATCGGGGATGACCAGTTCCCGGCCATAGCGAAACTTCCACCGGTCGTTGCGCTCTATCGTGGGCAAGAAGACTACGACGACATGGTCGAACTGGCGGTTCGGATCACGAACCACAATGACAAGGCGGTTATCTACGCGAACGTCTATGCGGCCATGCTGAACGCCGCCATCGAGACGCAGGACAAGGACGCGGTCATCGCGGCAGCGAAAGCCCAGGCGAAAGCCAGCGCGAACGCGGATCTCAACACCGAGATCTCGGATGCCATCGACGAGGCCCTGTCATTGCTCGACAAACCCCACCGGGAGATCGGGTGGTACTTCGGGCCAAGCTGTCACATGCCGTATGGACTGCCGCAGACCATTCACCTGATCGCGAATTGCAAGAGCTACGTGGACGGCATTCGCATGAACATTTCCGTCGGCGGGGACAACGCGGGCCGATCGATCATGGTCGGTGCCATTCTCGCCGCGCTCTATGGCGTGGATACGGAGAGCGGCCTGCCGCAGGACTGGATCGACAAGCTCAGCAAGCGCCAGGAGATCGAGGGCCTTCTCGCCAAGCTGTGAGCGGGCGGTGACATCTGCCCCCAGCCTGCCTGCCTGCCCGGATGTCCGGGCGGGCGGCCCCGTCATGCGGGCCGCGACGTCACCGTCAGAAACTCGATATGATCGCCGGTGATCTCGGCAAACCCGTGCGGCAGTTTCGCATCAAAGCTGATCGAGTCTCCGGGCCCGAGTCGAAAGACCTCGCCACCGCAGCGATAGGTGGCCGCGCCCGAAAGCACATGCATGAAGGCATAGCCCTCGTGCTGGTAGCTCGGCAGGGTTCCGGCGTCCGCCGCTTCGATCCGGATGCGCGCGGCGTCGAAACGCCCCCCCGGCCCGCCATGCTTGCCAAGCAGCAGGAAGTCATGGCTGTGATCGGACGTCACCCGGCGCGAGGGCAGGCCCTGCCCCGCCTTGACATGGTGAATGTCGACCGCCTGTTCGTGCTGTGCCAGCATGGCCATGACGGGAACGGACAACGCCCCTGCCAGCGCCGAAAGCGTGGCGAGCGATGGCGAAACCTGCGCGTTCTCGATCCGGCTGATCATCCCGGGCGAAATCCCGGCCTCTGCGGCCAGCGCCGAAACGGTCAGCCCGCGCTCCTGTCGCAGGCGATGCAGCGTCCGTCCCACGGAAATGTCGATCCCCGGTATTTCTGCCATCTGTGCCTCCGGAATCGCTTGACCGGCATTTACCTATAGTAAACTATATTCGCATGAAGCAACACTATTCCGCCCTGTCGCTTCTGCGACACGGGATCAACCGGCACACCACCTGGGCCCCCGCCTGGCGCAGTCCGCCTCTGAAAGACCACTACGACGTGATCGTGATCGGTGCGGGCGGGCACGGGCTGGCAACCGCCTATTACCTTGCGAAGGACCACGGGCTGACCAATGTCGCGGTGCTGGACCGCGGCTGGCTTGGCGGCGGCAATATCGCGCGCAACACGATCACGATCCGGTCGAACTACATGCGCGACGCGTCGATCCCCTTCTACGTGAAATCCGTGGCGCTCTACGAGGCGATGACGCGCGAATTGAATTTCAACATGATGCATTCCAAGCGCGGCATGATCGACGTCATCCAGAATTACCCGATGATGCGTGACCGCAGGCGGCGTCAGCACATCATGGATATCTACGGCGCCACCTATGAACAGATCACCGAGGCCGAGATCCGCCGCCGCATTCCCGCGCTGACCGGCGGCGGGCCTGACGCGCGCCTGCCGGTGGTGGGCGGCTACGTTCACACGGATGCCGCCATCAACCGCCACGACGCTGTGGCCTGGGGCTATGCCCGCGCCATAGATGCCATGGGCGGCGAGATCCACCAGCAGACCCCGGTGACGCAGCTATTGCGGGGGCCGGATGGGCGGATCGCGGGTGTGGAGACGCCGCGCGGCGTGATCCGCGCGCCCAAGGTCGCCGTTGCCGTGTCGGGCCACACCACCACGCTGACGGAAACCGTCGGGCTGACCCTGCCCCTGCGCACCATGAACCTGACAGCCTTCGTGTCGGAGCCGGTGAAACCGCTGATCGACGTCATCGTGAACTGCCCCGACGCGGGCTTTTACCTCAACCAGTCCGACAAGGGTGAGTTGGTCATCGGCGGCGCGCCCGACACGGGGCAGAGCTTTCGCCGCGACATCAAGCAGACTGTGTTCGAGGATACGGTGTCGGCGATGCTGTCGCTCTTCCCGTCGTTCAAGAAGCTGAAATTCCTGCGCCAATGGGGCGGGCATCTGGATATCGCGCACGACGCCTCGCCCATTCAGGATGAAACGGACGTGCCGGGGCTTTTCGTCACCGCCGGTTGGTGGGGCGGCTACAAGGCGATCCCGGCGGGGGGGCTGACGCTGGCGCACCTGGTGGCGACGGGGCGGCCGCACCCGCTGATGGAACCCTTCGGGATCAACCGCTTCCGCCATCTCGACTACGTGATGGAAACCGGCACCACGACGGCGAGGTAGACGCAAGCCATGATGCAGATCCCCTGCCCCTTCTGCGGGCCGCGCAATGAAAGCGAGTTTTTCTACGGCGGGCCGGTAAGGCCCTCGCGCCCCGACCCGGCGGCGGTGAATGACGAGGACTGGACCGCGTGGCTGACGCAGGTGCCCAACCCGCTTGGCCCCGTTCAGGAACACTGGTGGCACGCGCGCGGCTGCGGCACGTGGCTGACAATCTGGCGCGACACCCGCACGCATGACGTCGTGGAGGCCCCGGATGACGCAGGTTGACCGGCTGGCAACGGGCGGCCGGATCGACCGGTCGCAGACCCTGAATTTCACCTTCAATGGCAAGGGGTACACTGGCTTCGAGGGTGACACGCTGGCCTCGGCCTTGCTGGCCAACGGGGTGCGGCTGACGGCACGCAGCTTCAAGTATCACCGCCCGCGCGGGATTGTCGGCGCGGGGGTGGAGGAGCCCTCGACGCTGGTCGAACTGATGGGCGCGAACGCGTCGGGCAACTGCCCCGCGACGACCGTCAGGCTGAGCGAGGGGCTGGTGGCGAAATCGGTGAACTGCTGGCCGTCGCTGGCGTTTGACATCGGCGCCTTGAACCAGCTGGCCAGCCGCTTCATCCCGGCGGGGTTCTATTACAAGACGTTCAAATGGCCGAACTGGCATGTCTACGAAGGCCCGATCCGCAAGGCCGCCGGACTGGCCGCCGCACCGTCTGAACCTCCCGCGAAGGGCCACTTTGAAAGCCGCTTTGGCCATTGCGACGTGCTGGTCGCGGGGGCGGGCCCCGCGGGGCTCATGGCCGCGCTGACGGCGGCGCGGGCCGGGCTGCGCGTCATGATCGCGGATGAAGGAACGGAGGCAGGCGGATCGCTTCTGTCCCGCAAGCTGACCATCGGCGGTGCGCCTGCGTTGGACTGGGTCGCGCAGACGGTCGCGGAACTGGCCGCGTTGCCCAATGTGACCCACCTGCAAAACGCCACGGTCTGGGGCTACCGCGAGCACAACTACCTGATGGTGACGGAACGTGCCCCGACGAACCCCAGCCTTCTGGAACGCACGTGGCGGGTGCGTGCGGGCCACGTGATCACCGCGACCGGGGCGATCGAACGCGGCCTCGTCTTCGGCAACAACGACCGGCCCGGGGTGATGCTCGCCTCCGCTGTGCAGACCTACGTGAAGCGCTACGGCGTGGCCCCCGGCAAGCGGGCGGTCATCTTCACCAACAACAGCTCCGCCTATGCCGTGGCCGCCGATCTGGTGGCGGCCGGAGTGAAGGTTGTGGCCATCGTGGACAGCCGCGAGACCGTGCCCGAGGACGCCCGCGCGCAGGTGCCGGGCATCGAGGTCATGGCCGGGAAAGTCGTGACCGAGGCACGGGGCGCGCGGCATCTGCGCGGCGTGGCCGTGACCGCGAAAACGGGCGGCGCGGCGCGGATCCTCTCCTGCGACCTGCTGGCGGTATCCGGCGGCTGGAACCCGACGGTGCACCTGTGGTCGCAATCCCGCAGCAGCTTGCGCTATGACGCGGCGCTTGCAACGTTCCTGCCCGACATCCCCGCGCAAGCGATCAGCGCGGCGGGGGCGGCGACCGGTGACCTGACCTTGAACGACGCCCTGCGATCCGGCGCAGAGGCCGCCGCGCATGTCGCGGGCTGCGACACGCCCGATATCCCCGAGGCCCCGGACCTGCCCTATGCCGTGGACCCGCTCTGGCGCGTCGAGACATCCACGGGCAAGGCTTTCCTCGACCTGCAAAACGACGTCACCGTCGATGACGTCCATCTTGCGCTGCGCGAAGGCTATTCCAACGTCGAACACGTCAAGCGCTACACCACCGGCGGCATGGGGATCGACCAGGGCAAGACCGGCAACCTCAACATCATCGGCACCGTGGCACTGGCGCAGGGCATCGGCATGGATCAAGTCGGCACCACCACCTTCCGCGCGCCCTATACGCCGGTGTCCTTCGGGGCGATCGGGGGCCTGCGCGAGGACACCGTTGCACTGCCCTACCGCCATACACCGATCACGGAGTGGAACCTTGCCCAAGGGGCGGTCATGTACGAATCCGGCGCGCGCTGGCGCAGGCCGGGCTATTTCCCCCGCGCGGGCGAAGGATTGCAGGAGGCCACCAACCGCGAATGCCGCGCGGTGCGCGAGCGCGTGGGGGTCTATGACGGATCTCCGCTTGGGACGGTCGAGCTGAAGGGCCGCGACGTGGGGCGCTTCCTCGATTACCTCTACACCAACGTCATGTCCTCGCTGAAACCGGGGCGCGGGCGTTACGGGCTGATGCTGTCGGATGACGGGCTGATCATGGATGACGGGGTGTGCTTCCGGCTGGATGCGCATCGCTGGATCATCTCGACCTCCACCGGCCATGCCGACGCGATAAACGGCCATTTGGAAGAGATGCTGCAAACCCGCTTCCCGGATTGGAATGTCTTCATCACCCCCGTCACCAGCCAATGGAACAACGCCACGATCTGCGGACCGAAAGCGCGCGAGGTGATGGCGGCGCTTGGCACCGATATCGACCTTGCGCCCGAGGCCTTCCCCTTCATGTCGGTCCGCGACGGCGTGGTCGCGGGTCTGCCGGCCCGCGTCGTGCGGGTCAGCTTCACCGGCGAACTGTCCTTCGAGGTCAATGTCGCCCCCCGGCACATGCGGGCCCTGTGGGCGAAGGTGATGGAGGCGGGCCAGCCCTTCGGCATCCTGCCCGTGGGATCGGAAGCCAGCCATGTGCTGCGCGTCGAGAAGGGCTTCCTGTCGCTCGGGCACGAAGTGGACGGCACGGTTGACGCCCATGACCTTGGCATGGGGTGGGTGATGTCGAAGAAGAAAGCCGATCACCTCGGCAAGCGCGCGGTTCAGATCCGGCGCGACGGCACCGGCCCGCGCCGCGAACTGGTCGGCGTGATCCCCGAACCGGATTGCCAGATCCCGGAAGGTGCCCCGCTGACGCCGGGCGGAGGCAGGGAAGAGACCGAAGGCTTCGTCACCGCCTGCGTCTGGAGCGTGGTACAGGACAGATGGGTGGGGCTCGCCCTGCTGGAAAACGGCCATGCCCGCCACGGTGACACCGCCCATGTTCGGCTGAAGGGCGGCGAGGTGATCCCGGTGCGCGTCACCCCGCCCTGCCACTACGACCCCGATGGCGCGAAACTGAGGTCCTGAGCGATGCCCTATGACGTGACATTCACCCGGCTGGAAACACAGGCGCTTTTTGACCTCAAGGGCCGGCGCGAGGCGGTGCAGGAGTGGGCGGGCGAGGCGCTGCCCGCCTGTCCCGACCAGCCCAACAGCAAGACCGAGGCCGGGGGCGCGACGCTGATGTTCATCGGCCCCGACCACTGGCTCCTGCGCGCGGACCTGGCGCGAGAGGCGGCGCTGGAGGCAACCCTGCGCCCCGCCGAGGCCCCGCCGGAGATGTCGATTGTCAGGGTATCGGACACGCTGGCGTTTTTCCGCGTCATCGGACCAGAAGCGTCAGAAATCCTCGCCATCGCTTGCCCCATGGACCTGCACGAAAGCCGCTTCGGCCCGGATACCGCGAGCTTCACGGAAGCCTTCGGTATCAAGGCGCTGGTCACCCGCTGCGAGGGCGGCTTCGAGGTGGGTGTCGAACAAAGCTTCGGTCCGATGATGCTGGATTGCCTCACCCGCGCCAGCTGCTAGATCCTCAAGCGCGACATTCCGTTTTGCGACGGTCAGATCCTGACCTGAACCATGCCGTCCTGCACCCTCACGTCAAGAACGCGCATCGGCCGCGTCGCCGGGGCCGCCACCGGCCGCCCGTCGCGCACGTCGAACGCGCCTTGGTGCAGCGGACATTCGATGACATGGCCATCGAAATACCCGTCGCAAAGGTCCGCACCCCCGTGGTTGCAGAGGGCGAGCGAGGCATAGACGCCGCTCGGGCTGTCGTAGACGGCGATCAGCCGCCGCCCGACCTCTACCCGCGTCACCCAGTTCTGTTCCAGATCCGCCACCGCGATCACGTCGCGCCAATCCTTCCCGCTCATCCCCGCGCCCCGCGGATCTGGCGCAGGATGTCGAGATGCGCGCCAAGGTAGCCGCGCGGCTCCACGTGGATGTGGTCGCGCAGCTTGTCATGCAGACGCGGCAGGGCGTGGAAGGGCACGGACGCGACGTAGTGGTGTTCCGCGTGGTAGTTCATGTTCCAGCACAGGAACCGCCACGGCGCCGAGACGAGGTTGGTGCGGGTGTTGTCGCTCATCTGCGCCACTTCGGGGCGGCCCACATGTTCCGTCATGCGGATGAAGCGCATCACGGGTTCCCCGAGGAAAAGCGGGATGATCCAGTACCAAAGGAGGCCCCACCAGCCCGTGACGGCCATGGCGAGGAAGATCACGGCGTAGACCCCCAGAATCATCCGCGCATCCCAATAAACGGAGGCATGTTCCTCCTTCGGGATGAAGCGTTTTTCCACGTCCGACAGCCGCCCCATCGCGTGGCGCGCGACCTCGGTGACCTTGGCTTTCCAGTAGGGGATCGCCGAAAGATACCAAAGGTATTCGCCATAGGTCTTCGGCATCGGGATTTGTTCCGGGTCCTGGCCTGTCAGTTGGGTATAGGTATGGTGGTCGCAATGTTCATAGCGGAAGAACCGGTGCGGCAGCAGGATGATCAGCCCGCAGATCTGGCCCACGATATCGTTGAGCTTGCGGGTCCGGAACACCGTGTAGTGCACGCATTCATGTTGCAGTGAGAAGTGATGCACCAGAACGACGCCCTGCAGGAACATGGCGGGCCAGATCAGCCAACTGTCCCACGCCAGCGTGATCAGCGTGGTGGTGCCCACCAGCACCAGCACCCAAAGCGCCAGTCGTCGCAGCGCCGGGCCATCGGAGCGTTGCATGAAGGATTTGAGCTCCTCCCGGGTCAGCTTGCCCTCTGCAAGCGCCTGGGTCAGGGGCGTGACGATGCCTTGTGTCATTGATGGTAGTCCATGAGTTGTGCCGGTGCCGGGGGCCTCGACGGGCGCCATCCCGGTCAGAACCGGCGCCGGAGACGGGAGTGCTCCGCACCATGGGGTCGCCTCACACCGACCCCGTTAGCAAGGCATTATGAGGCGACGTGCGATTCTGACAAGCCCTCATCCCGCGGCCCGCAGGCCGATATCCCGGTCAGGGGCGGCGAAAAGCTGCGCAACGCCGGGATAGCGGCCAAGGATCGCGGGCCCGCCCGGCAGGCGATCGGCGCGGAAGGTGCCACCTTCCCAAAGGCACACGCCATCGACCTCGATCGTGGGGTCGATGATATTCCAACTGATTTCGCCCGGCGCATAGGCCCCGCAGGTATGGAAATGCAGGATACGCGGGTTGCCGAATGCCGCGCCGCCCCATCGCTCAAAGTTCTGGCGCATGTCCCACGGGTAGCCGCAGCCCGGGTGGATGCCCGCATGCCATGAATGCACGAAATTCCGGTCGATCCCGAACAGGCCGGACACCCGGTCATATTGCGCATTGGCGCGGGCGACATCCTTGGCCGCGCCCTCGAACCCGGCCAGGCGGCCGTTTTCCATCAGCGCAAAGACCGGTGCGCTGAATTCGGGCGAATAGTCGTCGTAATATCTCGACCCGGTGCCGGTCAGGAAGGTCATCGCGGCACGGCCGGAAAAGCTGTGCGCGGGGACCGGCGTGAAGACCGACATGGGAAAGCGCAGGATCGACGTGTCGCCGTCATGGGTCAGGTTCATCTCGGGCCGCCCGGTAATCTCCGTGCCCAAGGGGCAGGTCAGGCGCACGTGTTCGGCCCGGTCGAGCGCCTTGTTCACTGCGGTCTTCAACTCCAGAAACGCCGTGTGGTGGCCATTGGCGAAACCCGATCCGAACAGTTCCCGCGTCAGGGCGAAGCTTACGATGATCGTCTTGCCTTGCGGCATGTCCGAAAAACGCAACTGATCGCCGAGGCGAGCGAGGAAAAGGATGATATCCGCAGCTTCGAACCGCGCCAGCAGGTCGGCAGACAGGTGCGGATTGTCGGGGTTGAAGCCCACATCGACCGGGTCCACCTGCAGGCCGAGACGTTCTGCAGCGCGCGAGACGACGCCCACGGCCTCGGTATCGAAATACCCGTATTCGGGCGGCTCATAGGCAATGAGCAGCTTATCCCCAGCGGTGGCATTGGCGCAGTTGCGCAGCAGGTTCAGTGCACCGTTTTCCGGGGACCGGATCGGCATCTGGCGGTCTCCTTGTCTTCGTACACCGGAAATCATGATGAACCGTCCGGAAACCCTAGTTCATTCGGGTGACTGCCGCTATTTGATTCCCGTAATGAGTTTCATTAGGCTGGCTTATATGATCATCAACCTTCCCTTTTCGGCCCTGCGCGCATTCGAAGCCGTGGTGCGGCTCTCCGGCTTTTCGGCCGCCGCGCAGGAACTCGGGGTCAGCCAAAGCGCCATCAGCCAGCATGTCAAGACGCTGGAGGAATGGCTGGGGCAGGAACTGCTGATCCGTGGCGCGCGCAAATCACAGCCAACGCGGGAAGGCGACCAGCTGGCCCGCGCGGTTTCGGACGGGCTTGGTCGGATTTCTGATGTCTGCGCGCAGTTGCGGGACCGGACTCGATCGGAAAACACGGTTGTCATCAGCTGCTTGCCCGGTTTTTCCTTTACATGGCTCTTTCCCCGGCTCCTCAACTTCGACACCGCGCACCCGCATCTGGCGGTTTCCATCGTCACCGATACCGGCCAGCTTCCGTTTTCCGCCGCCGACGCGGATATCGGCATCCGCTACGGCCTTGGCGACTATCCCGGGTTCCATGTCGAGCACCTGATGCATGAAAGCCTGACGCCGGTCTGCGCACCTTCACTGATCGAGGGGCCGCCTGGACTTCGTGACCTCGAAGACTTGGGCAGCCATACGCTGCTTCACGATGAAAATGAAAGCTTTGGCAATGCCGCCCCGACATGGGAGTTCTGGGCGCGCAATTGCGGGCTGACCCTGCCCACCCCCGTCAAGTCGCGGCGCTTCGGGCAATCCAACCTTGTGGTTCAAGCGGCGATTCAGGGGCTCGGCGTGGCGCTCGGGCGCAAACCTCTGGTGATCGACGCGTTGGTTGACGGGCGGCTGGTGCGCCCATTTCCGCAGATCACGCGGTCGCCGCTGTCCTATTGGTTGGTTCTGCGCCACGAAAGGTTGGACAGCGAAAAGGTGCAAAGCTTCCTGTCATGGATCCGGTCGGAGGTCGCCCGGGATCCCGACCTGCCGGAGGCCATTCCGCCAAGAGATTAGCCCGGCTTATGATAAGATTACCCCTTGGCCATGGCACCCATGCGCCGGATCGGGCAGGATGCGTGCACCCCCCGCGAGCCACATCAAGGAGACCCGCACCATGTATCTGAAGAACTGCTGGTATGTCGCCGCCTGGAGCAAGGACGTGGGCCGCGAGCTCCGCGCCGAGACCTTCCTGGGTGAGAACATCGTGCTCTACCGGCAGGAGGACGGAAAACCGGTTGCGTTGGAGGATGCCTGCCCGCACCGCAAGCTGCCGCTGTCCAAGGGCAACCTGATCGGCGACACCGTCGAATGCGGCTATCACGGGCTGACCTTCGACTGTAGCGGCAAATGCACCGACAGCCCCACGCAGCGCGGCATGACGCCCCGCCGCGCGGTGGTGAAATCCTACCCGGTTGTCGACCGCTACCGCTTCTTGTGGATCTGGATGGGCGACCCGGATCTGGCCGACCCCGACAAGATCTTCAACATCCCGAATTTCGATGACCCGAGTTGGGGCAAGACGGATGGCGGCGTGATGGATATCGACTGCCACTACCTGTGGGTCTGCGACAACCTGCTGGATCCCAGCCACGTGGCATGGGTGCATGTTTCGTCCTTCGCGGGCGCCGGCACGGATGATGAACCGCTCAATATCGACCGCCACGACAACGGCGTCGTGGTCTCGCGCTGGATCGAGGGCAAGCCGCCCTCCCCGTATTACGCCAAGCTGGTCCGGTTCGAGGGCAACTGCGACCGGCTGCAGCACTACGAAATGTGCATGCCCGCGATCGGCGTGAACAAATCCGTCTACACGCCGGTGGGCACCGGTGGCTATGACAAGCCGCAGGTCGAGGACACTTTCATCAACATTTCCTACAATTTCATGACCCCGATCGACGAAAACAGAACGCGCTATTTCTGGTTCCAGCATCGCAACGATCACGCGGAGGACCGCGAGGTTTCGGAATACATGAACGATGGTGCTAGAATGGCCTTCCTCGAGGACAAGGAGGTTCTGGAAGACGTGCACAAGGGCATGAAACACGCCGTGACGCCCCATATCGACCTCGGGCTGGACGCGGGCGCAAAGGCCTTCCGACTGATGCTTGAACGGACCATCCGGGCCGAGGGCGCGGCTGAAGCTGCGGAATAGCTGGAAGAGTGGCGTAGATACAACAACGAGGGCAGACCCCAAAGCGCCATGCGGCACATCCGGCTGAACACGCAGGTGATCGGAACTTTCCGGGTTGCGGCGCGCAATGGGCGACCTGCGCATGACGGGCGAGTGAGGGAGGAATACCGCCGGCGGTCTTGATCGGTGGAAAGTGTGGCGAAATGGCGAAACGCAATGCTGGGGCTGCCGGAGGTCTTGCCATTGCCCAAAGCCCGCTGGCTGTCAGGTTGCCAACATTTGCTGCGCAGGGGTCAAGCGGTCGTGCAAGGAGGGGCCAATGGACGGATTGGCTTTGCGCCGCACCCCAAGATGTCGCATCCCGTCCCCGCCACCCTTCGTACCGGCCAGCCACTGGGCGCGGAACCCGGATTTCCAGACTCCATGACTTTGGAATTTCGCGGTCAGGATCAGATTCAGCCCGTGCACATGCTTTTGCAGGTTCCAAGTGGATGAGCGGCAACATCCCGCGTCCCGATTGCCATCATCAGGGTGACAAGCAGGTCCAACCGAACGGACATCGTGCATGATCGGCAAACGCAGGCGCGCCAGCCCCGGTGCGGCGGGCTCCGCCGCGGCGTGATCGTCGGGGCAGAAACCGCCGCCCGCCGAGGGCGACCCGGTCAGTTGCCAAGTGATGGGTGCCTGCTAGGCTGTGAACATGAGAGATCTTCACCGACAGATAAAGCTGATCTACACGGGGCAAAGTCAGCGTGCCCGACGGTTTCGCTACGGGCTGATCGTTTTCGATGCAACCAGCATCGTCTATTTCATCGTGACCGCGGCGCTGCCGGTGACGGCGACCATCATGGCGCTGAACGCGGTTCTGGGCGTGGTGATCCTGATGGACTTCGGGGCCCGGATGTGGATCGCCCCGAACCGGCGCCGGGAACTTCTGCAGATCCATACCATCGCCGATCTGATCGTCGTCGCCTCGCTGCTGTTGGCGCCGCTTTTTGCCGAAAGCCTCGGCTTTCTGCGCGTTCTGCGCGGGCTCAGGCTGATCAGATCCTACCATCTGCTGCGTGACCTGCGACGCGAAAGCCTTTTCTTCCGCCGTCACGAGGATGCGATCCTCGCCGCGGTCAACCTGTTCGTCTTCATCTTCGTGACGACATCGCTGGTTTTTGTTCTCGCCTTCGAGGAATATGACGGCATAGAGGGCTATATCGACGCGCTCTATTTCACGGTGGCGACGCTGACGACCACCGGTTTCGGCGACATCACCATGACGACGCCGGGCGGCAAGCTTCTGTCCGTCTTCATCATGGTCGTGGGCGTGGCACTATTCTTGCAGCTTGCGCGCGCCATCTTCCAGCCGTCCAAGATCAAGTACAAGTGTCCCGAATGCGGGCTGAACCGGCACGAGCCCGACGCGATCCATTGCAAACATTGCGGCGAGCCGCTGAAGATCGAGACGGAGGGCGATACGGGCGCCTGAACGCACCGGCGCCGCCCGGTCACCGGCCGCAAGCCTGCCGCGCCCGGCCCCCTGCATCCGGACCTATTGGAAAAGGACCATGGCCGAAAACGCCGAAACCGGGCGCGGACAGGAAATGCAGGCCGGCGCCTGCGCCAGCGTTTCCGGGTCGGTCATTTTCCCGGCTTGCCCCTTGCGCGATCGGTGTCGGTGATCGCGGCAAGGGCGGATTTGACCGGATCGCTTATCTGGGGTCGAATTTCCCGACGGGGATCTTCAGATAACTGTGCCCGTCCGCCTCGGCCTTGGGCAGGCGCCCGCCGCGGATGTTGACCTGGAGCGCGGCCAGCATGCGCCCCGGCAGCGGCAGGGTCGCATCGCGCGCCTCGCGGGTGGCGATGAACTCGGCCTTGCCGATCCCGTCCTTGACGTGCCGGTTGCGCAGGCGATGCTCGGCCACGGTGGCCATGTATCCGGGCGCGGCCCCGGCCGCCGGGTAGTCGTGGCCGATGTAAAGCCGCGTGTCGCCCGGAAGATCAAGGATCGCGCGCAGCGATTGCCACAGGTCTTCGGTGCTGCCGCCGGGGAAATCGGCCCGGCTGGTACCGCTTTCGGGCATCATGAAGGTATCGTGCACGAAGGCCGCGTCCCCGGCGACATAGGTGATCGAGGCCAGCGTGTGGCCGGGCGAGAACATCACCTTGACCGGAATATCACCCACCATGAATTCGTCGCCCTCGGCGAACAGCCGATCCCATTGCGAGCCATCGGTCGGGAAATCGTCGCCCAGATGATACAGGTCTTTCCACAGCTTCTGGACGCCGGTCACCTTTTCGCCGATCCCGGTCGGCGCGCCAAGTTGCTTTGACAGGTAGGGTGCCGCGCTGAAGTGGTCGGCATGGGGGTGCGTGTCGAGGATCCAGACCACCTCCAGCCCCGCGTCGCGGATATAGGCCATGATCGCGTCGGCACTTTCGGTGGTGACCGCCCCGGCCTCCGGATAAAAGTTCCAGACCGGATCGACGATGGCCGCTTTCTTGGTTTCGGGGCAATGAAAGACGTATTGCAGGCTGCCGGTCGGTCGATCGAAAAAGGCTCGGACGATGGGGGTCATGCGTGTTTTTCCTTCGGTTGAGTGTATCAATGGGCCAGCACGAGCATCTGGAAGGCCATCATGGCCGAGAAGGCGAGCGTGACGGCGGTTGCCGCCGATCCGTGGTCCACCTTCTCCAGCGCGTCTGGAAACAGCTCCGAGAACACCATCCAGATCATCGCGCCGGCGGCGAGGCCAAGGCCCACCGGCAGGAACGGGCGGAATGCCTCGACAAACAGGTAGGCGGGCGCGGCCATGATCGGCTGCGGCAGGCTTGTGAAGACCGCCCAGAGCGCGGCCTTCCAGACGGGCGAGCCGCGCGGGATCAGCACCAGCGCGATGGCCAGCCCCTCGGGCACATTGTGGAACGCGATCGCGGTGGTGATGTAGGCGCCCAAGCCCTCGGACCCGGCGAAGGAGACGCCGACGCCGATGCCTTCGGCAAAGGAATGGGCGGTCATGATCCCGAGGATCAGAAGCGCCTTGGCCGCACCCGCGCCCTGCAGATCGGCCACTTCCACGTCGCCCGCACCCGCGAGCAGACGGTCCGCGAGCACGATGGCGCCCAGCCCCGCGAGCACGCCGACCAGTGTCAGCGTCACATCGAGCGACACGCCCTCGGCGATCAGGCTGTGGCTGGCGGCCAGCATCAGCCCGGCGGCGGCGGCGTTCGACCATCCCATCGCCCGGTCGCCAACCTTCTTGACGACAAGGAAGGGCAGCGCGCCCGCGCCGGTCATGATCGCGGTGAGCAGCGCCGCCGCGATGACGATCCAAAGGGAGGTGTCCATTGCTCTTCCGCCGCAACTGAACGGGCCGACCCGGCGCCGCCTGTCAACGCTACGCAGGCGGCGTCGGTCGGTCCGACCTTCGACCGATCAGTTGGCGGGGGCGTCTTCGTCTGCCGCGCTCCACGCGTCCGAAAAGTCGCCCCACGCATTCGAAAAGCCGGTCTTCAACTCGTCCCACGCGCCGCTCGCCCCGGATTCGAGCGCGCCGAAACGCTCGCCCAACCGGTTGCGCGCCTGCCGCAGATCGCGCAGCCGCGCCTCGGCGGTCTCGCGTGCGGCGTCGGACATTTCTGCCCAATTCTCGCGCAGGGCCCGATCGCGCCGCTCGATCTCGGCATCGAGACGATCAAGGGCCGCGCGCGCCTCGGCGAGCGCTTCGTCGCGCTCCTGCTCGGAATAGGCGCCAATAGCGTTCATCGCTTCCGAGATTTCCGCGCGCACCTCTTCGGCCGTGGTCAGCGCATCGGTATCCTGCGCGGCGGCCGGCACTGCGAGAAGCGCGGCAACACCCGCCGCCCGCAGCGTGTCGAGGAATGACATCGGCCGCGTTCTCATCTGAAGCGGGACATGGCGCTTTCGAAGGCGCCGGAGATGCTGTCCCATGCCTTGTCGAAGCCCGCCTTCATGTCTTCCCACGCGTCGTCGCTGGCCTCGCGCATTTCCTTCAGCTTCGCCTCGGCCTCGTCACGTTGCTTGCGTGCCTCGTCGAGCTGCTTCTGGGCCTCGATCTTCGCGTCGGCCTCGGCCGCGTCGACCTTTGCCTTCATCTTTTCGATTTCCGCGTTCCACTCGTCGAGCTTCGCCTTGGCTTTCTCGATATAGGCGTTCTTGTCGGACATCGCTTCTCTCTCCTGAATGATGTTGGCACATGGCCGCTTTCGATTGCGCCCTTCCAGAGTATGGTCATGCGGACCAAACGATGCAACACTTTGCCTCTTGGATTCACTGAGAGGAATCGTCCCATGTCCGAGACCGTCACGCGCACGCTGCCCACCGTGCGCCTTGCGTGCGAAAACGGTGACGTCCGCAAGGTTCCGTGGACTGGCCAGAAAGCGCACCCGGTGTTGATGGCGATGTCAGCATCGTGCCTTGGGGCGGATTTCACACCTTTCGCAACACCGGTTCGGGCATGCTGAAGCTTTTGACCATCGGCAGCCCGCCAGAACATGCGCCGGGCACCGAGCACGCAACCAAGACCAAACCCGATATGGATGAGTGAGCCCATGAAAGTCGATACCGTGATCGTGGGCGCAGGCAGCGCCGGGCTTTCGGCCCTGCGCGAGGTGCGCCGTTATACCAACGATTTCCTGCTCGTGAACGATGGCCATTGGGGCACGACCTGTGCGGCCGTCGGTTGCATGCCGTCCAAGGCGCTGATCGAGGCCGCCAACGCGTTTCACCGGCATGGCGCGTTCGAGGAATTCGGCATCCGCGGCGCCGATGCGCTGCGAGCCGACATTCCCGCGGTGCTGGCGCGGGTGCGAAAGATGCGCGACCAGTTCGTGCAGGGCCCGGAGGCGGTGCCGGGCAGGCTGGGCGACCGCGCCATTGCGGGCCGCGCGCGCCTGCTTGGCCCCGGGCGGCTGGACGTCAACGGCGAGACGGTGGAGGCGCGCGCGATCATCCTTGCCCCCGGCAGCAGCCCGGTCGTGCCGGGGCCATGGCGCGATTTCGGCGACCGCATCCTGACCACAGACACGCTGTTCGAACAGGCGGACCTGCCACGCCGCATCGCCGTGATCGGCATGGGCGCCATCGGGGTGGAGATCGCGCAGGCACTGGCCCGGCTGGGGGTGGAGGTGGCCGGGTTCGACGCGGTCGAAGCGCTGGCCGGCATCGACGACGCGCAGGTGCTGGCCGCCTTCCGCCCACTGATCGAGGCCGAACTGGCGCTGCATCTGGGCGCCCCGGCCGAGCTTGAGGATGCGGGCGGCGCGATCCGCGTGACCGGCGCGGGTGGGGAGGTCGAGACCGACACGGTTCTGGCCGCGATGGGTCGCAGGCCCAACATTGGCGGCCTCGGGTTGGAAACGCTCGGCGTACCGCTCGACGACAAGGGCATGCCCGCGGTGGATCCCGTCAGCTTGCGCATCGGCGATCTGCCCGTGTTTCTTGCCGGTGACGCGAACGGTGATCGCCCGCTGCTGCACGAGGCCGCCGACGAGGGGCATATCGCGGGCCGCATGGCCGCGCCCGACGCGAAACGCGGCGGGCTGTGCCGGCGCACGCCGCTCTTCATCACCTTCTCCTCGCCGCAGGTGGCGCGGGTCGGCCCGACGCTGTCGGACCTCGGCGACAGGGATATCGTGACCGGCAGCGCCGATTTCTCGAAACAGGCGCGCGCCCGCATGGCGCAGAGTGCCGCCGGCATCCTGCGCATCCATGCCGAGCGCGAGACAGGGCGTCTGCTGGCCGCCGAAATGTGCGTGCCCGGCGCGGAACATCTGGCGCACCTGCTGGCACTGGCGGTGGAGGGGCACATGACGGTGGCGGATATGCTGGCCATGCCGTTCTACCACCCCGTGCTCGAAGAAGGGCTACGCGGCGCGCTCCGCGACGTTGCCAAGGGCGTCAAGGGCGCGGGGGGATCGGATCTCTCCGACTGTCAGGCAATCGGGCACGACGCGCTCGACTGAAATGCCGGCTGCGCGGATGAACCGGCGGATCGGGCAATGATCTCGCGCCCTGCGGGGTATCCGCGCGTGGTTCGACACCTCCGGGCGGCCACGGGCGGGACTGTGCAACTATATCGAATTCATGGGGCAGATCACGGGACGCCCCGATAGGACGTTTCATGTCCGCCATCGAAACGACCGCCGTTACTGGCGCGCCCGCGCCTAGCCATGGACCCAGCACATGAAGATCTTCGTCTGCCCCACCTGCACGAGCCGCCTGTTCTTCGACAACATGTCATGTTCTTGTGGCGTGGCCGTCGCCTTCGATCCCGCGCGGGAAGGCTTCGTGACCGATGTCGCGGTCTGCCCGAACCGGACGCAGATCGCCTGCAACTGGGTCGCGAGCGCCGACGGCGGCCTCTGCGATAGCTGCACCCTGACCACCGTTCTTCCGAACCTGTCCATCGCCGGCAACCGGACGCTCTGGTCGAAGGCGGAACAGGCGAAGCGCCGGGTTCTGGCGGGGCTGCGTCGCTGGGGCTGGTTCGGCGCGGCGGATGACGGCCCGCGCCCTGAATTCCACATGCTGTCGGAGGCCACCGCCTCCGGACCCGCCGACATCACGATGGGCCACGCCTCGGGCCGCGTCACGATCAACCTTGCCGAATGCGATACGACCGAGCGGGTGCGCCGCCGCGAGGCACTGGGCGAGCCCTATCGCACGATGGTCGGGCATTTTCGCCACGAGATCGCACATTTCCTGTTCGAGCGGCTGGCCGCGTCTGACCGCTTCAAGGGCGAGTTTCGCGCCCTCTTCGGCGACGAGACCGCGGATTACGGCGCCGCCCTGATGCGGCACTACGCGGCCGGCCCCCCGGCTGGCTGGGAAGACACCTGCATCTCGTCCTACGCCACGGCCCACCCGCACGAAGACTGGGCCGAGAGCGCGGCCCATGCGCTGCACCTCGTGGACATGGTCGACAGTTTCGCCGCTGCCCGCCTGTCTTCGGACGCGTTTTCCGGGGCGGGCTACGACGCCTATGCCGAAGCGAACCCGGCGCAGCTTCTGACGGCTGCGATGGAAATCGGCGTTGCCCTCAATCACGTGAACCGGGCCCTCGGCGTCAGCGATCTCTACCCCTTCGTGACGCCGGCCCGGGTTCTCGAAAAACTGGCATTCGCGCAGACGCGGCTGAAGCACGGACCGGCAACCTGACCCGGCATGGCCGCGGATGTCGGCTGGCCCTGTCGCGGGTGCGCCGCGCCCGAACACCTGCGCCTCATTCCGTCAGAAAAAGGAAATCGGGATGCAGTTCGAAACGCCAATTGCGGCGCGGTCCGGCCATGACGTTGAGGTAATACATCTCCACCCCGTGCGGCGCGGCACAGGGATGGTGGCCGCGCGGCACCAGCACCACGTCATGATCGGCCACCGCCATCGTCTCGTCCAGCGACAGGTCGTCGGTGAACACCCGCTGAATGCCAAAGCCCTGCGCCGGATTCAGACGGTGGTAATAGGTTTCCTCCAGCAGCGTGATACGGGGGAAATCATCCTCGTCATGGCGGTGCGGCGGGTAGGAGGACCAGTGCCCGGCCGGCGTATAGACCTCGGTCACCAGCAGGCGGTCGGCGACATCCCGCCCCTCCATGGCGATGTTGTGGATGTGGCGCAGGTTGGTCCCCTCGCCCCGGTCCTCCAGCGCGATGCCCTCGGGGCCGAGGCGCTGCGCGGGCCGGCCGCCCGGGCTGGGCGCGGTGCAGACGGCCAGCGTGCAGCCGGTGGTGGCCTTGGCCATCCAGTCCTCGCCCGGCGGCACGTAAAGGGCGTGCGGCGGCGTTCGGTCGAACACCGATAGCCGGTCGCCCATCTCGCCGAAATCCGCGCCCGCCGCGGTGATCCCGGCACGTCCCTCGACCAGCACCAGGATCGCCTCGCGCCCGTCCAGAGACCCCGCGACGACGTCACCGGGATCAAGCCGCCAAAGCTCGAAGCCGACATGGCCCCAGCCGGCGTTTTCGGGCGTCAGGGCGTGGACCCGTCCAAGTGCGCCCGTGGGCTTGCGCAGAAGGGTCGGCATCACGGTCTCCTTTTGCCTGCTTGTGCTACCAAGGCAGCGCCAAACGCCTCGTTCGACCAGCCCTCGGCCAGGGCCCGCGCCATCAGCGCCGCCTGGCTTTCGGGGGCCAGCCCGCCGGCCGGCGGGTCGGTATCGAGGTTGGTGGGAAAGGCATACCCTTCGCCCGCCGCTGCGATCGCCGCATGGATTTCGGCCGCATCGAGCCGCCGCGCCGCCTGCAAGCGGCCCAACGCCGGGTAAAGAGCCGCGCACATCGCGGTGCGATCCACCGCCTCCATCGCGCGCCCGAAGGCGGACGAGACCTGCACAAGATTGGCCATGCGATTGATATCTCTGGAAACATTATCCCCCGCCGCGTGATAGAGCGCGGGATTGAAGAACAGCGCGTCGCCCTTTTTCAACGGCAGTTGTATGGCGTGATCGCGGAAATAGGCCGCGACCTCGGGCCTGCGGTAGGCCATGTAGCCCCCCGGCACCAGTTGCGAAAACGGCAAAAGCTGCGTCGGCCCGCTTTCCAGCGGCATGTCGCAATGGGCGATCGCGCCTTGCAGGGTCATGACCGCCGACAGCGCATGCACATGCGCCGGGAAGCGCGCCGCCACCTCGGCAGACTGGAAACCAAGGTGGTAATCGCGGTGGGCGCTTTGCGCCTTGCCGCCCGGCCGCACGAGATTGACCTGCGCGGTCATCTGGTAAAACGGCCCGAGCCACGCCTCGCAGATCGCATCCAGCACCGGGTTGCCGAAATAGAGCGCGAAGGTTTCGGGCTCTTCAAGACACAGCTTTTGCAGGCTGTTCCAGATCCGGTCATTTGACCCCGCCGTGGCAAAATGGTCGGCACCCGTTGCCCCGGCGGCCTTTTCGCGCGCAATGATCGCCTCGAAGGCCGCCGTCGCCCGGTCAATGGGCGCGGTATCGGCGTAGGCCTTGCGAAGCACCACGGCCCCCGGCCCCTGCCCCAGCACCCACGCCCATTCGGCCATCAGCGCCCGCCGGCGCTGCCCCTCCTCCAGCATCGGGCGCAGCGCGTCCATGTCGTAGATCGGCACGGAGGCCTGCACCTCGACAGCATGGGGCACCTTGTCCGTGTCCAACCGCTGCGAGGTGAGCGTTTCCAACTCCCCGATCGCGCCGCTATCCGCGTCGAAATAAGCATGATCTCGCATTCTTGCCCCTTACACCGTTCCGCCAAGCGAACCTTCGAGCGCGACCATTTCCTGCCCGCCGGCCATCATGTCCTGCAACTCCTCCGGCGTGATCTGCCCGCGCTGCGCGGTGCCCAGCGTCTTGCCGCGGTTGAGCACCGTGAACCGGTCCCCCACAGCTACGGCATGGCGCACGTTGTGGGTGATGAAGACGACGCCGATCCCGGTCTTGCGCACCTTGTCGATGGTGGCCAGAACGTTCGCCGTCTGGCGCACGCCAAGCGCCGATGTCGGCTCGTCGAGGATCAGAACCTTGGCCCCGAAATAGACCGCGCGGGCGATGGCAACGGTCTGGCGTTCCCCGCCCGACAGCGTGCCGACCGCCTGGTCGGGCGAGCGCAGGTTGATGCCCATCTTGCCCATCTCTTCCATCGTCACCGCGTTGGCCTTGGCGAAATCCATGAATTTCAGCGGCCCAACCTTCCTGACCGGCTCTCGCCCCATCCAGAAATTGCGCGTCACGCTCATCAGCGGGATCATCGCCAGGTCCTGGTAGACGGTGGCGATCCCCGCCTCCATCGCGTCGCGCGGGCTGGTGAAGTTCATCGCCTTGCCCTCGAAGATCATCTCGCCGCTGGTGGGCTTGTGCACCCCCGACATGGTCTTGATGAAGGTCGATTTCCCGGCCCCGTTATCGCCCAGCAGGCAATGACACTCGCCCGGGCGGATATCGAAGCTGACCCCGGCCAGCGCGATGACCGGGCCGAAATGCTTCTCGATCCCCTTCATCTCGACGATGGGGTTGTGATCGTAACTGCTCATGTCAGGACTCCCCGGTGATGATGCGGCGGATATAGGTGTTCAGGATCACCGCGAAGAGCAGGATGACCCCGAGGAACACCCGGAACAGGCTCGATTCCACCCCGGCGAAGAACAGCCCCTGCTGCACCACGCCGAAGATCAGCGCGCCCAGTGCCGCCCCGATCACGGAGCCGTAGCCGCCGGTCAGCAGCGCCCCCCCGATCACCACCGCGATGATCGCCTCGAATTCCTTCAACAGCCCCCGGTCGGCGCCGGCCGATCCGAATTCCATGACCTGGCAGGTGGCGAAAACGGTGGCGCAGAAGGCGGTGAACATGAACATCAGGATCTTGACCCGATCGACAGGCACCCCGACATAGCGTGCCGCCTGCGCATCACCGCCCGAGGCGAAAACCCAGTTGCCGAATTTCGTTCGGGTCAGCACGACATGCGCGACCGCGACCAGAAGCAGCGCCCAGATGATCAGCATCGGGATGCCGTCGACGATGGGCTGCCCTTCGCGGGTGCCGCGCGAAAAGGTGGCGATCATACCGATCTCGGCCATCCAGTCGAAGACCCAGCCGCCGACATGGCCGCCGAAAACCTGCGCCAGCCAGTCGCCCTCGGCCACATCGGATATGCCGCCGATGATCGTCCGCCGCTCGATGACTTGCGGAAAGAAGATGGTAAAGCCGCGCAGGATGAACAGGAAGGCGAGCGAGACGATGAAGCTCGGCAAGCCGGTGCGCACGACGATATAGCCGATCAGCGCACCGATGCTGATACAAAGCGCGAAAGTGACGATGATGGCGATCCAGACCGGCCAATTCAGCGTCACCGTCATCAGCGCGATCGACATGCCGGCAAAGCCGATCATGGAACCGACGGACAGGTCGAATTCCCCCGCGATCATCAGCATGCAGGCCCCCACCGCGATGATCATGAACTGGGCCGAAACCGTCGACCAGTTGAGCACGCCCTGCGGGTTGAACATGCCACTGTCGGACGCGAACAGGATAAAGAAGACGAAAACGGCGATCACGCCCACGATCGCGCCCAGTTCGGGCCGGATCAGGGCCTTGCGCAGCCTCGAAGTTTCCTTGACTCTTTCGTCAACGGCCGCGTTTGCATCGGTCATTGCACACCTCTTCCCCAAGCTGTTGCAAGAAGGGCGGGCCCTTGGCGTGGAGCCCGCCCCGAGGGTTCAGGACCTTAGCGGTATTCGCCCGCCAATTCCGCAACCAGATCCAGCGCGTCGGCGGTCACGAAGCCGGGGCCGGAATTGATGTTGTTGCCCGGCAGTACGCCGAAACGGTGGTAGTTCGTCAGCACGACAACCGGCAGGTAGGCCTGCAGGAAGGGTTGCTGGTCGATGCCCCACTCGATCACACCGTCGCGGATCGCACCGACGATATCGCCGCCAAGATCGAAGGTGCCGAAATAGATATCGCCGGCCAGACCCATCTGGTCGAGCGCGAGGATCGTCGGGTCGGCCGAGGTCGGCCCCAGAGTCAGCACCGCGTCGGTGTCGGGATTGGCGTTGAGATAGGCCATCACCCGGTTCTGGATCTCGGACGGGTCCTGCCCGCTATCGACCATCTGGTTGCCCAGTTCCACCCCGAGGCCATCGGCAAAGCCCTGGCACCGCTGGGTCGAGGCGGGTTGCGCGATGTAGTGGTTCACGCACAGGAAGCTTTCGATCCCGTCGCCGGCGGCACGCTGCCCCGCGGCGAAGCCCGCGTCGTATTCAGGCTGGCCCACATACATCAGGGCGCCGATCTCGCGCGCCTCATCGGGCGTGCCGGAATTGATGATGATCACGTCGATGCCGGATTCCACCGCGTTGCGGATCGGGCCGGACAGCACGTCCGGGTCGGCAAGCGTGGTGATGATCCCGTCGGGGCCGCTGGCCGCCGCCTGTTCGATGATGCGCGCCATGTCGGCAAGGTCACCGGTTGGCGGGTTGCGGTATTCGCATTCCACGTCCATCTGCTCGCAGCCGAGCGCCAGACCGTTCTTGATCGTGTTCCACCAGCTGTCGCTGTCGGGCGCATGGCTGACCAGCACGTAGCGTTCGCCTTCCGCCTGCGCGGCGCCGACCGTTGAAGCGACGGCAAGGGCTGTTGCCGCCAGCGTCTTGAAGATTGTGTTCATGGTATCCTCCCAAGTGTTTCGGGACATCGCCGGATCTCGCATCGGAATGCCCCTGCGGAACCTTAAACCCGAATCGAATAATTTTGCAACCGGTTGCAACATGGCGCATGCGGATGGCTTTCCAATGCAGGCGGCGCGTGTATAGTCTGCGCGTCCGAACAGTCAGGCGAGGCAGAGCATGGTCACCTTGAAGGATGTGGCAGAGCGCGCGGGCGTGTCCCGGTCGGCGGTGTCGCGCACCTTTACCGAGGGCGCCTCGGTCTCCGCCAAGACGCGCGGCAAGGTGGAAAAAGCCGCGCGCGACCTCGGTTACAGCCCCAACGCGCTGGCCTCGTCGCTGACGACCGGGCGCACCAAGCTGATCGGGCTGGTGTCCAACAACTTTCACAACCCGCTTTTCCTCGAGGTGTTCGACCTGTTCACCCGCGGCTTGCAGGACCGGGGCCTGCGCCCGCTCCTCGTCAATCTCAGCGATGAAACCGATCCCGCCAATTCGCTGCGGATGCTGCGGCAATACTCGGTCGACGGGGTGATCGTCGCCTCCTCGACGCTGCCGCCCAGCTTTGCCGAGGCGTTCCGCGATGCCGGCATGCCGGTCGTCCATTCCTTCGGGCGCTACACGACCAGCCCGCATGTGCATGTCGTGGGCATCGACAACATCGCCTGCGGACGGATGGCCGCAGAGGCGCTGATCGCGCGCGGCTACGGGCGTGTCGCCTTCATGGGCGGGCCGGAGGCCGCCACCTCGACGCAGGACCGCGCGCACGGCTTCCTCGCCGCGCTGGCCGAGCATCCCGAAATCGAGGTCACCACGAGCTTTGCCAATGCCTATTCCTTCGACGCGGGCCGGGTGGAGATGACCAAGCTGTTGATGACGGACCCGGCGGAGGCTTATTTCTGCGGCGATGACGTGCTGTCGATCGGCGCCCTTTCCGCCATCGAGGAGGCCGGGCTGCACTGCCCGCGAGATATCGGCATCATCGGGCTGAACGACATGGACATGGCCCGCTGGCAGAACATCGACCTGACCACGATCCGCCAGCCCGTGGCCGAGATCATCTCCGCCTCCATCGACCTTGTCGTGGCCACCATCGAAGCGCCCGGACGCTACCCGGAAACACGCCTGTTTCCGTGCCGGATCGTCGAACGAGGCACCCTGCGCGCCCTGTCCTGATCTTTGTCAGCGTAGCATAGGCGGGCGCGCGTCGACCCATGCCCCATCCGCCTTGGCCGAGGCGACACAGGCATGAACGGCGGCCATGGACCGCAGCCCGTCCACCGCCAAGGGCAGCGTGCCATGCGCCTCGCCCCGGATCGTGGCGGCTAGGTCCACGTAGATATTGGCCACCGCCAGCGGAAAGCCCTCGGGGTGGGCGATGGGCACCCGACTCAGCCGCCCGGCCTCGTCACTCAGGCCCGCCTCGCCCTTTTCCATGATCTGCGTGCGCCCGCCCACCGGCGTGAAATAGACTTGGTTGGGCTGTTCCGACGCCCAGCGTAGCCCGCCGGTTTCGCCGAACACCTGCAGGTCGAACCCGTGCTGGCGCCCGATGGCGACCGAGGAAGTCCAGAGCCGCCCGACCGCGCCGCCCTGCAGGCGGAAATTGACCATCGCGTCATCTTCCAGCACGCGGCTGGGGATGGTGGAGGCGAAATCGGCCGCGACGCGCTCTACCTCGTCGCCCGCGACGAAGCCGGCCATGTGCAGCGCGTGGATGCCGCAATCGGCGAATTGCCCCGAGACGCCCGCCATCGCCGGATCGTAGCGCCAGCGCACCCGCGGGTTATCCGCGTCGCCCGCATCTCCGTGGTGGCCGTGGCTGAAATTCGTCACCACCAGCCGCACCTTGCCGATCTGCCCGGCGGCCACCATGGCGCGCATCTCGCGCACCATCGGGTAGGCGGAATAGCAGTAATTGACGGCGCAGATCCGGCCCGCGGCCTCGGCGACGCGCACGATCTCCTCGCCTTCCTCGACGCTCATCGTCATCGGCTTTTCGCACAGGACGTGGAAACCCGCCTCCAGGAACGCCTTGGTGATCTCGAAATGGGTGGCGTTCGGGGTGGCCACGGTCACGAGGTCCACCCGGTCGGCACGCCCGCGCTCGCCTTCCAGCATCTCGCGCCAGTCGCCATAGGCACGGTCCGGCGCCACGCCCAGCCGCTGCGCATAGACGCGGCCCTTGTCCGGGTCGGCATCCAGCGCCCCGGCGGCCAGCGTGAAGTTGCCATCCGCCTGCGCGCCCATGCGGTGCGCCGGCCCGATCTGGCTGCCTTCGCCGCCGCCGATCATGCCCCAGTTGAGCTTCATCCCGTAACCCTTTCAGAAACCAATGCTTTCAAGATAGTCCCGGTTCGCCTTCGCATCTTCCAACGGCGAAACATCCAGTGTCGGGTCGCAATCCTGTTCCACCGTGCACCAGCCCGCGAACCCGGCATCCAGCAGGATTTGCCGCACCGTGGGAAAATCCACGTCGCCATGGCCGAGATTGCAGAAGATGCCTTGCCCGCACGCCTCGTAAAACCCGGTGCCCTTCGCGATGACATCCGCTTTGACAGCGGGGTCTATATCCTTGAAATGCATGTAGGATATCCGGTCCACATGTCGCCGCATGAAGGCCACCGGGTCAAAGCCCGCATAGGAATGGTGCCCGGTATCGAAGCAGATCTTCAGGATATCCTCGGGCACCTCGTCGAGCAGGCGTTCCAGTTCCGGCTCGAAATCCATGAAGCCGGCGGCGTGGGCGTGGATTCCCACCGTCAGGCCATACTCCTCCGCCCCCATCCGGGCCACGGTGGCAATACGATCGCGGTAAGCGGACCATTCGCCGGGCTCCATCTGCTCGGCATCCTCCGCCCGGCCCGCCGTCGGCGCCCGGCGGGGAGAGATCGAGTCGATCAGCACCAGCTGTTGCGCGCCATGCGCCGACAGCGCCTTGCAGGTGCGCCGCGCGCCGTCCATCACGTCCTCCCACTGGTCGGGGTCGTGGAAGGCGCGGAACACCACGCCGCCGATCAGCGCCAGCCGGTGTTCGTCCAGCGCCTCCGACAGGATCGCGGGATCCTCGGGCATGTAGCCCACCGGGCCAAGCTCGATCCCCTCGTAGCCGGCCGCGGCACACTCTTTCAACACCGAGCGCCACGGCGGGTTGCGCGGGTCGTCTGCGAATTCCACGCCCCACGAACAGGGGGCATTGCCGATACGGATGGTCATGGGATGCGGGCCCTTTCAGTCTTGAACGGTATGCCAGCCGCCGTCGGCGGCCGCAGTGAAGGCGGTGTCGATCACGCGGGCCACGGAAAGCCCGTCGCGGAAGGTCGGCCAGACCGGCTCGCCGGTTTCGATCGCGCGCAGGAAATCGCGCGCCTCGATGATGATCTGGTCCTGGTAGCCGGTGCCGTGCCCGGGCCCCTGGCAAAAGGCGAGGTAGTCGGGATGCGCCGGGCCGGTCAGGACCTTGGTGAAACCGCGCGTCGCCTCCGGCCCCTCGGCGCGGTAAAGCCAGACGGCATTCTGATCCTCCTGGTCGAAGCGGATCGCGCCTTTCGTGCCGTGGATTTCATAGGCATAGCCCATCTTGCGCCCGGTGGCGACGCGGCTGAAATAGAGATGCCCCATCGCACCCGAGGCGAAGCGCACCATCATCTGCGCCTGATCGTCATTGTCCACCGTCACCGGTCCGTCCGGGCCGGGGCGCGTGGCATGCAGCGTCTCGGCCTGCGCCGACAGCGCCGCGATGTCGCCCATCAGCGCCAGCGCACAATTGATCATGTGCGGCGCGAGGTCGCCCAGCGTGCCGTTCGCCCGGCCAGAGGTGCGCCAGTTGGCGGGCGTCTGCGGGTCGGCGAGGAAGTCCTCGGTGTGTTCGCCGCGAAACCACGTCACCTGCCCGATCGCGCCCTTGGCCAGCAAGCGGCGCACGAACTGCGTCGCCGGGGTGCGCACGTAGTTGAAGCCGATCATGTTGGGCAGGCCGGCCGCCTCGGCGGCGGCGGTCATGGCCGTCGCGTCCGCAAGCGAGGCGCCCAACGGCTTTTCGCAGAAGACCGGTTTTCCGGCGGCGAAGGCGGCCTCGGCAATCGCGCGGTGGGTGGCCTGCGGCGCGGCGATCACCACCGCCTCGACGCGCGGATCGGCGACCAACGCCTGCCAGTCGGGCGCCGCGCGGGCAAAGCCATACGCCGCCCGGTAGCGTTCTGCCGAGGCGGGGCTGCCGGCGGCGATCATCTCCAGCCTTGGGCGCAAGGCGGTGTCGAACACCGCGCCGACAGCGGCCATCGCCACCGCGTGCGCCTTGCCCATGTAGCCGCCGCCGATCAGACCGATCCCGATTTCCGCCATGGTGCCGCCTTTCCTGCAAGACCCGGTTGCAACCGGTTGCAAAATTCGTATCCTGAGTCGCGACGACGTGCAACGGCCAATCCGGCCACGAACCGGCGAGAATGGACAGCCCGATGACAAGCACACTCCGCCTGACCACGGCGCAGGCCATCGTGAAATACCTGATGAACCAGTTCATCGAGATCGACGGGAAACGGACCCGCATCTGCGGCGGCGGTTTCGGGATCTTCGGCCACGGCAACGTGCCCTGCCTTGGCGAGGCGCTCTACCCGGTGCGCGACGAGCTGCCGCTCTACCGCGGGCAGAACGAACAGAGCATGGGCTTCGCGGCGGCGGGCTTCGCCAAGTATCACCTGCGCCGGCGCTTCATGTTCTGCACCGCCAGCGCCGGGCCCGGCACGGCAAACCTGCTGACCGCCTCGGCGCTGGCCCATGCCAACCGCCTGCCGATGCTGATGCTGTGCGGCGATACCTTCCTGACCCGCCTGCCCGACCCGGTGCTGCAGCAGCTGGAACATTTCGGCAATCCGGCCTTCGGCCTCAATGACGCGTTCCGCGCGGTCACCCGCTACTGGGATCGCATCACCCACCCCGCGCAGGTGATCCAGAGCCTGCCCGCCGCCCTTGCCACCATGCTCGACCCGGCCGATTGCGGGCCGGCCTTCCTGTCGTTGCCGCAGGACGTGCAGGGCTGGGCCTATGACTACCCCGAAACCCTGTTCGAACCCCGCCTCCACCGCATCCGCCGGCAGGCCCCCGACCCGGCCGAACTGGCCGAGGCCGCGGCCGTGCTTCGGGCCGCCGAGCGCCCGGTTATCGTCGCTGGCGGCGGCGTGCAGTATTCCGGCGCGGCGGCCGAGCTGACAGCCTTCGCCGAGGCGCACGGCATCCCGGTGGTCGAGACGATCGCCGGCCGCGCCAACATGCTGGCGACGCATCCGCTGAACATAGGCCCAGTGGGAGTCACCGGGTCCGACAGCGCCAATGCCATTGCCGCCGAGGCCGATGTCGTCCTAGCCGTTGGCACGCGGCTGCAGGATTTCACCACCGGGTCATGGACCGCCTTCGCGCAGGATGCGCGGCTGATCGGCCTCAACGTCGGCCGCCACGACGCGATGAAGCACCTGTCGCTGCCCGTAGTGGGCGATGCGAAACGGGCGCTGACCGCGCTCGGCCCGGCCCTCGGCAACTACACCGCGCCCGCCGAATGGACCGCGAAGGCGCGGTCCGAACGCAAGGCATGGGACGCCTACGTCGCGGACAACGTCGCCCCCGGCAACCGGCCCAATTCCTACGCGCAGGCGATCGGCGTGGTGAACGACCTCTGCGAACCGCGCGACCGGATCGTGACGGCAGCGGGCGGCCTGCCCGCCGAGGTCACCGCCAACTGGCGCACGCTGGATATCGGCACCGTGGACGTGGAGTTCGGCTTTTCCTGCATGGGCTACGAGATTGCCGGCGGCTGGGGCGCGCGCATCGCGCAGGCGCAGGCGGAACCCGACAAGGATACCATCGTCTTCGTCGGCGACGGCAGCTACCTGTTGCTGAACTCCGACATCTATTCCTCCGTCCTGACGCGGAAAAAGCTGATCGTGCTGGTGCTCGACAACGGCGGCTTCGCGGTCATCAACAAGCTGCAGAACAATACCGGGCAGGACAGTTTCAACAACCTGATCGCCGATTGCCCGACCGTGCCGGAGCCCTTCGCGGTGGATTTCGAGGGCCACGCCCGCGCCATGGGCGCCGATGCCGTTACCGTCGCCAATCCCGCCGAGCTGGCCGAGGCGTTCACCGCCGCGAAAGCGTCCGACAAGACCACGGTCATCGTCATGCAGGTCGACGCTTACGAAGGCTGGACCGACAAGGGCCACGCCTGGTGGGAAGTCGGCACGGCAGAGGTATCGGACAGCGCGACGGTGCTGGAAAAGCACGCGGAGATCGAGGCCGAGCGCGCCAAGCAGCGGCGGGGGGTGTAGGATGCACCTTGCCGGCAACCGCTTCGTCATCATCGGCCGCGCGGGGATGGATTTCTACCCCGACCCGCCCGGCACCAGGACCGAGGACGCGACGCGCTTCGTGTCCTGCCTCGGCGGGTCCTCGGCCAATATCGGCGTGGCGATCACCAAGCTTTGCGGGCAGGCCGACCTTGTCACCTGCGTCTCGGACGACGCCATCGGGCGGTTCGCTCTGAACCAGCTCGATCACTACGGCATCGGGCGGGCGCATGTGCGCGCCGTGGGCGGCGAGGCGCGCAATTCGCTGGCCGTGGTCGAAACCCGCATGGAAGACCACCAATCCGTCATTTACCGCAACGGCGCCGCCGATTTCGAGATGACAGAGGCCGATGTCGAGGCCGTCGATTACACCGCTTACGACGCGCTGATCACCACCGGCACCGTGTTCGCCGCCGAACCGTCGCGCAGCGCCACCTTCCGCGCCTTCGAGCTTGCCCGCGCCGCAGGTCTGCCGCTGATCTTCGATATCGACTACCGCCCCTATTCGTGGCCTTCGGCGCAGGTCGCGGCGGATGTCTACAGCCGTGCCGGCGCCATGTGCGACGTGATCGTCGGCAACGATGTCGAATTCGGCTTCATGGCGGGCGACTATGATCGCGGCCTCGACAAGGCGCGCGATCTGGTGGCCGGTGGCGCGCAGGTCGCCGTCTACAAGATGGGTGAACAGGGCGCGATCACGATCACGCCGGAGGGCGAGTTTCGGACCGGCATCTACCGCACCGAGGCGCTGAAACCCACGGGCGCGGGCGACAGTTTCATGGGCGGCCTTGTCGCCGGGCTGGCCGATGGCCTGCCGTTGCGCGAGGCGGTGCTGCAAGGCTCCGCCGCCGCCGCCATGGTGGTGGCCCGCGTCGGCTGCGCCCCCGCCATGCCCACGCGGGAAGAGCTTGACGCGTTTCGCGCCACACAGAACGGTCCCAGCGCGGCCTGAAAGGAAAGCCCATGCATATCGCGCCCCATGATAACCGCAACCAGCCCATCGTCAATGTGGAGGATTCCCGCGTTCCGCTGGTCTATTTCAACATCCTGCGGCTCAAGGCCGGGGAGCAATTCGAGTACCGACTGCCCGGCTACGAAACCTGCGTCGTGCCCGCCACCGGCACCGTGACGGTGGAAACGGGCGGCGAAACCTTCGCCGATATCGGCACCCGCGGCGTCGATGTCTGGGATGGCGACCCCGAAGGCGTCTACGTGCCCACCGATACCGGGGCCCGCATCACCGCGCGGACCGATACCGAAACCTTCATCGCCGGCGCGAAATACGCCGAAACGCTGAGCCCCTTCGCCGTGCGCGCGGGCGATCTCGACCTCGTGCAATATGGATCGGACGACACCAAGACGCATCGCAAGATCAAGCATATCCTCGGTGCCGCGCATCACGACCGGGTCGGGCGGCTTCTTGTATCAGAACTTTTCACCGTCGGCACCGGGGGCTGGTCGGGCTTTCCCAGCCACAAGCACGACACGGACCGGCGGGTTGGCCCCGGGGGGGAGATGGAAGAGACGCGGCACGACGAATGCTACAACTTCCGTTTCCGGCCCGATTACGGGTCGGGGCTGCAAATGCTGCAACGGGTCGATAACGAACCGGGCGACGCCTATCACATCATGAACGGCTCCACCGTGCTGATCGACAAGGGCTATCACCCCTGCTGCGTGCTGCCGGGCTACGAGATGTATTACTTCACCATCCTCGGCGGCCTTTCGCAGCGCAGCCTGAAGCAGTATTTCCAGCCCACCCATGCCGATCAATTGCACACGATCCCCGGCATCATGGACATGGTGGCAAAGTTCAAATGAGCGTCGCAACGCTTTCCGACGTGCTGGCCCCCGCCGTGGAGGGCGGCTATGCGGTGCCCGGCCTCGTCTGCCTTGGATGGGAGGACATGCGCGCCTATGCCATGGCCGCCGAGGCCGAACGCGCCCCGGTGATCCTTCAGGCCGGGCCGTCCTGCCGGGCGCATACCCCCCTGCCCGTCCTTGGCGCGATGATGCGCAATCTTGCCGAAAGCGTCGCGGTGCCGGTGGTGATCCATCTCGACCACGGCTACACGTTCGAGGAATGCCAGCAGGCGCTTGAGGCCGGGTTTACCTCGCTCATGTATGACGGATCGCGCCAGCCGCTGGCACAGAACATCGCCGAAACCGCGCGCGTGGCGGCACTGGCCCACGGCGCGGGCATTTCCTGCGAGGGCGAGATCGGATTCGTCGGCTATGCGGACGGCGAAGGCTCCGCCGGGACCGACCCGGACGAGGCGGCGCGCTTCGCCACCGAAAGCGGCGTCGATGCCATGGCGATCAGCGTCGGCAACGTGCACCTGCAACGCGATCACGAGGGCGGCCTCGACGAGGCGCGCATCCGCGCCATCGAGGCGCTGACCGCCACGCCGCTGGTGATCCACGGCGGATCGGGCGTGCCCGTGGCGCAGCGCCTGCACCTCGCGCAGACCTCGCGCATCGCCAAGGTCAACATCGGCACCGAACTGCGCATGGCCTTCGGGGCCGCGCTGCGCGCCGCCATCGCCGCCGACCCGGACCGCTTCGACCGGGTGGCGATCCTGAAAGAGACCCACGCCCCGGTGATGGAGGCCGCGCGCGCCGTCATCCGCGGGCTGGGCGCAAGTGGAAAGGCCTGACATGACCCTTCGCATCGGATTACTGGGCTGCGGCCGCATCGGGCAGGTCCATGCCGCCAGCATCGCCGCCACAAAGGGCGCAACCCTCACGGCCCTCGCCGACGCCCTGCCCGAGGCCGCCGCGACGCTGGCCCGCGCCACCGGCGCCGAGGCGCGCGACACCGCCGCGATCCTGGCCGCCCCCGATATCGACGCCGTCGTGGTCGCCACCCCCACCGACAGCCATTTCGACCAGATCCGGCAGGCGGCGGAAAACGGCAAGGCGATCTTCTGCGAAAAGCCCGTCGACATGTCGGTCGACAACATCCGCCGCCTTGTCGACATCGTCGCGCGCGCGGGCGTGCCCTTCATGACCGGGTTCAACCGCCGCTTCGACCCCAGCTTCGCCACCCTGCGCGCCCGGCTGCGCGACGGCGCCATCGGCGCGGTGGAGCTTGCCATCATCACCTCGCGCGACCCCGCCCCGCCGCCGATCAGCTATATCGAACGCTCCGGCGGGCTGTTCCGCGACATGATGATCCACGATTTCGACATGGCCCGCTTCCTGATGGGCGAGGAGTTCACCCGCCTTTCCGCCGTGGGCAGCGCGCTCGTCGACCCCGCGATCGGCGCCGCGGGCGACGTGGATACCGCCGCCGTGACGCTGACCACCGCCTCGGGCCGGATCTGCCAGATCAGCAATTCGCGCCGCGCCGCTTACGGCTATGACCAGCGCATCGAGGTGCACGGGCAAACCGGCATGCTGCGCGCCGAGAACCAGTTGGAAACCAGCGTCGAGATCGCCAATGCGGCGGGCTTCACCCGCGACCCGGCGCAGCACTTCTTCCTCGAACGCTACGAGGCTGCCTACCGCGCCGAAATGCACGCCTTCGCCCACGCGGTCACCACCGGCACGCCCGCCGATCCGGGGATAGGGGACGGGCTGCGCGCGCAGATCCTCGCCGATGCCGCCACCCGCTCGCGCGAAACCGGCCAACCCGTCGACCTGCCACCGGAATGACCGGCCCCGACAGCCTCTTGCCCCCCTTTCGCCGCTGGCCTAGAACGCCCCTGTCATAACGGAGGCCCGCCATGCTCGACCTGACCTACGAGACCCCGAAACCGAAAACCATCGCAGGTGCCACGCAGGACTGGGAGCTTGTGATCGGCATGGAGGTTCACGCGCAGGTCGCCTCGAAGGCCAAGCTCTTCTCCGGCGCCTCCACGCAATTCGGGGCCGAGCCCAATTCCAACGTCGCCTTCGTCGATGCCGGCATGCCCGGCATGCTGCCGGTGATCAACGATTTCTGCGTCGAACAGGCGGTGCGCACCGGGCTTGGCCTGAAGGCGAAGATCAACCTGTGGTCGGCCTTCGACCGCAAGAATTACTTCTACCCGGACCTGCCGCAGGGCTACCAGATCAGCCAGCTTTACCACCCGCTGGTGGGCGAGGGCGAGGTGCTGGTGGAAATGGGTGACCAGACCGCCCGGCTGGTGCGGATCGAGCGTATCCATGTCGAACAGGATGCCGGCAAGTCGATCCACGACATGGACCCGGCCATGTCCTTCGTCGACCTCAACCGCACCGGCGTCGCGCTGATGGAAATCGTCAGTCGCCCCGACATCCGCGGCCCCGAGGAGGCCGCCGCCTACATCACCAAGCTGCGCCAGATCCTGCGCTATCTCGGCACCTGCGACGGCAACATGCAGAACGGCAACCTGCGCGCCGATGTCAACGTCTCGATCTGCGCCCCCGGCGCCTACGAACGTTACCGCGAAACCGGCGATTTCTCGCATCTTGGCACACGGTGCGAGATCAAGAACATGAACTCCATGCGCTTCATCCAAGCCGCCATCGACTACGAGGCGCGCCGCCAGATCCGCATCGTGGAAGCCGGCGAAGAGGTCGTGCAGGAAACCCGCCTCTACGATCCCGAGAAGGGCGAGACGCGCTCCATGCGCTCCAAGGAAGAGGCGCATGATTATCGCTATTTCCCCGATCCCGACCTTCTGCCGCTGGAACTGGACCAGACCTGGGTCGATGACATCGCCGCCAACCTGCCGGAACTGCCGGACCAGAAAAAGGCCCGCTTCATCACCGATTTCGGCCTGTCGGATTATGACGCCAGCGTGCTGACCGCCGAAACCCGCGACGCCGATTTCTTCGAGGCGGTGGCGGCAAAGGCCGGCGATGGCAAGCTCGCCGCCAACTGGGTGATCAATGAACTCTTCGGTCGGCTGAAAAAAGACGACGCCGATATCACCGACAGCCCCGTTTCGCCCGACCAGCTTGCCGCGATCATCCGGCTCATCAAGTCGGACGCGATTTCGGGCAAGATCGCCAAGGACCTGTTCGAGATCGTCTATACCGAGGGCGGCGACCCCGAGGCGATCGTGGACGAGCGCGGCATGAAACAGGTCACCGATACCGGCGCGATCGAGGCCGCGGTGGACGAGATCATCGCCGCCAACCCCGCGCAGGTGGAAAAGGCCAAGGCGAACCCCAAGCTCGCGGGCTGGTTCGTGGGACAGGTCATGAAGGCCACCGGCGGCAAGGCCAACCCCAAGGCGGTGAACGAACTGGTGTCCAAGAAACTGGCAGGCTGATCGCCGCGCCTGTGCTTGCGGCGAAGGCGGTGCGGGAAGGCTGGCTCAGGCCGCGACGATCTCGGCCCGGCGCCGCACAAGGTATGGATCGTTCAGGAAGGTTCCGAACGGAATCAGCGATGCAACGCCTGCGCGCGCCATGTCCCAACCTGTCCAGCCCGGCCCGCGCAGCGCCACCAGCATGATCACGATATAGGCCAGAAACGCATATCCATGCACCGGCCCGATGACGGCGACCCAACTTGGATCATCCATGGCGTATTTGATCGGCATCGCCACGCAAAACAGCAAAATGGTGGTGATCCCTTCGATCAGGGCCGTCACACGGAACAGGGGAAACAGGTATGCACCTGCCCCGCCAGTGGGGAGTTGCGCAGCTATTCCCGGTTTCTTCATATCGGCACGACGCTCCTTGCCGGGGGGTCGCCCGGCAGGCGACCGACGATTCCCTAACACGGCCGATCACCTACCAAGCCCATCGCCTGCCGCCTACGGCAAGTTTGTCGCGCCCCGACGCGGCCATGGGGCGATTGCGCTGACAACGATCACGCGCCGCGCTTGGCTCATCTCCTGCTCCCGCCATCTGTGCACCTCGACACCTTGACCATGGTCGCAGGCCATACCTGTGCCCATCGCGTGCGGACGGGGGGTGTACAGGGGGTGCACGGGGGGTGTACCCGGGGCGCCATGCCATCACGTCCGCCACGGCAAGGCTTTTACAGCCGGGGGTTTAGTCGCTAACCTGCCGCCGCACGGATTTCTGACAAGAGGCACGTCATGCCGATATTCGAATACAAGGTTGTTCCCGCCCCCACCAAGGGCGTCAAGGAGCGGGGGCTGAAACGGCCCGAAGACCGCTTCGCGCTGGCGCTCTCGCAGGTGATGAACGCGCTTGGCGCCGAGGGGTGGGAGTATATCCGCGCCGATATCCTGCCGGCGCAGGAACGCTCGGGGCTGGCCTCGAAACAGACGGTCTATCACACCTTGCTTGTGTTCCGCCGACCCCTCGCAGATTCGGACACCGCCACGCTGCCCGACATGGCCGAAACGCCGGCGCCCCTCGCCCTCGATTCCCCCGCATCGGAGCCGGAGCCGCCGACCCCCGCGGCCGACGGCGACGCGCCGTCAGATGCGGCGCCTGAACCGCAAGAAGATGATCGCCCGCCCCTTGCGGCACAATGAACGGCAACCGCGGGAAGCCGTTCAAGATATTGGTTTCATTGGGTAAGGCGGAACGGCGCGACAGGTCGACAGGGCGCCGTCGGACAGGCCGCGCGCGGTTCGCATCCGCGCGCGCCCTGATGCTGGGCCACGACGGGGCAGCTTTCATGTTCCCAACGCCAAGTGGCATGCGCCCCGGCCCACTCGCCCCTTGATGGTGCCACGCGGCGTCTGCCTGCCCGCCGGGCCGGTTTTCACGCGCCGGCCCAAGAATTTATGCCCGGCCCTCTTCAATCCGGCGCGAAAAACTCTAGACTGCTTCCTCCGAGTCGAGAAGGGATGCCCCATGGCGAATGATGACCCGTTCAACTTCGATCTGCGCGTCTCCACGGACAAGAAGAAGCGCCGGGGCGGCCGGCGCGGCATGTCCGGCGCTTTCGAAACCTCGCAACGCGTCTGCGAGCATCCCGGCTGCGACAAGCCGGGCCAGTACCGCGCGCCCAAGGCGCCTGACGTGCTCGACGATTACTACTGGTTCTGCCGCGAACATGTGCGCGAATACAACCTGAAATGGAATTTCTTCGAAGGCACGACCGAGGCCGAGATGGAAGCCCAAATGGACCGCGCCCGCGTCTGGGACCGGCCGACGAAGACTTTCAAGAAATCGGTCGAGGAACGGGCCTGGTCGCGGCTTGGCGTCGACGATCCGCACCAGGTCCTGGGCGAGAACGCCACCCGCAACCCCGGCAAGAGCAGCCCGACTGGCGGTCGCCGCCTGCCCCCGCCCGAGCGCCGTGCAATCGAAATCCTTGAGGCCAAGGATCACTGGACGAAGGCGGAGGTGCGCAAGGCCTACAAGGCGCTGATCAAGGTGCTGCACCCGGACATGAACGGCGGCGACCGCAGCCAGGAAGAGCAGTTGCAACTCGTGGTCTGGGCATGGGACCAGATCAAGGACAGCCGCAACTTCAAGTGACGCCCCGTCGCCGGGGCGACCGTGACGCGCGCCGGGCGTCCCCTTCTTTGCGGACATTCCCCGCAGGCGGCGTTGCAACCCGGCGGCGTGTTGCTACCGTGGCGCGGCCCGAAACAGGACACAGCCATGCCCCGCAAGATCATCATCGACACCGACCCCGGACAGGACGACGCCGTAGCCATCCTTCTGGCCCTTGCCAGCCCCGAGGAAATCGACCTTCTGGGCATCGCCGCCGTCGCCGGAAACGTGCCGCTGGGCCTGACCGCGACGAACGCCCGCAAGGTCTGCGAGGTGGCCGGCCGGGCGGATGTGCAGGTCTTCGCGGGCTGCGACCGGCCGCTGGCCCACAGCCTCGTCACGGCGGAACATGTCCATGGCAAGACCGGGCTCGATGGCCCTGACCTGCCCGACCCGCAGATGCCCCTGCAACCTCGGCACGGCGTTGATTTCATCATCGACACGCTGCGCGAAGAGGCACCGGGCAAGGTCACGCTCTGCCCGCTTGGCCCCCTGACCAATATTGCGACGGCACTGCAAAAAGCCCCCGACATCGCCCCCCGCGTGCAGGAAATCGTGCTCATGGGCGGGGCCTATTTCGAGGTGGGCAACATCACCCCGGCAGCAGAATTCAACATTTACGTCGATCCGGAGGCCGCTGAAACCGTGTTCAAATCCGGCATTCCACTGACCGTGATGCCGCTCGACGTGACACACAAGGCGCTGGTAACCCCCCCGCGCAACGAGGCGTTTCGCGCGCTCGGCACGCATCCCGGCCGCGTGGTTGCCGAATGGACCGATTTCTTCGAACGCTTCGACAAGGAAAAATACGGCAGCCAGGGTGCGCCGCTGCACGATCCCACGGTGATCGCCTACCTGATCCGGCCCGACCTCTTCGCAGGGCGCCACATCAACGTGGAGATCGAGACGCAATCGCCGCTGACCCGCGGCATGACCGTCGCCGACTGGTGGCGTGTCACGGATCGGGCGCCGAACGCGATGTTCATGGGTGATCTCGACGCCGAAAGGTTCTTTTCCCTGCTGACGGAGCGTATCGGGCGGCTCTGACCCTCTGGTATCGCGGCCGCGCGCGATTACCTTAGGGGAACGAAAGGAGCGCCCATGCAGATCGCCTTCGACAATTCCTATGCCCGCCTGCCCGACCGGTTCTATGCCACCCTCGCGCCGACCCCGGTCGAAAAGCCGTCACTCATCAAGGTAAACGAGCCGCTCGCCCGTGACCTCGGGCTCGACCCCGTTGCGCTCACAACCCCCGAGGGCCTCGCGGTTCTGGCCGGCAACAAGGTTCCGAAGGGGGCCAGCCCGCTGGCGCAAGCCTATGCCGGGCACCAGTTCGGCGGCTGGGTGCCGCAGCTTGGCGACGGGCGCGCGGTGCTTCTCGGCGAGGTGATCGACCGCCACGGGCAGCGGCGCGACATCCAGCTCAAGGGTTCCGGCCCGACGCCGTTTTCGCGCCGGGGCGACGGGCGCGCCTGGCTTGGCCCCGTCCTGCGCGAATACGTGGTCAGCGAAGCGATGCAGGCGCTTGGCATTCCCACGACTCGGGCGCTCGCCGCCGTCGCCACGGGGGAGCCGGTCTACCGCGAACGCGCCTTTCCCGGCGCGGTGCTGACCCGCGTGGCCAGTTCCCATATCCGCGTCGGCACCTTCCAGTATTTCGCCGCGCGCGGCGACGAAGAGGCGCTGCGCGCGCTGACCGATCATGCCATGGCCCGCCACTACCCGCAGGCGGAAACCCCGCTCGACCTGCTGTCAGCGGTGGTGGCCGCACAGGCGCGGCTGATCGCGCACTGGATGGGGGTGGGCTTCATCCACGGGGTGATGAACACCGACAACATGTCCATCGCCGGCGAGACCATCGACTACGGCCCCTGCGCCTTCATGGATGCCTATCACCCGGACCAGGTGTTTTCCTCGATCGACCGGATGGGGCGCTACGCCTATCGTCGCCAGCCGGAAATCGCGGTCTGGAACCTTGCGCAATTCGCAACGGCCCTGCTGCCGATCATGGGCATGGACCACAAGGAGGCCGTGGCGGTCGCCACCCGCGAGGTCGAGGGCTTCGCCGATCTGTTCACCGCCGCATGGGAAGAGGTCTTCGCCGCCAAGCTGGGATTCGCGCGGCTGGACGAGGCGCGCGCCGCGCTGGCCTATGACCTTCTGGCGCGCATGGCGCGGGGCAAGGCGGATTTCACCCAGGTGTTCCGGTCACTGTCCGGCGTTGATCCGTCGCTTGCGCGCGACGAGTTCGGTGATCAAACGGCGCTTGATGACTGGCTGCCGCGCTGGCAGGCACATCTGGACGAGGAGGGCACGGACGACGCCACCCGACGCGCGCGGATGCAGGCCGCCAACCCTGCCTTCATCCCGCGCAATCACCGCGTCGAGCAGGCCATCGCGGCGGCGGTCGCCGGCGATTTCACCCCGTTCGAGCGGCTGACATTGGTCCTCGCGACACCCTATACCGACCAGCCCGACCATGCCGATCTGATGGCCGCCCCCGCCCCGGAGGAAGAGGTGCCGGCGACGTTCTGCGGCACCTGACGCCCCTGAAGCAGAGGTCTGCACCTGACACGGGTTCCCCGACTTGCCTTGGGTGCAGCCTGCTTCGCCGAACGCCTCAAGAGCCGCCATCTGCAGGGAGTGGCGTTCGCCAAGCCATCGCTGGTTCACGACAGCGGATCTTCAGGCGACATGCGGCGAATTCGGGTTCTGGGCCCCGATCGAGCGGTCGGATAGACTGCAATATTTCGCATGAAGTGGTTCAGTGGCAGCCGGGCGATCACGTCACCGGCAAGGCGCGAACGTCGTTGATCATGGCATTGCGGCCTGCCAAGTCCGAGGCGAACTGCATCAGAGTTTTCTCCGCATCAACTGGCACCCAATACGGCCGGCCCTGGAAGGCGGTCTTGAGGGTCAGGCGCGGGAACAGAACCGCCAGATAGTCCGGCATGATCACCAGATGCGGCGGTTCGAGACCATGACGCTCAGACACCGCGATCAGCGCCGTGCGCAGCTTTTCGGTCAGAAACCGTTTCGCGGCTTCAGGATCGGAACTGAACAGGTAGAACTTGGCGTCAAAACCTGGATCGTGCGTCTCGAAGGGTGTGAGACCGTGCACCTTTGCAGGAGTGTTGCGCAAAACGTCATAGGGGGTCTTGCCGACACCCACAATCAGCGGCGCGTCCTTCGCCGCAGTCTCGACTTCGACCATGTCGGTGTAAAGAATGGGATAGTCCCGACCGTCTCTGCGCGTTCTCGGGTTTTCAACGGCCGAATACTTGATGGCCATGCACGACAGCGCCAGATCGCGACCGTCCCGGTGGCCTGTGAGACGGTCGGACACATCGACCTTGATGATCTTGCCGAAAAGCCGGAGCGCATTGAGCCGCTCGACATCAGGCGGCGGCATAGACACATGGGCGAAGCCGGAGAGGCGCTCGGCCAAGACCTGGCCAAACCCTTCGCGCATCTGCTTTTGCCATTCCGACGCCGGGGCCCGAGCCGCCACGCCCCAGCCGATGAGCCCGCCCGCAAGCGCCAGGATCACCGGAATACCCAACCCCATCCCGGGCACAAAAACCAGAAGCACGGGCGACAGCCCAAGTGGCACCATAAGCCGCGCGCGCCCATCGATCTGCTCTACCGTTTCCTGACGCCGCTTCTCCAGTCGCTGTGCCTCCGGTTCAAGTGACGGAAGCAAGTCGGCGCGCAATTCCTCTGGCAACTCCACCTCGACCTTCGGCTCCGGGTAAATCCCAGAAACCTGTCGCGCCCAGTGTTTGGTAAAGGAAAACCGTCGCCATACGTCCAGCATGCATACAGTTCCTTCCTCAGGGTCCGTGATACATGTCCGGACATTGATCAGTAGTACAAGTCGCAGATGCACGCTCTCGGAGTGTTTCAGGTTTGCGGGCACAATTCAACGCGGAGGGTCGGGACACGGTTCCGCCAAGCGCAAGGCCGTGCCATGCGCTCAGAATGAACGTTACAATTGACATGCTTGGGGGTGTTTGCACTCGCGGCGACGGTTAGCTATCGAGGATGTGGAAACTCGATTGCACCCGCCCCGGGCAGACTGCCACCATCCGGCCATTTCCCTCGAAAACGCAGGACAAGACTGTGACAGCCTGATCCTGCCGTCTATCTTGCGGCAGGCGACGGTCACTAACCCCTGCCGCCGAACCGCCGAAACAGCCGCCGGTTGAGCGCCACGAACTCGTCGAGCAACGCCGCGAAGGATCCGAGCGCCCGACCCCGCATGTAAAGCGCGCCCATGGCGCCGCCGAAGCCGGCCCCGATCACGTCGACGATAAGATCGCCCATTGTGTCCATCAACCCCGATTTCTGCATGTTCATGCCGAAGACCTGGTCCATCGCGAACTCGAAGATTTCCCACAGAACGCCGATCATCACCCCGAAGGACATCGCCAGCACCCCGATGGCCCATGGCGGCGCGGCATAGCGGTCGCCCTCGAACAGGATGAAGACCAGCAGGAAACCGGCGATCCCGAAACCGATGGCCGACAGCCCGTGCAGCGCGATATCCCACCACCACAATCGTTCGTAGAAATCGAACGCCTCGCCCATGAAGATCGAGGCAAAGACGAAGAGCACCGCGACCGCGACGATACTGCGCGGCAGCCGGATATCCAGACGCGACGCAAGGAACAGCGGCAACATCGACAGACCAAGCGTGCCCGCCGCCACGTAGGCCGCCAGCCAACGGCCCGTGATCAGCGCCGCCAGAAGCTCCACCGCCAGCCCGCCCCAGATCAGAAGGGTCAGGCGGCTCTGGTCCTTCAGCGCGGCGAGGATGTGACGGGGTGAGGTCATGCACGAATGATAGGCAATCGGGGTCCGCGCGCAATGGCGGGGCTTGCGCGCGGGCCTGAGCGCGGCAAACTGGCACCATGCCGTTCCCACCCCCCACGGCACCCGGCCATGTCCGGGTGGCCAGTTACAATATCCGCAAGTGCATCGGGCTCGATCGCCGCCGCGACCCGCATCGCATCGCGCGGGTTCTACACGCGCTCGGCGCCGGGATCGTGGCCCTGCAGGAATCCGACAAGCGCCTGCCGCCACGCGCCGCCGCCCTGCCACGCGAGGTTATCCTGTCCGAAACCGGCCTGATCCCGGCCCGCGTGGCGACAACCTCTGTCAGCCTCGGCTGGCACGGCAACGCGCTGCTGCTTGGCCCTGACTGGCGGATGGAGCATCTGCACCGCCTGCCCCTGCCGGGGCTGGAGCCGCGCGGCGCGCTGATCGGCGACCTTGTCGGCCCCGCGGGACCGCTGCGCGTCGTCGCCACCCATCTCGGCCTGCGCCGGCGCGACCGGCAGCGGCAGATGACGCAGATCATGGCCAGCCTCAACCGCGCCCCCGCCCGGCCCACGGTCCTTCTGGGCGATCTCAACGAATGGGCGCCGCATGCGGGCTTCGCGCCGCTCGACCCGTTCTTTACCCTGCACAATCCCGGTCGCAGCTTTCACGCCCGCCGGCCCGTCGCGGCGCTTGACCGGGTGGCGACGGGGCCGGGATTGTCTGTCACCGCGATGGGCGTCTGCCGGTCGGGCGAGGCCGGGCGCGGGTCGGATCACCTGCCTATCTGGGCCGACCTCGCGCCGGGCGGTTGATCAGCAAAAGCCCGGCACAGACCAGCCCCAGCGACAGCCACACGCCAAGCCCGATCGCCTCGCCCAGCAGCGCCCAGCCCAGCACCACGCCAAGGATCGGGGTCAGGAAGCTGAACGAGGCCACCGAAGCGGCCGGGTAGATCGCCAGCAGCCGGAACCAGAACAGGAAGCCGAGCGAGGCGATGGCAACGATCTGGAAAGCCAGCAGGCCGAAATGATAGGGTTCAAGATCGCGGATAAGCGGCCCGGCCCACAGCGACAGCAGCAGCAATAGCGGCGCCGAAACTGCCAGTTGCCAGAGAAGCTGCATCTCCGGCGTCGCGCCGCGGATCGGCGTCACCCGCGCGGTCAGCGCGATCCCCGCCCAGCACAAGGCCGCCCCCAGCGCCAGCGCGTCGCCCAGAAGGCTCGCCTCGCCCGCCGCGCCCCGGTTGAGCACCGCAATCGCCACCCCGGCAAGCGCCAAGCCCTGCCCGGCCAGTTTCATCGGCGACAACCGCTCCCCCGGCAGCAGCAGATGCGCCGCGAAGCCCAGCCAGACCGGCATCGAGTAGAACAGGATCGAGGTGCGCGCGACCGTCGTCAGGTCGAGCGCGAAGAACAAACAGGTGAATTCCAGCGCGAAAAGCGCGCCAAGCGCGATACCGGCGGGCACCGTGCCGGGCACCACCGTCAACCGCACCCCGCGCAGCCGCATCCAGACCAGCAACACGCCAAGCGCCCCGACAGAGCGCAAACCGGCCATGAACACCGGCTGAAAGCCGTCATTGCCCAGCTTGATCGCCACTTGGTTGATCCCCAGAAGCAGGGCGAAAACGCTCAGCGAGACCGCGCCAAAGAGGTCGATATGCGGCTTGCGCTCCATGTCCATTCCTTCACACGTGAACCATTCGCCAAACAGACCCGGCACAGGGGCAGTGTCAAGCGCCCCGCCGCCGGTGACATGGCGCCGCGGTTTTCCCGACGGGTTCACTGCGAAAGGGCTTTCCGACTCCGGCCCTGATCGGCTAGACCCCACCCCCAAGACGATCGAAGGGGGCGCCGATGCCCGAGACCATCGAACAGCGCTGCGAGGCCAAGGGCCTGCGGATGACCGGCCAGCGGCGGGTGATCGCGCAGGTGCTCGACGGATCGACGGATCACCCTGACGTGGAGGAACTTCACGCGCGCGCCAGCGGTCGGGACCCCAACATTTCCATCGCCACGGTCTATCGCACCGTGAAGCTTTTCGAGGAGGCGGGGATCCTCGAAAAGCTGGAATTCGGCGACGGGCGGGCGCGCTACGAGGACGCCGAGCGCGACCACCACGACCACCTGATCGACATGCAAAGCGGCGAGGTGATCGAGTTCGTGGACCCCGAGATCGAGGCGCTGCAGGAGCGGATCGCCGCGAAACTGGGCTACCGCCTGATGGGGCACAAGCTGGAACTCTACGGCGTGCCGATCCGAAAATAGGGCTGGACCCGCCCCCGCAAAGAAGATCAAACCGGGGCGACACAAGCCAAGGCTCACCCCATGTTCTCCGCTTCCGACAACTTGCGTGGCATCGTTCTGATGGTGCTGGCGATGGCCGGCTTCGCGCTTGGCGATGTCGGGATCAAGCTGCTTTCCGGCGCGGTGCCGCCGGGACAGATCATGGGCACGGTCGGTCTTGCCGGAACGCTCGTCTTCGGGCTTTGGGCGCGGGCACGGGGCCGGCCGCTGTTTCCGGCCGCGATCCGGCACCGGGCCGTGGCGCTGCGCTTCGTGGCCGAGATGGTGGCCGGGGTCGGCATGATCCTTGCGCTGACGCTGAACCCGCTGTCTCTGGTCACCGCGATCCTGCAGGCCGCGCCGCTGGTGGTGACGATGGGGGCGGCGAAAGTGTTCGGCGAGGCGGTGGGCCTCAGACGCTGGAGCGCGATCCTTGTCGGCATCCTTGGCGTCCTGATCATCCTGCGCCCCGGTTTCGCGGGCTTCTCGCTCGATGCGCTGTGGATCATCGTCGCCATGCTCGGGCTTGCGGCGCGCGATCTGGCCACCCGGGCCGCGCCGGCCAGCCTCGACACCCTGCAACTGTCCACGGTCGGCTTCTTCGCGCTGGTGCCCGCCGGTCTGGCCCTGTCGCTTTTCGGGCCGTCCCCGGTCTGGCCCACGCCGGGGGACTGGGGAACTCTGGCCTTCACCCTGCTGGCCACGATCGGCGGCTACTACGCCATTACCGCCGCGATGCGGGTGGGCGAGATCGGGGCGGTCACGCCGCTGCGGTATTCGCGGCTGATCTTCGGGATGATCCTCGGCATGGTGATCTTCGGGGAACGGCCCGATCTCCTGTCCTATGTCGGGGCGGCGCTGATCCTCGGGGCGGGGCTTTACGCCGCGTGGCGCGAGCAGCAAATCGCGCGCCGAGCGGCCCGCGCCGCGACCTGACGCCCCGGGGCGTGCCTTGTTGGCGCAAACACCCGCCACACCCCGTGAAACAAGGTTTGTTAGCGCTACCATGAATGGTTTACTTTCGCCCCACCCCTGCTATGACTCCGCCCGACCTTTCCTGTTTTCCAAGGACCAGATCTCATGAGCACCATCATCGACATCCACGCGCGCGAGATTCTCGACAGCCGGGGCAACCCAACGGTCGAGGTCGACGTGACCCTCGAGGACGGCACCATGGGCCGCGCGGCGGTGCCCTCGGGCGCTTCGACCGGCGTGCACGAGGCAGTGGAACGGCGCGACGGCGACGCGGGCCGCTACAAGGGCAAGGGCGTGCTGGACGCCGTGGCCTCGGTGAATGGCGAGATCGCGGAAAACCTCGTCGGTTTCGACGCCACCGAACAGGCCGCCATCGACGCTGCGATGATCGAGCTGGACGGGACCGAGAACAAGGGCCGCCTTGGCGCCAACGCGATCCTCGGCGTGTCGCTGGCCGTGGCCAAGGCCGCAGCGGACTATACCGGCCAGCCGCTTTTCCGCTATGTCGGCGGCACCTCGGCGCGGGTTCTGCCGGTGCCGATGATGAACATCATCAACGGCGGCGAACATGCCGACAACCCGATCGACATCCAGGAATTCATGATCATGCCGGTCGGTGCCGAGACGGTCCGCGACGCGGTGCGCATGGGATCGGAGATCTTCCACACGCTGAAAAAAGAACTGACGTCGGCGGGCCTGTCCACCGGGCTGGGCGACGAGGGCGGCTTCGCGCCGGAACTCGGCTCCACCCGCGAGGCGCTGGATTTCATCCTGAAATCGGTCGAGAAGGCGGGCTACACGGCGGGCGATGACATCATGCTGGCGCTCGATTGCGCGGCGACCGAGTATTTCAAGGACGGCGCTTACGTGATGGCCGGCGAGGGCAAGACGCTGTCCGCGTCCCAGAATGTCGATTATCTTGAGGCGCTGGTGCGCGACTACCCGATCCTGTCGATCGAGGATGGCTGCGCCGAGGATGACTGGGACGGCTGGGCGCTGCTGACCGACCGGCTGGGCGACAAGGTACAGCTTGTCGGCGATGACCTGTTCGTGACCAACCCCAGCCGGCTGGCCATGGGGATCGAGCGCGGCGCGGGCAATTCGCTGCTGGTCAAGGTCAACCAGATCGGCACCCTGAGCGAAACGCTGGCGGCGGTCGAGATGGCGCATCGCAACCGCATGACTTGCGTGATGAGCCACCGCTCGGGCGAGACCGAGGATGCCACCATCGCCGATCTGGCCGTCGCCACCAATTGCGGGCAGATCAAGACCGGCAGCCTTGCGCGCTCCGACCGGCTGGCGAAATACAACCAGTTGATCCGGATCGAGGAAATGCTGGACGATACCGCCGAATACGCGGGCCGTTCGATCCTGCGGTAAGCGATGAAACGGGGTCTGCGCTGGGGGGCTTATGTCGTGGCGGCGCTGCTGTTCTTGGCAGTCGCGCTCTACCTTTCGACGATGGGCGATCATCCCGTTGCGGCGACCGTGACGGACGATGACAGCCTGCCGCGGATCGAGGTCGGCGGCGTCACGCTGCATGGTGAAAGCCATGGCGATCCCGCCGATCCCGCCATCGTCGTTCTGCATGGCGGCCCCGGGGGCGACTACCGCTCGCTCCGTCCGCTTTCGGCGCTGTCGGACCGGTTCCACGTCACCTTCTACGATCAGCGCGGCGCCGGCCTGTCGCAACGGGTGCCGGCCGGGGCGCTCACGCTTGACACCCATCTCGACGAACTGGCCACCCTGCTCGATCAGGTCAGCCCGGACGCGCCGGCGATCCTGATCGGCCATTCCTGGGGGGCGATGCTGGCAAGCGGCTTTCTCGGGCGTCACCCTGACCGGGTGGCGCAGGCGGTGCTGATCGAACCGGGTTTCCTGTCGGCACAGGCTGCCGTGGAGTGGAATGCCCACATGCGCGGAATCCTCCGCCAACCGCTGATGCGGTGGCGTGCGCTGCGCACCGGCTTCGCGGCATCACATGTGGAGGGGCCGGACGCCGACGCATCGGCCGACTACCTGATCGGGCGAATGATGCAGTTCCTCGCCTCCCACCCTGACAGCGGCTATACTTGCAATGACGCGCCTTACGACAGCCCGACATGGCGCGCCGGGGCGACCGGCAGCCAGGCCTTCGCAGACAGCGCCACGCCGCACGACCTGGATTCGCTTGGCCAGAACGCGGATCGGTTCGGTGGCCCGGTTCTGATCCTGACCGGCGCCTGCAGCACGTGGATCGGCGAGGAGGTGCAACGCCGGAACCTCGCCTATTTCAGCGACGCGCGGCTCGAGGTGATAGAACGCGCCGGGCACGACACGGTCGATGACGCGCCCGAGGCGACGCTGCACGCGATCCGCGGATTCCTCGCGGCAGGCCGGTAGAAGGGGCGCGGGAACGTGCCATCTTGACGCAACGCCCCCTTTGACAGCCTGCGCCCGGCGCGCTTTCATCCGAGGCGGGAGGAGACGGGCCATGCCCCTGCATATCCTGATCGGTCTGGTGGTCGTCGGCATCGTGGGCATCGCGGTGCTGACATGGGCGTTCGGCCTGTCCACCCCCTTGCGCTTCGCGGACGAGGCGCAGGCCCGCGCGGCCTGGCTGCGCCACTGGCCGGAGGATCGCGTGGCGGCGGTTCACATCGCGCCCGATGGTGCCGCCGCGCTGATCGAGACGGATCGCGGTGCCGGTGTCGTCTTCGCCATGGGCGCCGACAGCACGGGCCATCGGCTCGACGGCGCCGAGATCCGTGAAACGCCCACCGGCCTGCGCATCCACTTTCACGATTTCGCCACCCCGCGCCTTGATGTGACGCTGCCGCCGGGGGCCCGCGCCCGGTGGCGCGAAACCCTGTCGGAGGCTGTATGACCGATCTTTTGACCTATCCCGATGTCGTCCAGTTCGCGGTGCCCGTCTTCATCGCCGCGATCCTGATCGAGCTTTTGTGGATCATCTTCAAGGGCAAGGGCGGGCGCTATGAAACCCGCGACGCGGTAACCTCGCTGATCATGGGGGCGGGCAATGTCGCCAGCGGCATCGTGCTCGGCTTTCTTGCATGGGGTTTCTTCATGGTGCTGTGGCGGATCACGCCGCTCGACCTTGGCACCGCGTGGTGGGTGGTGGCGCTGTGCTTCGTGCTCGACGACCTGCGCTATTACTGGGTGCACCGCTTCGGCCACCGGATACGCTGGGTCTGGGCCAGCCACGTCAACCACCATTCCAGCCAGCACTACAACCTGACCACCGCGTTGCGACAGACATGGACCGGCACCTTTACCTTCATGATGGTGGTGCGCGCACCGCTGATCCTGCTGGGCTTTCACCCGGCGATGGTGCTGTTCGTCGGCGGGCTGAACCTGATCTACCAGTTCTGGATCCATACCGAGGCGATCGGCAAGATGCCCCGCTGGTTCGAGGCGGTGATGAACACGCCAAGCCACCACCGGGTGCATCACGGGCGCAACGCCCGCTACCTCGATTGCAACTACGCCGGCGTGTTCATCGTCTGGGACAAGCTTTTCGGCACCTTCGTGCCCGAACAGGTGGAGGAGCGCCCCGATTACGGGCTTGTCCACAACCTTGGCACCTTCAACCCGATCCGCGTCGCCTTTCACGAATGGGTTGGGATGTTCCGCGACATGGCGCAGCCGGGGCTCAGGCTGCGCGACCGGCTGATGTATGCCATTGCGCCCCCGGGCTGGAGCCATGACGGAAGCCGCCAGACCTCGGACGGGATCAAGCGCAGCCACTTGCAACGCCACCCGGAGGATCGCGGCACGCCGGGCTTCGAGTAGCCCTTGCCTTGGCCCTGCATTTGCCTACCCTGCCCGAGACGGCACGCGACAGGAGCGACATGACCGCCGACCAGATCATCGCCGAACTGGAGTTGGCCCCGCACCCCGAGGGCGGGCACTACCGCCAGACATGGGCGGCCGGAAACGACGGCCGGCCCACGGCGACCTGCATCTATTTCCTGCTGACGGCGGACGAGGTCAGCCATTGGCACCGCGTCGATGCCGCCGAGATCTGGCTCTACCATGCCGGCGCGCCGCTGGTCCTGTCGATCAGCGACACCGAGGCGGGACCGGCACAAGATCACCTGCTGACCCCGGATCTTGCGCAGGGCCGCCCGCAGGTTCTCGTGCCCGCGCATCACTGGCAGGCGGCGCGCAGCACCGGTGACTTCACGCTGGTCAGTTGCGCGGTCTCGCCGGGATTCCGGTTCGACGGGTTCGAGCTTGCCGCGCCCGGTTTCGACATCCCGAGGGGCTGAGATGGCGGGCGCCGGGATCGACCACAAGGCCGCCCTCGCCGCGCTGCCCGCTACCCGCAAGGCCTGACCAGCACTGGAGCAGAATGCCCTTCCGTTGCTTTGTGCCGGGCGGACAGCCAATGGCACGGTCCCGGCGCGCGGCCGGCGCTCCTATGTAATCTCTTATTGGTCAGGGACCGCTGACGGTGTCATATGAGCCCCTTAGGTCCGGACTTCCGGTTAACCAGCAAAGAGTGTCCCGACAAGATTGATGCCGTGGTCTCCGAGCCATGTCATCGCAACGCCGTCAAAGGCCAAATGATCCAACCCCACCAACATCGCGATGGCGAGAAACATCCGCACAGGGGCAACCACGAAATTAGCAGCAACCCTCGCGCCTATCACGACCACGAAAAAGCCAAGCAAGGCTGCGATATAGGCAAAATCCTCGGGAGCATGTGCGCTGTAGGCGAGCAACCCGCCGATCCCGCCAGCGATCAAGATGAAAGATTGGGCCGAACCGGATAGCTGTATGCCTCGACCCCCTCCTCCGCCTCCTCCGGTGCCACCCACGAAGCCGAATCCTTTGCAGCGCGGGCACTGAATGCTCGCCTCGGCATTGCTATAGGCCGGGCCTCCATGCGAATTGATGTACCGATTTCCCAAGCATTGAGGGCAAGTCGCCATGTCCCTCTCCCGAATTCCAAGTCCGTCGGGAAACGGTGGCGCATCTCGCGGCGTCTGACGTGTCCCAAATTCTGCCCGTTTGTCGTGCTCAACGCTAGCGCAAGTTGCGGCGATTTTCCAGCCGGTTCACACGACCGACCAACAATGGGGCGGGTGCATCTGGATGGCCACCGTGCGGATGCCAGGAAACGCGTCGGGGCGGCCCGCGTGGAGCCGCCCCGTATAGATCCGTGTCGCCCTATCAGGCGGCGGATTTGGCAAGGTTGCGCAGCACGTAATGCAGCACACCGCCATGTTCGATATACTCGATCTCGATCGCGGTATCGATCCGGCACTTGAGCGTGATCTCCTTCACCGTGCCATCGGCATAGGTGATCGCGCAGAGCACCTCCTGCTGCGGCTCGATCGTGTCCAGCCCCTTGATCGACACGCTTTCCTCGCCCGTCAGGCCCAGCGACTTGCGGGAGTCACCGCCGGTGAACTCGAACGGGATGACACCCATGCCAACGAGGTTGGAGCGGTGGATGCGCTCGAAACTTTCGGCGATCACGGCCTTGACGCCCAGCAGGTTGGTGCCCTTGGCGGCCCAGTCGCGGCTGGACCCGGCGCCGTATTGTTCCCCGCCGAAGACGACAAGCGGCGTCCCCTCTTCCTGGTAGGCCATGGCGGCATCATAGATAGAGGTCTGTTCGCCGTCGGGGCCCTTGGTATAACCGCCCTCGACACCGTCCAGCATCTCGTTCTTGATGCGGATATTGGCGAATGTGCCGCGCATCATCACCTCGTGGTTGCCGCGCCGGCTGCCGTAGGAGTTGAACTCGCGCACCGGCACCTGCCGCTCGACCAGGTATTTGCCCGCCGGGGTGGATTCCTTGAAGCTGCCCGCCGGGCTGATGTGGTCGGTGGTCACCATGTCGCCCAGAACCGCCAGAACGCGCGCGCCCTCGATGTTGGAGATCGTGCCCGGATCCTTGCCCATACCCCGGAAATAGGGCGGGTTCTGGATGTAGGTCGAGGAAGCGGGCCAGTCATACGTCTCGCCACCGGTCACCTCGACGCTTTGCCACATCTCGTCGCCCTTGAAGACATCGGCGTACTTCGACTGGAACGCCTCGCGCGTGACGGTCTGTTCGACCAGTTCGGCGATTTCCTTCTGGGTCGGCCAGATGTCCTTCATGTAGACATCGTTGCCGTCCTTGTCCTGACCCAGCGGTTCGGTCGTCAGGTCGATATTCATGTCGCCGGCGAGCGCATAGGCGACGACAAGCGGCGGCGAGGCTAGGTAGTTGGCCCGCACGTCGGGCGAAATCCGGCCCTCGAAGTTGCGGTTGCCCGACAGGACCGAGGTGGCGATCAGGTCGCCATCGGCAATTGCCTTGCTGAGTTCCGGCTGGATCGGACCAGAATTGCCGATACAGGTGGTGCAGCCATAGCCCACAAGGTTGAAGCCGATGGCGTCCAGATGTTCCTGAAGGCCCGACGCCTCAAGATACTGCGTCACGACCTGAGAGCCGGGCGCCAGCGACGTCTTCACCCAAGGTTTGCGGTTAAGACCCAGTTCGTTGGCTTTCTTCGCCACCAGCCCCGCCCCGATCATCACATAGGGGTTGGAGGTATTGGTGCAGGACGTGATCGACGCGATCACCACGGACCCGTCGCGCAGGGTGTAATCCTCACCATCGACAGAAACCGTCTTGCGGACATCGTTCTCGGCAATGTTCATATCCCCTTCGGCGGCCATGTCGCGCGCCTCATCCGAGATATCCATGCCACGATATTCACCGACGACCTTGTAGAAGGACTTCGATGCCTGATCGAGCGTGACGTAATCCTGCGGCCGCTTGGGACCGGAGATGGCGGGCACGATCTCGCCCATGTCGAGGTGCAGCGTATCGGTGTAGACCGGCGCGTAATCCGGCCCGCGCCAGAACCCGTTTTCCTTGGCATAGGCCTCGACCAGCGCGATGCGGTCCTCGTCGCGGCCGGTCTGGCGCAGGTAGCGCAGGGTTTCGTCATCGATGGGGAAGAAGCCGCAGGTGGCCCCGTATTCCGGCGCCATGTTGGCGATGGTCGCCCGGTCTGCCAGCGGCAGGTGGTCGAGCCCGTCGCCGTAGAATTCCACGAACTTGCCGACAACGCCCTTGGCGCGCAGCATCTCCACGACCTTGAGCACGAGGTCGGTGCCGGTGGTGCCTTCCATCATCGCGCCGGTCAGCTCGAATCCCACGACCTCGGGGATCAGCATCGAGATCGGCTGGCCCAGCATCGCGGCCTCCGCCTCGATCCCGCCGACGCCCCAGCCCAGAACCGCGACGCCGTTGATCATGGTGGTGTGGCTGTCGGTGCCGACCAGCGTGTCGGGATAGGCCACGGTCTCGCCGTTCTGGTCCTGGTCGGTCCAGACGGTCTGGGCGAGGTATTCGAGGTTCACCTGGTGGCAGATGCCGGTGCCCGGCGGCACGACGCGGAAATTGTTGAACGCGGTCTGGCCCCACTTGAGGAAGGTGTAGCGTTCCATGTTGCGTTCATACTCGCGGTCCACGTTCATCTGGAAGGCGCGCGGGTTGCCGAAATGGTCGATCATGACGGAGTGGTCGATGACCAGGTCGACGGGATTGAGCGGGTTGATCTTCTGCGCGTCGCCGCCAAGCGCCTTGATGCCGTCGCGCATCGCGGCAAGGTCGACCACCGCCGGAACGCCGGTGAAATCCTGCATCAGGACACGGGCGGGACGGTAGGCCAGTTCCCGGTTGCCCTTGCCACCATTCGCGGCCCAGTCGGAAAACGCCCGGATATCGTCGAGGGTGACGGTCTTGCCATCCTCGAAACGCAGCATGTTTTCCAGCACCACCTTCAGCGCGGCGGGAAGCTTGGAGAAATCGCCAAGACCCGCGGCCTCGGCCGCGGGGATGGAGTAATAGGCAACGGACTGGTCGCCAACCGTAAGGGTCTTACGGGTCTTGGCGCTGTCCTGACCGACAGTAATGGGCATGGGGGGCCTCCCTCGTGTCAAACGATGTGGGTAAGTGCTGGCCTTGGCTATGCCAGTATAGACAGGCCCGATCAAGGGGGGTGCGGCGATTTTGTATGCCGTTGCATACTGATTTGAAAGCGACTCGCGGGGCCGCTGCCGGGGTTTCGCGCGGCGCCGGCAGCTGCGCTGTTTTGGATCGCGCCGGGCGCTTCCCCGCACCGGCACGATGCGCTACGGCTTGGCGCCATGAGTCTCGACGTCCAGTCCCTTGCCTGCGCCCGCGGTGGCGTGCGGATCCTTGCCGGGGTCAGCTTTGCCGTCGCGCGCGGCGAGGCGCTTATCCTGCGCGGCCCCAACGGGTCGGGCAAGACGACGCTGTTGCGCACGCTGGCCGGGCTGACGCCGCCGCTGTCGGGCAAGGTGGCGGCCCCGCCCGAGGGGGTCGCCTATGCCGGGCATGCCGACGGGCTCAAGGCACAGCTTTCGGTGGCCGAGAACCTCGCCTTCTGGGCGGGGGTGTTCGGCGCGACGGGGATCAGCGCCGCCGTCGACGCCTTCGACCTCGCGGAGTTGCTGGACCGCCCGGCTGGCAACCTGTCGGCAGGGCAGAAACGGCGGCTGTCGCTGGCGCGGCTGTTGGTCACCGGGCGGCCGGTCTGGTGCCTGGATGAGCCCACCGTGTCGCTGGACGTGGACAACGTGGCCCGCTTCGCCCGCGCGGTAGGCACGCATCTGGCGGCCGGCGGCGCGGCGGTGATCGCCACCCATATCGACCTTGGCCTGCCGGGCGCGAAGAGCCTCGACATCACGCCGTTCACCCGCGCGCACCAGCCTCGCAGGCCGCATCACGACGACCCCTTCCTGTCGGAGGGCGCGCTGTGAAGGGGCTTCTTCTGCGCGATCTGCGCCTTGCGATCCGGGCCGGGGGGGGCTTTGGCCTCGGTCTGGCATTCTTCCTGATCGTCACGGTGCTGATGCCCTTCGGGATCGGGCCGGAGACCGGGATCATCACCGCGGTCGCGCCGGGCATCCTGTGGGTGGGCGCGCTGCTGGCCTGCCTCCTGTCGCTCGACAGGATCTTCGCGCTCGACTGGGAAGACGGCTCGCTGGAACTGCTGGCGACGTCGCCCCTGCCGCTGGAGGCGCTGGCCGGCGTCAAGGCGCTGGCCCACTGGTTGACCACCGGCCTGCCGCTGGTCGCCGCGGCGCCGGTGCTGGCGGTGCTGCTGAACCTGCCCGTGCCGGGGTTCGGCTGGCTCATCGCGTCGCTCGCGGTGGGAACGCCGGCCCTATCGGCCATCGGCACATTCGGCGCGGCACTGACCGTTGGGGTGAAGCGCGGCGGACTTCTTTTATCCCTTCTTGTACTGCCGCTTTACGTGCCCACGCTTCTGTTCGGGGCCGAGGTGGCGCGGCGCGGGGCGCAGGGGCTGGATGCGCTGACCCCGCTTGCCTTGCTGGCAGGGATATCGCTATTGGCGCTTGCGGCGATGCCTTTCGCCGCGGCCGCCGCCCTCCGCGTCAATCTGCGCTAGGGGCGTGGCACGCCTACCTATTGTTAGCGCAACAATCGCAACGTAAGTTCGGGCGCATGTCGATCTGGGAATACGCAAATCCACGCAAGTTCATGGCCACCTCGGGCGCGTTGCTGCCCTGGGTCTCCGCGCTTGCCGCGATACTGGTCGTGGGCGGCCTTGTCTGGGGGTTCTTCTTCACCCCCGACGATTTTCGCATGGGATCCTCGGTGAAGGTCATCTACATTCACGTGCCCACCGCGATCATGGGGTCGAGCGCGTGGTTCATGATGCTGGTCACGTCGCTGATCTGGCTGATCCGGCGCCACCATGTCAGCGCGCTTGCCGCCAAGGCCGCCGCACCGGTGGGCATGGTCTTTACCCTGATCGGCCTGATCACCGGCGCGATCTGGGGCCAGCCGATGTGGGGAACGTGGTGGGAGTGGGACCCGCGCCTGACCGCGTTCCTAGTGCTGTTCCTGTTCTATCTTGGCTACATGGCCCTGTGGGAGGCGATCGAGAACCCTGACGCGGCAGCCGACCTCACCTCGGTCCTGTGTCTTGTCGGCACGGTCTTCGCGGTGATCTCGCGCTACGCGCTGGTGTTCTGGAACCAGGGACTGCACCAGGGCGCGTCGCTGAGCCTCGACCCGGAGCAGAACGTGGCCGATGTCTTCGCCTACCCGCTCTGGACCTGTATCATCGGCTTTCTGTTTCTCTTCCTCGCGCTCGTGCTTTATCGCACCCGGACGGAGATTCGCGCCCGCCGCCTGAGGGCGCTTATCCAGCGCGAAAGGATGGCATGATGCCCGATCTCGGACGCTACGCAACCGAAGTCCTGTCCGCCTACGCGGTGACGTTCCTGCTTGTCGCCGTCCTGATCGGGGCCTCCGTCTGGAAGGCGCGCAAGGTGCTGCGCCAATTGCGCGAGGCCGAGAACCGCCGCGGGAGTTCGACATGAAATTCAACTGGCTCATGGCCTTGCCGCTGCTTCTGGCGGTCGGCTTCTTCGGTGTCACGGCCGCGCAACTGCTGACCACGCAGGGCGATCAGGCGCGCGGGGTGGATACCAACGCCCTGCCATCGACGCGGCAGGGCAACCCGGCGCCAACGCTCGACCTGCAACCGCTGGCCCGGTTCGAGGGGCTTGCGCGGGAAGACCTTGAGGGCAACGGCCTCATCATCCTGAACTTCTGGGCGAGCTGGTGCCCCCCCTGCCGGGCCGAGCATCCGACGCTCACGGCGCTGGCGGAGGCTGGCAATCCGCTTTTCGGCGTGAACTACCGCGACCAGCCCGCGCAGGCGCTGTCGTTCCTCGACGAACTCGGCAACCCCTATGACCGGATCGGGGCCGACCCCGAAGCGCGCACCGGGCGCGACTGGGGCGTCGTGGCGATGCCGGAGACCTTCTTCATCAACGACGAGGGCGTGGTGGTGCTGCATTTCCGCGGTCCCGTCGTGCAGCGCAGCCTGCAAAACCAGGTGATCCCGGCGCTGGCCGAGGCGGGGTATGAGCTGCAATTGCCGGGGCAGGCAGAGTAACCTCGGCGGTCACCGGCCCCGGGGCCGCTCATTCGGCAAGACAGGCGTCGATCAACACCCTGTGCGCCTGCCCGACATTGCCCAGCCGGAGTCTCAGCGCCTCGGCGTCCTGTCCGGCCGCGCGGGCCACGGCAGCGACCGCCAGACGCCACGCATCCGCGAAGCTGGTGCCGGTGGCAAGTTCGTCGAGGTATGTGGCCGCGGTCGCACGATAGAGCCGGTGATCCGCGGCCGCCGTCTCTGCGGCGAGGGCTTCGGCGCTGCACTGGCAGGCCACCTCCGGCCAGCCCTGATGACGGCACAGCGCCACCGCCGCGTCCGGCACGGACTCGGCCACGGCGCCCCAAGACAGCACCGTCGACAGCGCGGCAGCGATGACAGCCGTTCGGTCCGAAAGCCCCATCCCGATCTTCCTTTCCTCCTGCCTGCCCGCCACGTGGGACAGTCTCCCTGTTTTGGGCAATGCCGCGCGCAGCGTCCAAGCAAATGTTGTGGCCATGGCGCGCATGGCCTATCCAGTCACGAAGTTATGAACAGGAAAGGACCGGCCCCATGACCGACGCCCCCAGCTACGGCTTCGACACGCTTCAGATCCACGCCGGCGCCCGGCCCGACCCGGCCACCGGCGCGCGGCAGGTGCCGATCTACCAGACCACCGCCTACGTGTTCCGCGATGCCGAACATGCCGCGGCGCTCTTCAACCTTCAGGAAGTTGGCTACATCTATTCGCGCCTGACCAACCCCACCGTCGCCGCGCTTCAGGAACGCATGGCGACGCTGGAGGGCGGCGCCGGCGCGGTCTGCTGTTCCTCGGGCCACGCGGCGCAGATCATGGCTCTGTTCCCGCTGATGGGTCCGGGGCTGAACGTGGTGGTCTCGACGCGCCTTTACGGTGGCTCGATCACGCAGTTCAGCCAAACGATCAAGCGCTTCGGCTGGTCGGCAACCTTCGTCGATTTCGACGACATGGAAGCAGTCGCGGCGGCGATCGACGAGAACACCCGCGCAATCTTCTGCGAATCCATCGCCAATCCCGGCGGCTATGTCACCGATCTGGACGCCGCCGCGAAGGTGGCGAATGACGCGGGCCTGCCGCTGATCGTCGACAATACCTCGGCCACGCCCTACCTGTGCCGCCCGATCGACCATGGCGCGACGCTGGTCGTGCATTCGATGACGAAATTCCTCACCGGCAACGGCACCGTCACCGGCGGCTGCGTGGTGGATTCGGGCAATTTCGACTGGTCCGCCTCGGGCAAGTTCCCCTCCCTGTCCGAACCGGAGCCGGCCTATCACGGCCTCAAGTTCCACGAGACCTTCGGCCCGCTCGCCTTCACCTTCCACGGCATCGCCATCGGCCTGCGCGACCTTGGCATGACGCTGAACCCGCAGGCGGCGCATTACACGCTGATGGGGATCGAGACGCTTTCCTTACGCATGCAGCGCCATGTCGAGAACGCCGAGAAAGTCGCCGGCTGGCTGGAATCGCATCCGGCGGTAGAGGCCGTGACCTATGCCGGGCTGCCCTCCTCGCCGTCACATGAAAAGATGACGCGCATCTGCCCCAAGGGCGCGGGCGGCCTGTTCACCGTGGCGCTGAAATCGGGCTACGAGGGCTGTGTCAAATTCGTCGACAGCCTCGAGTTGTTCAGCCACGTGGCAAACCTCGGGGACACGCGGTCGCTGGTGATCCACTCGGCCTCCACCACGCACCGGCAGTTGACGGAAGACCAGCAGGTCGCCGCCGGCGCCGCGCCGAACGTTGTGCGCATTTCCATCGGAATCGAGGATGCCGACGACCTGATCCGCGACCTCGACCAGGCGTTGAACGCGTCGGCCTGAGGCAACACCGGCAGGGGGCTATCACGGCCCCCTGCCCCGTTCCGCCTCCGTTTCAAGCGGCAGAAGCGTGGTGGACTTGATTTCCTCCATGCTGAGAAGCGCGGTCACGTTGTGGATGCGCACCTCGGAAATCAGCGCCTGGTAGAACCGGTCATAGGCGCGCGCATTGGGCACGCGCACCTTCAGGATATAGTCGATATCGCCGGCCAGCCGGTGCGCCTCCAGAACTTCGGGCCGGCTTTGCAGCGCGCGCAGGAATGTGTCCTGCCAGCCCGCCTCATGTTCCGAGGTGCGCACGAGGACGAAAAAACAGGCCTCCAGCCCCAATGCCTCGGCATCGAGCAGCACCGTCTGCCGCCCGATGATCCCGGCCTCGCGCATCTTGCGGATCCGGGTCCAGACCGGGGTCTTGGACGATCCCACAACGCGCGCAATCTCTTCCAGCGACTGGCTGGCATCCTCCTGCAACGCGGCAAGGATCTTCCGGTCGAGCGTGTCGATCTGAGCGACCATGTGGCACCTGTCGGACAAGGAAAGTTTTTCTGTATCGCCCCGTTCCTAAGACAGGTTTCCCAGAGCGCAAGACATTTTCAACACTCACAGGAACAAGAACACTGTTTTTCCCCTGCAGCACGGCACAGTGAACCCCCGGGCCACCACGACGGTTTGATACAGATCAATGCAAATGCAACGAGTATCAGCGCCTACTTTTCCCGGACCGACATCAGGAGGACGAGATGGGCTTGTTTGGCAAGATCGACGAGAGCGCCGGGCTGGTGCATGACATGGCCGACCGGCTGGATGTGGACCTGACCCATCTGGGCGGGCACAGCGCCGAGGCAACGGCCCTGAAGTATCGGCAGGTCGTGCTCTCCTGCACGGCGTGCCGCCACCACGACGCATGCCGCCACCTGCTGGACGCGAGCCCCCGGCTCGACGACGCGCCCGACTATTGCCGGAACCGCGATGTCATGGTGCGGGGCTAGGTCCGGCGCGCATTTCCGCCGGCCGGTCGACAGCGCGTGCCAAGGGCGAGCGCCGCATCGAACGGATGGCCGCAAATCCAGGGGGGATTGGAACTTTGTTCATGTATCCCGCAAATATTGCATGAAATTTTCCTTATTGGCGAACTGACATAGCCGAAAAACAGGAAGATGTCCTATATTTCTGGTGACCCTTACCGCCACGCGGAGTCCCCAGATGAAGCATTTTCCGATTTTCCTCGCTGTTGAGCACCGGCGTATCCTGCTGGAGGGTGGCGGTGATGCGGCCCTTGCCAAGCTACGGCTTCTGCTCAAGACCGAGGCGCGGATCGAGGTCTTTGCCGATGCGCCCGCCCCAGAGATCGCCGATTGGGCGGATACCGGGAAGCTGATGCTGCGCCGGCGCGAATTGCGCCCCTGCGATCTGCCCGGCGCGGCGCTGGTCTATGCCGCGGGCGAAGACCCGGCGCGCGACGCCCGCATCAAGCGACTGGCCGAGGCGGCGGGCGTGCTGGTCAATATCGTCGACAACCTTGCCGACAGCGCCTTCATCACGCCGGCCATGGTCGACCGCGATCCGGTGACCGTGGCCATCGGCACCGAGGGCGCCGCCCCGGTGCTGGCCCGCGCCATCAAGCGCGACCTTGAGGAGCGGCTGCCGGCGACGCTTGGCCCGCTGGCGCGCATTGGCAAGGCGTTTCGCAGCACCGCCGAGGCCCTGCCCTTCGGCCGCAAGCGCCGCGATTTCTGGGCCGATTACTACTTTTTCGAAGGGCCCGGCGCCCTTGCCGATGACGGGCCGCAAGGCGCGGAAGAGGTCCTGCATCGCCTCCTCGCGCGCCACCTGGACGCCCCGGCCCGCGCCGGCCACGTCGCGCTTGTCGGCGCAGGCCCGGGCGACCCGGAGCTTCTGACCCTGAAGGCGCGCAAGGCGCTGGATGCGGCCGATGTCGTCATCCATGACCGGCTGGTCGCGCCGGAAATCCTCGAACTGGCCCGGCGCGAGGCCACGCTGATCGACGCCGGCAAGCAGGGCTTTGGCCGCCACACCCCGCAAGAGGAGATCGCGCGCCAGATGATCGCCCATGCCGGAGACGGCGCGCAGGTCGTGCGGCTCAAGTCCGGCGATCCCGTCATCTACGGCCGCCTCGACGAGGAGATCGAGGCGCTGGAGGCCGCCGGCGTCGCGTGGTCCATCGTCCCCGGTATCACCGCCGCCTCCGCCGCCGCCGCGAGTATCGGCCGGAGCCTGACGCGGCGCGGCCGCAACTCCGCGCTTCGGGTGCTGACCGGGCACGACACCGAGGGCTTTGCCGAACAGGACTGGGCGGCGCTGGCCCGCCCGGGAACCGTCGCCGCCATTTACATGGCCAAGCGCGGCGCGCGGTTCCTGCAGGGGCGGCTTCTGATGCACGGCGCGGCGGCCACGACGCCGGTGACCATCGTGGCAAACGCCTCGCGCCCCGATCAGCGCAATATCGCCAGCACGCTTGCCACGCTCGCCGCCGATCTCGACGATGCCACGCTGTCCGGCCCAGCCATCATCCTTTACGGCCTCTCGCCCCGCGCCGCCGAGGCCCGCCTGCCAGAGCTTCAGGAGCTTGCCCATGCCCCGTGAATTCACCCCCAAGGTCGTGACCGCCAACCACCTGCTGGACGGCGATGTCGTCTACCTGACCGCCGATGAGCGCTGGAGCCGCCGCCACGAGGAGGCCGAGTTGCTGACCGACGAGGCGCATGCCACGATCCGCCTGCTCGACGCGCAAAGGCAGGTCGATACGGTCGTCGGCGCCTATCTCGCCGATGCCCGGCCTGGCCCACGTGGCCCCGAACCCACCCATTTCCGCGAGGTGTTCCGCACCCGCGGCCCCTCCAACTACGCCCATGGCAAGCAGGTGGAGCTTTAAGATGTATCGCTATAACGACTTCGAACGCGATTTCCTGGCCGAGCGCAACCGCCAGTTCCGCTCGCAGGTGGAACGGCGCATCGACGGCGCGCTGACCGAGGAAGAGTTCAAGCCGCTGCGCCTGATGAACGGGCTTTACCTGCAACTGCATGCCTACATGCTGCGGGTGGCGATCCCCTATGGCACGCTGAACGGCGCGCAGATGCGGCAACTGGCCCATGTGGCCGAAAGGTGGGACAAGGGCTATGGCCATTTCACCACCCGCCAGAACATCCAGTACAACTGGCCGCGCCTGCGCGACGTGCCCGACATGCTCGACGCGCTGGCCGAGGTCGGCCTGCACGCCATCCAGACCAGCGGTAACACCATCCGCAACGTGACGGCCGACCATTTCGCGGGCGCCGCCGCCGACGAGGTGGCCGACCCCCGCCCGGTGGCCGAGCTGATCCGGCAATGGTCCACCGACCACCCGGAATTCCAGTTCATGCCGCGCAAGTTCAAGATCGCGATCACCGGCGCGCCGAATGACCGCGCGGTCACGGCCGCGCATGATATCGGGCTGCGCATCGTCGAACGGGACGGCCAGATCGGCTATACCGTGCTGGTCGGCGGCGGGCTGGGCCGCACGCCGATGATCGGCAAGGTGCTGGCCGACTTCATCCCCGTAGAGGACTTGCTGCCCTATCTGGAGGCCACCGTCGCCGTGTGGAACGCGATCGGCCGACGCGACAACAAGTTCAAGGCGCGCATCAAGATCCTCGTTCACGAATTCGGGCTAGACAACCTGCGCGAGGAGGTCGAGCAGGAATTCGCCCTGCGCAGGCCCATCTACGCCGGCGGCGGCGACATGGCGCTGCTGGACGAGATCGCGGGCCATTTCGCCCCCACCGCCTTAGAGGTCGCCCCGACGGGCGCCTATGACGCGGCCCATGCCAATGACCCGGTGTTCCGCGCCTGGGCCGATACCAACCTCGCCCCGCACCGGGCCGAGGGGTATGCCATCGTGACCATATCGCTCAAGAAACAGGGGGATACGCCGGGCGATGCCACGGCGGACCAGATGCGCGTCATGGCCGACCTCGCGGAGCGCTACGCCCATGACGAGCTGCGCATCAGCCATGAACAGAACGTCATCCTGCCGCATGTCCACAAGCGCCACCTGCCCGCGATCCACGCGGGTCTGAAGGCGGCGGGACTGGCCACCGCGAATATCGGGCTGATTTCCGACATCATCGCCTGCCCCGGCATGGATTACTGCGCATTGGCCACGGCCCGCTCGATCCCCGTGGCGCAAGACATCGCGACCCGCTTCGAGGAGCTGAAGCTGGAACACGATGTCGGGCCGCTCAAGATCAAGATCTCGGGCTGCATCAATGCCTGCGGGCATCACCACGTCGGCCATATCGGTATTCTCGGACTCGACCGGGCGGGGGTGGAAAACTACCAGATCACCCTTGGCGGCGACGGCACCGAGGATGCGGCGATCGGCACGCGCACCGGGCCGGGCTTCGCCTATGACGAGATCGTGAACGCCGTGGAAACGATCCTCAAGACCTACCTTGCGTTGCGAGAAGACCCGTCCGAGACCTTCCTTCAGACCTATCGCCGCCTTGGCATCGCCCCGTTCAAGGCCGCGCTCTACCCGGAGGCCAAGACCCGTGCCGCTTGATGCGCCGATAGGATCGCTTGCCGGCTGGGTCGCGGGGCTCAATGCGCGCTACAAGCATCACTCCGCCACGGCCGTGATGGACCGCGCGTTGAAAGATCCCGACCTTGGCCGGATCGCCTTGGTCAGTTCTTTCGGCGCGGAATCCGTTGTGCTTTTGCACATGGTATCGGTGATCGACCCGGCCACGCCGGTGCTGTTCATCGACACGCAGATGCTGTTTCCCGAAACGCTGACCTACCAACAGGAGGTCGCCTCCTATCTGGAATTGCAAGACGTGCGCACGATCCATGCCAGCCAGATCGCCCTGCTTGCGGGCGACCCCGATGGCACCCTGCACCAGCGCGACACCGATGCCTGCTGCGACCTGCGCAAGGTGCGCCCGATGGAGGCCGCGCTGGCCCCCTTCGACAGCTGGATCACCGGGCGCAAGCGGTTCCAGTCCGGCACCCGCGCGGCACTCGACTTCTTCGAAACGGAGGGCGAGATCCGCATCAAGATCAACCCGCTGGCCCACTGGGCGCCCGAGGATGTGCAGGACTACATGGTCAACAACCGCCTGCCCCGCCACCCGCTGGTGTCGAGAGGGTATCCCTCGCTCGGCTGCGCGCCCTGCACCAGCCCCGTGAACCCCGGCGAGGATCCGCGCGCCGGCCGTTGGCGGGGGGAGGAAAAGGACGAATGCGGCATCCATTTCATCGACGGCAAGATGGTCCGCGGCCCCCTGAAAGACGCCTCGTAAGGAGCGATGACATGAAAGACCTCGTGGCCTCGAAGGTCGTGACAGAGACCGTTCTGGTGACCGACGCGGGCTTTTGCCCCGCCGATGGCGCCGAGATGCTGGACCTTGTGCCGGACGCCGACCGCGCGACACTGGCCCGTGCAGCGGCCGGCACTGTGCCCATCCGCATCGCGTTCGCCAGCTTCTCGGACGGGCGTGGCTTCACCCTCGCCCGGCGCCTGCGGCAGATGGGCTTTGCCGGGCGGCTGCGCGCATCCGGCCACGTGCTGGCCGATCAATACGCCATGGCACGCCGGTCGGGCTTCGACGAGGTGGAAATCGACGCCGCCCTCGCCGCCCGCCAGCCCGAGGACCAGTGGCGCGCGCGCGCCGATTGGCGGGCCCATGACCATCGGTCGCGGTTGCGGTGCCCGTGACACGGCCCTTTTCCTGACCTACATCAAGGCTTAATAGAGGAGTCGGCCGTAAACAGGCCGAGATTGCCCAAATGACCGAGCATAATCCCGTGACAGACGCCACCGCCGTTAAAGTGCCCACCCTGCCCGACGCCCAGACCGTCACGGCGGTGCAGCACTATACCGACCGCCTGTTTTCCTTCCGCTGCACCCGGCCTGCATCCTTGCGGTTCCGCTCGGGCGAGTTCGTGATGATCGGCCTGATGGGCGACCCCGACCCCAAGACCGGCAAGCAGAAACCGCTGCTGCGGGCCTATTCCATCGCCTCGCCGTCATGGGACGAGGAACTGGAATTCTATTCCATCAAGGTGCCCGATGGCCCGCTGACCAGCCGTTTGCAGCACATCCAGCCCGGCGACCAGATCATCCTGCGGCCCAAGCCGGTGGGCACGCTGGTGCATGATGCGCTGTTGCCGGGGCGCCGGATCTGGTTCTTTGCCACCGGCACCGGCTTTGCCCCCTTCGCCAGCCTCTTGCGCGATCCGCAGACCTATGCCGATTACGAGGAAGTCATCATCACCCATACCTGCCGCGAGGCGGGGGAACTGACCTATGGCCGCGAGATCATCGAGAGCCTGAAGGATGATGAGCTTCTTAACGAGGTGATCGGCGACGGCTTCTGGAAGAAAATCCGCTACTACCCCACCACCACCCGCGAGGAGAGCGCCAAGATGGGCCGTATCACCGACCTGATGCGCTCCGGCGAGGCGTTCGCCGATCTCGGTGTCGCGCCACTGACCCCGGAAACCGACCGCGCGATGATCTGCGGCAACCTTGCCTTCAACCTTGAATTGAAGGCGATGCTGGAAGATTACGGGCTGGAGGAAGGCGCGAATTCCGACCCGAAAACCTACGTGGTGGAAAAAGCCTTCCTCGACTGAGCCGTGGCATCGCGTTGCGTGGGTCGCGCGGGGCCTTTGACTCGGCCGCGCGACCGTCTAGAAGGGCTGGACCCTGACCCGACCCCGAGGCGCCCGCCGATGACCATGCTTGGCACTTTCCTCAAACCGATGCACCGCGAGGGCGTGCCCTTCGTCGCCATTTTCGCGGTGGTGACGTTGGGCCTGTTCCTGCTTTACACGCCGCTTGGCTGGATCGGTGTCGGGCTGACGATCTGGTGTTATTACTTCTTCCGCGATCCCGAACGCGTGCCGCCCACCCGCGCGGGGCTCGTCCTCAGCCCTGCCGACGGGGTCGTGTTGCTGCTGGAACCGGCCGTGCCCCCGGCGGAGCTTGGCCTCGGCGATGCGCCGCTGACCCGGATCAGCATTTTCATGAGCGTTTTCAACTGCCACGTGAACCGCAGCCCGGTTTCGGGCCGGGTCGGCGCCATCGCCTACCGCCCCGGCAAGTTCTTCAATGCCTCGCTCGACAAGGCCAGCACCGACAACGAACGCAACAGCCTGCGGCTCGACATGGCGGACGGGCGCAGCCTTGTCGTGGTGCAGATCGCCGGGTTGGTCGCGCGCCGTATCGTGTCCTTCACCCGCGAGGGCGCCGCCTTGCAGGCGGGGGAGCGGTTCGGGCTGATCCGTTTCGGCTCGCGCCTCGATGTCTACCTGCCCGACGGGGAAGCGCCGCTGGTCGAGATCGGCCAGACCATGGTCGCGGGCGAAACGGTGCTGGCCGACCTCGCCGCCCCGGCGCAGCCAGAGGGCTGAGCCATGCCGGAGCCGCGCGATAAGTCCCCGGCCGAGCTGGCGCTGATCCAGCTTCTGCCCAACATGATCACCATCGCGGCGATCTGTGCCGGGCTGACGGCGATCCGCTTCGGCTTTCAGGGCGATTTCGTGCGTTCCGTGCAACTGATCCTTGCCGCCTGCGTCCTTGACGGGGTCGACGGGCGGCTTGCCCGGCTGCTCAACAGCGACAGCAAGATGGGGGCGGAGCTTGATTCGCTGGCCGATTTCCTGAATTTCGGCGTCGCGCCGCCACTGGTGCTGTATTTCTGGACGCTTCAGGACATGCGCAGCGCCGGCTGGCTGACGGTGCTGGTCTTCGCGGTCTGCTGCGTGGTGCGGCTGGCCCGGTTCAACGTCGCCAGCAAGGACGAGGAGGCGCGCGACGACGGCGCGTTTTTCACCGGCATCCCGGCCCCCGCCGGGGCCATGTTGGTGTTCCTGCCGATGTTCATCTCGTTTGCCTTCTCGGACGCACCGCTGTTGCCCGATGCGCTCATCTGCCTCTACATGGTGGGGATCGGCCTCTTGATGATCAGCCGCATCCCGGTATGGTCCTTCAAGACCACCCGGATTTCGCGCCAAAACGTGAAATTCGTGCTGGTGGGGTTCGCCTTTATCGGCGCGGCGGTGCTGACTTTCGCGTGGATCACGCTGGTCGCGCTCTGTCTGGCCTATATCGGGCTTGTCATCTGGGCGATGCTGTCGCCCGGCACATCCAAAACAGACACGAAAGCCTGAGATGGAACTCAACGCGGTTCGCAATTCCTACGCCCGCTGGGCGCCGATCTACGATCAGACCTTCGGCCGACTGACCAATGCCGGCCGGCGGCGCAGCGTGGCGTACATCAATCAATACACCGGCACGGTGCTGGAGGTCGGCGTCGGAACCGGCCTGTCGCTGCCCCACTACAAGCCCGACCTCGCCGTCACCGGCATCGACTTCAGCGAGGAGATGCTGGACAAGGCGCGTGACAAGGTGCGGTTGCGAAAGCTCGATCACGTCACCGAGTTGCGCCAGATGGATGCCCGCACCCTCGATTTCCCCGACGATCACTTCGACACGGTGACCGCGATGCACGTGCTGTCCGTGGTGCCGGAGCCCGAGCGCGTGATGTCCGAGATCGCCCGCGTCTGCAAACCCGGCGGACAGGTGGTGATTGCCAATCACTTCGCCCGCGAACGGGGCTTTCTGGCGATTCTGGAACGACTGACCGCGCCTCTGGAAAACGTGCTGGGCTGGCATTCCGATTTCGCGATCGAGAGGGTCTTGCAAGATCCCCGCCTGTCGGTGGACCTGAACCGCCCGCACCCGCCCTTCGGGATGATGACCTTTCTCGTGCTGCGCAAGGCGTGAGGCCACCGGCCCGGCGCGTCCCCGAAAGAAAACAGGCGCGACCGCGGGGTCACGCCTGACTTTGCCCGGATGACGGACGCGCAGGCTACTTCACCGGCCCGATCATCATCACCATCTGTCGACCTTCCATCTTCGGCATGTTCTCGACCTTGCCAAGCTCTTTCACGTCCTCGGCCACCCGTTCAAGCAATTCGCGCCCGAGGTTCTGGTGCGCCATTTCACGGCCGCGGAAGCGCAGGGTCACCTTTACCTTGTCGCCGGCTTCAAGGAAGCGGATGACGTTGCGCATCTTGACGTCGTAGTCATGCGTATCGGTGTTGGGGCGAAACTTCACCTCCTTCACCTCGATCGTCTTCTGCTTCTTGCGGGCTTCGGACTCGCGCTTTTGCTGTTCATACTTGAACTTGCCGAAATCCATGATCTTGCATACGGGCGGCGTGGCGTTCGGCGAAATCTCGACAAGGTCCAGGCCGGCCTGTTCGGCCAGTTCCATGGCGCGCGCGGGTGTCACCACGCCGATGTTCTCACCTTCTGCACCGATCAGGCGAAGTTCGGGGGCGCGGATGCGATCATTCACGCGGGGGCCAGTGTCGCGCGTCGGGGGCGCGTTGTGCGGTCTGCGGGCTATCGGTGAAATCCTTCTATTGCTACCAATTGCGGTAGCTGAGGGTATCGCTGCCGCTGACGCTATTCAAGGCGAAACCCGCCGGGTTGCCGCAAGTTTAACTGGCCCGTGCGCGAACGCATTGCGCCGCACTGCAACGCGGCATAGAGAGACGGAGCATCAATATTGACATCGGATCGGAGTTTCCAATGTACCGCGCCCTCATTATCGTCATCATCCTCGCAACGATCGGCATCGCCGGCTACGTGCTGAGCCCGCTAAGCGACCCGCAACCCGAGGAACCGCCCGCCCCCGCCACCGAAGACACGGCCGACACACCGCAGGCAGAGCCGGACCCTGTCGAGGAGACCGTAGAAGAAACCGTCGATGAGGTCGTCGAGCAGGCCGAGGACGCCGCCGACACGGCACAAGACACCGCGCAGGACGCCGTGGAAGAGGTCGAGTCGGCTGTCGAGGAGATGGAAACGCAGGCCGGCGAGATCCTCGAGCAGGTCACCGGTGATGCGCAAGACGCCGCCGGGGATGGCGCCGGGATGACCGAAGGCGCCACCGAAGAGGCGATCGAGGAGACCACGGAGGCCGCCGAGGCAACCGAAGAAGCGGTCGAAGATGCGGCCACCACCGCCGGGGACACCGCCGAAACCGTCGTGGAAGAAACCACCGAAGCCGCCGGCGACGCTGCGGAAGCAACCGAGGGCGCCGTCGAGGACATGGGCGACGCCACCGAAGAGGCTGCCGAGGAGACCGGCGCTGCCACCGAGGAGGCCGTCGAAGCGGTTGTCGAGGAGACAACCGAAGCAGCGGAAGCGACCGAGGACGCCGCCGAAACGGTCACCGAGGAGACAACCGAAGCAGCGGAGGCGACCGAGGAGGCCAGCGATGCCGCCCCGGCCGAGGAAACAGCCCCGGCAGGTGAACAAGAGGCGGCTGCCGACCCGCTGAGCGTGGAAGGCTTCGACGCCGATGCCGCCCTTGCCGCGGTCGAGGACGCCGATCTGTCGGCCATTGCCCGCATCGCCCTGATGCAGGCCATCGAACGCGCCCGCGACAATCCCGATCAGGTGGCCGAGGTCGTCTCGCGCCTGCAAAACGCGCTTGGCCAGTAGTCACGCGCGCCCCGCGAACAGGAAAACCCCGCGCCGTGGCGCGGGGTTTTTTCATGGCCGGCCAGGGCGGCGATCAGCAGGCAGCGACGGCCCGCTTGGTCAGCACCTTCACGAGGTTGGCGCGGTATGCCGCGGAGCCATGGAGGTCCGAGATCATGCCATCCGGCGACACCGCTAGCCCGGCGACCGCATCGGGCGTGAAATCGGCGGACAGGGCCTCCTCCGCCGCGGTCCAGCGAAAGACACCCTCCTCCGACGCGCCGGTCACCGCGACACGCACCGCGCCCGGGAATTTCGCCACGAAAACCCCGGTCAGCGCGAACCGCGAGGCCGGTTGCAGGAACTTCTGGTAGCTCGCCGCCTCCGGCACCGGGAATTTCACCTCGGTGATGATTTCGCCGTCGTCGAGCGCGGTGGTGAACATGCCATCAAAGAAGTCATCCGCCACGATCTCGCGCGCATTGGTCACGATGGTCGCGCCCGAGGCCAGAACCGCCGCCGGGTAGCACGCCGCCGGGTCGTTGTTGGCAAGGCTGCCGCCGATCGTGCCCCGGTTGCGCACCGCCGGGTCGCCGATCTGGCCGGCCAGATGCGCCAGCGCCGGGTAGTTGTCGGCCGCCTCCGCCGCGACCGTGGCATGGGTGGTGGCGCCACCGATACAGACCCGGCCCGCATCGTCCATGCACACGCCCTGCATTTCGGGCACCCCCGACAGGCTGACCAGAACCTCCGGCGCGGCAAGGCGTTGCTTCATCGTCGGCAACAGGGTTTGCCCGCCCCCGAGGGCCTGCGCCTCTTCGGCCCCGAGCGCGGCGACCGCGTCGGCGATGGTGCCGGGGCGTTTGAACTCGAATTCATACATCTCGTCTCTCCTTGTCCCTGGCTTATCCGTTGATCGCCTGCCACACCCGTCCGGGCGACAGCGGCATGTCGATATGGGTCACGTCGTGGCCGCCGCGTTGCAGTGCATCGACAACCGCGTTGACCACCGACGGCGGGCTGCCGATGGCGCCGGCCTCGCCGCAGCCCTTCACGCCAAGCGGGTTGTGGGTGCAGGGCGTCTGGCAGGAATGGTCGACCTGGAAATTCGGCAGGTCATCGGCACGCGGCATGGCATAATCCATGTAGGAGGCCGACAAAAGCTGCCCGTCCGCATCGTAGACCGCGCCTTCCAGCAGCGCCTGCCCGATGCCCTGCGCCAGCCCGCCATGCACCTGCCCGTCTACGATCATCGGGTTGACCACGTTGCCGAAATCGTCGGCGGCGGCGAAGGAGCAGATCTCCACCCGCCCGGTTTCGGGGTCGACCTCGACCTCGCAGGCATAGGCGCCGGCGGGGTAGGTGAAGTTCGACGGGTCGTAGAAGGCGGTTTCCTCCAGCCCCGGCTCGATCTCCTCGATCGGGTAGTTGTGCGGCACGTAGGCCGCCAGCGTGACATCGCCCCAGGCCACCGACTTGTCGGTGCCCGCGACGCTGAACTGGCCGTCTTTCAGGTCGATATCGCCTTCGGAGGCTTCCAGCAGATGCGCCGCGATCTTCTTGGCCTTGGCGATGATCTTCTCGGTCGCCCGCACCATGGCCGAGCCGCCAACCGCAAGGCTGCGCGACCCATAGGTGCCCATGCCCATCGGCGTGTTGGCGGTGTCGCCGTGGACGATCTCGACCATGTCGGCGTCGATGCCGATCATCTCGGCGATCACTTGCGGAAAGGCGGTTTCGTGCCCCTGCCCGTGGCTGTGGCTGCCAGTCATCACGACAAGCCCGCCGGTGGCATTGACCCGCACGGTGGCGGATTCGTAAAGCCCGGCGCGGGCGCCCAACTGCCCGACAAGCGCCGAGGGCGCGATACCGCAGGCCTCGATATAGCAGTTGACGCCGAAGCCGCGCAGCTTGCCCGCCTTGGCGCTTTCGGCGGCGCGCGCCTCGAACCCGTCGCGGTCCACCATCTCCAGAAGCTTGTCCATGGTGGCGGTGTAATCGCCGGTATCGTAGGCGACGGCGACCGGGGTTTCGTAGGGAAACTCGGAGATGAAATTCTGCCGGCGCAGCGCCACCGGGTCCAGCCCACGCTCGCGCGCCGCCTTGTCGATGACGCGCTCCAGCTGGTAGGTCGCCTCGGGCCGGCCGGCACCGCGATAGGCATCGACGGGAACGGTGGTGGTGAAGACCGCCTTCACGTTCACCTGGATCGCCGGGGTCTTGTAATTGCCAGCCATCAGCGTGCCGTGCAGGTAGGTCGGCACCGAGGGCGCGAAGGTGGACAGATATGCGCCCATATTGGCCATCGTGCGGGTGCGCAGGCCGGTGAAGTTGTTATCGGCATCAAGCGCCAGTTCGATGGTGGTGACATGGTCGCGGCCATGGGCGTCGGTGACGAAGGCCTCCGACCGGCTGGCCGTCCATTTCACCGGGCGCTTCAAAGCCTTCGCGGCGAAGGTGCAGAACGCCTCTTCCGCGTAGTGGAAGATCTTGGAGCCGAAGCCGCCGCCCACATCGGGGGCGATCACGCGCAGCTTGTGTTCCGGGATGCCGAGCACGAAAGCGCCCATCAGCAGGCGGATCACGTGCGGGTTCTGACTGGTGGTGTAAAGCGTGCTTTCGCCGCTGGCGCGGTTGAAATCGCCCACCGCGACGCGCGGCTCCATCGGGTTGGCAACGAGGCGCTGGTTGACAAGATCCAGCGTGGTGACGTGATCCGCGGCGTCGAAGGCAGCCTTTATCGCATCGTCATCCGAACCGAAGGTCCAGTCATAGCACAGGTTGCTGTCCAGATCGTCATGCACCTTCGGCGCGTCATCGGCAAGCGCGGCGGCCATGTCCACGACGGCGGGCAGATCCTCGATCTCCAGTTCGATCGCCTCAGCGGCATTGCGCGCCTGCGCGGCACTCTCGGCCACGACGGCGGCGATCGCGTCGCCCACATGGCGGACCTTGCCCTGCGCCAGAACCGGGTGGGCGGGTTCCTGCATCGGGTTGCCGTGGCGGTCGGTCACCTGCCAGCCGCAGGGAATGCCGCCCACGCCCTCGAAATCGGCGCCGTTGAAGATCTGCACGACTCCCGGCATGTCCGCCGCAACCGAGGTGTCGAGCCGCTTGATCCGCCCATGCGCCACATCCGAGCGCAGGAAATGCACGTAGGCCTGCCCCGCAAGGTTGATGTCATCGGTGTAATTTCCGGTGCCGGTCAGAAACCGGACGTCCTCCCGGCGCTTGGTGCTCGCGCCGATCCCATGATCCTTTGGCATGGCCGTCCTCCCTGTTGTCGTCATGTGTGGGTGGGCGCCCGTGGTGTCACGGGCGCCGCACCTTCAGAACTTGTTGAAGATCTCGGCATAGGCCTCGATCAGGTCGCCCGGCTCATTCCCATCCCCCGTGGTATGGGCCGTGGCGAACGGATGCGCTTGACCGCCGAAAACCGGGCAGATGACCGAGATGTCGGCGATAAGCGGCGGGATGTTCCAGCCAAAGGTGCTCCACTCCCCCTGGCTGATATCGGGGTTGTCGTCGCCACCCGAGGCCGCGAGGATTTCCAGCGCCTGGCGCGCCTGCGACAGGCACTGCGCTTGCGTGGCAACGGGGTCCAGTTCGATATTGGCGAAGTGATCCGCCTGCGCATGGGCGCCCCCGGCAATGAGGCAAAGCGTCGAGGCAAGGCCCAAGACAGCTTTCATGCCGGTCCCCCGCCCTGCATCATTGCCTCGCGCGCTCATTTGCTACCCCCGATGGGCGTGGTGCCGTCGAGCATGTCCATGAACAATTCGACCGTTTGCAGCCGGGTTCCATCCTCGTCCAGGCTGTAGCCCGTGATGGTCGCAGTGTAGCGGGCCTGATCTTCGCTGCAGACGATGGCGACCTGTGTCTGGCCCGGCGGGACATCCCAGCCATAGACTGAAAAGCTTGCCTCGCCCGTATCGGGCTGCATGCCATAGCTTGCGAAATGCGCATTCATCGCGCGGCGCGCCGTGTCCATGCATTCGACATCGGACATGAACCCGTTGACATAGCCGGATGAAAACCCTTCCGCTTGCGCAATGGCCGGGGCAAAGGCAGCGGCGACAACCGCCATGCCCCCCAGTAGCGCGGCGCGTTTCACTCCGCAGCGACGTCCGCCACGCTCTGCCCGCTGGCGGCCATGATAGCCTTGATAATATTGTGATACCCAGTGCAACGACATATATTTCCCTCCAAATACTTGCGGATTTCGGACTCGGTCGGCGACGGGTTTTCAGCCAGCAGGGCGGCGGCGCTCATCACCATGCCCGGCGTGCAGAATCCGCATTGCAGCCCGTGATGATCCTGAAATGCCTGCTGGATCACCGACAACGAGCCGTCGGGGTTCGCCATGCCCTCGATCGTTTTTATCTCTGCCCCCTCAGCCTCGGCTGCCAGCATCGTGCAGCTTTTGACCGCCTTGCCATCGACGTGGACGACGCAAGCCCCGCACTGGCTGGTATCGCAGCCCACATGCGTGCCGGTCAGGCGCAGCCCCTCGCGGATGAAATCGGACAGGAGCGTGCGCCCCTCGACTGCGCCGGAAACGGATTTGCCGTTCACCGTCATCGTGACCTTGGTCATGAAATCCTCCCTTGGTTTTGATTTATCCAAACACGGAATCGGTTCCGCACAAACGAAATTCTTGCCACCACACTCAAAGGGTGCATTCGGGCACGGCGCTACCCTTTAGAGTTGCGCCGCTCTCGCGGCTGCGGGCGCGAGGGGATTTCCTTGAGCAGCCCGCCCACCCCCATCGCCGCGATATCCGCGCCGCTCACCGGGACCCCGCAGGCCACCCGTTCCAGCACCCAGTCGGCGCCGTTGAGCGCGGGCGAGCGCGCACAGCCCGGCAGGCCGATCACCGGCGCCGCGCCGATCTGGCCCAGAAACAGCAGGTTGCCGGGGTCAACCGGCATGCCGAACCGGGTGATCGTGCCGCCGGCATCGACCACGGCGGCAGGCGCCACATCGTGGATATCGGAAGTGGCCGAGGCGGTGAGAATGAGCCGCAACGCACCGCCGAGCTCGCCAAGCGCCGCCGCGATGGCGGCCCTGTCATGGGCGACGATCCGCAGGTCGGCCAGCGTGACGCCCAGTGCCTCCAGCCGCCCGGCGACAGCGCGGATGCCCTTGTCATCGCGGCCGACCGGCGCGCCCGGCACTTCCGTGACGATCAGCCCGGCGCTTTCGAGGTCCACGGGCCGCACCAACAGCGCCCCGCGCGCCGCCTCTTCCGCGCCCTTAAGCGCGTCATCGGCCACGCCGTAAGAGATGATCTTGACCGTGCCCACCATCATCCCCGGCCAAGCACGCTGCATGGGCGCCACGGTGGCCAGCGTGATCATCGGATCGACGAGGTTGAGCGACGCGATCGCGCCTTCGTCGAACGCGACGATTCCGGGCCGGTCGGCGCGGATGTTCACGCGGCCGGTGAACGCCGCCTCGACCCGCAGCCCTGCCTTGCCCGGATCGGGCACGAGCGCGCGGGCCAACCGGGCGGCGGCGGCGTTCTCCTCGACATCGCCGGGGTCCAGCCGCGCGACCGTGACCTGCGTCACCCCCGCCCCGGTCAGCGTGGCGACATCTTCCGCCGTCAGCACCCGCCCCTTGCGCAGCCGACCGCCCGGCACCTTAAACGAATGGGCGAGGATCGCGCCCTCGGCCTCCGCGACGGGAACGGGGCCGAACCTCATGGCCGGCGCAGCCGCGCGGTGATCTCGGCCATGATCGACAGCGCGATTTCCGCCGGCCCCTGCGCCCCGATATCAAGCCCGACCGGCGCGTGAATCCGGGCGATCCGGTCCTCCTCCACCCCGGCCGCGCGCAAACGGTCCACCCGCTTGGCATGGGTCCGGGTCGATCCGAGGCAGCCAAGGTAGAAACACGGCGAGTCGAGCGCTGTCAGGATCGCCGGGTCGTCGAGCTTGGGATCGTGGGTCAGCGTCACGACGGCGGTGCGCGGATCGAGCCCGTATGCCGACAGCGCCGCGTCCGGCCAGTCATCGACGATGGTTTCGCCGGGAAAGCGCGCCGCGGCGCCGAAGGCGGGGCGCGGGTCGATCAGCACCGGGTCATAGCCCGCCAGCCGCGCCATCGGCACCAGCGCCTGCGCGATATGGACCGCGCCGACGATGGCCATGCGCAGGGGCGGGTTGTGGATACCGACGAACCAGTCGCCCTCGAAGCCGGACCTGTCGCGGCGCAGGCGCTCGGCGATCTCGGCGTCCAGCGCGTCGCCGGGGCCGGCGGTCAGCCGTCGCGCGCCGGTATCGGGGTTGACCAGATAGGCCACCTGCCGGCGCGCCGACCGGGCATCGACGAGCGCCTCCAGAAGTTCCACGGGCAGCACCTTGCCGACCGGTTCCACCAGCACCCGGATGCGCCCGCCGCAGGCCAGCCCGACCGCGAAGGCCTGTTCATCGGCGACCCCGAATTCCAGAAGCGTCGCCTCCTCCTTTTCAAGGCACTCCACCGCCTCGACCACAACCGCGCCCTCGACGCAGCCACCCGAGACAGAGCCTTCCATGTCGCCGGCGCCGGAAATCGCCAACTGGCTGCCCACCGGGCGTGGCGCGCTGCCCCATGTCTCCACCACCGTGGCCAGCACCGCGCCCTTGCCCTGCCGGTGCCAGTCGAGCGCGATTTCGGGGATGCGGTCATAGCTGGGGGTCATGGCGGGCGCTCCTGTTGCACGGAACAGGGTTGTGCGCGCCCCGGCGCGTGTCAACCGCACATTGGCCAAACATTGACCACGACCGGCTCACATCTGCATCATGGCGGGCCATTCACCGGAAACAGGGGCAAAGCCGCTTGACCGGGTCGCGGGGATCGGGCATCGCGCCTTGGCACAGGATCGGAGGCGCGCATGATCCGCGGATTATACGACTGGACGATCAGCCTTGCGGGGCACCGCTATGCGCTGCTGGCGCTGGCGGTCATTTCCTTTGTCGAAAGCTCCGTCTTCCCGATCCCGCCGGATATCCTGATGATCCCGATGATCATCGCGGCCCCGCGCCGCGCCTTCCTGATCGCGTCGGTTTGCCTCGTCTCCTCCGTTCTGGGGGGGCTTGCGGGCTATTACATCGGTTATGGCCTCTTCGAGAGCGTCGGCCGCCCGGTCCTGGAGTTCTACGGCAAGGACAGCTATTTCGAGGAATTCCGCGCCCGCTACAATGAATGGGGCGCGTGGACGGTGCTGGTCGCGGGCGTCACGCCGTTTCCCTACAAGGTCATCACCATCATGTCGGGGGTCACGCAACTCAATATCTGGGTGTTCATGCTGTCGAGCGTCATTGCGCGCGGGCTGCGGTTCTTCGTCGTCGCGGCGCTTCTGTGGAAATTCGGGGAACCGATCCGTGATTTCATCGAGAAACGCCTCGGCTTGATGTTCACGCTCTTCGTGATATTGCTGGCGGGCGGTTTCTACTTGGTGAAATACCTGTGACGATGCTTTCCTCCCTCTCGCGGCGGGCGCTGCTGATCCTTGTCGGGCTCGGCTCTGCCGCACTGTTCTTCGGGGCGCTGTTCTTCCAGTTCGTGATCGGGCTGGAGCCGTGCTCGATGTGCTTCTGGCAACGCTGGCCGCACAGGCTGGGGATCGTGATCGGCGTCATCGGCGGGATCTTTCCCAAGGCACTCGTGGCATGGGCGGGCGCGCTGAACATGGCCGTCTCCACCGGGCTGGGGGCGTTCCATTCGGGGGTGGAACGCGGCTGGTGGGACGGCCCGGCCTCCTGCACGTCGCGCGGGGTGGACCTGATGAATTCCGAATGCGGGTTGCTCGACCCCGATTGCGGCACGCCGGTTGTGCTTTGCGATGAAATCCCGTGGCAGATGCTCGGGCTGTCGATGGCCAATTACAACGCGATCATCTCGCTTGTCTTCCTCGGGCTCTGCGTTATCGCAGCGCGGCGGGCCGCCTGACCGCCGCGCGTTTCCCCCGGGGCGGCGCGGACTGCGCCCGCCCTCCTGCCAAGCGCAGGCCTATGGCATGGCAGGCGCACGGTCGGCTGTGCCCGACCGGTTGCAACGCGGTCCAAATCAGACGATTCCCCCTATACAATCGGCGCCCACGGGCGTAGATATCCGGCTTTGCGCGCGCGACCAACGCGCGCCGCGCCAGACCTGACGGACGCCTCCCCCATGATCACGACCCTCTCCGATGCCCTTGCCGAACGTGGCTACGAAACCCTGACCGACGTGCAGGAGGCCGTGACCAAGCCGGAGCTTGAGGACGCCGACCTGCTGGTCTCGGCGCAGACCGGATCGGGCAAGACCGTGGGGTTCGGCCTTGCCATCGCGAAAACGCTGATGGGCGTTGAAGAGACCTTGCCGCGCGCCGGTGTGCCGATGGCCCTTGTCGTCGCGCCGACGCGTGAACTGGCGTTCCAGGTCATGCGCGAATTGCGCTGGCTCTACGCCAAGGCGAACGCGCAGGTGGCCTCCTGCGTCGGCGGCATGGATTTCCGGGATGAGCGCCGCACGCTGGAACGCGGCGCGCATATCGTCGTCGGCACGCCCGGCCGCTTGCGCGACCACATCCAGCGCGGCACGCTGGACATGTCGGGCCTGCGCGCCATCGTTCTGGACGAGGCCGACGAGATGCTCGACCTCGGCTTTCGCGAAGACCTCGAATTCATGCTGGCCGAGGCGCCCGAGGACCGGCGCACGCTGATGTTTTCGGCCACCGTGCCGGCGACGATCGCGACCCTTGCCAAGACCTACCAGCGCGACGCGGTGCGGGTCACGACCGGGGGCGGGGGCAAGCAGCATGCCGACATCACCTACAACGCGCTGCGCGTGGCCGAGGCGGACGTGGAACACGCCATCATCAACCTTTTGCGCTATCACGACGGCAAGAAGGCCATCGTCTTCGCCAACACCCGCGCCATGGTCGCCCGGCTGACGACCCGGTTCGCCAATCGCGGTTTTTCGGTGGTCAGCCTGTCGGGCGAACTCAGCCAGCAGGAACGCAGCCATGCCCTGCAAGCGATGCGCGACGGGCGGGCCAAGGTCTGCGTGGCCACCGACGTGGCGGCGCGCGGCATCGACCTGCCCGATCTGGAACTGGTGATCCATGCCGACCTGCCGTCGAACACGGAATCCCTCCTGCACCGGTCGGGCCGAACGGGGCGCGCCGGGCGCAAGGGGCTGTCGGCGCTGATCGTGCCGATGAAGGCGGTGAAAAAGGCCGAGCGTCTGCTGAAATGGGCCAAGATCACCGCCGAATGGACCGCGCCGCCCTCGGCCGACGATATCCTGCGGATGGATGAGGATCGGCTTTTGTCCGATCCCGTCTGGTCCGACGATGTCAGCGAAGACGAAGCCGCCTTCGCCGCCCGCCTGCTGGCCTTGCATGACGCAACCACCATCGCCGCGGCCTACCTGCGCCTGTTCCGCAGCAACCATTCCGCGCCCGAGGAACTGTCGCCGCCCGACGCCGCCCCGGCCCCGCGCGAACGCAAGCCGTTCGGCCCCAGCCGCTGGGTCGCGCTGTCCGTCGGCGCCGAGGACCGGGCCGAGGCGCGCTGGCTCCTGCCGCTTCTGTGCCGGGCCGGAAAGCTCGACAAGACCGCCATCGGCGCGATCCGCGTGCAACCGACCGAGACCTTCGTGGAACTGACCGAGGCCAGCCTCGACGGTTTTCTCGCCGCGCTTGGCGACGGGGCGGAACTCGACGAGGGCATCACCGTGCGCAAGCTCGAGTCCGCGCCCGACCTTGGCCCGGTGCCGCGCAAGCCCCGCCACGACGCCCCGCGCGGCAAACCCGGCCCGCGCGGCGACACCCCCCGGCACGAGACGCAAGGCAAGCCACCCCGGCGGCGCAGCCCCGAAGAGGCCGCCGCGCACGACGCCTATGTCAAGGACTCCGTCAAACCCTACGCCAAACCCAAGGGCGGCGGCGACGGGCCAAAGGGCAAACCCCACCGCAAGGGATCCGGCCCCGGCGACAAGCCCGGCGATGCCCCCAAGACGCCGCGCAAGGCGAAGGCGGATGGCAGCAAGCCACACGGGGACACGCCGAAGGGCCACAAGCCTGAAGCCAAGCCGCGCGCCTCGGCCAAGCCGCACGGCACGGACAAACCCACCGCCCGCCCCTCGGCCGCCGATCCCTCCAAGCGGTTCGAGCGGCCCGGCGGGGCGAAGCCAAGGGGTAAACCCCCACGCAAGGGCAGCAGCCAGCCGCCGCGCCGACCCAAGGGCTGATCACACACGGCTGTAGCGGCTGGTGGACAGAAGCAGGCTGGTTTCCGATGTGCTCACCCCCTCCAGCCGCCGGATGTCGCGCAATACCGCATCGAGGTCTTCCAGCGTCGCGGTGCCCAGCTCCACGATCAGGTCCCATTTGCCATTGGTGGCATGGACCGCCTGCACCTCGCGCCGGCCCGACAGCTGCCGCCGGATCCGGTCCATCCCCGGCCCCTCGATTCCCAGCATGGTCAGCGCGCGCACCGGGCTTTGCGCCAGATCCCCGCGCGTGACCACGGTAAAGCCGCGGATCTCCCCGACATTCGACAGCCGCGCCATCCGGGCACGCACCGTGGCGCGTGTCACCCCAAGCTCCACCGACAGGTCAGAGACCGAGGCCCGCCCGTCGCGCCGCAGCGCTGCAAGCAGGCGACGGTCGGTATCGTCCATTTCGATCATTTATGTTGCCCGAATTGATCATTCTTGTCCCATACTGATCACTTTATAGACTTCTGTCCAATCCGATTCGGGCGCTATCAGGACTGCACCCGCGCAATGGAAAGAGCCGAACATGTCGACACCCCCCTGCCTTCTGATCGGCGCCCCCGTGGATAGCGGCAAGCGCGCCAATGGCTGCCTGATGGGCCCCGATGCCTATCGCACCGCCGGGCTGGCCGGCCAGTTGGCCAGCCTTGGCCTTGAGGTGTGCGACCTTGGCAATGTCGCCCCGGCCCGGCTGCGCGACCTGCCAGAGCAAGGCAAAGTTCACGGCCTCGCCGAAACCGTCGCCTGGACCGAGGCGCTGGTCCCCGCGGCGCGCGACGCGGTGGCGACCGGTTTTCCGATCTTCATGGGCGGCGATCACAGCCTGTCGCTGGGCACCGTGGCGGGCGTGGCGGAGCATGCGCACGCACAGGGCCGGCCGCAATTCGTGCTATGGCTCGACGCGCATTCCGATTTCCACACGCCGGCAACCAGCGCCTCGGGCAACCTGCACGGCACGCCGGTGGGCTACGTCACCGGGCTGCCGGGGTTCGATGCCTTCCCGACGCTGGCCGCGCCGGTGCCGGAGGAAAACGTCTGTCTTCTGGGCCTGCGCTCCGTCGATACGGCGGAGCGTGCGGCGCTCGCCCGCACCCGGGTCGACCGCCACGACATGCGCGCCATCGACGAACACGGCATCGCCGCGCCGCTGCGCGCCTTCCTCGACCGTGTGACGGCGGCGAACGGCCTGCTGCATGTCTCGCTCGACGTGGATTTCCTCGACCCCGCCATCGCGCCCGCCGTGGGCACCACCGTGCCCGGCGGCGCCAGCTTCCGCGAGGCGCATCTGGTCATGGAAATCCTGCACGATTCCGGGCGTGTCACCTCGCTCGACCTCGTGGAACTCAACCCCTTCCTCGACGACCGGGGCCGCACCGCCAGCCTGATGGTCGATCTGGCCGCCTCGCTTATGGGCCGCCGCGTCTTCGACCGCCCGACACGGAGTTTCGCCGCATGAAGACCTTGCCCCAACCCTCTGATCGCGCGTTCGTTCCCTTCGTCTCCGTCGCCAACATGATGCGGCTTGTCCATACGATCGGGCTGGAGCGGATGCTGTTGGAACTGGCCGATTACATCGAGGAGGATTTCCGCCGCTGGCGGCTTTTCGACAAGACGCCGCGGGTGGCGGCGCATTCGGCGCAGGGCGTGATTGAACTGATGCCGACCTCGGACGGCACGCAATACGCCTTCAAATACGTCAACGGCCATCCGACCAACACCAAATCGGGTTTGCAGACCGTGACCGCCTTCGGCCTTCTGGCCGATGTATCAACGGGATATCCGACGTTGTTGACGGAAATGACGTTGCTGACGGCGATCCGCACCGCCGCGACCTCGGCCATGGTGGCCCGCCACCTCGCGCCCGAGGGCGCCCGCTGCATGGCGATGATCGGCAATGGCGCGCAATCGGAATTCCAGTCGCTGGCCATGAAGGCGGTTCTGGGGATCGACACGGTGCGCCTTTACGACATCGACCGCGGCGCGACGGAAAAGGCCGCGCACAACCTTGCCGGACACGGGCTCAAGGTCGTGCAATGCGCAACACCCGAGCAGGCGATGGAAGGCGCCCAGATCATCACCACCTGCACCGCCGACAAGCAATTCGCCACCATCCTCAGCGACAACATGGTCGGCGCGGGCGTGCATATCAACGCCATCGGCGGCGACTGCCCCGGCAAGACGGAACTGGCCCCGGCGATCCTGCACCGCGCCGCGATCTTCGTGGAATACCCGCCGCAAACCCGCGTCGAAGGCGAGATCCAGCAACTGGACCCGGACCACCCGGTAACGGAGCTATGGAAAGTGATGACCGGCGAGGCCGCGGGGCGCACATCGCCGGGCCAGATCACGCTGTTCGACTCCGTGGGCTTCGCCATCGAGGATTTCTCCGCGCTGCGCTATGTGCGCGACCGGCTCGACGGGACCGCGCTTTACCAGCAGCTTGACATGCTGGCCGACCCGGACGACCCGCGTGACCTCTTTGGCATGCTCCAACGCGCAACGCCCTGACAGGCTTGACAGTCGCGCGCGGCTGGGCCACCTCTGCGCGCGAACAATATACCCGCAACCGGGCGTTCCGTGGGCGCCAAACCGACGAGGAGCTTTCGGCATGCCCGACACTGCCCAAGCCGTCCCCCAGATTTCCCTGACCTTCCCAGATGGCAACGCGCGCGAATTCGCGGCCGGCGTAACGCCTGCCGAAGTGGCCGAAAGCATCTCCAAGTCGCTGTCGAAAAAAGCGATCTCGGCCAGCGTGAACGGCGCCCACTGGGATCTGCAATGGCCGATCGAGACCGATGCGCAGATCGCCATCCACACGATGGCCGACGACACACAGGCGCTGGAACTGATCCGCCATGACGCCGCGCACATCATGGCCCGCGCGGTGCAGGAAATCTGGCCCGAGGTAAAGGTCACCATCGGCCCGGTAATCGAGAATGGCTGGTATTACGATTTCGACCGCGAGGAGCCGTTCACGCCGGAGGACCTCGGCCGCATCGAGGCGAAGATGAAAGAGATCATCAACCGCCGCGATCCGGTAACAACCGAGATCTGGGAGCGCGACCGCGCGGTCAAGTATTATCAAGCGAACAACGAGCCTTACAAGGTGGAGTTGATCGAGGCGATCCCCGGCGACCAGCCGCTGCGCATGTATTGGCACGGCCACTGGCAGGATCTTTGCCGCGGCCCGCACCTGCAGCATACCGGGCAGGTGCCCGCGGATGCGTTCAAGCTGATGCATGTCGCCGGCGCCTATTGGCGGGGCGACAGCGACCGGGCCATGCTGCAACGCATCTACGGCGTCGCCTTCAAGAACAAGCAGGATCTGAAGGCCCATCTGACCATGCTGGAGGAAGCCGCCAAGCGCGACCACCGCAAGCTGGGCCGCGAGATGGACCTCTTCCACATGCAGGAGGAGGCGCCGGGACAGATCTTCTGGCACCCCAACGGTTGGACGATCTACACCACGCTTCAGGATTACATGCGCCGCCGGCAGACAAGCGGCGGCTATGTCGAGGTGAACACCCCGCAGGTCGTGGACCGCCGTCTTTGGGAAGAGTCGGGCCATTGGGACAAGTACCAGGACCACATGTTCATCGTCGAGGTCGACGAGGAGCATGCGCGCGAGAAATCGGTGAACGCCCTGAAACCGATGAACTGCCCGTGCCATGTACAGATCTACAACCAAGGGCTGAAATCCTACCGCGACCTGCCGCTGCGCATGGCCGAGTTCGGATCGTGCAACCGGTATGAGCCATCGGGCGCGCTGCACGGGATCATGCGGGTGCGCGGCTTCACGCAGGATGACGCGCATATCTTCTGCACCGAGGAGCAGATCGAAAGCGAGACGCTGCGCTATATCGAATTCCTCTCGGACATCTACCGCGACCTCGGCTTTCCCGATTTCAAGGTGAAATTCTCCGACCGGCCAGAGACGCGCGCCGGGTCGGACGCGATCTGGGACAAGGCCGAAACGGCGCTACTGGCCGCGACCCGCAAGGCCGGGATCGAGCCGGAGCTTAACCCCGGCGAAGGCGCCTTCTACGGGCCGAAGCTGGAATTCGTGCTGACCGACGCCATCGGGCGCGACTGGCAATGCGGCACCCACCAAGTGGATTTCGTGCTGCCGGACCGGCTGGACGCGACCTATATCGGCGAGGATGGCGCCAAGCACCGCCCGGTCATGCTGCACCGCGCGACGCTGGGCAGTTTCGAGCGCTTCATCGGCATCCTGATCGAGGAACATGCCGGCAAGCTGCCCTTCTGGCTGGCACCGCGGCAGGTCGTCGTCGCCTCCATCGTCTCGGAGGCCGACGATTACGTGCACGAGGTCGTGGCCGCGTTACGCAAGGCCGGCGTCCGGGCCGAGGCCGATATCCGCAACGAGAAGATCAACTACAAGGTGCGCGAGCATTCCGTCGGCAAGGTGCCGGTCATCCTCGCCATCGGCCGCAAAGAGGTTGAGGATCGCAGCACAACCCTGCGCCGTCTGGGGGAAAAACAAACATCGGTCGTGGCGCTGGACGAGGTGATTTCAAACCTTGCCGCCGAGGCCGTGCCGCCGGACCTGCGCTGATCCAAGTCAAGGACAACCCGGGGGCTGGAGGCGCTGCTCCTCCGTGCCCCGGGGCATCCCCGCGCGCTCAGAAATGGCTGACTTCCTCGTCGGGCCGCCCGGCGGCAAGGGCCAGCACGCCACCAAGACCGCACAGCGCGATCGGGAACATGGTGAAAACCCCGAAGCCGAAGGCGTAATACATCCCCGCCGCCGACAGCAGCAGGAAAATCCCGCCCCATAACGCGCGGGCCCGCGCCATCGCGCCACCCGCAAGCGCGAGGATCGGCGCGATCAGGCTCGCGGCCCGGATCAGTTCGGGGTTCTCCACTTGGCGGGCGAGATCCGGCACCTCGCCATACCAGTCGATGAAGGTGACATAGCCGTAGCCGAAAAAGCCGACGATCATCCCCAGAAGGCCGCCGATAATCCCCAGAACGAGGGCCGCGTTGCGCATGGGTTGGCTCCTTCAAGTCTTGCGATACCGGTCCGAAATAAGGGTGGCGACACCAAACGCCAAGGGGAAGACGGCAAAGGTTCCAAAGTGACGCCTTGGCGCCGGATTTGAAACATTCCCGTTTCGGAAGGTTTGAAAACCGTTCCGCCCGGTGCATACCAGATATGTCCGTCAACACTCAACTATCTGATATTGAAATCCCTTTCCAGGAAAACGGCAGTCGGCCCGGATTCACGCCCCCCTGACACGGTTTCACGCCCTCGTGCATGACGGGCCTGTGATTGGCCAGTGAACACCCCGGCCGCCTATCCCTTGGTCATCGCCCTGCACAGGGGCGATCCAAGATTGTCATCAGCTTCAAGGGAGCTTCCCAACATGTCGACTCAAATGAAATCGCTGGCCCTGATGGGCGCCGTCGCCGCAGCACTTGGCTCTGTCGGTGCGACAGACGTTCAGGCGCAGGAAATGGAGAAGTGCTACGGCGTCTCGCTCGCCGGTGAGAACGACTGCGCCGCCGGCCCCGGCACCACCTGCGCCGGCACCTCGACCATCGACTATCAGGGCAACGCGTGGACGCTCGTGCCGACCGGCACCTGCGAATCCATGGAGCTGCCCGGCGACCGCCAAGGCTACACCGAAGCGTCGCTGGAAGCGGACGGCTACAACGGCATCCAGCGTGACCTGCCCGGTGACCTCTCGAATGACGTGCTGTCCGGCTACCTGCCGGTCGAATCCTGATCGCGCCGCGAAACTGATCCTTTCGGGACCCGGGCAACCACCGGGTCCCGAACCGTGCCATGACCACAAGGACCGGCAAAATGTATGACATCGCCCGCGAAAACCGCCTGCCCGACCGGGTGGGAATCGGATACAAATGTCAGCATTTCAATGCGTTGATGGAGGCGCCCGGCCCGGTACACTGGCTGGAAGTGCATGCCGAGAACTACATGGGCGACGGTGGCCGCCCGATCGCGCAATTGCGCGCGCTTTCCGAACGCTTCCCGATCTCCGTTCACGGTGTTGGCCTTTCGATCGGCGGCGAGGGCCCGCTCGACCCCGAGCATCTCGCGCGGCTACGCCACCTGTGCGACTGGCTTGGGCCGGCCAGCTTTTCCGAACATCTGGCATGGTCCACCCATGGCGACCATTTCCTCAACGACCTTCTGCCCCTGCCCTACACGGAGGCGACGCTGGCCCGCGTCTGCACCCATATCGACACGCTGCAAGAGGCGATCGGGCGGCAGATGCTGCTGGAAAACCCCTCCACCTACCTCGCCTTCGAAAACTCCACGATGGACGAGGTCACCTTCCTTTCGGAGATCGCCAAGCGCACCGGCTGCGGCCTTTTGCTCGACGTCAACAACGTCTTCGTGTCCGCCACCAACCAGAACTGGGACCCTGTCGCCTATATCGACGCCTTCCCGCTGGCCCAGGTCGGCGAGATCCACCTCGGCGGCCATGACGAGGAGGAGGACGAGCACGGCGCGCCGCTGCTGATCGACAGCCACGGACGCGAGGTCGTCGACCCGGTCTGGACCCTCTACGCCCACACCATCGCCCGCGCCGGCGCCAAGCCGACGCTGATCGAATGGGATACCGACGTGCCGGATTTCCCTGTGCTGGCGGCCGAGGCCGCCCGCGCCGCCTCCCTTTTACATCCCGCGACGGCCTGATCCATGACCCAGCGCGATTTCACCGCCGCCATCCTCGATCCCGCCCGGCCAGTGCCCGAGGGGCTGACCGACCCGCAGGGTCGACCCGCCCTGCGCCGGTTCAACGTCTACCGCAACAACGTCGCGGCCTCGCTGACCGACGCGCTGGAAACCGGCTTTCCCGCCCTTCTGAAGTTGCTCGGGCCGGACTATTTCCGCAGCCTCGCGGCGCTCTTCCTGCGCGCGCACCCGCCGCGCTCGCGGATCCTGTCGCATTACGGGGCCGAGATGCCGGCCTTCCTTGCCGCGTTCGAACCGCTGGCGAAATACCCCTACCTTGCCGATGTCGCGCGGCTGGAACTGGCGCTGCGCCGATCCTACCACGCCGCCGATGCCGCGCCGCTGGCCACAGGCGGGCTCGACCCCGCCGCGCTGATGGCGCTGACCCCACGTCTTGCCCCCGCGACCATGATCCTGTCCTCGCCACACCCGGTGCTCGGCATCTGGCGCCACAACATGGACCCGGACGCCCCGCGCCCTGCCCCGCGCGCCGAGGCGGTGCTGATCGCCCGCCCCGGTTTCGACCCGGTGCCGCACCTCCTGCCCGCCGGCGGGCCCGCCCTGGCCGGGGCGCTCGACGGGCGCACCACGCTTGGCCTTGCCCTTGAACGCGCGGTCGCGGCCGTGCCGGGGATGGACGTTTCCGCCGTGCTGACCCTCATGCTCAGCACCGGCGCCCTGACCCTTTCCGATACGGGAGACACCCCATGAACGCCCTGAACTCACTGCATGACAAGGTTTTCGAGGCTGTCGAGCACCGGCTTGCCCCGGTGCTGATGCCCAGCCTCGCGCGGCTTATCTTTGCCGGGACGCTACTGGTCTATTTCTGGAATTCCGGCCTGACCAAGCTTGGCGACGGGGTCGCCGGGATCGTCCAGCCCGGGTTCAACGCCTATGCGCAGGTGCTGCCCCGCATCGCCGAGTCGGTCAGCTACGATGCCAGCCAGATCGGGTTCGGCTGGAAACTGGTCGTGCTGGCGGGCACATGGGCGGAATTCATCCTCCCCGCCCTGCTGATCCTCGGCCTGTTCACTCGGCTGGCCGCCCTTGGCATGATCGGCTTCGTCGTGGTGCAAAGCTACGTCGACATCGTCGGCCACAACGCGGATGCCAGCACCATCGGCAGTTGGTTCGACGCCACCTCCGATAGCCTGATCCTCGACCAGCGCGCGTTCTGGGTGTTCCTGTTGCTCTTCCTCGTGGTCCGGGGCGCTGGGCCGCTCTCGCTTGACGCGGTTCTGCGTGGGCGCGCCGCGCCTCAGACCAGCGCCGCCTGAACCGCCTTGCCCCAGCCAAGGTAAAGCGTCCCGTCATCGGCCCGGATGACGGGGCGTTTCATCAGGGTGGGATGCGCGCGAAGCAGGTCCAGCGGGTCGCCCGCCCGCGCATCCTCCGACAGGCCGCGCCAGGTGGTCGACCGCCGGTTCACCAGGTCCGCGCCGAACGCATCGTGAAACGCGGCCAGAACCTCGGGCGCCAGCGGCTCCGCGCGCAGGTCATGGAACCGCACCGCGTGGCCCGCCGCCTCCAGCGCCTTTGCAGCCTTGCGGCACGTGTCGCATGTCCTGATCCCGTAAAGCTCCATCCTGCCGCCTCCTTGAGCATCGCCGGTCACAATCCCGCAAACCGGCCCGAAATTTCTTGCGTTTTGGGCAAAGCACCGCATTTTCGGTATCGTGACAACAAGATTTCACGCAAGCGGGCTCTCAAGAAGGCCGGCGGGGATCCTCTGTCGGCACCATCCCGCCGCGCGCGACGTGGGCGGACAAGACTGGACTTGAGAAGGAAGACGGATATGCCCACTGGCACCGTGAAATGGTTCAACACCACCAAAGGTTACGGCTTCATCGCGCCCGATGCGGGCGGCAAGGACGTGTTCGTGCACATCTCTGCCGTCGAGCGATCGGGCCTCACCGGGCTCGCCGACAACGAAAAGGTCGGGTACGAGCTGCAAGAAGGCCGCGACGGCCGCGAATCGGCGGTGGAGTTGCAGAAACTCTGAACCATCCGGGATCGCTGGACACTTTCGATGCGCCGCGGGGGACACCTCGCGGCGCATCTTCGTTGCGGGGGTCGGTTTCCCGTGGCCCGGAGGGCGGTGGGCAGAACTGCCCAGCTTACGGTTGCTGACGCCCTTGTTCCGCGCGGGGTGGGGATTGAGGGATTGTAGGGTGGGCAGTCTGCCCACCCTACGTTTGGTGAGATTTCCAAGTATACAAAACCTCATGCCCACCATCCGTTCCACCGAATAAAAACCTAGAGGGCAACTCCTTGAAGAATACATGAGCTGAAGGCTTATCCCCTTCACTCCGGTCCTACATGATGTTGAATTTTCGGCGTTGCAGGGTGCG
>QVQC01000065.1 GCA_003428585.1 Nioella halotolerans
CCGATCCCTCACATGCCCGGAACGCGCCGCCAGGGAATTTCCACAGCATTCGCGACACGACCGCTGCCGACCGCGATCCCCGGTCTCCTTCGGCCAGTTGCGCAGGATAAGACCGGCCGCGGCGCCGTGCCAGCGCGTGGTTTCCTCGCGCGGCGCGGCCCGAGCCGCGGCGGGCGCGTTTTCCTCCTCCGGGTCGTCGAGGTAGCGGTCGTAAACCGCCTTGATGATCGCGGCGTTATCCCGGCCGCGCTCCGCCTGCTCCCACAGCGCGTCGAACCAGCCGCGGTAGAACTCGGCCACCTCGTCGTCCACGTCGATGTCGAACTGCTCGGTGCGCAGGTTCTTGTTCAGGTTCATCGAGGACCGCATGACCGCCGCGCTCCCCGATGACAATGTTGACCTTCGCGTGCACCGACAGGCACCGAAACGACTGCACGCCCAGCTTCTCGATCAGCGGCCCGGCATACTTGGGCGACTTCTCGAAGGTGCCCCGGTCCAGCAGGAACCGGATGTCCTTCATATGCCCCTCGACCTGCAGGGCGCGCGTCCGCTCGACGTCGTAAACGCCGGTCGTCCAGGTCGAGACCCGAACATCCGCCGGGCCAAGCTCGGCCACCATGTGCTCGAGCGCGTCGATCGACGAGAACTGGCCTGCCGTCAGGCCGGTGACCCGGATGCCGGGCTCGAGCGGGCCGATCACCTTGGCGGCCGTGCCCGTGCGGTGCACCACCGTCCGCGTCTTCTTCGACGCGTAGCGCAGCGCGCGCGGGCGACCTTTCGCGGGCATCAGGCAGCACTCCTGACCGCGTGCAGCTTGCCGAAGGTGCGTCCGTCGCCCTCGAGCGTGGCCTCGCGGCCGGTGAACTCCTGCCAGCGCCGCACGATCACGTCGCAGAAGCGCGGGTCGAGCTCCATGACCCTGGCCTGCCGCCGCGACATTTCGCATGCGATCAGCGTCGAGCCCGAGCCGCCAAACGGATCCAGCACCACGGCCCCTTCCTCGGCGCTGTTGTCGAGCAGCGACCGGATCAGATCCACGGGCTTCATCGTCGGGTGCTCGGCGTTCCGCGCGGGCTTGTCGAACCGGATCACCGAGGTGTCAGCGGACCGCATGGTCATGTTTTCGCCCTCGACCACGACCACCTGGCCGCCCACGTCGATCTGTATCGTCCCGTCCGGCATCACGCGCACGGCCTCGCCCTTGTGCTCGACCACCGTGGTGTTCGCCCGGCCGCCGAACCATGAATGCGCGGCGCCGGTTTTCCACCCGTAGAGGATGGGCTCATGGCGCCACTGGTAATCCGAGCGGCCCAGCACGAGGTTGGGTTTCACCCACACGAGACAGCCCGACAGCTTGAACCCCGCATCCGTGAAGGCGCGGCGAAAGGCGAGCCCCTCGGTGTCCGCATGTGCGACGTAGACAGGCGCGCCCGCGCGCATCACCGACCAGGCGGCGCTGAAAGCATCGACCAGGAAACGGCGGAAGGCCCCGGCCTCCATGTTGTCGTTCTGGATCTTGCCCGCCGTGCCCTCGTAATCGACGTTATAGGGCGGATCCGTCCAGCAGCAGTCCACCTCCGCATCCGAGCACAGCGCCGCCACGGCTTCGAGCGAAGTAGCATCGCCGCACATCACGCGATGCTCGCCGAGGATCCAGACATCCCCCGGCGAACTCACGTAGACGGGCTGCGGCTCGGGCACATGATCCGGCTCGCCCGGCGCGGCCGGCAGCGTCTCCTCGTCCGGCGCGAAGTCGAGCAACTCGCCCAGCTCCTCGTCCGAGAACCCCAGCAGGTCCAGGTCGTAGGCTTCGTCCTGCAGCGCTTCGAGCTCGCGGCGCAGCAGATCCTCGTCCCAGCCCGCGTTTTCCGCGATCTTGTTGTCCGCGATCACCAGCGCCCGCTGCTGTTGCGGGGTCAGGTGGTCGAGCCGGATCACCGGCACCGAGGCGAGCTCCAGCTTCTTCGCCGCCAGCAGGCGACCGTGCCCGGCGATGATCACGCCGTCGGCCCCGATCAGGATGGGGTTCGTGAACCCGCGCCGCCGCCGAAACCGCCATGGATACCTTCGCCGAGAAATACGGCGCCAAGTGCGACAAGGCGGTCACCTGCCTGACCAAGGACCGCGAGGCGCTGCTCGCTTTCTACGACTTCCCGGGCGAACACTGGGATCACCTGCGTACGGGCAACCCGATCGAGAGCGTCTTCGCCACCGTCCGGCATCGGACCGTGCGCACCAAGGGAGCGTTGTCGCAGAAGACGGCGAAGCTGATGGTCTTCAAGCTCGTTCAGGCCGCAGCCAAGACCTGGCGCCGCCTCAAGGGGGCCAACCAGTTGCCTTTGGTCATCGAAGGCGTCACATTCACCGACGGTGTCGCCGCGAACGACACCGAAAACCGCGCCGCCTGATCAGGCCGCATCACCCAAATTCCCGCATAGCTCCTGATAACGGCCGCGATCCCGCTGCCCAAGGCCAAGGCGCACCTGCACGATATGGCAGAGTGAGACAAGGGTTGACCCCCTTTTGTCGGTTTGTCGGCGGGCCAGCGCCTTTCATCGTGAAAGTGAGGACCCGTCATTAATAAAGTAGAAATTAATACGGATTTCCGCCTTCTTGTCGTCAAAATCTTCGGGTCTTCTCTATGTTGGCGCGGTGTGATCGCGTGATGGACTGCAGTGATTGGCAATTCGATGGAACACGATACCACAATGAGGATCCTCGCCGTTGACGACGAACCGGTGTTCCTCGATATCCTGGAACAGCACATGGTCGCGCTGGGGTTCACGGATGTCGTCTATTGCGAGTCCGCCGAGGACGCGCTTTCGACGCTTGACGGCGCCGGGCAGGGCTTCGATTGCTTTCTCGTCGACATCAAGATGCCCGGGATGGATGGCATAGAGTTGTGCAAGCGCATCCGGCGGCGTCCGGATTGCCAGGCAACACCTATCCTGATGCTGACCGCGATGTCGGAAAGCAACTATGTCGACGCGGCCTTCCTGGCGGGCGCGAGCGACTATATCACCAAGCCGATCAACAAGATGGAACTGTCGGCGCGCCTTCGCTCTGCCGGGGAACTCGGCCGCGAACGCAGCCGTGTCGCCGCCCTGACCAGCACGCTCAAGGGGCAAACATTCGGGCAATCGGCGCTGACGTACTCCGACCCGGTCCGCCTGCATGACCTTGAGGGCGCGGTCGATTACGTCGCCTTGAAGAACTATGCGCTTACGCTTGGCAACCTTCGCATGCTCAACTGGCAAGCGGTCGGGTTCCACTTAACCGGTGCGTCAGAGTTTCTTGCCGCGACCGGCCCGGCCGAATATATCGAGATGATGCAGGATGTCGGAAGCATTCTGTTCGACATACTCAAGCTTGGCCGCGTGATGATCGCACATGCGGGATCGGGAAATTTCGTCGCGCTCATCGGACGCGAACGCGCCTATGACCCCGATGAGACCCAATCTTCGGTCAATGCCCTTCTGGTTCCGTTCAACGACTATTACCGAACGGTCTGCCCGGTGCAGATCGGCGTGATCGCCGGCCATGCCAAGCGCAGCGCGCTGCTTTCCTTTCAGCCGGCGGACCGGTCCATCGAGCAAGCCCTTTCCTCGGCCTTGACCCGTGCGGCCAACGCCGCGTTGACCGTCTGATGAATGCAAGGACAGCACCATGACCGCCATGACCCGAACGCAGCTCTCCGGATCAGACCACCTGACCAAGCGGGTCGCGCAGGTCCGGGCCGGGTTCGTTGAAACGCTGGATGAGCGTATCCTCGATCTGGAGGGGCTGAAGGCGATGGTGATCAAGGGCCAGAGGCGGGGCGAGGCCTTGCAGGCCATCGCCAATCAGGCGCACCGGATCCGCGGCGTGGCCGGAACACTCGGCTTCGAATCGCTTGGCACGCTGGCAGGGAAGGTCGATGAAGCCTACGCGGAATTCTGCAGCGCGCCGAGCCGGTCGCATGAAGAGTTGGTCGCGTTCTGGCGGGCCAACAGCCCGGCTCTGGAGGCGATGCTCGACGAAATGGAAAGGTTAATGGACAGCGCGCCCCCGGCCTGACCCGACCAGCCAGCCGGCTTGCGGCAGTATGGTACAATGCCGTGATCCAGTCATGTAATTGGTCCCCGGCCCTGCGGGTGCAAATCCGCCGCGCCAGCAACGAAGAGAATGTCGCGCCTTGAGGCAAAAAGAAAAGAAAACCCTGAAGCTCAACCTGTTTTTCCTGAGCGCCTCGGCGATGATCATCGCAGTTGCCGTCATGACGGGATTTACCCTCAACACCTATGGCCGTCAGCAGGCGCGGGACACGGCGAGGCTTGAGGCGATCAACGTGTCGCGGAGCCTCGCGGACCGGATCGAAGCGTATTTCGACCAGATCGCGGTCACAAGCCTGAGCCTGTCGGCAATCATCTCCAGCAACCCGGAGATGTCGCGAGAGGAGTACGCCGAAGTTGCGGAGCGGCTGGTATCGGCGCTGCCGGAGGTTATCAACATCGCCGCGGCGCCGGGTGACGTGGTGCGCTACGTCTACCCCGAAGGTCCGAACCGTTCCGTCATCGGGCTGGACTACCACCGCAATCCCGCCGTCATGGCGATCATTGACCGGGCGCGGCAGGTTCGCCGCCCGCGGTTGGAAGGACCCGTCAACCTTGTTCAGGGCGGTGAGGGGTTCATCGTGCGGGCCCCGGTTTATGTCAGTGGGGCCGATGACGATACGGAACGATACTGGGGTGCCCTTGCCCTGGTGTTCCGTACCGACGGCCTGTTCGACGCGATCGACCTTCTGCGCGCCGAGGATCGCTGGCAGATCGGGATCAGCCGTATTGATGCCGAAACCGATCTCGGGCGCCTGGTATACGGCTCGGTCTCGCGACGTTCGCCGGACGCGGTGCGGGAACAGGTTTCGGGGCTTGGCATCGAATGGGAAGTGGCGGTGATGCCGGCCAACGGCGAATGGCCCACGACCGCGCCCTCCGCCGGCGAGACATGGACCGTTCTGGGCGGTGTCGCGATGCTGCTGATCCTTGTCCTGCACACGTTCATGAGCCTGTTTCGCAGCCGCGAGATCGCCCAGAACCGGCTTGAGCAGGCGATCGAGAGCCTTCAGGACGGCTTCGCCCTCTATAACGAGGATGACCGGCTGGTCCTGTGCAACGAAAGATACAAGGAAACCTACCTCGCGCCCGAAGGCGGCATCGCGCCCGGCATCCGGTTCGAGGACTTGGTTCGTGCCGGCGTCGCGCGCGGCCAGTATCCGGCGGCTGAAGGGCGCGAGGAAGAGTGGATCCAGGAACGGCTCCGGGTTCATAAACAGGCAAGCAGCGAGTTCGAGGAAAGGCTTTCCGATGGTCGCTGGTTAAAGATCGCGGAGCGCAAGACACCCGACGGCAGCACCGTGGGGCTTCGCGTCGATATCACCGAGTTGAAGAACTCGATCGCCAAGGCCGAAGAAGCCAACCGCGCGAAATCCGAATTCCTGCAGGTGATCAGCCACGAACTGCGCACGCCGCTGACGGCGGTGATCGGGTTCCTGTCCTTTCTCGCCAAGCCGGAGCTTTTGCCGGCGTCGCGCAAGTTGTCGGAGGCCCTCGCCGATGAGACAACCCCGCGCGCGGATCTCGTCCGGCTGAATGGCGAGCAACTGGAAAGCCTGTCGGATTTCGCCACCCGTGCGCAGGTGTCCGGCGATCATCTGCTGCGCCTGATCGGTGACGTGCTGGTCTGGTCCAAGCTCGAACGCCACGAGGTCATCCTCGACAGGCGGCAGATCACCACCTCCGATCTGGTTGAGCAGCTTTCGGCGCAGGTCGAGGAACTCGCGCGCGCGCGCAAGGTCGATTTCCGGGTCCTCAAGACGGAGTTCGCCTTTACCGCTGATCCCGACAGGCTGACGCAGGCATTGCTGAATCTGTTGTCGAACGCGATCAAGTTCGCAGACAAGGGCAAGGTCATCCTACGTGTGGAGCAAAACGAGACCGAGTTGCTTTTCCGGGTGCAGGATTCCGGCCCCGGCATTCCCGAACACCTGCAGGAAAAGATTTTCGAACGATTCTATCAGGCCGACACGTCCAAGACGCGGACGCATGGTGGCATCGGGCTGGGGCTGTCGATCGCGCGTCACCTCGTGGAGCTGCACGGGGGGCGTCTATCGGTCTACAGCGAACCCGGCAAGGGAAGTGAGTTCACCATCGCGCTGCCGCGCCGGCAAGAATACCGGCGGGCGGCGTAAGATGGGCAAGGGGGCAAGCCGAGGGACCGGACCGTCACCAGATTGATCTTCCGAGCGCATCAATTCGCCATCTTCTTGACCCAAAAAGCATCTAAAGTTCCAAATAGTTAATACAAAGCGTTACCGGATCGGACGATTGGAATGAGAACACCGCCAGGCTTGGACACTCCTTCGAAGGACACGTCGAGAACGGGTCGCATGATGGTGACGGGCATGGCCCTTTTCGCGGCTGCCGGTCTTGCGTACCTTTTGTATCCGGGCATTGCCGACGTCGCGCTTCGGTCGGGGGTATCGGAAGCCAACCTTGCGATGTTCGCCTCGCTTATCCTGTGTTCGGCATGCACCTGGATCGTGGCGCACAATGTCTATCGGCGACATATGCTGGTCCGCACCCAAGCCATCAGCGCCCGCATGGCCGACGAGATAGGCTTTCGGGACATGGCCATCGAACGCCACTGTATCGTTGCGGTCACCGATCCCGATGGCAGGTTCATCAAGGTCAACGACAAGTTCAGGGCCGCCTTCGGATATGACGGTGCCGACGTGATCGGCAAGGGCGCGTCCATTCTCTACCCTCAAGAGGCCGGGGCGGACGGCGATCAGAAGGCCGCAGAGAATGCCGGGCAATACGACTCGATTTGCCGGACGGTCCACGACAACCAGCCGTGGACGGGCGAGCAGATCCTGCGCCGGTCGGATGGCGCGCCCATCGTCGTCGCCTCGACCATCATCCCGCACATGGACGATGCCGGCCGCCACCTGTGCACGATCTGCCTGCTGACCGACATCACCGAACAGAAGCTTTCCGGCGTGCGCCGGCAGCTGGGCAATGTTCTCGATGATCTTCAGGACGAGGTTTTCATCTTCGAGGTCGAAAGCCTTGCCGTGACCTACATGAACAAGTCCGCCCTTGCCCGCTTCGGTTGGACAGCGGACGGCGTGCAGGGAAAGTCCATCGCGGATACCGACCCCGGTTTCGACGTTGCGCTGTTCCGTCGGCATACTGCGCCCCTGTTCAACGGATCGCGCGATTTCGTGGAGATCCAGACCCGCCAAGGTGGCACGGATGTCGAGATCGTTACGAGGCTGCACCGCGACGCCTCGGGCCGGCGCGTCTTCTTGTCGGTGTTGCGCGACATCACCAACCGCAAGCGGATCGAGAAAGTGAAGATGGAGACCGTGGCCCGCGTCAGCCACGAATTGCGCACGCCGCTGACCTCCATCAAGGGGGCGCTTGGGTTGCTGCAATCGGGCGCCACCGGGACGTTGCCCGACAGCATGTCGCGCCTCGTCGATATCGCCAACCGCAACAGCGATTACTTGTTGATGATGGTGAACGACATCCTCGATCTCGAACGGATGAATGCCGGCCGGATGACCCTGCAGAAGCAGCCGGAAAATCTGCTCGATATCGTCGAGGAGACCCGCAAGCTGAATTCCACCTTCAAGGAGGATGCCGGCTTGACCATCCGCCTCAACGCGGATGCGGCCCGCTACACGGTCTCTTGCGAACGCGGCCGCATCTCGCAGATCGTGATGAACCTGCTTTCCAACGCGGCGAAGTTCTCGCCCGAGAACGGCGTGATCGAGATCGCCCTGACCACCCACGGTGACGCGGTGCGGGTTTCGGTTCGCGACCATGGTCCCGGCATCCCGATCAAGGAACAGGCAAAGCTGTTCACGGATTTCACACAGGTGGCTTCGGGCGACGGAAAACGGCGAACGGGTACCGGCCTCGGCCTTGCAATCTGCAAGAAGCTCGTGGCGATGCATGGTGGCCAGATCGGCCTGGACTCGGCCGAGGGGCAGGGCACGACCGTCTATTTCGACCTTCCGCTCTTGCAGTGCGCAGAGCGCGAGGACATCGTGCCGCTTCGCGAACCCGCAGACGCCGCGCCGGATGCGGACAAGGTAACGTGTGTGGGCTGACCTGCACCAGGGACGTGGACCATCATGACAGAACTCAAACGCATCCTGCATGTCGACGACGATACCGACATCCGTGATATCGCGATGCTATCCTTGCAGAATGTCGGCAGCTTCGAGGTGCTGCAATGCGCCTCCGGTCAGGAAGCGCTGGACAAGGCGGCAGATTTCGATCCACAGCTTTTCCTGTTCGATGTCATGATGCCGGGGATGAGTGGCGATGAATTGTGGGCGGCCTTCCGGAAGGTTCCGGCGCTGTCTGAGGTGCCGGTCATATTCATGACCGCCAAGGTCGAACGCCACTATGTTGCCGAGCTGATGGACAACGGGGCGCTGGCGGTTCTCGAAAAGCCGTTTGACCCGATCACGCTTGCCGAGGAAATCAGCCGCATCTGGAACGACCGGGCCCGCTGACGCCGATCCGGGCGAAGGCTGATGCGCTGGTTGTCGTCGTTGCTTCATGCCCGTCAGAACGTTTGGGTTGTGAACCACTCCTTGAAAATCTCGATTTCGGGGCTGTGTTTCGCATCGTCGTATTGGACCAGAAAGAACTTCTGAAGCATCGGAATCTCGTATGGAACGGGCGAGATCAGCGCCCCGGATTTTAGATACTGGTCGGCGAAGCTGCGGCTGATGATTGCAGAGCCGTGCCCGGCTGCGATGATTTGCAGCGCGATCAGCGAGGAATCCGCCTTCATCCAGTGGACGGGAACCGGCAGGTCAAGCCCGTGCGTGTCCGACAGGCGGCCCCAGTCGGTTTCCGACCCAACGACCTGTACGACATTCGCGGCGGCCAGCCCTTCAATGGAAAGGTCTTCGCCCAGCGATGACGCATGGTCGGGATGACACAAGACCACCGCATCATCGACCTCGAGGGGCAAGATGTTGCGTTCCGGCCAACCTCCGTCGCCGTAACGGATGTCCAGGTCAATGCCGGCATCGGTCATGCGATCGGACCAGACAGAGGTGAACAATTCGATTTCGATTTCCGGGTAAAGCGTGCGGAACGCGTTCAGTCGCGGGGCCAGGATCAAGGCGGCGAAGGAGATGGACGACCGGACACGAAGTGTTGCCTTGCGCTGCACCCGGAACAGGCCGTCGGTGGCCTGTTGCATCTCGTGAAAGGACTTCCGGAGTGGTTGCGCATAAGCCTGCCCGACATCGGTCAGCGCCACCCCCTTGGGCAGGCGTTTGAACAATTCGGCCCCCAGCTGCTTTTCCAGCAGGCGGATTTGCTGGCTGACGGCGGCTGGCGTCAGGTGAAGCTCATCCGCGGCGGCGGTGAATGAACTGTGGCGCGCCGCGGCATCAAACGCGCGCAGCCAGGTGACATGGGGCAGTCTTCGCATTCGGGTCTTCCTTTCGACACGTAGCATGACCCTGTCCGCAGCCGTGCGCAATTCGGCAAGGCCAAAATTATATGAGGCCTTGGCGGCGAAAGTCGTTGTTTGTGAACAGGCCGCTGCGCCCGCATTTTCACCCGGCGCAAAGCGGGGTGTGCAAATGGATGAAGTCGATTACGTAATCGTCGGGGCCGGGTCGGCGGGCTGCGTGATGGCCAACCGGCTATCCGCGAATGGCCGTCACCGGGTTCTTCTTCTAGAGGCCGGGGGCGGTGATGCGCGCCTTTGGATAAAGGTCCCCGTGGGCTATGCCATGACCTTTGCCGATCCGAAGCTGAACTGGGGCTACGTGACCGAAGCGGATGCCGGCCTCTCGGGCCGCCGGATCTATTGGCCGCGGGGCCGCGTCATCGGTGGATCGAGCTCGATCAACGCCATGGCCTATGTCCGCGGTCAGCCGCGCGATTTCGACGACTGGGCCGCCGCAGGCGCGCAAGGCTGGGGCTGGTCGCAGGTGCAGGACACCTATGACACCATGGAAACCCGCGCGAAGGCCGCATCGCGGGCCGAACGGGGTGGCGACGGGCCCGTCTGGGTGCAGGATCTTTCGGACCAGATGCACCCCTTTTCACGAAATTTCCTGCATGCGGGCCGCGGCGCGGGGTTTGCCCTTGTCGATGACATGAATCTCTCCGGCGCCGACGGTCTGGGCTTTTACCGCAGCACCGTGCGCCACGGTCTGCGCTGGTCCTCGGCTGATGCGTTCCTGCGGCCGGCGACGCGGCGCGGCAACTTGCGGATCGTCACCCGTGCACAGGTCACGGGGCTGGAGGTCCGCGGTGGGCAGGTTACCGGCCTTGCCTACATCCGACACGGGCGGATGCGCCGCGTTCGGGCGCGCAAGGAAGTCATACTATGCGCCGGGGCCATCAATACTCCGCACCTGCTTCAGCTGTCGGGTATCGGCCCGGCTGACGTGCTGAAGGCCCACGGGATTAAGGTGCGGCACCATCTGGCATATGTGGGACAGGGGCTTCAGGATCACCTCGCGGTATCTTACCAGTTCCGGGCGCGTGTGCCGACGCTCAACAGCCTGCTGGGCCGCCCCATTGGACGGTTGCGCGCGGCGCTTCGATACGTTCTGACGCGGCGCGGCGCGCTTTCGGTGCCTGTCAACCAGGTGGGCGGCTTCGTGCGTTCCAGCCCGGATCGGGTCGCGCCGGATGTGCAGCTCTTCTGCAATCCCGCCTCCTACGAAATCGACCGTGCCGGCAAGGTGGTTCTGGACCGGTTGCCCGGCTATATCTTGTCGGCGCAGCCGTGCCGCCCGACCAGTCGCGGCCATGTGCGCATTGCCTCGGCCTCTTGGCGCGACGCGCCGGTGATCCAGCCCAATTCGCTTGCGACCGAGGAAGACAGGGCCGCTGCCGTGCGCGCCAGCAAGGTGATCCGCGCCCTCGCCCGTACCCCGCATTTGCAAAAGGTTACGGTAGCGGCCAAGACCCCGGCTTTCGACACGATGGATGACAGCGCCCTGCTCGACGCCTTTCGCAGCCGCGCCTCGACCGTTTATCACCCGTCCTGCACCTGCCGCATGGGACACGGCCCGCAGGATTCGGTGCTGAACGCCCGGCTACAGGTCCACGGTATGGCGGGATTGCGAGTGGTCGACGCGTCGGCGTTTCCCAATATCACCTCCGGCAATATCAACGCCCCGACCATGATGCTCGCGATGCGCGCCGCCGATATGGTCCTGCAAGATGCCGGGTAACCCCGCGCAAGGAGACACGACATGATCAGACTCGACACGTTCTACATAGACGGCGGCTGGGTCGCCCCGGACGCGACCGGGACGATGCCGATCCTCTCGCCCGCCAGCAACCGTCAGGTCGGCACCGTTGCCATGGGCAATGCCACCGATGTGGACCGCGCGGTCCAGGCCGCCAGACGGGCGTTCGACACGTTTTCCATGACATCGAAGGCAGAGCGTCTGGCCTTGCTGCATCGTCTGGCAGAGGTCACACGGGCGCGCCTGGATGATCTGGCCCACGCGATCACCACCGAGATGGGCGCGCCGATCACCATGTCGCGCACGGTGCAGGCCGACGCCGGCATCGGCCATCTGGACGCGTTCATCGCCGCGTTGGACAGGCTGGACGAGGAAGAGACCCTGCCCAACGGCGATATCCTCAGCCGCGAGCCCATCGGCGTCTGTGGCCTGATCACGCCGTGGAACTGGCCGATCAACCAGATCGCGCTGAAAGTGGTGCCCGCGCTGGCCGCCGGGGCGACCTGCGTGCTGAAGCCGTCCGAGCATACGCCGCTTTCGGCGCAGGTCTATGCCGAGATCGTGCACGAGGCAGGGTACCCGGCGGGGGTCTTCAATCTTGTGCAGGGCGATGGTCTGACGGTGGGGGCGGCATTGTCGCGGCACCCGGACGTGGCGATGATGTCCTTCACCGGTTCGACGCGCGGCGGCAGCGCCGTGTCGCGCGATGCCGCCGACAGCTTCAAGCGGGTCACGCTTGAACTGGGTGGGAAATCCCCGAACCTGGTCTTTGCCGATGCCGATCTGGAGGCCCGCGTGGCCGAGGGCGTGGCCGCGTGTTTCTTCAACACCGGCCAATCCTGCGATGCGCCCACCCGCATGCTGGTGGAGCGTAGCGTCTACCCCCGAGTCCTGGAACTGGCCAAGGCAGCCGCGGATGCCACGCTCGCGGGCGATCCCGAGCAGGAGGGCGATCATATCGGACCACTCTTCGACGAGATCCAGTATGACCGGGTGCAGGCGATGATCCGGGCCGGGCTGGACGCGGGCGCGCGCCTTCTGACCGGGGGACCGGGCCGGCCCGGCGGCCTGCCGGAGGCCTTGCAGCCCGGCTGGTTCGTGCGCCCGACGATCTTTTGCGATGTCACGCCAGAGATGGTGATCTGGCGCGAGGAGATCTTTGGCCCGGTGCTGACCCTTACCCCGTTCGACACCGAGGAGGAGGCGATCGCCCTGGCCAATGATACCGAGTATGGACTCGCGGCCTATATCCAGACCGGCAGCGAGGATCGCGCCCTGCGGGTCGCGCGCCGCTTGCGGGCGGGCGGCATCCATATCAACGGGCGCGATGCGGATTACGGCTCGCCCTTCGGCGGGTTCAAGCATTCGGGCAATGGCCGCGAGGGCGGTGTCCAGGGGCTTGAGGATTACATGGAAATCAAGGTGCGCCCGCCCTTCGCCGCCTGAAAAAGCCTCCCCTCGCAACGGCAGAACGGCGCGGGTCACTCCGCGCCGTTCCCGTTTTCCACCAACGCTGCCCGGGTCAGGCGCGCGCGCGGGCCCTGCCGACCGCGCTCTCGCCGGTGTAGCCCTGCCGTGCCAGCACCCGGTACGTGCTGCGCAGGGCGCCGCGGTCAGTGTAGCAGCCGCGCAGATGGCGGCGGCCGCTCTCCGCCACGTAACCTTCGCGCCCATGCACGATCCGGTGGTTGTCGAAGACCACGCAGTTGCCTGCCTCCGACCGGAAGCGCATCAGGAAGCGGTCCTCCTGCATCATGCGGATGAACTTGAGGAACGCCGGGTAGTAGCGGTCCAGCAGGTCTTGCGGCAGGTCCATGTTGTCCTGCAGGTGCTGGGAAATCGTAACACCCGTCACGTTGCCATCCAGATCCGTCTCGATGACCCGCTGATGCGCACGGTAATCCCAGTTGTCATGCCTGTAGAAGAACGGGATGTAGTGGCTTGACAAGAGGTTGAAGGCTTCCGGATCCGCTGCGCGCAGCGCTTCGGCCACGGCGGCCCCGTCCAGAAACAGCGAAAGCCCGCCTTCGACCGTGTTTTCCAGACAATGCAGGAACTGCACGCCCGGTGCGGTTTCCTCGCCCGGCAGGTCGGTATGCATCTCCAGCGGGCCCGCCGTGAAGGCAAGGTTGGTGGGCTCGATCTCGACCCGGACATCGAAGAACAACCCTTCCGCCGAGGGGGTGATCGGGCCGATGGCCTCTACCAGGCGCGGCAGGCTTTCGTGGCTGTGCTCCATGTCGGTGACGATGGCGATACCGTCCTCGATCAAGGCGCGGGCGAGGCGGGCGCGTCCATCTTTCGTGCCGGTCACTGCTTGCTGGCTGACGCGGGCGATGTCAGGCTGATGGTCGTGGTACCAGAGCGCGCGCGCAATCTCGGCCGGATCATCGGCGCGGCCGTTGGTTGCGACCTCTTCCAGCAGGGCAATCGGCACGTGGCTGGCCTGCGCCTCGTCCTGCCAGCCGATCACCAGCATGCCGCCATCGACATGGGCCGAGGTGGCGCGCGGCGGACTCGCCAGTTCCGACGCGTCGAACACCCGTTCGCGCGTTTGCGGATCGATGCAGGACACGCAAGCGTCGCGCAGCCAGTAATAGTTGAAGTAAGCGCGGCCGCCGGGCAGCCCGACGACCATGCCTTCGTTACGGAACTCGAACGTCATGTCGCTCATTCGGTGGTCATCCTTTTGGCAATTGCGCGACGTCTCAGGTCGCGTAGGAGTCAGCCTCTGCATCGAGAATTGCGCGGATTTCGTGCAGGTGCGCCTCGGCCTGTCCGGGGTAAGCTTCAAGCTCCCGCGCCGTCTTTTCCGCAATGTCATCCGGGAGCCGCCGCAAGGGCTGCCCGGTCTGAAGCGCGCGCAGATAGGTTTCTGCCCCGCGTTCGAAGTAATAGAGCCGGTTGAACGCATCCGCGACGCCGCTGCCGATAACGAGAAGCCCGTGATTGCCCATCACCATCACCTGTTTTCGGGGGTCGGACAGTAAACCGGCACAGCGCCTGCCTTCCTCCTCGAAGGCCAGGCCGCCAAAGCCGGTATCCACGACATGACGGTCATGGAACGTCGCGGTGTTCTGGTCGATCGGCGGCAGGGTGCTGTCGGCGAGGCAGGCCAGCACCGTGGACCAGGTCGAATGAACGTGCATCACGCAGCGCGCATGCGGGCAGTGGCGGTGGATCGCCCCGTGCAGGCCCCACGCGGTGGGGTCGGGCGCATCCGGCCGGTCGAGCGTTCCGGGGTCGTTGGCATCGAGTAGCAGCAGATCGGATGCGCGGATGCGCGCGAAATGCATCTGGTTGGGATTGATCAGGAACTCGGTGCCCGCCTCGTTCACCGCGAGGCTGAAATGGTTGGCGACAGCCTCGTTCAGGCCAAGCCGCGCGGTCCAGCGAAACGCGGCGGCGAGATCTGCCCGCGCCTGCGCAAAGTCCGCCCCGGCGCGGGCGTGCGGTGCAAGGTCTTCCATCGGATCACTCCGCGGCAAGGGGCTTGGCACGGCCGGTGGGAAATACCTCGTAGCCGGGTTCCTCGGGCTCGTCATCGACCAGTTCGGCCGGAAAGCCGGGGGCGCTGATGCTCAGCCCGGTCGCATCCTCCAGCCGGCGGATGATGTTGGGCGAGAATTCGCGCTCGCCGTAGCGGTCGATTCCGTCCTCGAAGATGCTGACCAGCAACGGGCCGATCTCCAGCGGCACGTTCGCCGCCTCCGCGATCTGGTGAAACAGGCCGATATCCTTTTTCACGAGGTCCATGGTGAAGGACACATCGCGCGAGCCGTTCAGGATCAACTGGCTTTCGGTTTCATGCACGAAAGAGGTGCCCGAGGATATTTTCATCGCCTCATATGTCGTGTTGAGATCCATGCCGGCGGCCTTCATCGTCACCAACGCTTCGCAGCAGGACAAGAGGTTCGCCGTCGCCAGATAGTTGGTCATTACCTTCAGGACCGAGGCGGTCCCGATCTCGCCAGTGTGCAGGACACGGCGGCCAAGGGCCGTCAGGGTCGGCAGCATGCGTTCGAACGTGGCGCGGTCGCAGCCCGCGAAGATCGAGATATTGCCCGTATCCGCCCGGTGACAGCCGCCCGATACCGGGCATTCGATGGCCGAGCCGCCCTGCGCCGCGACACGTGCTGCAAGGCGTTTCATCTCGTCTGCATCGGTGGTCGACATTTCCAGCCAGATCTTGGTGTCATCCACGCTTGGCAGCATGTCCTCCACCACGGCGGCCGAGGCGGCGGGAGACGGCAAGCAGGTAATCACGGCATCACAAGCCCGCATCAGGGCAAGTGGACTGTCAGCGCTTTTTGCGCCGCGTGCGACGAACGCCTCGACAAGTTCACCGTTCAGATCATGAACCGTGAGGTCAAACCCGTTTCGCAGAAGGCTGCCCGCAAGTTTGCCGCCAACATTTCCCAGTCCGATAAACCCGATTCTCATGTCCGTATGCCTTGCGCGCCATGATCCCTGCCTCTTGGTAAAAGGTGGCGCAGTTCTTGGTGGAGGTAAAACAATGGCATTGCACCCTGAGGGTTCAGCTCAATTGAAAGAACCCCCCGGGGGCGGGCGAAGCGCTAGGATCTGGGTGATGCGGTCCTCTGATGCGGCGTAGTGTGTGTCGTTCGCGGCGCCACCGTCGGTGAAGGTAGCGCCTTCGAAGGTCAAAGCGTCTGGTTCGCGCCGGACAGGCGATGCCATGTCTTTCCGGCGGCCTGAACGAGAATGCGGACCATAGGTTTCGCCGTCTTCTGCGACAGCGCCGGCTTGGATTGCACGGTACGGCGGACGGTGGTGAAGGCGCTCTAGATCGGTTTGCGCGCGCGAAGGTGGCCCCGAAGATCGGCTGAGACTTCGTAGATGGCGAGCAACGCTTCCTTGGTCTTCATCAGGCAGGTTGGCGTCCTCTCGTATTTGGCCGTGTATCCCCGGAGAAGGTGTTCATGGCGGGCAAGCTTCCGGCATAGCTGGTCTGCCGCGGATATGGCTGTGATGGTCGCGCGAATGTTGGTCCGGAGCTGCTCCTCGATCGGGTCAAACCGCGCCGCTCCGGGCCGTAGCGAAACGCTCGCGGTGCCGGAAACCATGGTTCATGGCGTAATCTCGCTAGTGTTTCCCACCTGACGGAAGATTCCAAGCTGCGGCTGGAAGTGACAGTGTCGGGGCATGAGACGCAATGACATCTGCCTTTACCTGAGCCCCGCGGACCGAGCCGAACTCCAATCCCTGGTCGCCGACCGGAACACGCCGCGCAAGCTTGCATGGCGCGCCGATATCGTGCTGGCGACGGCGGACGGTCAGGGCACCGTCGGGATCATGCGGCGGACGGGCATGTCGAAGCCGACGGTCTGGCGCTGGCAGGAGCGGTATCTCGATGAAGGCGTGCCAGGGCTCAAGCGCGACAAGACGCGGCCTTCGCGGGTGCCTCCGCTTCCGAGGGAGATCCGGTTGAAGGTGATCGCGAAGACCGTGCAGGAGGCTAGCCGTGATGCCGGCAGATCGCAGCTCGGCGCGCAACGCGCTCGACTGCGATTGCGGCGTATCCGGCTCGCCATGATCGGGATTCCATACGACTGCGAGTCGCTCGATGTCGACCCCCGCTGACCCAGCGGCAGCGACAAAGTTCGCTAGGCGACGACGGTTATGTGGGCGAACGCCGCACCAGGGATCCTCGATTTCGAGCACGACACGGCGCCCTGCTACGCCTTCGAAGAGCGGTGTGAGCGCGCGGGCGGTGCCCGGCCGGAAGCGGAAAACGCGCAAGCGCTCGGTGAGCCCAGCCAATGGACCCGGCAGCGTTTGGACGCTGTCCTGCACAGAGGCAAGCCAGCTGTCGCCTGCTGAACATGAAAAAAGGTGGCTGACTCCCTCCAATGGCCCGGCAAGAGCCGCCGCCGCGTCCTGCGGTGCGTAGAACGCATCCACAGAGGCCTCTGCCCCGACACCCTTTAAGACAGACAGGCGAGGCGCATTCGCGACGGCAGACCCGTCAAGCGTGCCAAAGCGAAGTTGGCCGGATCGCTCGTATGGAGCCAAAGCATAGGCAATCTCACGATCGAGGCCCGTCGGTTTACCTGCATCAACCGCACCCGGTGAAAGGAGAAAGAGGGCATGCCTGTTCGAGGCTTCATCGAGCCAGTTTCGCAATGCCCGCGCGCTTGTGAGGGCCTCGGACCGATCTTCGGCACCCCAGAGAGCTGGCGTAGATACGGCCACCAGCCCCGCTCCCTCGAGACGCACCCGCAGCGTCGTCGCCGCGGTCTGCGCTACCGGGACCGCCGCCACGGGCGCATGAGCGGGCCGCGGTGTCGACTCCGCAAGCAGGCCGCGCAACCAGCCAAACACAGGATGACGATCGAACTGATCCCAATAGACCTGGTTGGAGTAGTCATTCACGCACCGCGAGCAGCTCGTCTCACAGGCTTCGCCACGAGGGCAATCGAGGATCGCGATCGCCCGCCCCAGCAGCACCCGGGCGGAGAAGCGAGAATCGTCGAGCAATCGACGGCAGTAGCCGGCACCGCCTGGGACTGAGTCCGATAGGATGAGGAGACCTAACCATGGAAAGATCGCAGGTGCTGGACGCGATGGGCCAGCTGAAACTTCAC
>QVQC01000027.1 GCA_003428585.1 Nioella halotolerans
ATGGAACGTGCCACAAAAAGCGCCCGCCGGCGAGGGTCTAAGTGATCATCCGGGATGGAGCAAATAGCGCGACAAGATGCTTGAACGATGGATGGAATGGATACGTCTCACGCACTTGCTCAGCAATCTGCTCGATGCTTGACGCAACGATGTATCCACCGTCTTCCGCCTTTTTTACCTGCTGCGCATATTCTTCAGCGATATCGGCGATTGTTCTTTCATCCGGTAGCTGATCGATCAGGCGCTTTTTCAGGATCTCGTATATCTCGTTCCCCGCCAGCTGGACCGGGGTGATCGTCATTGCCTGGCGTCTCGCCTCCTGCTGCAGATTCCCAACGGCTTCAGCGAGCGCCTTTGTTTGAGACTTGTAGCTGCCTGAAAGGTTGGCGATCACGATGGCGCAGTTTGGTAGTTCCAGAGCTGCGCTCATCAAGGAGCTCAGAGAGTAGACAACCATATCCGCAAGTGTGCCAGCGCCAACAGATTGAGTGGCGGCGTTTTGAAGATAGGGTGGGAGCTCGTCCAGCAGTATTAGCGTTGGCTTGTCGCCAATGATCTCTTTCCATTTTCTTTGGTCGACTGCCCTAGGCCCGTTCGCCCAATGCGGCCGTATGGCTTCATCGGCACCAAGTTGGGAGGCTATCTCACCCCAGATGTAGTTGTCGGGGCTGTTGCGGCCATTGAAAGCTGCAATCCTTGCCTCTGCAAAGTCAACTCGCTTATTCAGCTCCTCCGGGAGGACTTCTGGCCGTAAATGCGGATGGCGTGCCAGCAACCCAAGGGCAACCATCATGTGCGTCTTACCACCACCCATGGCTTGGGTTAGCTCGAAAACCGCCTGGTCAGATTTCCCGGAGAGACGCAGCATGCCCTCCTTGAAGAGCTGCTCCATTCCGTGCGTTACGAAGTTCCGGGCAAAAAAGTCGCGCCCATCACCATTATCAGCGATCAAGTCAGCGAGGTTTTCGATGCCCTCGGCCATCCGATAATCCTTGATCACCGGATTGAACGTGCAAGCTTGCTTGACTGTCTTGATCACTTGGATTGCTCCCCACGCTTCGTCTCTTCCGCAGCGTTTGGAACCGCATGACCGTGGCGACCGCAATAGTCCAAGATCATGACTTCGACCATGTTGGCCAGCGACCGATGCTCTTGTTCGGCCGCATTCCGCAACGCTTCCTTGAGAGTTGGATCGAGCCTCAAAGTGAGCGTTGCCGTCTTGTTGCTGGCCATCATGGGGATCCGCATGTGCTGCAAAAGTAATGCAGAGTGCAGTATCGCACGCTAGCGCGTCACGGGAAAGCCCTGAAATATGTGTGGATTGATCGCTTCCGCTCATCCCGCAAGCGCATCTTTGAGGGACGCGGCCACCGCGTCCGCCGCCATCCGCACCGGCTCGGCGGCGAGGTGGGCGTAGCGCGCCGTTGTCTGGACCTGCGTGTGGCCAAGGAGCTTACCGATCATCGGAAGGCCCTGACCCGACGCGACGGCCGTCGATGCAAAGGTGTGGCGCAGGTCGTGGATGCGGACGTCCTTGACGCCGGCGCGGGCGCGAACGCGCTGCCAGAAGGGCTGGAGATCGCTCAGCGGCTTGCCCGGCAGGGTGCCGGTGATGACCCAAGGGTTGCCATCAAGGCGCGGGGCGCCGCGGAGCAGTTCGACGGCAGGCTGGCCGAGATGGACGACCTTGGCGCCGGACTTGGAATCCGGCAGGCGCAGAACGCGCTCGGCCAGATCGACGTATGCCCATTGCAACGTCATGATCTCGTTCAGCCGACATCCGGTGAGGATCAGCAAACGGGCGGCGAGGATGGCAGAGGACAGTTCGATCCCCTCCGCTTCCATCTCGCGCAGCACCTCGCCGATCCTGCGCAGCTCCGCCGCGCTGAGAAAGCGTTCGCGCTTCTCCTCGGGGTATTTGCGGATGTGCTTGCGCGGGTTCGACCCGTCTGGCCGCAGCCCCCACATTTCGGCCAGCACGAAAATCTTGGAAACCACCTCAAGGCAGCGGTTCGCCTGATAGGGGATGTGACGCATGTCGTGGTGGAACTTCGCGACGTCCGCCCGAGTGATCCCGGTGACCGTCAGCTGCCCAAGTGCCGGCAGGATGAAGCGCCGAAGGTTGCGCCGGTACTCCGTCGCGGTGCTGGCCTTGAGGCGGACGGCGATGTGCTCCTTGTCGAACCGTTCGGCCAGCTCCTTCACCGTGATCGCCTTGCGCCCCGCGTCCCGAGCGGCGGCGGGATCCTCGCCGTTGCGGGCGGCAGCAACGATGGCGATGGCGCGGCTGCGGGCCTGCTCACAGGTCAGGACGGTGCTGGGCCCGAGGCTGATGCGCCGGGATCGCCGTCCGGCGCGATACTGGACCACATAGCCCTTGCGCCCGCTCGGCAGCACGCGCAGCCCGAAGCCAGGGATCTCGCTGTCCCAGACGAAGTATTCGTTGGCTTGGGTTTCTGCTGCGTCAACAACGCGCTTGGTCAGCTTGGGCATGATGGGCGGCCTTCCGGTTCTTTTCGCTCTACAGTGCGGAGGTTGCCGCGATAGTCAACGAACACATTGATATTGCGCAGGAAAAGGAAAGGGCGCGCGGTTCTGCGTGGGTGTCGCCGCGCGCCGGTGCGGGACAGAGATTGTTCCAGCGAATCAAAACGCAGGTTCCGGCTTTTCGACGTCGCTGCTACAACCGTCAAAAAGCAACGGAACACTGATGGCGTCGAAAACCACCCTGAACGCAAAGAACCTGGAAGCGCTGGGCACCGAGCGCCTGGCGCAACTGCTGATCGAGGTCAGCACCGGGAATGCGGCGGCCAAGCGCAAGCTGCGTCTGGAATTGGCGGGCGCACAGAGCCCGAAGGAGGCCGGGCGGGCGATCGCCAAGCGGCTGACGAGCATCGCCAATGCCAAGAGCGCCATCACCTGGAAGAAGAGAAAATCCTTCATCGACGATCTCCAGACGCAGCGCCGGGGGATTATCGAGCAGGTCGGACCTTATGATCCGGACCAAGCCTTGTTCCTGATGTGGCGGTTCATGGGCCTCGCAAACCCCGTCATCGAGCGCTGTCAAAGCGGTGACGGTGACGTGATCGAGGTTTTTCACGAAGCCTGCGCGGACCTCGGCCCGCTGGTGGCGGCGGCAAGGCCCAGTGCTGAGATCCTGATCGATACCACATTCGACGCCCTGTGTGAGAACCGGTACAGCCAGTTCGACAAGCTCATTTCCACGCTGACCCCGGCCCTCGGGGCCAATGGCCTGGAACGTCTGCGTCAAAAGTTGGAGTCGTTTCTGGAAACGTCGAATGCAACCGATCTCTCGACAGATGTGATCTTGCGGCAGAACACCGCCGAATACATGCAAAGCATAGCGGAGCGTCGAAAACAGCGCATAGCCAAAAGCGCTCTGCTCGAGTTGGCCGATGCGCAGGGGGATGTCGATGCGTTCATCGCGCAGTTCGAGCCGTGGACGCGCACAGTCCCAACGAATGCTATTCTCATTGCGCGTCGATTGGTTGATGCCGGCCGGGCCGCCGAGGCGCTGGATTTTCTCGATGCCGCAGATGTCGACGAAGGCGACTGGGACCGCATGGACTGGCAGGATGCGCGGATTGATGTGCTGGACGCCATGGGCCGCAAAGAAGAGGCACAGGCGTTTCGCTGGGCGTGTTTTGAACGCGACCTGTGGGCGGACTACCTACGCGCCTATCTCCGTAAGCTGCCTGACTTCGATGATATCGAGGCCGAGGAAAAGGCAGTCGAGATTGCCATGGCTGATCCCGAGCTGCTGGCGGCGCTGCAGTTCTTCCTCGATTGGCAGTCGCCGGACCGTGCAGCCGAGTTGTTGATCAACCGCCACGGCGAGATTGATGGCAACCGTTTTGATTATCTGACCCCGGCCGCGGATGCGCTGGCCGAAAGCCACCCCCTGGCAGCGACGCTGGTGCTGCGCGCGATGATCGATTTTGCTGTGAGCAAGGGGCGATCCAAGCGCTATCGCCACGCGGCGCGCCACCTTGCGACCTGTGCCGAACTGGCACCTCGGATTGATGACTTCGGCGCGTTCGAGACGCACGACGCCTATGTCGCACGGCTGAAGGGCCAACATGGCAGGAAGTCCGGTTTCTGGTCGCTGGTGGCGGGCTGATGGCGCGCCCAGAAGAAAATTCCGTTCGACCGGAGGGTTGCGATGACACGGACGCCCGCGCCGGGTTGAGGGCGATGCGGCGGCACGCTACCTGTCACCCATGAATTTTCTGGTTTTTCTCGGCTCGGTGCGGGACAGCAAACCGCCGCGCCCGGCGCGGCTGGGCTTGCGCGTATCGCGCGCCTGCATGGCCGGGCTCGAGGCCGCGGGGCACGGGGCGGAGCTGATCGATCCGCTCGAGTTCGATCTCTCCGGCCCGTTCATGCCGCATTTCGCCCATGCGTAAGGGAAGGCGCCCGCCGCTTTGGAGGATCTTGCCCGGCGGATTGCCGAGGCCGACGGCTACGTGATGGTCAGCCCCGAATACAATCATTCAATGAGTCCCGCGCTCGGGCATCTGCTGAACCATTTCGGCAGCTCGCTCTATTCCTGGAAGCCGAGCGCGATCGCGACCTATTCCGCCGGACAGTGGGGCGGAGCGCGGGCGGCGGTGAACATGCGCACGTTCCTGTCGGAACTCGGCTGCCTGCCGGTCTCGGCAATGATCCACGTACCGAAGGCCCAGGAAGTGTGGGATGAGGCGGGCGGCTATGCGCCCGGCGTCGATGGCGCGCGCTGGGACGGCTATCTCGGGCGCACCTTCTCGCAGCTCGTCTGGTGGGCCGAGGCTGCGCGACGCCAGCGCGCCGAAGGCGCGGCCGAACGCTCGGCCGCCTTCACCCGCGACCCCGCGCAGCGCAACGCGCCATGAGCCGTCCGGCAGACTGGGCGCTTATCACCGGCGCAGGCTCTGGGATCGGGGCGGCGCTGGCGCAGGCCCTGTCAGCCCGAGGTGTCGGCGTCGTGCTGGTGGGCCGGCGCGCGGATCGCCTGCGCGCGGTGCAGGAGCGGCTCGCGGCCGACGCGCTGGTCGTGCCCGCCGACATCGCCTCGGCGCAGGACCGGGCGCTTCTGCTGACGGCGGTGGAGGCGCGGCTGACGACAGGGGGCGGCAAGCTGCGCCATCTCGTCCATAATGCCGGGATCGGCCCGCCCAGTCCCGATTTCGCCGGTACCGACCCGGCGGAGCTGGAGCGCGCCTTCGCCTTGAACGTGACCGCTCCGCTCGCGCTGACGCAGGCCTTCCTGCCAGCCCTGCGTCGCGCCGCGCCCGCACGGATTCTCATGGTGGGCGCCGGGATCGCGGACCGCGCCCAGCCTGGCACCGGCATCTACGGCATCACCAAGAAGGCGCTGGCGCGGCTCTTCGAGCAGATGGTCACGGATTTCGCGCACGAAGCCCACACCGACCTGCCCGCCGTCGCCCTTTTCCAGCCGGGCCTCGTCGAGACCGAGGGCCTTCGTGACCACGTCGCTGCGGCGCAGGCCTGCGACCTGCCGCATGCCGCCTGGCTTGATGCGGCGCTTCGCGACGGGCAGGCACGGAACGCGGCAGAGGTCGCCGACGCGATGACGGCCATCTTGCTCGAGCTGCCATCGGACGATTTTAACGGCCAAGTCCTGCGGCCCGGGCGATAGGTTGGAACGCGCGCCGTCAGCGTTTCGTATCCGCGCGATACCCACTGCAGGCGGTGTGGCGCTTGCCCGCGCAGTTGGCTAGAATGCGGCAAAAGACGACAGGAGACGCGATGGCGATGCGAGGCAAGAAACAGGCGGTCGATGACGGGGCGATACGGGCCCTGCTGAAGCGCTATGCCTGCCCGCTCCCGTATCACGAGGTCCGTGCGCGTTTCATGGGCAACATCGCGACGCCCGACATGAATGCATCGCCCATGCAGGAAATCCACCGTGTCTGGGGCGACGAGCTTCCCGTCTTCGAGGATAAGGGCGAGGCGGAGGCTTTCTTCGGCAAGCTGCTTCAGGGCATGTGGAACGGCCTCAGCGCGCACCAGAAGCGCAGCGACCCCTTCAAGCTCGCCCGGGTGAAGACCGCGCCGGCCAGCCACGAGTATCTCGGACGTCTCGCCAGGGTGCGGCGTGAGGAACTCGACGGATTCATCGACGGGCTTTTCGCGGGACAGGAGGAGATGGATTTCCCCGAGAGCGCGCACAACGCCATCGGAACCCTCGGTGAGATGCGTGCGCTGTTCGCGGCAACCGAAACCCTTGCGACCGATCCGCCGGGACCAGCCGACACGTCAACCCTAGAGGACACCGCGAAGCATCTGCGCGAACTCACGCGCATCGCTGAGGCGGAGATCAACGTGGTCATCCAGTCTTGTCGCAAAGCGCGGCAGCAGATGCTGGAGACCTTCGTGATCGAGCGGCCGGGCACGCTGCACTGATGGTCGTGCTACCGGAAAATCAGGTCTCGGCCCCGTGGAAGCATTGTGGAAGCACGAGGCCGAAAAACGCTGCGCAATTCCGACAGATCGTGCGAAGCGGAGCCCCGGCTCCGGGATCGGCAAGTGTCGGAAACTGCGCAAGAACTCGCGTTGCCAAGTGATTGTTCATGGTTCGTTCGAAACGACTCATAACCTGAAGGTCACAGGTTCAAATCCTGTCCCCGCAACCAAATCTATCCGCGTTATCAAAGGCTTAAAACCCGAGCGCTTTACTTGTGTAAGAGCCGCGCGTTTCATGTCAACGCCATGTCAACGTTTTGGGAGTCGCCCTCCGTTAACCGTCGCTGCCTGCGCTCAAGTCCCTTGCAAGTTCATTGCGTGGCGAGCCGATAGCCATTGCCCGACAATGCGGATACCGGGTGCCGGAAGGCCACGACTTCTTGCCTCGGTGATCTGACGCAGGATCGCCTGATCCGTCGGGGCGAGAGACTTTTTCGGCCACGAGGATACGAAGCTCTCCCGACTAGCATGAAACCCCGACGCCCATTCCCGTACTCCGCCGGAGCCGCGCTGCGTCATGTCTGCTTCGAAATCGCTTTGGCCGTCTGCCGTCGCGATCGCTGAATTGGCCCGCATCATTACGATGTCGAGGAACCGCTGCAGGTCGGCGGGATCGAGCCCGGCAGCCGCGTGTTCAAGGATGTGTGGCAGCCAGCGGTTCGGAGCGATCATCTTGGGGGCAATGACAACGGACATGAGGTATCCGTCGATCCAGTCCGCGGTCATGTCGGTGCCGTCCAGCAGCGTGCTCAGTTCGCCATCGCCCTCAGGCGCGGGTTCCTCCTGTTCGGCCAACTCGATGAACTCCCCCAATCCGGCACCGACCGGCAGGTCCGGGTCGTCAAGCACCCATGCCTCGATGGTCTGTTCATGGATCGCCGCCATGATTGGGATTTTCTTGAGGGCATGGCCATCCAGCAATGCCATGGCAGTGGCGACAAAGATCTTGGTGTCCGGGTCACCGGTCGCGTCGAGAACTGCCGCACAGCGCGCGATCTGATGCGCCCACCAGGCACGGCGTGTCTCAAGCCATGTCCAAAGCGCACGATCCGCAGCACGCGCCCCATGCGCTGCTGCCAGCACCTCACGGACGTCATCGCTTTCGTCATGCCAATACCGAAGCAAGTGGTGCCGTGCTCCCCAATCCGCACTGGCATTGATCAATCGTCCCCGTTTCTGCGCGGATGAAGCCGATACATCGGCATTGACGGACAGGCCGGTCAGCAACTCGGCTGTGTCCTTTGCGTCGGGACGCAGAGTGCTCAACCCGCACCACGCCGCGACATCGATCAACCCCGGAGCCGGGGGAATCCCGTTGGTCAGCCCATCGCCCAACGCCTGCGCTACGGCGGCGCTGATATAGTCCATCGGTACGTTCAGCGCGCCGGTTTCCTCCGTCATGCGGTCGAGTAGGGTCATCTGATCGCGCGCGGAGTCGCATGGGATTACATAGGCATCCTTCACACCGTGACCGGTCTTGAGCAGGACCATCGCAATGGCGTGTGCGGTCCCTGACGCCAGAGCAATCGCAATACTCTGGGCTCCAGAGCCATCGGGCAAGGATGCAAAGGCCGTTTCAACCTTCCAGCCAGTGTCAGCCTTGGCCTGACCAAGCCCTGTGCGCAGGGCATCGCGCAGGATCTGATCCACTCCATCAAGCGCCTCGTCCTGGGGCATCCAGCTGCGCAGCACGGTCAGGCGCGCCGTCGTTTCGCCGCTCAGAACGCCGGCATCCAGTCGCGCTGCAAATCCTCGCGCCGCAGCACCCCGGATGGTGGCGGCTGGGTTGACCAGCCAATAGCAGCCAAGCTGCGCGAAGATCGGATCGGGACGCGCAACCGCGAATTCGACCACAGCGTCCCGCAAGGCGGGGGGCATGGCGGGGAACATCTCGGTTAACGCCGTGTGAAGCGCCAGTGCGTCGCCGTCGGCTTGCGCGACCAGGTCGCGAAACAGCTCCTCCAGCGCTTCCGGATCCGGCGGGTGGGCGTGCGTGGCAGAATTATCGGCCATTTCGCTGAGCTCCAGGGCAACAGGCGGGCTCAGCCCGTTTTGCGCCCAGGACCGCGCGAGGTGGAGCCGGTGAAAGCTCTCAAGCCGCCCTTGCCCGGCAGCCAGGTCTACGGCCGCCCCGATCGCATCGACCAGCGCATCGCCCCGTTTCTGCCCGCTCTCCTGCGCCATCCGCGCTGCCGATAGCGCGGCACCAAGCAGATCGTTGAAATCCTCGAGCACAGGATCGGCCTCTGAGGTCTCGCAGAACCGCGCAATCATCTGGCCGCCCAGCGCGTTCCGATGAAGAAACATATGCGTGGCGCGCTCCAGCACATCACGCCGCGCGTCAAGGTCATCGCGTGTCGCGGCCAATCCCTCGAAAACCTGATCCAGTTCAGTCCGTGTCAAAACGCTCGTCCACCAAAGTTTCCCGTACTTTCCCAAACTTACCAGCGATTCCCCGCAATGCCAGCCAAACAAAGAGAGGATCAGGGGATGGCTTCCGGCTGGCACCATCCTCGCCCGCGAGCCGACGCATGGATAGACAATGGCCTCATCATAAATGTGAAGCCCTATAGCTGCGGCTCGGCCCGCTGCAGGAACCTCCGGAAGCGGCCACTCAAGCCAAGCGCAGCGACCGCCCGGATCCGCGGCGCCTTGCACGTCATTGGCGCCTGGTGCAGCTTGACGCGGCGCGTCGACAGGAAGGGCGGAAAGCGGAAATTCGCCGCAGCTGCGGACCGTGCATGCGCCCGGAGCTGAAGCCGACATTCAGCCCATGGCGAATGCGACCGTTAAGCCGCGCTGCCGCAGGTGGGCTCAGGTTGCCCTTCATCTCCTGCGTGATACCCGCTTCGTGGAACAGCGCCCGAATGTCCGGGTTCTGGAACACCCGGTAGGGTAAGAGATGGTGTACCTCGAAACGGGTCAGATCGTAATTGAAAAGGCTCATTCCTAGGTGACCCTCAGGCCGAAAGGCAGGTGATCAGATCGAAATCCTTGGCGAGGCCCGCGGCCTCCAATGCGTCCTTCAGACGAGCACTTACGAAGAAGTTCTTGTTGCGGCGGATCTTCGCTTCTCGCCAGACATCGGCGCCCTGAGCCGCTTTGCCAGTCTTCGGCGCTCAGGCGCACGGGAAAGACGCCTGCAGTGATCTGCCCGCGGATCTCGCCGTCGACCTCAGGCGAGACGCTGGCCCGGATCGCGATGCCGGAAATGTCCGTCATAGGCCCGTCATCGCCAGCCTTGCGCGCCAGGCCTGATGCGCAGGAGGCTCGCAGAATTAGGCGGAGTCCGTCCAGAAACGACATATCCGCCGCTCAAGCGACCAAAACAGCGCAAGAAATGCTGGAAACTGGCCGTCTGGTGAACCAAACTGCAATCAAGCACGAAGGTCGGCGCAGCCGAAGGCGTTGATCAGATGTTCCAAAGGAGCGCGATAAGGATGTTTGCACCAGGCCTTTTCAACACCAGCACAGGCATACCGTATGCTTTTCAGGTGGCTATGCTTAGTGACAGCTACCTGCTGCCAACCGGTCCCATTATTGGCGTCATTTGTCGTAACAACATTCCCACGTGATACTTACCGCTTTCCTTTGGCGTCAGCAGCAATCTGACTGCAGAGGTCAACGCTATGTCCGCGCCTTGGATTGCAGCGGCTATGAGAGCTGGAGCCACACACGTTGGTTATTGCCCCCAATCTTCGGGGATGTCTTCTATGGAAATGACCTCCATCGCCACAGCCCTTCGGATGGGTAATTTTAGCTGTGTGGCATAAATCAAGATAAAGGCGGGCAACGTGGAAACAAAAGATCCCCAAAAAGTCTTCTCGATTGATACCTGTTTTGCCTCGATATTCGGCTACGGTGGCCCGAAACCCATAGATTTCATACGAAAGCTACCTCGAGCTTCCTCTCGAGGCGATGAATTTCTAATTTCGTTTGGGAACCGTGTGTATTCGGTATCGATTTCGGATACAGAGATTCCACATCGAGGCATGACCATTTTGGGAAGGCATTCCGAGTGGCCTTCTCCTCTGATGTCTTTCTTTCAAGTTTCCAAACGAGACGACCTGTGTAAAACATCATCACATCTAGGTGTTGTTCTATCTGACGGAGAAACTGCCACCGTAAAAGTTGCTGAACGTCCAAAAATTAGAATTCAACTTACTAAGATTATGCAGTCCTTTAAGTTTGCAATGCTCCGCGCGAAGAGAGTCGGCTTTACGGATACTGAGGGCACCGCTACAGTGAATTGGGACCCTGATAAACACGGTGTCGTGGATGTAAACCTCTACCTTTTTGGTTCCAACGCCGTCCATGCCTTCTATCGTTTCAACGAAGTGATCGACTTTGTGTACTTGTGTACCGATGCAGGGGAAGGGGAAAAGGACTCAGGCGGGAAACCATACTATGCCAACGATCCAGACAGATCTATCCCTTACGATCTTGAGCGCAATCAAACGGAACTAAAGTATGCTTGGCCGGTCCAAGAACAGGAAAAGGCCATTGTGCTGATCGGAAATGGCAAGGGAACAGACCTGTTTCACCCGTCGCTCACAAGATTCGATTTCAATGAAATGTCCTTTGAGGCGACATCCGAGTTGGACCACAACGGCCAAAACCTGACGTTCGGTGAATACCTGCCAACGAGTGAAGGTTTCCACTTTTTGCAGAGATCTGAAGAAAAGGGCAGTTTTCGCTACAAATTCTACTCAATGGAGAATGAGCTAGAAACTCCGAGTGTGGATGTTTGTTTGTCTTCAAAAAATGACGAAACTACAACAAGCTACAGCATTATTGATGGTGGCTTTGCGAGAATATTATTCCTGCAACGACGTTTTGTTCCAAATGACAAGTCTCGTTGCGCGGAAAGCTCCTCATCGATTGACGTTTTGGACGGATGCATTGGCGAGCTCGCATTTCGAATTGACCTTCCTGAAGGTCTTAAGAACATCGACATCACGAGCGTATGGGTGCCGGAGTGGAAATGTCTAACATCCCACGGAGATGGAATAATCTTCGGTACATCACAAGGTGAAATCCTGAAGTATGAAAACAAAAGGTTCGTCTATGTAATTCGGAGTTCTATAGTTGATCGGTTTCTTTGGTGCAGCACCAATCAGTCTCTGATCGCATTTTCAAAGGATGACATGCCCTTGGCGGTGCGCTCACGAAGTGGGAATTGGGAAGCACCACTTCCAGAAGATACTTGGAACTTACCGACATCAGTAAACCCTTCCGAAACTTTGTTTGAACAAACCGTCGGTGGTGGTCCTGCGATACGATGGCTCATACCTGATACCATCAGCAGTTCACCACAGAAAGACATTGAAAGGGAAATCACCCAAATCCCAGACAGATTCAATCAAAGTGCAGGGTGCTTTAGCTACCTAGTAAGGGAAAACGAAATCATCCGTGCAGAAGGCAACGGCAAGCTTTCGCGCGCAACAGACGGGCGAACAAGCAGCATCATAGAGAATGATTACGGGTTCTTGGCACGGACAGTATGCGGCACCCTTCACTTTTTCGAAAAAAATGGGGAGGCTTTCAGCATTGAAAACCAAGGAAACCCAGTAAATTTGCGGTTAGCGAAACGCGGTTATTTGGCCACCTACGATATGGAAACTGAAAAAGGTTGGGCCTCAATGGTGTCAAACCTTAGAACTGGAAAGGGGCTTCACCTTGAGAACCCAGGGACTGGAGCTCTAGGATCATGTTGGCCATCTTTCTACGGAAATTTGGTTTATTGCTCAAGACGTAATTTTTATACGTCTGAATATTCTGTTCTTGTATTTGGGTTTGAAGAGGAAGTTTGGCTAAGCGAATTTTCTTTTTGCCACCCTGTGACGGATGGGTTTGCTTCCGAAACTGGCTTCATAGCAGCCAGTGGAGGTGGAATCTATGAAATCCCAGTAACTGGCGCAATTTAGTAACCGTTTGCTTCCTGAATTCCGCAGGGTGCGGGTTCCTCGTTCTCGGCACGACAAACAAGCTTCTTCATAAGTGAAAAGTGTCCATCAAACCGAAGGAACACCAAATCCCAAAAACCGCCTCAAAGCAAGGGGAGCGTATAGTTATTCGAAAGAACAAACGCCACGTCACGGCGATCCCCTTGTTTTTCCCACACATGCAACACACGCCCGGAAATCATTTTGAGCAAGTTTTCTATGGCTTCATTGACCGTTGCACCACTACCACTGGCAAGCTCAATGCCTGTAATCATACCATCTTCCGATACTTCACCATGATCTGAAACGTCTGCAAGCCCATAAATTGATACTCCTGTCGGGAACCCATTCCGCAAAGCTGGTTCTTGGCCATCAGTTTCATACAAGTGTCCAGAGTTTCTACTACTTGACACATATGCAACAAAAGACCGTCGCTGTCGGCGCGAAAATTCCACGTGTATTAAGAGCTCACTTTTCCACAGAAAGGTGGCCAGCTCAGAGCGCCCCGATACCCTTTGACTGGGCTGCAACACGAACCGCAGCTCCTCGTGCTCAAGTATGTTCGAACAATCGCCTAGAATTGCGTCTTCCATGGCAAGGTTAGGTCTCTTGCTTATCAAAAATTAGCTGTGCCAGCTCTTTCATGTCGCCATCGTTGATATCTTTCAGCTGAGGGACGGCGCCCTCAGCCTGCAATTGTTTCAGCTTCTTATATATTTCTGCTACGCCAATGATAGCCAAGCCGCCAGTGACGGCAACGCCTGCGCTTTTCAGGCCGCCTTTCCCTGAGATTAGCCCATAAGCTAATCCTCCTGTTGCAAGAACAGCAAGGAATGTCGCACGAGACCCCATGGTGCACCTCCACAATTCATGATCTCACCATAGCGATAACCCCTAAAAAGGGAAGACTATTTTCCTCCAAGCTTACACTTCTGGGCTTAAGCAGAAGTGCAGAGGCTTCAAGCGCAACATGAACTCGCTTACCAGTTAGGTGGGTTCAAAAACGCGGACATCGACTTGGGGTTTATAAACGGCAGCTTCGTCCGCGTTGGGCAGTTGATCTTGCCCCCATTTCACCGGACACTCAGGCGGTTGCGGTTTGAGCTGCAATGAACTCG
>QVQC01000032.1 GCA_003428585.1 Nioella halotolerans
CCCGCGCGAATAGCGCCGAAGGCGCCGCGCATCGCCGGGCCGCCCCCCGGCACGGCGATTTGGTTGAGTTCAACGCATCGCTCCGATGTTATTCGGATTTGGCAGGCATAAAGTGCCACAGACCAACCGTCGGCTCGCCGAACCGCGGCCCGTCGATGCGCGTCTTGGCACATGTCCGATCCGTCCCACATAGCTGCCATGGACTCCTGATCGCGGGGGAGAACGAAGTCAGTGTCAACTGAGGCCTATCCCTCCAACGGATGGAAACAGGCCGCCATCACCCCGTCGCCCTTGTCTTCCAATGGCGGCACTTCGTTGCGGCAGAGGTCCGTCGCGCGCGGGCAGCGGGCGGCGAAGGAACAGCCCGGCGGGGGGTTCAGCGGGTCGGGCAGTTCCGTCTCCTTGCCCTCTGGCGCTGTCAGGTCGCGGCCCACCACCGGGGCGCTGTCCGCCAGCAATCTCGTATAAGGGTGCCGGGGGGCGGAGAAGATGCGGTCTGCCGGGCCAAGCTCCACCAGCGCGCCGAAATAGAGCACCGCGATCCGGTCGCTGACTGCCTCGACTACGGCAAGGTCATGCGTGATGAAGAGGTAGGTCAGGCCGAACTCCGTCTTGAGATCTGCCAGCAGGTTCAGCACCTGCGCCTGCACCGACACGTCGAGCGCCGAGACCGGTTCGTCGAGGATCAGGATGCGCGCCTCGGCGGCGAGTGCGCGGGCAATGCCGATGCGCTGTGCCTGTCCGCCGGAAAATTCGTGCGGGTAACGGTCAAGAAATTCCTCGCGCAGGTTCACCGCCGCGAAGATCTCGGCGATCTTCTTTCGCCGGTCAGGTGCGGACAGCTTGTGCAGATGCCTCAGCGGCGCTTCCATGATCTGGCGGATCGTCTTGCGCGGATTGAGCGAGGACAGCGGATCCTGGAACACGTACTGGATCTTCTTGCCGAAGGCGGCCGGGTCGGCGTTGTCGAGCGCTGCGCCCTCGATCTCGATATGCCCTTCGGAGGGCGGCAGCAGCCCCACCAGCATCCGCGCCAGCGTGGACTTGCCGCAGCCGGACTCGCCCACGATGCCCAGCGTTTCGCCCTTGGCGACCTCCAGCGTAACGGGCTGCACCGCGTGCACCACCGCCCGCGGCGGCCCGAAAAGCCGCTTGCCCACCGGGAAATCCTTGGCGAGGTCGGTCAATTTCAGCGCCGGGATCATGCCGTCGCCTCCTCGGTTTCGGGGTCGATGCAGCGCACGCGGCGGGTTTGTCCCAGCGTGTCCAGCGGGATATCGCCCTGTCGGCAGGCGTCCCGCGCCTTGTTGCAGCGGTCGGCGAAGGCACAGCCCTCGGGCAGGTTGTCCACCACCGGCGGCAATCCGGGGATCGCCTCCAGTCGCCGCTGCCCGCCGCCCAGTTCCGGCACGCAGGCCATCAGGCGGCTGGTATAGGGATGCGCCGGGTGCGACAGGATCTCATCCGTCGTGCCCTGTTCCACGATCCGGCCCGCGTACATCACCGCCACCCGGTCGCAAAGCTGTGCCACCACGCCGAAATCATGGGTGATGAACAGGATCGCCACGTCCCGCTCGCGCCGCAGGTCATCGAGCAGAGTCAGGATCTGCGCCTGCACCGTCACGTCAAGCGCGGTGGTGGGTTCATCGGCGATGATCACGTCGGGATCATTGGCCAGCGCCATGGCGATGCCGACGCGTTGCCGCATGCCGCCCGACAACTCGTGCGGGTAATTGTCCACCCGGTCCTCGGCATTGGGGATACGCACAGATTTCAGCAGGTCGATGGCATGGGCGCGAGCCTCGTCCTTGGGCGTGTTGTAATGGCTGCGCACCGCCTCGATCAACTGCTCGCCCACGGTGTAGAGGGGATGCAGTGTCGCCAGCGGATCCTGGAAGATGTAGGCCACGCGGCGCCCGCGCAGGCTGCGCAGTTTCTCGTAGGGGGCGCCGATCAGGTCCTCGCCCCGGTAGAAGACCGATCCGCCGGTGATCTTGCCCGGCGGCGAGGCGACAAGCCCCATGATCGACAACGCGGTGACCGATTTGCCCGACCCGCTTTCCCCGATCAGGCCAAGGCATTCGCCCGGCTGGATGCGCAGATCGACGCCGCCCACGGCGCGGAAGATGCGGGCGCCGACATGGAATTGCGTCTGCAGGTCCGACAGGTGCAAGAGCGCGGTTTCGTCCGCCGGGCCGCCGGGTTGGCGGGTGCGGTCGACCAGCGTGGCGGGCAGCGGTCGGCTGAGCGCGCCGGATTTCAGCCGCGGGTCCAGCGCGTCGCGCACCCCGTCGCCCAACAGGTTGATCGCCATCACGATGATCAGGATCATCACCCCCGGCACGATGGAGGTATGCGGGTTGGTGATCAGCGCCGAGCGCGCCTCGCCCAGCATGGAGCCGAGATCGGCGACCGGCGGCTGCGACCCGAGGCCGAGGAAGGAAAGCCCGGCGGTTTCGAGGATCATCCAGCCAATGGTGGTCGACATTGCGATGACGATGACCGGGATCACGTTGGGCAGGATTTCCGTCAGGATGATCTTGGTGTTCGACAGGCCGGCCAGCCGCGCCGCGTCGACGAATTCCTTGTTCGCGATGCCCACGGTGATGCCCCGGATATTCCGTGCGAAAAAGGGGATGTTGACGGCGGCCACGGCAATAAGCGCGTTCATCAGTCCGGGGCCGAGGGCGGCGACGATGGCCAGCGCCAGCAGGATGTAGGGGAAGGCCATCAGCACATCGACGACGCGCATGATGACATTGTCGGTACGCCCGCCGTAATAGCCCGCGATGATGCCGATCGCGGCGCCGATCGTGGCGGCGATGACGGCGGCGGCAAAGCCCACGGCAAGGGAAAGCCGCGTGCCCCACATCAGCCGGCTCAGAAGGTCGCGGCCGAGGTGGTCGGTGCCCAGAAGCGCGCCGTCGGAAAACGGCTCGGTAAAGCGGGCGGGGGTATTGGTCGCGTTCGGATCGGCCAGCGGCAGCAGCGGCGTGATCAGCGCCAGCAGCACCACGAGGGCCATCACGACAAGCCCCGCAAGTGCCAGTTGGTTGCGGGCGAGGAGTTTGAGAAAGGCCATCATGTCTTGATCCGCGGGTCGAGCAGGCTTTGCGCCACGTCGACGATGATGTTGAACAGGACGTAGCAGGCGGCGACGAAGACGACACCGCCCTGCACCAGCAGGAGATCGCGGCGCAGGATCGCGTCGACCAGCATCTGGCCGATGCCGGGCCACTGGAACACGCGCTCGATATAGACCGCGCCGGACAACACGAAACCGGCCTGTATGCCGAGGACGGGGATGATCGAGACCATGGCGGCGCGTAGGGCGTGGCGCCAGACGATGCCGCGTTCATGCACGCCCTTGGATCGGGCGGTGCGGATGAAATCCTGGCGCAGCACCTCCAGCATGGCGGAACGCGACAGGCGGGCGATGACGCCGGTGGCCACGACCGACAGCGCCAGCGCCGGCATGGTCAGGTGGTCGATCAACGCCCAGATATCGCGGGTGCCGTAGATGGGCCACATGCCGGAGACCGGGAACCAGCGCAGGTTCACCGCGAAGATCAGGATCATCATCATGCCGAGGAAGAAGGAAGGGATTGAAATTCCAAGCAGAACCGCGAAGGTGATCGCCTTGTCGGCGAGCCCGTATTGCCGCGCAGCGGACATCACGCCGGCGGCAATGCCGAGGATCGAGCAGAGAACGAAGGCGGTCCCGGCCAGGATCAGCGTCGCGTTGAAGCGTTCCAGCACCTCGTCCAGCACCGGCCGGTTCAGGTTGAACGACCGCCCGAGATCGCCCTGCAACAGGTTGCCGAGCCAGACGAAATACCGCTGCACAAGTGGCTTGTCGAGGCCGAGATCGCGGTTCAGTTCGGCCACGTTTTCCGGGGTCGCGTAGCTGCCGAGGATCGCGAGGGCCGGGTCGCCGGGGATCATCGCCATGATCGCGAAGACGATCACCGAGATGCCCAGAAGCACCGGGATGGCGGAAATCAGGCGGCGCAGGATGTAACGGCCCATGGCGGGAAACTCCGTCGGTCGGGGGTGAAAAAGAGGGGGGCGCCCCCCGTGCACCGGGCGTACACCCCCCGTGCACCCCCCGTGCAGACAAGATCGCGCCGCGGCGAGGGGGGAAGGGACACCCCCCGCCGCGGCGCCGACGCGTGGATCAGTTCTTCACCACGTCATGCAGAAGCAGGAAGAAGGACGGTTCCAGCGCGAAGTTTTCCACCCGGTCACTGGTGACCGCATTCTGCACCCAGTTGGCCACGAAGACCCAGGGCGCATCCTCGTGCACGATTTCCTGCATCTCGCGATACAGCTCCGCCCGGCGGTCCTGATCGGTGGCGGTGCGGGCCTCTTCCAGCAGTTCGTCGACCCGCGGGTTGGAATAGTAGCCGGAGTTGAAGCCGCCCTCGTCGGGCCAGGCATCGGTGCGCAGCGCGAGGTAGGGCAGCGTGTCGGGGTCGTTGGTCATCCACGCCATTTCCGCCATGTCGGCCTCGCCCTCCAGCCCCGGGTTCACGCGGCCAAGGAAGGTGTTCCACTCATAGGTCTCGATGGTGACGTCGAAGCCCACGGCCTCCAGATCGGCCTGGATCGCGGTGCCCATGGCCACCGGGTCGAGCATGCCCGATCCACCCTCGGTCACGTAGAAGGTGATCTCGGGGGTCTCGACACCGGCCTCGGCCAGCAATTCGCGGGCGCGGTCGGGGTCGTAGGGGTAGGGGTCGAGATCATCGTTGTAGGCCCACGCGAAGGCGGGCGGCGTCGGGCCGGCGGCGACGGCGGCGGTGCCTTCCAGAACGTCATTGACGATCTGTTCCTTGTTCACCGCGTAGTTGGCGGCCTGGCGGACGCGGACATCCGTGAAGGGGCCTTCCAGCGCGTTGAGGATCAGGAACCAGACATGCGGGCCGGCCTGCTCCGCCACGTTGAAGGTGTCGCCCTGAAATTCCGACAGCGACACGGGCGGCACCTCGACCATCAGGTCGATCCCACCTGAAAGCATCTCGGCCACGCGGGTATTGGCGTCGGTGATCGGGCGGAAGACCACGGCCTCAAGTGCCGGGGCGCCGCCCCAGTAATCGGGGTTGCCGGTGACGACGACAGCCTCGTTCGCGCGCCATTCCTCGAACACGAAGGCGCCGGTGCCCGACGGGTTGCGGCCGAAATCCTCGCCATGCGCGCGCACCGCATCGGGCGAGACGATCAGCCCGGTAGGATAGGCGAGGTTGGACAGGAACGGCGCGTAGGGCGCGTTCAGGGTGAAGCGCACGGTCAGGTCATCGACCGCCTCGACCGTTTCCACCGCCGAGAAGAAGAACGACAGCGGGAAGGGGCCGGTATCGTGGTAGGGGTGATCCTCGTTCAGCATCCGCTCGAAGTTGAACACCACGGCCTCGGCATCGAAGGCGCTGCCGTCGTGGAAGGTCACGTCGTCGCGCAGGTCGAACGTGTAGACGGTGCCATCCTCGGAAACGGTCCAGTCGGTGGCCAGTGCCGGTTCCACCTCAAGCGTGCCGGGCGCGTAGCGCACCAGCCCGTCATAGACGTTCATCAGGATTCGGAAATCGTTCACCGCCGTCACCGCGTGCGGGTCCAGCGCCTGCGGTTCGGCCACCTGTCCGACGATCAGGACGCCCGGCGGGGTTTGTGCCACGGTGGGACCGGCCCCCAAGGCCAGTGCCGAAGCGGCCACGGCCGCGAGCAGAGCGCGCCGTGTCATGGATAGCAATGTCATGGCAGATCCTTCCCTGTGGAATTTATCATGATGAATTGCATTCACGCAAATGATCATGATAAATTCAAGAAAAATATTGCGCGGAGCCTTGCATGACCTTCTCGATCCTTGCCCATGACCAGAAAACAGGCATTTATGCTGCTGCTGCGGCGACGGGCAGCCTGTGCGTGGGCGGATGGGTCGTTCGCGGCGATATCGAGGCCGGACTGGTCGCCTCGCAGGGTACGGCGCCGAGCCCGTTCTGGCGGGATGACGCGATTCGGGCGATGCGCGACGGCGTATCGGCGGGCGACGCGGTGTTCGCGGTGGTGGGGCAGGATCCCGGCAAGGGGCACCGGCAATTGATCACGCTGGACCGGCAGGGGCGCACCGGGGGCTTTACCGGTGGCAAAAGCGTGCCGATCGCCGCGCACCGCTGTTTCGGCGGGTTGGCGGTGGCGGGGAACATGCTGGCCTCCGAGGCGGTTCTGGATGCGCTCGTCGCGCGGTTCCGCGAGGGCGAGGGCGAGGACATGGCCGATCGGCTGCTGGCCTCTTTGCGCGCGGCCGAGGGGGCCGGCGGCGATGCGCGCGGGCTGCTCTCGGCGGCGATGCTGGTGCTGCGCCCGGATGCGCCGCCTCTGGACCTGCGGATCGACCACAGCGCGGCACCGCTTGACGATCTGGGCGCGCTACTGGCGGCGGCGCGCGCCTCTCCTTACGCCGACTGGCTGGAGGTGGTGCCGGTGCAGGCGGACAAGACGCGTGCGCCGGGGTAAGGGGCAGCGGGTCGGGTCGGGCCGGCCGCGCCCTACTCGGCGATGAAGCGGCGCATGACCCGTGCCTCCTGCCGCTGCATCAACGCCTCGGCGCCCAGCATGTGCGAGCGCATGATCGCCTCGGCCCGGTCGGCATCGCCCGCTTCAAGCGCTTCGACCAGATCAAGCTGGTGGCGCTGCCCGCGGGCGCGCAATTCTTCGTTATGGGGTTCATAGAGGCGCCGGTAGACGGTGAGATCGGTCAGGATCCGCGCCATGAACGAGACCATGAACGCCAGAAGCGGGTTCTGCGCATACTCCGCCAGCTTGGCATGGAAGGTGAGCGAGGCGATGTGCTGGTCGCGCTCCTCCTCCGGCGACCCCGCGGGTTCCGAGTATTGCCGCACCAGACGGCGCAATTCGGCGATCTGGTCGGGCGCCAGTTGGCCGGCCAGCGAGGCGGCCAGTTCCGGCTCGACGACCTTGCGCATCTGGTAGATGTCGCTGACCGAGAGGTCCTGGAAATAGAAGTAGTTGGCCAGAAGCGACTTGGCGCGTTCAAGGCTGACCTTTCCGACGAAGCTGCCGCCGCCGGGGCCGGGGCGGGTGACGACGAGGCCCTGCGCCTCGAGGATGCGCATCGCCTCGCGCACGGTGCCCTTGGAGACCTTGAAGAGGCGGATCATCTCCGCCTCGCTGGGCAGCTTGGCGCCCTGTTTCAGGTCACGCTCCACCACCCAGTCCTTGATCTGGTCGGCGACCTTGACCGGGCGGGACCGGCGGGGCTGGCGGGGGCTGTCGGTCATGGCGGGCAGCCTAGCGCCGGGGCCGGGGCTTTTGTAGCGAAAAGTCGTCAGCATGGGATCGGCGCCCACCGGTGCCGCGATCGGGGGCAGATACGGCCCCCCGGCGTCCGCCGTCGGTCAGTCCTTTGGCCCGTAATCGCCGAAAGCGGCGAGCGCCTCCTCGATCTGAAACCGGTCGAGGACATGCGGCACGCCGACCGACAGCGACAGGATATAGCCCTGCGCCAGCGTCTCCAGTTCGCCCATGCGCCAGAGCGCCTTGTCGAGCGTTTCGCCCACCACCGTGGCGCCGTGATTGGCCATCAGGCAGGCGTGGCGGTCCTGCATCGCGGCGGTGACATTGGCGGCCAGTTCCGCCCCCCCGAAGAGCGCGTAGCCCGCCAGCTTCACGTCGTGGCCACCGAAGGCCGCCACCATGTAGTGCACCGCGGGGATCGTCTGGCGGTTCTGCGCCAGCGCCGTGCAGTGGACGGGATGCGCATGGACGACCGCGTGCATGCCGGGCTTGGCGGCGTAAAGCGCTTGGTGGAAGCGCCACTCGGTGGACGGGGTGAGCGGGCCTGCGGGCGCCGGGTCGCCATCGAGCGGGACCGGCTGGATCGTGTCGGGCGTCATCTGCTCATAGGGCAGGCCGGACGGGGTGATCAGCATCGCCTCACCCGCCCGGACCGACACATTGCCCGAGGTGCCCTTTGTGAGGCCCGTGGCGTTGAGATGCAGGCAGGCGTCGATGATCGCTTGCCGGGTCTCTGCGGTGTCGGCGTAGCGGGGCGTCACGACGCCGCCCGGTCGGGGAACAGGCCGGTGAGCCCGTCCTCGGAGGCGTCGCAGACACCGCGTTCGGTGATCAGGCCGGTGACGAGCCGGGCCGGCGTCACGTCGAAGGCGGGGTTGGCCACGGCGCTCCCCTCGGGCGTGACCTGCACGCAGCCGATGCCGCCTTCGGTGCGGCCCTGCACATGGCTGACCTCCTCTGCCGGGCGGTCTTCGATCGGGATCTCGTCGCAGCCATCCGACACCGTCCAGTCGATGGTGGGCGAGGGCAGGGCCACGTAGAAGGGCACGCCGTTGTCGCGCGCGGCCAGCGCTTTCAGGTAGGTGCCGATCTTGTTGCAGACATCGCCCGTCCGCGTCGTTCGGTCGGTGCCGGTGATGACCATGTCGACCATCCCGCGCTGCATCAGGTGGCCGCCCGCATTGTCGGTGACGTAGGCGTGCGGAACGCCGTGGCTGGCCAGTTCCCACGCGGTGAGCGCGCCCTGGTTGCGCGGGCGGGTCTCGTCGACCCAGACATGCACAGGGAGGCCCGCGTCGTGGGCCCGGTAGATCGGGCTGGTGGCAGTGCCCCAGTCGACGGTGGCGATCCAGCCGGCGTTGCAATGGGTAAGGATGCGGACGGGCGTGCCTGCCGGCTTCTTCGCGGCGATGGCCTCGATCAACGCGAGGCCATGGCTGCCGATGCGCCGGTTGATCGCGACATCCTCGTCGGCGATCTCCTGCGCGAGGCGCAAGGCGATCGCGGGGCGGTCACCCGGGGCAAGGGGGCGCATGGCGGCCGTCACCCGGTCGAGCGCCCATCTGAGGTTGATCGCCGTGGGTCGTGTGGCATGGAGCCGGCTATAGGCCGCCGACATGGCCCCATCGGACGGATCCTGCCGCAGCGCGAAAGCCATGCCATAGGCCGCCGTGGCACCGATCAGCGGCGCGCCGCGCACATGCATGTCGGTGATCGCGGTGGCGTAGGCGTCGAGGGTGCCCAAGCGTTCGAGGCGGAACTCATGCGGTAGCCAGCGCTGGTCGATGATCATCAGCGCGTCGGCCGCGTCGTCCCACCAGAGGGAGCGGTATGGGGTGCCGTTGACCTTCATGGGGTATGGATGCGCCTTGGCGGGCCGTCGGTCAAGCCGGTGGGAGCGATTTCGTCGCCCGCGGCGCCGACCCGGGAACGCGCCTTGTCAGGCCCCGGCGGGGCCCTCCTCGGCGCGTGCTGCCGCGGGATCTTGGCGGCGGGCGCGTGGCGGGTCCGACGGGCGGGCGGGTTTGCGCCGGGGGCGCCTCCGGCGGGAGTTTTTTCGCCAAGAAGAAGGGCCGCCCGTGATCGGGGCGGCCCTGTCGGTTCCCGGGACGTGCGGCTCAGGCGAAGATGGCGTTCAGCGTGGCCGAGGGGCGCATGACCTCGGCCTTCTTTTCGACCGAGGGGTGGTAGTAGCCGCCGATATCGGCAGGGGTGCCCTGGGCGTCTGCCAGTTCCGCGAGGATCTCGGTTTCCTTGTCCGCCAACGCCTTGGCGATCGGCGCGAAATGGGCGGCGATCCCGGCGTCCTCGTCCTGCGCGGCCAGTGCCTCGGCCCAGTAGCGGGCGAACCAGTAATGGCTGTCGCGGTTGTCGGGTTCACCGACCTTGCGGGAGGGCGAGCGGTTGTGGTCGAGGATGCCCTGCGTCGCCGCCTCGGCGGCCTTGCCCAGAAGCCCCGCCTTCGCATTGCCGCGGCTGTCGGCAAGGAACTTGAGCGATTCGCCCAAGGCGCAGAACTCGCCCATCGAATCCCAGCGCAGGTGGTTCTGCTCGACCAGTTGCTGCACGTGCTTGGGCGCGGAGCCGCCGGCGCCGGTCTCGAACAGCCCGCCACCCTGCATCAGCTTGACGATCGAGAGCATCTTGGCCGAGGTTCCCAGTTCGAGGATCGGAAAGAGGTCGGTCAGGTAGTCGCGCAGCACGTTGCCGGTGATGGCGATGGTGTTCCCGCCCGCGGTGATCGTGTCCAGCGCGTCGCGGGTGGCCTCGCGGGGGGCCATGATCTCGAAGGCGTCAGCGACGCCCGCGGCCTCCAGCGCGGGGCGCACGAAGCGGATCAGTTCGGCGTCATGGGCGCGGGCCGCATCGAGCCAGAACACCGAGCGGTAGCCGGTGAGACGCTGGCGGTCGATGGCAAGCTGGATCCAGTTTTCCACCGGCGCGCGTTTCACCGTGCAGGCGCGCCAGATGTCGCCCGCTTCCACCTCGTGGGAATGCAGCGTTTCGCCATTGGCCAGCACCACGCGGATGGTGCCGTCGCCCGGCGCCTCGAAGGTGGTCGGGTGGGAGCCGTATTCCTCCGCCTTCTGGGCCATCAGCCCGAGATTCTGCACCGTCCCCGCGGTCGACGGGTCAAGCGCGCCATTGGCTTTGAAATAGGCGATGGTCTCGTCATAGACCGGGGCGTAGCAGCGATCGGGGATCACGCAGGTGGTGTCGTGCTGGGCGTCGTCCGGGCCCCAGCCCTTTCCGCCGTCGCGGATGAGCGCGGGCATGGAGGCGTCGATGATGACGTCGGAGGGCACGTGCAGGTTGGTGATGCCCTTGCCGGAATTGACCATGTACATCGGCGGGCGCGTGGCGCGGGTGGCCTCGATCTCGGCTTCGATCTCGGCGGCGTTGTCCATCTCGGCCACCCGGGCGAGCACGTCGGCAAGGCCGGAATTGGGGTTCACGCCGGCGGCCTTCAGCGCAGGGCCATGCTTTTCGAAGACCGGCGCCAGCCAGGCGCGCACGGCATGGCCGAAGATGATCGGGTCGGAGACCTTCATCATCGTCGCCTTGAGGTGCAGGGAAAACAGCGTGCCGTCCTTGCTGGTGTTTTCGATCTCCTGCGCAAGGAAGTCGTCGAGCGCGCGTGCCGACATGAAGGTGGCATCGACGATCTCGCCCTCGGTCAGGGTCCAGCCGTCCTTGAGCGTGGTCACGGTGCCGTCCTGGCCCACGAACTCGATCCGCGCGGGGCCGGCCTGATCGGCGCCGAGCGTCGCCGAAACCTCGTTGGCGTAGAAATCCCCCGCCGGCATGGAGGCGACGCGCGTCTTGCTGTCGGGCGACCATGCGCCCATGCGGTGCGGGTTCTTCTGGGCATAGGCCTTCACGGCGGCAGCGGCGCGGCGGTCGGAATTGCCTTCGCGCAGGACCGGGTTCACGGCCGAGCCCTTGAGGTTGTCATAGCGCGCGCGGATCGCCTTTTCGTCATCGGTGCCGGGCTCATAGGGGTAATCGGGCAGCGCGTAGCCTTGGCCCTGAAGCTCCTCGATCGCGGCGACGAGCTGCGGCTCGGAGGCGGAGATGTTGGGCAGCTTGATGACGTTGGCCGCGGGATCCTTGACCAGTTCGCCAAGGGCGGCGAGGTCGTCGGGCTGGCGCTGCGCCCCGGTCAGGACATCGGGGAAGGCGGCGAGGATACGGCCGGCGAGCGAGATGTCGCGGGTGCCGACGCGAACACCGGCAGCCTCGGCAAAGCTGCGGATGATCGGCAGGAAGGAGGCGGAGGCAAGCTCCGGCGCTTCGTCTACGACGGTATACACAATGTCGGGTTGTTCTTGATTTGCCATGGTCCGTTCCCTTTTTCAAACATGCGAGGATGGCCCTTCGAAGGGGGCGCCGCGTGGCGGTCCGCTGCGGCCTTGCGGGCCTTCGGGGGTCGCCGGTCTATTTTCACGCCCCGCCTAGAGCAGCGGGGCGCCGGGATCAACAGGACAAAGGCGCGCGCGTGGCGCGGCGCGGGTCAGGTGACGCGGGACCGGGCCTGGTAGGCGGGATCGAGATAGGCCTCGGTCCGGATCACCTCTTCGAGGATCTCGGCGGCGCGGATCACGTCGTCCTCGTCAAGGTAGAGCGGGGTGAAGCCGAAGCGCATGATATCCGGCGCGCGAAAATCGCCGATCACGCCGCGCGCGATCAGCGCCTGCATCGCGGCATAGCCGTCCTTGAAGGCGAACGACACCTGGCTGCCGCGCAGCGCCGGATCGGCGGGGGAGGCGAGGGTCAGGCCGGGGCATCTGTTGGACACCTCCAGCGCGAACCGTTCCGACAGCGCGATGGAGGCGGCGCGGATATCGGCCATCTCGACCCCGTCCCAGACCTTCAGCGCCTCTTGCAGCACCGCCAGTTGCAGGATCGGCGGGGTCCCGACGCGCAGGCGTTCCGTCGACATCGCGGGGCGGTAGCCCGGTTCCATGGCGAAGGGCGCGGCATGGCCGAGCCAGCCGGCGAGCGCGGGGTCCACATCCGCGACGATATCGGGACGGGCATAGATGAAGGCCGGCGCGCCGGGGCCGCCATTGAGGTATTTATAGGTGCATCCCACGGCGAATTCGGCATTGCTGGCGGCGATGTCCACCGGCACCGCGCCCGCCGAATGGGCCAGATCCCAGATCATCACCGCGCCCATGGCATGGGCCTTTTCGGTGATCGCGGCCATGTCGTGCATCCGGCCGGATCGGTAGTCGACATGGGTCAGCATCACGGCGGCCACGTCCTCTGTGATTGCGTCGGCCACGTCCTCGGGCGCGGGGGTGCGAAGCTCATAGCCCTTGTCGATGGTGCCGATCAGCCCCTGCGCCATGTAGAGGTCGGTGGGGAAATTGCCGCTGTCCGACAGGATCACCCGCCGGCCGGGGCGCATCTTCAGTGCCGCCGCCAAGGCCTGGTAGACCTTGATCGAGAGCGTGTCGCCGGTGGCCACGGACCCGGCCGGCGCGCCGATGAGCTGGCCGATCCGGTCGCCCACGACGCGCGGCAGGTCCATCCAGCCGGCGGTGTTCCAGGCGCGGATCAATTCGTTGCCCCATTCGGCCTCGATCACCGTCGTGGCGCGGGCGGCGGCGCCCTTTGGCAGCACGCCAAGCGAATTGCCGTCCAGGTAGATCACCCCGTCGGGGGTTTCGAACAGGTCCTTGCGGGGCAGGGTGACGCCCATGTTACAATTCTCCTCTGACATGCCAAAGCTCGGGGAAGAGCTCCACCTCCAGCATCCGGCGCAGGTATTGCACGCCCGAGGTGCCCCCCGTGCCGCGCTTGAAGCCGATGATCCGTTCCACGGTGGTCACGTGGTTGAAGCGCCAGCGGCGGAAGTAATCCTCCAAGTCGACCAGTTTCTCCGCGAGTTCGTAAATGGTCCAGTATGTATCCGTGTTCTCGTAGACGGTTTGCCAGCGGGCCTGCACCTCTGGCAGCGGTTTGTGCGGGGTCGCAAGCTGTGGCGCCGGGGCCGGGTCCGGGCCGTCGACTTCAGCGAAAAGCAGCGCGATCACCTCGTCGTAGAAACTGGGGCGGGCAAGCTCCGCGTCCAGCAGGGCCTTGACCTCGGGCAGATGCGCGTGCGGCTTGACCATGTTGGGATTGCGATTACCCAGCACGTATTCGATCAGCCGGTACTGGTGCGATTGGAAGCCGGAGGAGGGGCCAAGCGTTTCCCGGAACCGCGTGTAATCGGCCGGGGTCATGGTGCGCAGCACGTCCCATGCGTTGTTGAGCTGCTCGAAGATGCGCGCGACGCGGGCCAGCATCTTGAACATAGGCGATATCTGTCCCGCCTTCAGCGCCTCGCGCGCGGCGGCAAGTTCATGAATCGCCAGTTTCATCCACAGCTCGCTTGTCTGGTGCTGGATGATGAACAGCATCTCGTCATGGGCGTCCGACAGCGGGTGCTGCTGGTGCAGGATGCCGTCAAGATGCAGGTAGTCACCGTAGGACATGGCGGCGCTGAAATCCATCCGGGCGCCGTCCGATCCGGGGTTGTAGGGTTGGTCGCTCATGGTGCGAGGCTCCTGCTTTCGGGGGGCGAGTCCCCCGTCCGGGCGACAGTATGGGCGTCGGCAATGTGTTTCAAGTTTAAAGTAATTGGCGCCGCAGCACCGAGGGCGGGTGCCCGAAAGCGCGGCGGAAGGCGCGGGTCATGGCACTGGCATCGGCATATCCGCAGCGGGTCGCGATCTCGGCCATCGACATCGTGCTGCGCCCGGCCAGAAGCCGCGCCTGGCGCAGGCGCAGGGCGGTGTAGACGGCGCGCGGCGTCATCGCGGCCTTGGCCGCGAACTGCGCCTCCAGCGCGCGTTGGCTGAGGCCGAGGCGGCGGGCGATCTCGCCCACCGGCAGCGGCACCTCGATATTGCGGCGCATGATCGACACCGCTGCCTGCACCAGCCGATCCCGCGACAGGCGCGCCATCGGCTCGGCATGCGGATCGGCCTCGCCGTGCATGAACAGCGCGGCGACCTCCAGCCGCAACAGCGCGCCGTGATCGCGCTCGATCAGGTGCAGCATCAACTCGAAGGCGGTGGTGGCCCCGCCGCAGGTGATGCGATCACCGTCGATGACGAAGCGGTCGGGCGTGATGTTCACCTGCGGAAACCGCTCGGCAAGCCTGTCCATCTCGTCCCAGTGGATCGTTGCCCGGCGCCCGTCCAGAAGCCCCGCCGCCGCCATCAGCCAGCTGCCCGTGTCCAGACCCACAACGGTGTGAAACCGCCCCGCCGCCGCGCTGAGGGCGCGCAGAACGCCGGGCGTGGCATGCCGCTGGAAATCGTAGCTCGGCATGACCAGAAGGACATCGCCGCCGGGATGATCCATGAGCCGCGCCTGCGGCTGAACGGTCAGCCCCGACGAGGACGCGATGCCCGCCGCATCAACGCCAAGGAACTGCCAGTCATAGAGCGTCCGGCGCGACAGCGTGTTGGCCCCGCGCAGGGGTTCGACCGCGTTGGCAAGGCAGTGGTTGGAAAAGGACGGAAACAGCAACACCCCGATGCGGCGCGGAGGCGAGGTTTCTTGCGAATTGTGCATGGTTTTGCACCAGTGTTGCATGATTTGCTGCCGCGCATCTTCCATAGTCAGCGCAAGAGGACAAGGGAGAGTGCCATGCATTTCGGCCTGACCGATGAACAGGAGATGATCGTTTCCACCGTGCGCAGTTTCGTGGAAAAGGAGATCTATCCCCACGAAGACGCGGTCGAACGCAGCGGCGAGGTGCCCCGCGACCTCGCGGAGGAGATCAAGCGCAAGACGATCGAGATGGGCTTTTACGCCTGCAATTTCCCACAAGAGGTGGGCGGTGCCGGGCTGGGCCACCTTGATTTCGCATTGGTCGAGCGCGAACTGGGGCGCGGGTCCATGGCGCTGACCCATTTCTTCGGGCGGCCGCAAAACATCCTGATGGCCTGCGAGGGCGAGCAGAAGGAACGTTACCTGCTGCCGGCGGTCCGCGGTGAGCGGATGGATGCGCTGGCGATGACTGAGCCCGGCGCCGGATCGGACGTGCGGGGAATGACATGTGCTGCCCGGCGCGATGGCGGCGACTGGGTGGTCAACGGCACCAAGCATTTCATCTCGGGCGCGGATCATGCCGATTTCGTCATCGTCTTCATCGCCACCGGCGAGGACCAGACGCCGAAAGGCCCCAAGAAGCGCATCACCGCCTTCCTCGTGGACCGGGGCACGCCGGGCTTCACGATCCGCGACGGCTACCAGTCGGTCAGTCACCGGGGGTACAAGAACATGGTGCTGGACTTCGACGATTGCCGCCTGCCCGACGCGCAGGTGCTGGGCGAGGTCGATGGCGGCTTCGCGGTGATGAACGAATGGCTTTACGCGACCCGGATCACGGTGGCCACGATGAGCGTCGGCCGCGCGCGGCGGGTCTTTGACCACGCGCTGCACTTTGCCGCCGAGCGCGAACAGTTCGGGCAGGCGATCGCGAAATTCCAGGGCGTGAGCTTCCAGATCGCGGACATGATCACCGAGATCGACGCGGCAGACTGGTTGACGCTGGCTTCGGCCTGGCGGCTCGATCAGGGGTTGCCCGCGAACCGCGAGATCGCCTCGGCCAAGCTTTACGCCAGCGAGATGCTCGCCCGGGTCACCGATGCGGCGCTGCAGGTCCATGGCGGCATGGGGTTGATGAACGACTATCCCATCGAGCGGTTCTGGCGCGATGCGCGGGTCGAACGGATCTGGGACGGCACCAGCGAGATCCAGCGCCACATCATCAGCCGGGAGCTGTTCCGGCCGCTGGGCGCATGACCCCCGGTGCCTGCGGCGCCCCACCGCGGTATCGGGGCTTGCATGAAAGACATCGCGATGCGTGATCTGGACCGGTTGCTGCGCCCCCGAAGCATCGCCGTGGTCGGCGGCGGGGCGTGGTGCGCGAACGTGGTGCGCGAATGCCGCAAGATCGGGTTTTCCGGACCCCTTTGGCCGGTACATCCGGCGCGACCGGAAGTCGCCGGGGTGCCGGCTTTTGTATCTCCCGCGGATCTGCCGGGGGTGCCGGACGCGGTGTTCATCGGGGTCAATCGGCACGTGACGGTCGAGGTGGTGGTGCAGTTGGCGCGAATGGGGGCGGGCGGCGCCGTCTGCTTTGCCAGCGGCTTTGCCGAGGCGGCGCGCGAATTGCCCGACGGGCCGGACTTGCAGGCGGCGTTGATCGCCGCGGCGGGTGACATGCCGATGCTGGGGCCGAATTGCTACGGTTTCCTGAATGCGCTTGACGGGGCATTGCTGTGGCCCGATCAGCACGGGCTTGTTCCGGTGACACGTGGCGTCGCGATCGTGACCCAAAGCTCCAACATCGCGATCAACCTGACGATGCAGGCGCGCGGGCTGCCGATCGCCTACGTGATGACGGCAGGCAACCAGGCGCAGAGCGATCTGGCCGCGCTGGGCCGCGGGGTGCTGGCCGATCCGCGGGTCACGGCGCTTGGGCTGCATATCGAGGGGATCGGTGACCTTGCTGCCTTCGAGGCGCTGGCGCGCGAGGCCCGGGCGCTTGGCAAGCCCATCGTGGCGCTGAAGATCGGGGCGTCGGAGGCAGCGCGGGCGGCGACGGTGTCGCACACCGCCTCGCTGGCCGGGACGGATGCCGGAGGCCGGGCGCTGCTGCGGCGGCTGGGCATCGCGCAGGTGCAGACCCTGCCCGAGTTGCTGGAGACGTTGAAACTGCTGCACTTGGGCGGGCCGCTGGCCTCGAACCGGATCGCGTCGCTGTCCTGTTCGGGCGGCGAGGCGAGCCTGATGGCCGACCTGGCCGAGGCGCGCGACCTGCACTTTCCGGCGCTCGATGCGGCGCAGGCGGCGGATTTGGCCGCGGTGCTCGGCCCCCGCGTGTCACTTGCCAACCCGTTGGATTATCACACCTATATCTGGGGAGATCACGACGCGACCACGGCCTGTTTCAGCGCGATGATGCAAGGTGACCTCGCCATGGGCTGCGCGGTGCTGGATATCCCGCGTCCCGACCGGTGCGACGGGGCGGAATGGCTGCGAGTGATCGATGCGATGGCCGCGGCACAGGTGGCGACGGGGCGGCGCATGGCCCTCGTCGCGAGCTTGCCCGAAACGTTGCCCGAGGCGGTCGCCGAGGCGGCGATGGCGCGTGGAGTCGTGCCGTTCGGCGGCATGGCGGAGGCGTTGGCGGCGCTGGAGGCGGGCGCGTGGCTGGGCGCGCAGGACGCGCCGGGGGCGGCGGTGCTGGCGCCCGGTGATCCGGTGGGCACGCGGATGATCGGCGAGGCCGAGGCCAAGGCGATGCTGGCTTCCCACGGCGTCCGGGTGCCGCGGTCGGCGCGGGCGGAGTGCGCCGAGCAAGCCGCGCAACAGGCGGAAACCATTGGCTTTCCCGTCGTCCTGAAGGGTGAGGGCGCGGCCCACAAGACAGAGGCGGGGGCGGTGCGGCTGGGCCTGCGCGATCCGCGCGAGGTCGCGTCGGCGGCGCGGGGGATGGCGGCCAGTGGCTACCTTGTCGAGGAGATGGTCACCGGCGCCGTGGCCGAACTGTTGATCGGGGTACTGCGCGACCCGGCGCATGGCTACGTTCTGACGCTTGGCGCGGGGGGCGTGTTGACCGAGGTGCTGGCGGACAGCGTGTCGCGGCTTATCCCCGCCACCAGAGAGGAGTTGCGCACGGCGCTGCAATCGCTCAGGATCGCGCCGGTGCTGGCGGGATACCGGGGGGCGCCGGCGGTGGACATGGAGGCGGTGCTCGACGCGGTCATGGCCGTGCAAGCCTTTGTCGAACAGGAGTATTCCCGGCTGGACGAGGTCGAGATCAACCCGCTGATCTGCACGACGACGGGGGCCGTGGCCGCCGATGCCCTGATCACAATCGGAGAGAACTGATGACGGAAAACCCCATCCGGACGGAGCGGCGCGGCCATGTGCTGGAGGTCACGCTTGACCGGCCCAAGGCCAATGCGATCGACAGCGAAACCAGCCGGATCATGGGCGACGTGTTCACCGAGTTCCGCGATGACCCGGAATTGCGCGTCGCCACGATCACAGGGGGCGGGACCAAGTTCTTCTGCGCCGGCTGGGATCTGAAGGCGGCGGCGGATGGCGACGCGGCGGATGCCGATTACGGCAAGGGTGGTTTCGGTGGCTTGCAGGAGCTGCGCGGGCTGAATAAACCCGTGATTTCAGTGGTTAACGGGATCTGCTGCGGCGGCGGGCTGGAACTGGCCCTGTCCGGCGACATCATCCTTGCCGCCGATCACGCGCGCTTTGCCCTGCCGGAGATCCGGTCCGGCACCGTGGCGGATGCGGCCAGCGTCAAGCTGCCCAAGCGGATCCCCTACCACATCGCCATGGAAATGCTGTTCACCGGCCGCTGGCTGGAGGCCGAGGAGGCCGCGCGCTGGGGGCTCGTCAACCGGATTATCCCGGCAGATCAACTGGTTGAGGAGGCGCGCGCGATGGCGGACCTGCTGGCCTCCGGGCCGCCGCTGGTCTACGCGGCGATCAAGGAAATCGTGCGCGAATCCGAGGACATGACGTTTCAGGACGCGATGAACCGGATCACCCGCAGCCAGTTCGAAACCGTCGAAACGCTCTACCGGTCGGAGGACCAGAAGGAGGGCGCGCGCGCCTTCGCGGAGGGGCGCGACCCGGTCTGGACGGGGCGCTGAAACAGGGGGTGCCGGGCGTACACCCCCCGTGCACCCCCTGTGCACCCTGCGTGCAGACAGATCGCCGCCAACCGGGCGCGTCCGGTCCCGCGCCGCGGTAAGCCGGTGTTAACCGCTTGCCGCGAAAACGAGGGCCGCGCTAGGGTGGCCGAAAGGGGGCCGGGCATGACCAACCATCTTTATTACGGCGACAACCTCGCGGTGCTGCGCGAAAGCATCGCGGATGAAAGCGTCGACCTCGTCTACCTCGACCCGCCGTTCAACTCGAACGCCTCCTATAACGTGCTGTTCCGCGGGCCGCAGGGCAACGAAAGCGCGGCGCAGATCGAGGCGTTCGACGACACATGGCACTGGACCGACGCGGCGGAGGAGGCATTTGGCGAGGTGCTGCGATCGGGCAACGGCGCGGCGGCGGAAATGCTGCGCGCCATGCGGTCCTTCCTCGGGGAAAACGACATGATGGCCTATCTCACCATGATGGCCGTTCGCCTGCTGGAACTGCACCGGGTGCTGAAGCCCACCGGCAGCCTCTACCTGCATTGCGACCCGACGGCGAGCCATTACCTGAAGATATTGCTGGATGCGATTTTTGGGGCGCGGAATTTTCGCACTGAAATTGTTTGGAAAAGAACGAGTGCACACAATGATGCGCGACGAAACTACGCCGATCTATCAGACATTATCTATTTCTACACAGTCTCGGATAAATACTCTTTTTCGCCGCAATACCGGCCCTATGACGAGGCTTATGCTGAGAAGAACTTTCGTTTCACTGATCCAGACGGTAGAAGATATTCCAGCGCAGATCTAAGAAGTCCAAGCCCACGCCCAAACCTGACGTATGATTACAAAGGATTCAAACCTCATCCGAATGGTTGGACGGTTTCTCGTGAGCGGATGGAGCAATTGGATGCAGACAATCGGCTCATTTTCCCTTCTAAGCCAGATGGGCGAATTAGAGTAAAAAAATATCTCGATGAAATGCCGGGGCAAGGCGTTGGCAACATCTGGGACGATATTGGACCATTGTCGTCGCAAGCCCAAGAACGCCTCGGCTACCCCACGCAGAAACCCGTGGCCCTGCTCGAACGCATCGTCGCGGCATCGTCCAACCCCGGCGACGTGGTGCTCGACCCGTTCTGCGGCTGCGGCACCACCGTGCACGCGGCGGAAAAACTCGGGCGCAACTGGATCGGCATCGACGTCACCCACCTCGCCATCGGCTTGATCGAGAAACGCCTGCGCGATGCCTTTCCCAAGGTCCAATTCACCACCCACGGCGTGCCGCAGGACATCGCCGGTGCGCGCGACCTCGCCCGCCGGGGGCGCGAGGACAAGAATTACTATTTCGAGTTCGAGAAATGGGCGCTGTCGCTGATCGCCGCCCAGCCCGGCAACCTCGGCAAGAAGGGCGCGGATCGCGGCATCGACGGCAATATCTATTTCGGCAAGACGCAGCGCGCCATCGTCAGCGTCAAGGCGGGCGACAATATCGGCGTCGGCATGATCCGCGACCTGCGCGGCGTCATCGAACGCGAAAACGCCGAGATCGGTATTTTCCTGACCCTGACCGAGCCCAAGAAAACCATGGTGACCGAGGCCGCCGCGGCCGGCCAGTTCCAGATGGAGGGGTTCGAGCCGGTGCCGCGCATCCAGATCGTCACCATCGAGGAGGCGCTCGCCCTGCGCGACCGGGCCGTGCGCCTGCCCGCGCGCCGCGACGATGCTTTCAAGCGCGCCGCCCGCGAGGAGGACAGCGGCGCGCAGGGGCGGTTCGACCTCTGATCGCCGGTCAGTCGGGGCCGTCCTCGCCCATGGTCAGGGTCACACGGTCGCCGGCGAACCATGTGTGGCCGTATTCCACCGGAATGCCCGCCGCGTCCACGTTGACGCTGACCGTGCGCAGGATCGGCGCGCCCGGTTGCAGCCCGAGGTGCAGCGCCTGCGTCGGCGCGGCCGGCTTGGCGGTCACGCGGGTCGAGGCGCGGGTATAGTCCAGCAGCCCGTGCGCGCGGAACGCGGCGGTGACGGAGGGCGTTTCGCGCAGGGCGTCGAGCATCCGGGGGAAACGGTCGCCGGGAAAGACGCTGCGAAACAGGGCCAGCGGCTGGCCATCGGAATAGGACAGCCCCTCGTAGACCTGCACCATCGCGCCGGGGTCGAGATGCAGCGCCGCCGCCTCGCGCGGATCGGCGCCGCGCGCGGCAAGGTGCAGCACCTGCTTGTCGGGCACATGGCCCGACGCGGTCAGGTTGCGGGTGAAGCGCACCCGCTGCCCGATGGGGTAGTCGGTGGCCCGGTGGGCCACGAAGACGCCGGCGCCGCGCCGCGACTGCACGGTGCCCGCCTCGGCCAGGGACGACAGGGCCCGGCGCACCGTGTGGCGGTTCACGCCGAAGCGCGCGGCCAGTTGCACCTCGGGCGGCAACCGGTCGCCGGGGCGGTAATGGCCGCGCGCGATCTCCTCGGTCAGCGTGTCGCGGATCGCGGTCCAGAGCGCGCGTCGTCCCATCGGTGTCACCAAAGCTTCATCAAACGGCACTTGCCCCAGTATGGGACTGGCTGTAGATATTTGTCTAGTTGTATAGAAATATGGACAGTTTCGCAAGATGTCTAGTTCGGAAGAGATCGCGACCCGCAAGGCCCGGCTGACCACGCTGGCCACGGCCCCGCACGCCCGGTTGCTGGCGCTATGGCAGGCCTTTGGCACGCCGCCCGCACACGAGATGTTGCGCGCGCCGGAGATCGGCACCGTGATGGTGCGCGGCCGGGCCGGTGCCACGGGCGCGCCGTTCAACCTTGGCGAGATGACGGTGACGCGCTGTTCGGTGCGGCTGGACTCGGGCGCCACCGGCCACGGCTACGTGCAGGGACGGGGACTGGAGGCCGCCCGCGCCGCGGCGCTGATCGACGCGCTGGCCGAGGACGGGCAGGCCGAGGCGCTGGAGGCGGCGGTTCTGGCACCGCTGCGCGCCGAGGCGGCGGCGGCGCGGTCCAGCCGCGCGGCGAAGGCGGCAGCGACGAAAGTGGAGTTCTTCACCATGGTGCGGGGGGAATGAGCATGGACGGCATGGCGATGAAGGGCGGCTTTGCCGACCCGCCGCGCGAGGCGGCACAGGCGTTTCGCGCCGCGTTGCAGGCGCTGGCCCGGCCCGGCCGGATCGAGGAGGTGGCGGGCGCGCAGCCGCCCGCGCCGGCCTCGCCCGCCGCCGGGGCGCTTTTGCTAACGCTGTGTGACCCGGAAACCGGGATCTACCTTGCCGGCGCGCATGACACGCCGGCATTGCGCCAATGGATCACCTTTCACTGTGGCGCGCCGCTGGTCGGGCCGGGGGAAGCGGATTTCGCGTTTGGCACATGGGCGGATTTGCAACCCGTCAATGCCTACCGGACCGGCAGCGCGGAATATCCCGACCGCGCCGCCACGATGATCGTCGAGATGGAAACGCTGGCGGCAACGGGGGTGCGGCTGACCGGGCCGGGAATCGCGACCGAGGCGGCGCTGAACCTGCCCGAGCTGGCGGCCTTCGAGGCCAATCACCGGCGCTTTCCGCTGGGAGTCGATTGCTATTTCACCTGCGGCGACCGGCTGGCCGGGCTGCCGCGGTCCACGCGAGTCGAGGGGGTGGCCTGATGTATGTGGCGGTAAAGGGTGGCGAGCGGGCGATCGACAACGCCCATGCGTGGCTGGCCGAGGAACGCCGGGGCGCGCCCGACGTGGCGGAACTGAGCATTGCGCAGATCCGTGAACAACTGGCGCTGGCGGTCAACCGCGTGATGGCGGAAGGCTCGCTTTACGACCCGGACCTCGCGGCGCTGGCGATCAAGCAGGCGCGCGGCGACATGATCGAGGCGATATTCCTGATCCGGGCCTACCGCACAACGTTGCCGCGCTTCGGCGCGTCGGACCCGGTGGAGACCGGCGCCATGGCCTGCGACCGGCGCATCAGCGCGACCTACAAGGACCTGCCGGGCGGGCAGGTGCTGGGCCCGACCTTCGACTACACGCACCGCCTGCTGGATTTCGCGCTGGCCGCGGAGGGGGGCGAGGTGCCCGCGCCCGCGACCGGCGCGGCGGACGCGGAGGACATGCCGCATGTCACGGGGTTCCTTGCTGGCGAGGGGCTCATTCAAGGGGAAGCGGAGGGCGCCGAAACGCCGCGCGACCTGACCCGAGAGCCGCTGGATTTCCCCGCCGACCGCCCCTTGCGGTTGCAGGCGCTTGCGCGTGGCGACGAGGGGTTCGTGTTGTCGATGGCCTATTCCACGCAGCGCGGCTATGGCCGCAATCACCCGTTCGTGGGCGAGCTGCGGGTCGGCATTGTCGAGGTGGAGATGGAGATCCCCGAACTGGGCTTTGCCATCGGAATCGGCGAGATGCAGGTGACCGAGTGCGAAACGGTGAACCAGTTCCTCGGCTCGAAGTCCGAACCGCCGCAATTCACCCGCGGCTATGGGCTTGTCTTCGGCCATAGCGAGCGCAAGGCGATTTCCATGGCTCTGGTCGACCGGGCGTTGCGATGGGAGGAACTGGGCGAGGATGACAGCGGCGCACCGGCGCAGGATTCGGAATTCGTGCTGTCACATGCCGACAACGTGCAGGCGACGGGATTCCTCGAACATATCAAGCTGCCCCATTACGTCGATTTCCAGTCGGAACTGGAACTGATCCGGCGCATCCGGGCGGAGGCGATCGCCGCCGGCGCGCGCGAGGCGGCGGAATGATCGGCGGCGCACAAAGAGAAAACGGCACCCCGAAAGGTGCCGTTTCCAACCTGCTCACGCCGTGGATCGTGGCGCGCCGGGCGTCACGCCTGGGCAGTGTCGCTGTAATCGGCGTCGTCCGCCGCGGCGCGGCGGGCCTCGATATGCTTGTAGATCGCGTTGGCGCCGATGGTGCAGCACACGACGGTGGCGATGCAGGCAAGGTAAAGTGTCATACGGATACTCCTGTTGAATGTGACGTGAAGCGATCGTCGCCTGCATTTGTGGCAGGTTAACGGCGTGGAGAGGGAAATGATCAGCCATTACAATTTTGCCTATCTCGACGAGCAGACCAAGCGCATGATCCGCCGCGCGATCCTGAAGGGCGTGGCGGTCCCCGGCTACCAGGTGCCGTTCGCCAGCCGCGAAATGCCGATGCCCTACGGCTGGGGCACCGGGGGTGTGCAGGTTTCGGCCGCGTGCCTGACGCCGGGCGATACGCTCAAGGTGATCGACCAGGGCGCCGACGACACCACCAACGCGGTTTCCATCCGCAAGTTCTTCGAACGCACGGCCGGTGTGGCGGTGACCGAGCGGACCGCCGAGGCCAGCATCATCCAGACCCGTCACCGCATCCCCGAGGTTCCGCTGACCGAGGACCAGATCCTCGTCTACCAGGTGCCGATGCCCGAACCCCTGCGCTTTCTGGAACCGCGCGAAAGCGAGACGCGCAAGATGCACGCGCTGGAAGAATACGGGCTGATGCATGTGAAGCTTTACGAGGATATCGCGCGCCACGGCGAGATCGCGACCGCCTACAACTACCCGGTGAAAGTCGAGGATCGCTATGTCATGAGCCCCTCGCCGATCCCGAAATTCGACAATCCCAAGCTGGAAAGCCCGGCGCTGCAACTGTTCGGCGCGGGGCGCGAACAGCGGATCTACGCGCTGCCGCCGCATACGAAGGCGGTCAGCCTCGATTTCGAGGATTACCCCTTCGATCCTTCGCGCGCCGACCATCCTTGCGCGCTGTGCGGGGCGACGGACAGCTACCTTGACGAGGTGATCACCGATGACGCGGGCGGGCGCATGTTCGTCTGTTCCGACACCGATTACTGCGCCGGGCGGCGTGGTGAGGACGCGGCCTGAGGCCGAAAATTTTCGGGAAAACCTGATGGGAGAGAAAATTCTTCCGGAAGAATTTTCCGCCAGTGGAAAGGGCAGGGCCTATGACTCCGCTTCTCGAGGTTCGAAACCTCTCCAAGTTCTACGGCGCGCGCATCGGCTGCGCGGATGTGTCGTTCAATCTGTATCCCGGTGAAGTGCTTGGGATCGTTGGGGAATCCGGCTCCGGCAAGTCGACGCTGCTCAACTGCCTTGCCGGACACCAGCCGCCGGATACTGGCGAGGTGATCTTCGACACCCGTGTCGAGGGCCCGCGCGACACGGTGAGGATGAGCGAACCGGAACGCCGCATGCTGGGGCGCACCGACTGGGCCTTCGTGCACCAGAACCCGCGCGACGGGCTGCGCATGCGCATCAGCGCCGGCGGCAATGTCGGCGAGCGGCTGATGGCCGTGGGTGCGCGCCATTACGGCCAGATCCGCGACGCGGCGGAGGATTGGCTGACCCGGGTGGAGATCGACACCGGGCGCATGGATGACCGGCCCTCCGCCTTTTCGGGCGGGATGCAGCAGCGGCTTCAGATCGCGCGCAACCTCGTGACCGGGCCGCGGCTTGTCTTCATGGACGAACCCACCGGCGGGTTGGACGTGAGCGTTCAGGCGCGTCTTCTCGACCTTTTGCGGGGGCTGGTGCGGCGCATGGGGCTTTCGGCGGTCATCGTCACCCATGACCTTGCGGTTGTGCGCCTTCTGGCCGACCGGCTGATGGTGATGAAGGACGGTCACGTGGTGGAAACGGGTCTCACCGACCAGGTGCTGGATGACCCGCAACACGCCTACACGCAATTGCTGGTCAGTTCGGTGCTGCAAGTCTGAGGAAGATGTGATGATCGAGGTCGAAAACCTGTCGAAATCCTTTACCCTGCACAATCAGGGCAGCGCGGTGATCAAGGTGCTGGACGGCGCCGCGTTTCGCGTCGGACCCGGCGAATGCGTGGCGCTGACCGGGGAAAGCGGGGCGGGCAAATCCACCGTCATGCGCATCCTCTACGGCAATTACCTTGCGCAAGGGGGGCGCGTCAGCATCGGCGGCGTGGACCTGACGCGCGCCGCCCCGCGCGAGATCCTCGCCCTGCGGCGCGAGACGCTGGGCTATGTCAGCCAGTTCCTGCGCGTGGTGCCACGGGTGCCGACGCTGGAGGTGGTGGCCGAACCGTTGTTGGCGCTCGGGGTCGAGGACGACGCTGCCTTTGTCCGCGCCCGCGACCTGCTGACCCGGCTGCGCATACCCGAAACGCTGTGGTCGCTGTCGCCCACCACCTTTTCGGGCGGCGAACAGCAGCGGGTGAACATCGCGCGCGGCTTTGCGCATGGCTACCCGGCGCTGTTGCTGGATGAACCCACGGCCAGCCTTGATGCCACCAACCGCGATACCGTGCTGACCCTGATCGAGGAGGCAAAGGCGGCGGGTGCGGCCATCGTGGGGATCTTCCACGATGCCGAGGCGCGCGGCCGGGTTGCCGACCGCGAGGTCGATGTCGGCCGCTTTACCCCGGTCGCGGCATGAGGCCGGGCCGCTTCATCGCCGTGGTCGGCCCCTCGGGGGTCGGCAAGGACAGCCTGATGGAGGCGCTGATCGCCGCCGAGCCGGATTTCCACCGGGTGCGGCGGGTGATCACCCGGCCAAGGGATGCCGGCGGCGAGGATTTCGAGAGCGTCACCCGGGAAACCTTCGCGGCGCGCCGCGACGGGGGCGATTTCGCCCTGTGGTGGGAGGCGCACGGGTTGCTTTACGCCATCCCCGCCTCGGTGCATCGCACGCTTGCCCTTGGAATCGACGCCCTTGCCAACCTGTCGCGCGCGCATCTGGAACAGGCGGCGGCGGTGTTCCCGGCTTTCCACGTGCTGCATGTCACCGCCGCGCCCGAGGTGCTGGCCGCGCGGCTGGCGGCGCGCGGGCGCGAGACGGCCGACCAAGTGCGCGCCCGGCTGGCCCGGCAGGTGCCGTTGCCCAAGGGGCTGCCGGTCACGGAAGTGGATAATGGCGGGCGACTCGCCGATGCCGTCGATGCCGCGCTATCGGCGCTTTACCCCGACAGGGTGTAGCGGTGCAGCAGGTGAAAGCGCCCCGCCTCGTCCTCGCCCATCAGGCACAGGCTGCCCACCCGGAAGGGTTGCGGCAGGACCGGGGCGAAATGGGCGTGCAGCCGCGCCGCCACCGGCGCGGCCTCGGAGCCGAGCTTGCCGGTCAGGGTGATGTGAAAGCGGAACTCGTCCAGCACGTAGGGATAACCCCATTTGGCCAGCAGCGCCTCCTGCCGCGGGGTGAGGCCGGATTTGCGGCGCTTGGCAAGCTCTGCTTCGGTGGGGGGCGCGCGGAAAGCGTCGAGCCCCTTGACCACCGGGCCGGCCATCTCGGCCAGTTGCGGGCACGGTTCGGTCGGCACGACCGCCACGAACCCGCCGAGCCGGCGCACCGACAGCGCCGGCACCTCGACCGCGGACAGGCGCGCGCAGGTTTCCGCCACCGCGCTGCGCAGGCCCGCCTCGGTCGTGCCATCGGCCAGCCGGAAGGGCGGTTTCACCGTACCGTGCAGCCCGTATTTGCGCGGTTTCGCGGTCATATCGGCCACCGGGCGCGGCAGGCCATCCAGCGCGGGCTGCGCCAGCGGCTGCCCGGTCACGCTGTCCCATCCCAGCCACGCGGACCCGGCGCGGTAAAAGGCGCCTTCCGGGACGACATAAATCCCGTAGCGATGATAGGCGGTCATGGGACACTCCTTTCCAACCTCGAAGAGGTCAACTTCAGATGACAGATGAAACGATCCTTGCCAACGCCCGCCTGATCCTGCCCGCGGGCGAGATCACCGGCAGTCTGCGGATGCGGGGCGGCGCGATCACCGATATTGCCGAGGGCACCACGGTGCCTGCTGGCGCGGTGGATTGCGGCGGCGACTACGTGGCGCCGGGGCTGATCGAGTTGCACACCGACAACCTTGAACGTCACATGCGCCCGCGCCCGAGCGCCGACTGGCCGCACGCGGCGGCGATCGTGGCGCATGACGCCGAACTGGCGGCGACCGGGATCACGACCGTGTTCGACGCGATCCGCGTGGGCTCGATCGAGGGCCGGGAGGCTTTCGGCTGGCGGCGCTACGCGCGCGCCCTCGCCGACGAGGTGCTGGCGATGCGCGCGGCCGGCGCGCTGAAGATCAGCCACCATCTGCACCTGCGCGCCGAGATCTGTTCCGAAACGCTGCCCGAGGAACTGGCAGATTTCGGCCCCGAGGACCGGGTCGGCATCCTCAGCCTGATGGACCACACGCCGGGCCAGCGGCAATTCGCGGATATCCGCCAGTATGAAACCTACATGCGCGGCAAGCACGGAATGTCGGAAGACGCCTTCGAGGCGCATGTCGCCGGGCGCAAGGCGCTTGGCGAGCGGGTACGCGAGCCCCACGAGGCAGCGGCGGTGGCGGCGGCGCAGCGCTACGGCGCCACCTTGGCCAGCCATGATGACACCACGCCCGGCCATGTCGCGCGCTCTGCGCGTCACGGGGTGGCCCTTGCGGAATTCCCGACCACGCTTGCCGCGGCGCAGGCCTGCCGGGCCGAGGGGATCGCCGTGATGATGGGGGCCCCGAATCTCGTGCGTGGAAGTTCGCATTCCGGCAATGTCGCGGCTTTGGACCTGGCCGATCATGGGCTGTTGGATATCCTGTCCTCCGACTACGTGCCCTCGGCGCTGCTTTACGGTGCCGTCAAGCTGGGGCGGCTCTGGGGGTCGATGCCCGAGGCGATGGCGACGGTCAGCGCCGCACCGGCGACGGCGGCAGGGCTGCTGGACAGGGGCCGGCTCGCGGACGGGATGCGGGCCGACGTGGTCCGTTTCGGGCTGATGGACGAGGTGCCCTTGCTGCGCGGGGTGTGGTCGCACGGGGTGCGGGTGGCCTGAGGACGGCAGGGGCGTGGGCATCAAAAGACGCGGCGGCCCTCGCGCCAGACGGCGCTGACCACGGGCTGCCCGTTCACGACCCGCACGGCGGCAAGGTCGGCGCGCAGGCCGTCCGCGATCCGGCCCCGGTCGGTCAGGCCGCTCAACTGCGCGGGCCGGTCGCTGATCATCGCGACGGTGTCCTGTAGCCTGTAGGGCAGGGCAGTGTCGGCGGCGATGGCGAAGGCAGCGTCGAGCGGGCTGCGCGGGATGTAATCGGAGGCCAGCACGTCGACGAGTCCTTCCTCCAGCAGCGCGCGCACCGCGACATTGCCCGATTGCGACCCGCCGCGCAGCAGGTTGGGCGCGCCGGCGACGATGGCCTGCCCATGGGCGCGCGCCCGGCGGGCGGCTTCCAGCGTGGTGGGAAATTCCGAGATGGTCACGCCCTCGGCTTGTGCCGCGTCGGCATGCGCCTCGGTGCGGTCGTCATGGCTCATCAGTGGCAGGGCGTGGGCGTGGGCGGCGCCGACGACATGGGCGCGCACCGCGGCCCCGACGCGGGCGGACCGGTCGAGCAAGTCCTGCATCCGCGCCCGGCCTTCCTCGGCGTCGATTTCCATCTCGTGGATCATGTGGGTGAACCACTTTTCGATATCGACGCTTTGCCGGTCGCCGGGGGTGTGATCCATCACCGACACCAGCCGCGCGATGTCCCGCCCGATGGTGGCATTGACCAGCCCATTGGTCTCCGGGTCGGAAATCTCGCAGCGCAGGTGCAGAAGGTGGTCGGCGCGGAACATGCCCAGCCTGCGCCCGTTTTCCAGCGCATCGACGAGGGGGGCGAGGATCTCGCGCCGCTCCGGCCGCTTCATCGAGGCGCCGACCGAAAGCGAATCGAACACCGTTGTCGTGCCGCCCGCGATCACCACCGCGTCATGCGCCATGAGGGCGGGCAGGAAGGGCCATTGCACGGTGCTGCGCGGGTAGACATGTGCCTCCACGTGGTCCGTGTGCAGATCGACCACGCCGGGGATCAGGATGTGCCCCGTCAGGTCCAGCCCCTCGCCGCGCGACGCCGAAAGCCCGGCGATGCGGCCCGCCTCCAGCCGCAGGGCGGCCTCGACCGGGCCTTCCGGCGTGATCAGGGTGGCACCGGACAGGGTCAACGGCGTGGTGGCGGCGGTATCGAACATCGAGGGCTCCTGTCTGTCGTTGGGGCCAGAAGACGGCTGGATGTAACGGGTTCATGACAGGGCGGCGAAGTTTCGATGAAGGCCGGCGCGCGGGGCTTTGCGCGCGGGCCATGCGTGGCTTAGCTGCGCCGGCCGATTGACCCGCAGGAGACCCCCCCGCATGAAACGCCTGAGCGAAGCACCGACCATCCACCCCGAGGCCGAGGTCGCCGCCGATGTCACCCTTGGCCGCTGGACCGAGGTGGGGCGCGGCACCCAGATGAAGGACTGCACGCTGGATGATTATTCCTACATCACCGAATGGGGGCACGTGATCTGGACCACCATCGGCAAGTTCACCAACATCGCCAACGGCGCGCGGATCAACCCCGGCAACCACCCGACATGGCGCGCCTGCCAGCACCACGTGCTTTACCGCGCGGCGGCCTACGGGCTGGGCGAGGACGAGGCGGATTTCTTCGACTGGCGCCGCGACCACTGGGTGACGATCGGCCATGATGTCTGGATCGGGCATGGCGTCACGATCACCGCAGGCGTCAGCATTGGCGACGGCGCGGTGGTGGGCGCGGGCGCGGTCGTCACCAAGGATGTCGCCCCCTACACCATCGTCGGCGGGGTTCCGGCCAAGCCGATCCGCCGCCGATTCACCGAGGCGCAGGGCACGGCGCTGCAGGAAATCGCGTGGTGGGACTGGAGTCACGACGCCTTTGGCGCGGCCTTGCCGGATTTCCGCACGCTTTCGGTGGACGCGTTTATAGACAAGTATCGCTGAGCCGCGCCACGGCGCTGCCCGCAAGCGCCCGCACCGTCGCGTTTTTCCGCTGATTTCAAGGAATTTCGACAAGTTTTCAGTGTCATGAAGGCTTCATGATCGCTTTGCGAGAGCGTCACATCACGCCCCTAACACCTGCCCGTGATCGGGGCGGTGGCGGGTGCGACACGCGTCGGCCCCACCCCGGCGCAAAAATGATCTCAAGACGGGACTTAGCAATGTTCAAGACGACCCTCGCAGCCCTCATCATGGGCGCAACCGCCCTTTCCTCCACCGCCGCAATGGCGCAGGACTGGCGCGACGACGTGCCGGTGTTCCGCATCGGCCTGCTCGGCGGCGAAAACGAAGCCGACCGCCTGCGCGAATATTCCTGCCAGCAGGACTACCTTGAAGACCGCCTTGGTGTTCCGGTCGAACTTTTCCCGGCCTCCGACTACGCCGGCGTGATGCAGGGCCTTCTGGCCGGCCAGCTGGAATATGCGGGCCTCGGTTCCGCCGCGTTCGCGGGAATTTACCTGCAGGAAGCCGATGCCGTCGAGCCGCTCTTCACCAACATGCAGATCGACGGTTCGCTCGGCTACTACGCGGCCATGTATGTCCGCGCCGACAGCGACATCGAAAGCCTCGAAGACATGGAAGGCCGCACGCTGGCCTTCGCCGACCCGAACTCCACCTCCGGTTACCTCGTTCCGTCCTTCGAACTGGGGCAGGAACTGGACATGGAACTGGACGATTATTTCGGCCAGACCGGCTTCGGCGGCGGCCATGAGCAGGCCGTTGTCGCGGTCCTGAACGGCCAGTACGACGCGGGCGTCACCTGGACCTCGGGCGTCGGCGATGTCAACATGGGCTACAGCCGCGGCAACCTGCGCTCGATGGTGGAGAAAGACATGCTCGACATGTCGGATATCCGCATCATCTGGATGTCGAACCTGATCACCAACGGCCCGAACGTCATCCGCTCGGACCTGCCGCAGGAACTGAAGGACCAGGTCGCCGGTGCGATGCTGCGCCTGCCGGTCGAGGATCCCGAGTGCTACGAGGCGATCGCGCAGGGCGAAGCGATGGGTTACTGGCCCGTCGGCCTCGATTTCTACATGCCGATCATCGAAATGCGTCGCGCCCTGGCTGGCGGCGACCGCTGATCTGGACACGTCCTTGCCGCGGGGCGGGCGATGCGCCTGCCCCGCGGTTTCCTTTCCTGCGGGGCGTTTCTGCCCCGACCCGAATTCCCCGGAGGGCCCAAATGCTCAAGCTCGACCAGCTTACCCGCCGCTTCAAGGACACCGTCGCCGTGTCCGACGTCACGCTCGACTTTCCCGATGGCCAGATGGTCGGCGTCATCGGACGTTCGGGCGCGGGCAAATCCACCCTGCTGCGCCTTCTCAACCGCCTGCTCGACCCGAGCGAGGGGCAGATCCTGTTCGGTGACAACGACATCGCCCGCCTCAAGGGACGCGAGCTGCGCGCCTGGCGGTCCGATTGCGCGATGATCTTCCAGCAGTTCAACCTGGTCGGCCGGCTTGACGTGTTGACCAACGTGATGACCGGGCGGCTGTTCGAGATGCCGGGCTGGCGCGCCATGGCGCAGGTGTTCACGGCCGAGGAACGCGCGCTTGCCATTCAGGCGCTGGATCGTCTGGGCATGGCGCATACCGCGCTGCAACGGGCCGAAACCCTGTCGGGCGGCCAGCAACAGAGGGTGGCGATTGCCCGCGCCTTGGCACAGCGCCCGCGCATCCTGCTGGCCGATGAGCCGATCGCCTCGCTCGACCCGCTAAACGCCAAGATCGTGATGGACAGCCTGCGCAGCATCAACCGCGAGGACGGCATCACCGTGGTTTGCAACCTGCACACGCTGGACACCGCGCGCGACTATTGCGACCGGATCATCGGCATGCAGGCGGGCCGCGTCGTCTTTGACGGCACCCCGGCGCAACTGACCGCCGGCATGGCGCGCGAGATTTACGGCGCCGAGGCCGAAGAAGCCTTCAACGAGTCGGCGACCTCCACCTCGCTGGCCTCGGATCCCGATGCCGCCGCCGCGCCCGTGCGCGCCTCGGCCTGAGGAGACGGTGCCATGAGCGATACCTCCACCAATGCGGTCCACATCTTCGAGCGTCACCGCGCCGAGATGCGGGCCTCCAAGCGCGCGATGAACATCCTCGCGCTTGTCATCTTCCTGATCTGCTTGGCGCTGTCCATGTGGATCAGCAATTTCACGCCCGAGCGGCTGGCCAACGGCGTGCCGCGCATCTTCGAGTATTTCCAGACCATCCTTCCGGGCCTGCAATGGGACGTGTTGTTCGAGGGCCGCAACGAGGCGGGTCGCGCCACGCCGGGGTCGCTGACCTACTGGTACACGGATTTCTGGACCTACATGTCGCTGATCTGGGAAACCATCCTGATGGCGATCACCGCCTCGCTTCTGGGGGCGTTCGGGGCCTTCGTGCTGAGTTTTCCGGCGGCGCATAACTTCGCGCCCGCGCGGTGGCTGCACTGGGTGTCGCGCCGGTTCCTCGAAATCTGCCGCGGCATCCCCGAGATCCTGCTGGCGCTGATCCTCGTCTTCATGATCGGGATCGGCCCGCTGGCCGGGGTGATGGCCATCGCGATCCATACCGTCGGTGCGCTTGGCAAGCTGTTCGCGGAGGTGAACGAGAACGCGTCGTCGCGCCCGGTCGAAGGGATCGCCGCAACCGGCGGCACATGGGTGCAGCAAATGCTTTACGGCGTCGTGCCGCAGGTGACACCGAACTTCACCAGCTACGCGTTGCTGCGCTTCGAGATCAACGTGCGCGCCTCTTCCATCATCGGTTTCGTCGGGGCCGGCGGTATCGGGCAGGAACTCAACCGGGTGATTTCCTTCTACTCGGACGACCGGGTTCTGGCCGTGCTGATCCTCGTGGTGCTGACCGTGACCGTGATCGACCTCATCTCCGAGCGCCTGCGCCTCGGCTTCATCGGACGGGAGAATTTCGCATGACCGCCGCCGCACTCGTCTCTGCCGACCAGCTTTCAGCCGTTCGCGCGTCCCATCCCGATATCTTCGGAACACCGTGGAAAGCGGTGAAGAAATGGGCGCCTTGGGTGATCGCGCTGGTCTACCTCGTCTGGTCGCTGTGGTTCTTCGAGATCGGCCGCTTTCTGAACGCATCCGACCGGGTCTGGGATCTACTGTACAACGTCGTCGTCTGGCGCGACATGGACACGTGGCAGTATGGCACGATCTATATCGGGATCGCGCAGACGCTGGCGATGGCCTTCCTCGGCACGCTTCTGGGATCCATGGGTGCGCTGTTCGTCGGTTTTCTGGCGGCTCGCAACGTGATGCCGGTCTGGATCGTGCGGCAGGGGGTGCGCCGGGTGCTCGATGTGCTGCGCGGCGTCGATCAACTGGTCTGGGGCCTCGTCTTCGTGCGCGCAGTGGGGCTTGGCCCGCTGGCCGGTGTTCTGGCGATTTTCGTCAGCGACCTCGGTACGCTCAGCAAGCTCTATTCCGAGGCCATCGAGAATATCGACCGCAAGCAGGTGGAGGGCGTGACCGCCACCGGCGCCGGCAAGCTGGGGGTGATCCGCTATGGCTACATCCCGCAGGTTCTGCCGGTCTTCATCTCGCAATCGCTGTATTTCCTGGAGTCGAACACGCGCTCGGCCACCATCCTCGGCATCGTCGGCGCGGGGGGCATCGGGATGATCATCATTGAACGCTTCCGCGCCAGCCTGTATGATCAGGTCGCCTTCGTGGTGCTGAACGTGCTGGTCTTGATCTTCGCCATAGACTGGCTGTCCAAGCGGGTGCGCCTCTGGGCGATCGGCGAAAACGAGCACTGACAGGACGTCAATCACGTATCGGCCCGTCCCCGCGCAGGCAGGGGCGGGTCATTTCATGCACCCATCAGGCGCCGGAACAGGCGGATGGGCAGCACAGCGCCAAGCCGGAAGAAGGCCGCCATCTGCCACGGGTAGGAGGTGGCGAAGCGGCCCGACTTCATCGCCCCGAGCGTGCGCCGCGCGGCATCCTCGGACGTGATGATGAAGGGCATGTCAAAGCTGTTCTTTTCGGTCAGGCGCGTCTTGATGAACCCCGGATTGACCTGCTGCACCGTCACGCCCTTGCGCGACAGGTCCATGTAGAGGTTCTCGGCCAGATGCATCAGCGCCGATTTGCTGGCGCCGTAGCCGATTGCGCCGGGCAGCCCCCGGAACCCGGCGAGCGAGCCGATCAGCACGACATGCCCCGCGCCCCGCGCCGCCATGCCCGGCACGACATGGCCAAGGCTGCGCAGCGCGCCGGTATAATTCACCTCCGACACTTTCAGCGCCTCGTCCACGTCCCACGCCTCGGCGCTCATCGGTTCATAGGCACCGGCGCAGTAGATCACGCCGTCGATTTCGCCAAGCCCCGACGCCGCCGCGCGCACCGAGGCGTCGTCGGTTACGTCCATTTGCAGCGCCCGGGCGCCGGGCAGGCTGGCGGCGAGGCTGTCCAGCCGCTCGGCGTTGCGCGCGCTCAGAACAAGCTGTGCGCCCTCTTCGGCCAGCAGCCCCGCGAGGTCGCGCCCCAATCCTTCGGAGGCGCCGATCAGCCAGTAGGTCTTGCCCTGAAACATGTCAGGCCGCCGGGCGCATGGTGGCGATCAGCTCGGCCACCCGCAGGCCGTATTTGCGCATTTCGGATCGGTTCATGATGACCCCGTTATCCATCAGATACATCCAGTCGGTCACGTCGAGCACGTGGCCGCCCGCCTCCTGCGGCAATTTCAAGCGGTAGGACATGCAGACCGTCGCCCCGGACATCACGCCGCGCCCGGTGCCGATGATGTCGTCGGCGGTCGCGGTGAAGCTGCCATCATTGGCCACGTCGAGATGCCACTTGCGGTCCTGCGTGCCGCCGCTGGCGTAGCAAAAATGTTCGGCCAGCGTGCCGGTCGCGCCGTTCCAGTCGCCCTGCATGCGCGCGGTGAAGCGCGAACTGACGGTGCCGAGCGGGCCGTAGATCACGCCCTCGCAGTCGAGCGGGCCATTGAGGTGGCTGCGAATGTCGAAGGCCGGTTGCGTCCCGGCATAGGTGCGCGGGTCCTGACCGCGAAAGCCGTAGCGCCTGCGAAAGACCAGCCAGCCGGTAAGCCCCGCGAGAAGGGCAAGCGAAAGATAGAGCATCAGCGCGCCCCCCCGGCATGGGCAAGCGCCACCTGCGACACCCCGGTTTGCCCCGTGAGAAAGGCCGCCGTGCAGGAGCCGAGGTAGAAGCGCCAGCCGCGCAGGAACTCCGCGGGCAGGTCAAGCCGCGCGATGCGGCGCTGTTCGGCCTCCATCCGGGCCTGCCACGCTGCGCAGGTCTTGGCGTAATGCGGGCCGAAGGCGAAGTCGTCCACCACCTCCAGCCCGACGCGGGCGGCCTGCGCCCGGATCACGGCGGGCGACAGCAGCATGCCGCCGGGAAAGATATGGCTGCGGATGAAGTCCGACCCGCGCCGGTAGGTGTGGAAATAGCTGTCGGGCACGGTGATCGCCTGCACGACGGCGCGGCCGCCATCGGCGAGCCGGGCCTTGAGGGTTTCGAAATAGGTGGGCCAGTATTTCTCGCCCACGGCCTCGATCATCTCGATCGACACGATGCTGTCGAACTGCCCGGTCACGTCGCGGTAATCCTGCAGGCGGATATCGGCGCGGCCATCCAGACGCGCATCGGCGTAGCCCTTCTGGCTCGGCGACAGGGTGACGCCGGTGACATGGTGGCCCCGGTCGGCGGCAGCCTCGGCAAAGCCACCCCACCCGCAGCCGATCTCCAGCACGCGGTCGCCGGTCACCCGGTCGAGGATGCGGGCGTTCTTGCGGCCTTGTGCGCGGGCAAGGTCATCGTCCCCCGCGTCGAAAAGGGCCGCGGAATAGGTCATTCCGGGGTCGAGCCATAGCGCGTAGAACTCGTTGCCGACATCGTAGTGCTTGCGGATGTTGCGCGCCGCCCCGAGGCGCGAATTGGCCCGCATCACGGTGTTGAGCAGCCGGTAGCCGACCCGCGCCCAGAAGCCGCCGTAGACATAGGTCTGCAGGCGATCCATGTTCAGCAGCGCAACCTCGCACAGGTCGGCAACGGCGGGCGTGTCCCATAGCCCCGCGACATAGGTCTCGCCCAGCCCGATATCGCCCTTCGCGGCGCAGGCAGTGACGACAGACCAGTCATGGATCTGCATCTCGGCCTCGGGCGCGCCCTGCCCGAAATCGTGCACCTCGCCTTCGGGCGTGCGCAGGCGCAGGCTGCCTTCGGTAATCCGGCTGCAACTGTCGAGGAAATCGCGTTTGATACGTGTGGTCAGAAAAAACATCAGCTTACCTCGTCAAGCGGGGCTTCGGGGCGGGGACGGTAGGCCGCCCCTTTCAGTTTCAGCCGCAAGGCGTGCCAGTGGATCAGGAGCCACGTGCGCGCGGTGCCAAGCGGACGGCGGATCGCGGCGGCCAGAAGGGTGGCGTTGGTCATCGGGCGGCGGGTGCCGGTCAGTGTTGCGACGACGCCGTGCGGCCCGTTCTCATGGCCGATGCGGATTGCGATGCGCGCCGGCGTGATACGAAAGCGGAAGCGGTAGCCACCGGCGATGTCCTGAAAGGGCGAGACATGCATCACCTTCGTTGCCTGTAACTCATCGGACGCGATGATCGGCGCGAAACCGGGATGCGCGCTGACATAGCTGTGCCGGTCGCCGAAGGTGTTGGTGACCTCGGAGATCACGGCGACGAGGTCGTCGCCCCGGAAGGCCAGCCAGAAGCTGACCGGGTTGAAGACGCGCCCGATGAACGCCGGTTGCGTCAGCAGCATCAGGCGCGCGCCAGTCAGGCCACGCGCCGCCAGCACCTCCCGCGCCCATGCCGCGCCGCGCCCCGCCTTGGGTGGGCCGCCATGGTGGCGATCCTGTACCGAGTAGAGCCCGGCGCGATTGCGCGTGAACAGGCCGGGGCCCCTTGCGGCGTCGGGATCGATCAGCACGAAATCCACCGAATGGGTGAAGGCATGGCGAATGTCGCCGCGCCGCGCATGGGTGGTCTGGCCGTGCAGGTGTTCGGGCCAGTGTCCGGTTGCAACGGTCATGCGGCGAGCGCCTCGCGGGTATCGAGCGCGCGGGCGATCCGCACCGCACTGGCGAAGCCGTCCTCGTGAAAGCCATGCCGGGTATAGGCGCCCGCGAACCAGGTGTTGTTCTGCCCCTGCATCTCGCGCAACCGGTCCTGCGCCTTCAACGCCGCAAGGTCGAAGATCGGGTGGCGGAACGTGGTCTGGTCGTAGACCAGGTGATCGGGAATCTCGCGCGCGGGGTTCAGCGTGATGAACAGCGGGTCATCCTCGGGGATGTTCTGCAGCCGGTTCATCCAGTAGCTGACGCCGATCTGCGGCCGCTCCACCCCCGTTTCGGCCTGGTAGACCCACGACGACCAGACCTTGCGCCGCTTGGGCATCTGCCCCGTATCGCGGTGCAGGTAGATCGCGTTGTCCTGGAAGCGGATCGCGGACAGGGCCTGCCTCTCCGCCGCCGTGGGCCGGTCGAGCAGCGCAAGTGCCTGGTCGGAATGGCAGGCGAAGATCACCTCGTCGAACTGGTCCGTCGCGCCATCCGTCGCCACCGTGACCGCACCGCCTGTCCGGTGCACGCCGCGCACCGAGCAGCCCGTGCGCAGGTCGGCCCCGGCGATTTTCAACGCTGCCTCCAGCCGTGTCACGTATTCCCGGCTGCCGCCATCGACCGTCCACCACTGGTGCTGGCCGCTTGCAGAAAGGAGTGCGTGGTTGCGGAAGAATTGCACGAGGCTCCGCGCCGGGAAGGACAGGATCTGTTCCGGCGGGGTGGACCAGATCGCGCCCGAGAGCGGCGTGAGGTAATAGTCGCGGAACCAGCGGCCAAGGTTCAACTCTGCCATCAGCTCGCCGATGGTGGCCGTGTCATCCTTTGCGAAGGCCTCGGCGCGGGCATTGAAGCGCATGACGTCGCGCAGCATCCGCAGGAATCCCGGACGCGCGAGGTTGCGGCGCTGCGCCAACAGCGCGTCAAGGGATTCAAGCCCGTACTCGATGCGGCCATGGTCGATGCTGGCGCCGAAGCTCATGTTGCTTTTGGCGACAGGCACGTCGAGGTCTTGGAACATCCGCGTCAGGTGCGGATAGTTGGCATAGTTGAAGACGATGAACCCGGTATCGACCGGCTGGTCGCCGCGCTTGCCGGCCACCACGGTGCGGGCATGCCCCCCCAGCCGCGGTGCCGCCTCGAAAAGCGTGACGGCGTTCTGGCGGGACAAAAGCCACGCGGCAGACAGCCCCGATATGCCGCCGCCAATGATGGCGATGCGTCTTGCGGGTTCAAACGGGGCATCGAAGGACATGCAGCACTCCTCGGTGGAAAGACTGAACCTGTTACGGCGCAAGGAAAAATGCGGATCAAAAATGATCCACGAATTGCACGGCGGCGTAAGCCGTATATGTTGATGGCGATAGACCCAGATCAAAGAGCCAGAGGCGTGCCACCCCCCGTGGTACGACGCCCTGCGCGCAAGGAAAAGGACGCCGTGGCGGCCGACCGCGAAATATCCGAGCAGACGACGTGGATGCTGGCCATCCGCGATCGTCGTGACAAGCAGGCCTTTGCCCGGCTGTTCGACCATTATGCGCCGCGTCTCAAGGGGTTCGTGATCCGGTCGGGCCTCGACGCCGCGCAGGCCGAAGAGGTTGTGCAGGACGTTATGCTGACGATTTGGCGCAAGGCCGAGCAGTTCGACCCGGAACGCGCGCAGGTGTCGGGCTGGATCTACCAGATCACCCGGAACCGGCAGATCGACGTGGTGCGGCGCGTCGCGCGGGCGGTGCCGGAAGAGCTGAAACACGAGGATGATCACGAACCGGACCCGGGGCAGGTTCTTGCCCTTGAAGAAGAGACAGGGAAGCTAAAACAAGCGCTGAAGCGATTGAAGCCGGAACAAAGAACGATGATCGAGAAAGCCTATCTGGGCGATCTCACGCATCAGGAAATTCAGGCCCAGACGGGGTTGCCGCTTGGAACCATCAAATCCCGCATCCGCCTTGGACTGGACCGGCTGCGCCACGAGTTGAAAGAGCTACGAGAGCCATGAAGACGATCACCCATCACATCCCCGATCCGATGCTGGCGGCCTATGCCGCCGGGACGCTGCCGCATGCGTTTGAAGTGGTTGTCGCAACACATGTGTCGATGTGCGATACCTGCCGGGTCAGCCTTGAGGCGCATCAGGCTGTTGGCGGCGCGATCCTTGAAAACGCTGACGCTGCCGACCTGCCCGAAGGTATGAAATCCGATGTCATGGCGCTTCTCGACCAGCCGATTGATGACCCGCAGCCCGCGCCGAAGCGGGCCGGCATTTATCCCGGCCCTGTCATGCACGCGCTCAGGAACAGGGCGCCGCGGTGGAAAAGCCTTGGCTTCGGGGTGCGCCAGAGCATCCTTTCGGATGGGCCGGAGGGCAGCCTGCGCCTGCTGCACATTCCGCCCGGGCGGGCGGTGCCCGACCACGGCCATAACGGCATGGAGTTGACGCTGGTCCTGCAGGGCAGCTTCCATGATGAAACCGGAACGTTCGGCGTCGGCGATCTGGAGATCGCCGATGAGGAACTGGAACATACGCCCATTGCGGGCGAGGGCGACCCGTGCATCTGCCTCGCGGCGACCGACGCGCCGCTGCGCTTCCGCACCTTCGTGCCGCGCGTGTTGCAGCCCCTTTTCCGTATCTGAGGCGCCCGATCCGTCGCGCTACCGGCTGATCCTGCGTTCCCGTCTGTTGCGCAACCGGCTCGCCCCATGGCGGTGTCATCACGCTGGCCACCGAGACTCGCGGCGAGGATGAACTTCGCCACAGGGTCGAGGCGGTTCAAGTGATGCGTCTGACCGAAATCCTGCCGGATACCTGGCGCGCCGCGACACAGCGGCGCGCCGGTCGCTTGGGGGGATTCCATCCCGGCCCGGGGTCTTTTGGTTCTGCGGCCCTATCGCTGGATCGCGGCGAGGTAGGCGGTGAGATCCTCGACCAGTTCCGGCGAATACCGCTCCCCCCAGACCGGCATCGGCGAGCCATGGGCGCGGATGTCGCCGCGCCCGTCGATGATCGCGGCAACCTCCTCGGCGGGAAACGTCCCGCCATTGACGGCTGAAAGATTGGTCAGGTCCGGTGCCATGGCCCCCGCACCGCCGCCGGTGTGACAGAGCAGGCAGGTGTCGCGGTAAACCTCGTCGGCTTCGCTTGCCGGTGCGACGGGTGCCTGGCAGCCGGCAAGACCCAGCCCGGCGACGAGGGCAAGGACAGCCTCCTTCTTGGGTAATGACATTGACCCCGGTGCTCCCCTCTCGTGACGCGCGCTTGATTGACAATTGCAATTATTCGCGGTTCGGGCAAGGGGCTTGTGCACCCGCGGAAGGCTGTCAGAGCCGATCGCGCAGCGAATACCACGCCATCGCCAGCACCAGAAGCGGCCAGCGAAGCGTCGCGCCGCCGGGAAAGCGCGGGGTCGGGACGCTGGCCATCACGTCGAAGCGTTCGGCCTGTCCGGCGATGGTCTCGGCCGCGATCTGCCCGGCCAGCGTCGCCATGGCCACGCCATGCCCGGAATAGCCCGAGAGGCTCAGGATATTGCCCGCGATCCGCTCGAAATGCGGCATCCGGTTCATGGTGATGCCAAGCGTGCCGCCCCATGCATGGGTGATCGGCACACCTTCAAGCTGTGGAAACACCTCCTCCAGCGGGCGGCGCACCGCGCCCGCGATGTCGCGGGGGAAGCGGTAGCGGTAGCTTTCCGTGCCGCCGAACAGGAGCCGGTGATCGTCGGAAAAGCGAAAATAATTGACCACGAACTTGCTGTCCGCCACGGCGTGGTTGTGGCGGATGATCTCCGCCTGCCGGGCGCGGCCGAGCGGTTCGGTCGCCACCACGTAGTTGTTGATCGGCATCACCCGCGCCGCGACCCGTGGCACGAGGCGCCCCAGGTAACCGTTGCAGCCCAGCACCACGTGGCGTGCCGTCACCTGCGCATCTTCCGTGATCAGCCGCGCCGGGTCGCCCGCATCGATCCGCAGCACACGGGAGCTTTCGAAGATCCGGGCGCCCGCGCCCGTGGCCAGCCGCGCCAACCCGAGCGCCAGTTCCAGTGGGTCGATATGCCCCGCGCCCGTATCGAGCGTGCCGCCGTGATAGGCCGGGGAGGTGACCAGCGCGCGCAATTCCTCGCGGTCCAGCGCGCGGATCCGGTCATAGCCGTAATCGTCGCGCAGCTTGCGCGCATAGGCGGCGTAGCCGGGCACGTCGCGTGCCCGGTGTGCGGCATGGATGATGCCGGGATGAAAGGTCGCGTGCACCTCGTCCCGCGCCGCGATCTCGCGCACAAGGTCCACGGACTGGTTGGCAATGTCCCACAGCGCGCGGGCGTGGTCGCGCCCGACCATCGCCTCCAGTTCGTCCTGTTCGACCCGCTGGCCCTGCCCGACCTGCCCGCCATTACGCCCCGAGGCGCCGAAGCCGACCCGGCTGGCCTCCAGCAGCGCCACGTCATAGCCGCGCCGTGCGAGGTGCCATGCAGTGGACAGCCCGGTGAACCCGCCCCCCACCACGGCCACGTCGCAGGATATGTCGCCGTCGGCCGCCGGAAAGCGGGGCAGGGGGGTGGCCGCGTGGGCGTAGAAGGACGGGGGATAGGCCCCCGGCCTGTCATTGATGTCGAGAAGGTCCATCAGGCACTCAGGCGGGGTCCATCAGCCCTTGATCCTTGGCGATGGCATGGGTTTCATCAAGCGCCTTCGTTGCCCGCGCGATCAGCGTGTCGATATCGCCCGGCGTCATGACCAGCGGCGGCGAGATGATCATCCGGTCGCCGACATGGCGCATCACGAGGTTGTTGGCAAAGCAGCGGTCGCGCGCGATCTGCCCGACGGTGCCCGCCGGCGCGGCGAAGGCGGCGCGGCTTTCCTTGTGCGGCGTCATCGCGACCGATCCCATCATGCCGACGATCTTCGCCTCGCCGATCAGGGGGTGATCGACCAACGCCTCCCACTTCGCCTTAAGGTAGGGCGCGGCGACGTCGCGGACATGCTCGACGATCTTTTCTTCCTCAAGGATGCGCAGGTTTTCCAGCGCCACGGCGGCGGCAACGGGGTGGCCGGAATAGGTGTAGCCGTGGTTGAAATCGGTCGAGGAAATCACCTCCGCCACCTCGTCGGACAGGATCGAGCCGCCGATCGGCGCGTAGCCTGACGACAGCCCCTTGGCCACGGTCATGATGTCGGGGCGAATGTTCAGCGTCTGGCTGCCGAACCAGTTTCCGGTGCGCCCGAAGCCGCAGATCACCTCGTCCGCGATCAGCAGAATTTCATATTTGTCGCAAATGCGCTGGATTTCCGGCCAGTAGGTATCAGGTGCCACGATCACCCCGCCCGCGCCCTGCACGGGTTCGGCGATGAAGGCGGCCACGCGATCCTCGCCAAGCTCCAGAATGGCCTCTTCCAGTTCCCGCGCGCGAGCCAGCCCGAATTCCCCGGGGTCCATGTCGCCGCCCTCGGCCCACCAATTGGGCTGGCCTATATGGTGAATATTCGGGATCGGAATGCCGCCCTGCGCGTGCATCGCCGCCATGCCGCCCAGCGAGGCGGAGCCGACGGACGACCCGTGATAGGCGTTCTTGCGGCTGATGATGACGTCCTTGCCGGGCTTTCCCTTGGTCTGCCAATAGGTGCGCACGAGGCGGATATTGGTATCGTTCGCGTCAGAGCCGCCGGCGGCAAAGAACGTGTGGTTGAGATCGCCCGGCGCCAGCTCGGCCAGCTTTTGCGACAGCGCGATCACCGGCACGTGGGTGGTTTTGAAGAAGGTGTTGTAGTAGGGCAGTTCGCGCATCTGGCGGGCGGCGACCTCTGCCAGCTCATCACGACCATAGCCGATATTGACGCACCACAGGCCGGCCATGGCATCGAGGATCTCGTTGCCGTCGCTGTCGGTCAACGTCACGCCGCGCGCCCGGGTGATGACGCGCGCGCCCTCTTGGCCCAAGGCCGTATTGGCCGAGAACGGGTGCACGTGATGCGCCGCGTCAAGCGCCTGCAACGCCGCCGTTGGCATGTGGTTGGTGATCATGTTCATGGCTGGTTTTCTCCCATCAGGCCGTCAGACGTTCAGCAACAGGTGCTGGCGTTCCCACGGAGATATTTCTCTTTGGTATTCTTCGTTCTCGGCGCGCTTGATGTCGCCGTAGAGCTGGCAGAACTCCTCGCCCAGCACGGCGCGGATCTCGGTCGCCTCCTCGAACAGGTCGAGCGCGTCGCCGAGGTTGACGGGCAGGCTGTCCTCGGCTTCCCAGACTTCCACCTCGACCGCCGGGCGCGGCTCGATCCGGTTGACCATGCCCAGATAGCCTGCGGCCAGCGAGGCGGCGATGGCAAGGTAGGGGTTGCAATCCATCCCCGTGACGCGGTTCTCGACCCTCCGCGCCTCGGGCTTGCCATGCGGGATGCGCAGGCCGGTCGTGCGGTTGTCACTGGCCCATTCAAGGTTGGCCGGGGCGCTTTGCCCGTCAACGGTGATGCGGCGGTAGGAATTCACGTAAGGGGCCAGCAGCGGCACCAGATCCATCAGGTATATCTGGGAGCCGCCGATGAAATGGCTGAAATGGTCCGATGCCGCGCCGTCTGCCGCGCAGAAAATGTTCTTGCCCGAGGCGATATCCAACACGCTTTGATGCAGGTGCATGGCGCTGCCAGGTTCATCGCGGATCGGCTTGGCCATGAAAGTGGCGAAGATCCCGTTCTTCAGCGCCGCCTCGCGGATCGAGCGCTTGAAGTAGAAGACCTGGTCCGCCAGCTTGAGGGGATCGCCGTGAAGCAGGTTGATCTCGATCTGCCCGGCGCCACCTTCCTGGATCACCGTGTCGAGGCGGAAGCCATGATCCTCGGCATAGTCGTAGATCGTGTCGATGACCGGCCCGTACTCGTCGACCGCGGCCATTGAATAGACCTGCCGGCTGGCGCCCTTGCGGCCGGTCCGCCCCAGGGGCGGCTCGATCGGTTCATTGGGGTCGGTATTGGGCTTGGTGAGGTAAAATTCCAGCTCCGGCGCCACCACGGGCCGCCACCCCCTGTCAGCGTAAAGCCCGAGAACCTTGCGCAGCACGTTGCGCGGCGCGATGGTCAGCGGATCGCCTTCGCGGGTCTGAAGATCGCAGATCACCTGAAGCGTCGCGTCCTCCGCCCAGGGAACGGCGGTGGCGGTGGCCATGTCGGGCACCAGCACGACGTCCTTTTCCAGCCACTGGTTGTTGATCTCCATGTCCACGTATTCACCTGAAATCGTTTGGTAAAACAGCGAGATCGGCAGGTAGAAGGTCTCGTCGGGACGGAACTTGTAGGACGGCATCGCCTTGCCGCGCGAGGTGCCGGCAAGATCGGGAATGATACATTCCACCTCTTCGAGGCGGCGCCCGTCGAGAAAGTCGAGGAACGCCTCGGGCAGATTGGACAGCCAGTCCGCGTCGGACTTGGCTTTGCGGGGGGTTCTCATGGGGTCCTGCCGCGATCATGATCGGTGAAGGCCCGCCCGGCCGGCCCACATCCCAGTGCAGGGCCCCGTTCAGTCGCCTCGCGCGAGGATATGATCAAAAATGTAGACCTGTCAATCGGGGTCGGTGAATGGTGTCGCCGGGCGACTCGCGCGCCGCGTCGCCCGGCGGCATTGGCGGGGCGCGCTGACCCTTGGTGTGGCGGCGGGCGGATCGGGGAGCGACGCCGCCACCGCCACCGCCACCGCTTTCGGCGCGTCCCAGATCGGTTCGGGCCAAGATGGCAGAGCGGGCGGCCTCAGACACCAAGGGCTTGGCGCATCAGGTCGAGCCCCTGTTGCAGGTCGCCCTCGATCGCGCTGGCCGTCGCCTCGGCGTCGCGGCGTCGCATCGACGCGATGGTTTCGGAATGCATGTCGGGCAGGTTGGAGGTGCCGAACCGGCCGCTGACAACCCGGTGCGAGGGGCCGAATTGCAGCCAGAGCGAGGTTGCGATCTTGCGCAGGATGGGCGTGCCGGCCATGTCGTAGAGCGCGAAGTGAAACCGGAAGTTGCTTTCGAGGTAAGCCTCGATATTGCCGGTCTCGATGGCCTTGTCGACGTTTTCGTCAAGCGCCTCAAGCGAGGCGATATCGGCGTCGCTCGCCCGCGTGGCGGCCAGTTCGGCCATCTTCGGTTCGATCGCGAAACGCGCGAAATAGATCTCGTCGACACGCTGGGCGGTCAATTCGGGCACACAGATGCGCCGGTTGCCAAGCGCCTCCAGCGCCCCCTCGGCGGTGAGCCGGCGGATCGCCTCGCGCACCGGGGTCACGCCCGCGCCGACCGCGTCCTTAAGGCCGAGGATCGTCACCGGCTGACCGGGCAGAACCTTCCCGAACAGGATCATGTTGCGAATCCTTTTATAGATCGCCTCATGTTCAGGCAGTTTCGGGTCCCTTGCGGTCACGGGGTAATCCTTCCAAGATGCTGATTGCGTGAACGGGTTCCAAAAGGTCAGTCTGCGGGCGAGACTGCTTGAAAATTCTTGCGCCGAATCGGTGTTTTGATCAAATGAAAAAGACGGCGCTCACAACCAACGGGAGAACGGCGAATGAAACTCAAGCTCACAATGCTCGCGGCAGCGGGCTCGATGATGGCCCTGTCGGCCGCGGCCGAGGAGGTGCGGGTCTACAACTGGTCCGACTATATCGACGAGGCGCTGCTGGCGCAGTTCGAGGAAGAGACCGGCTATGACCTCGTCTACGACGTGTTCGATTCCAACGAACTGCTGGAAACCCGGATGCTGGCCGGCGGATCGGGCTATGACGTGGTCGTGCCCTCGGGCACCTTCCTGCAACGCCAGATCTCGGCCGGGGCGTTCCAGCCGCTCGATTATGACCTGCTGCCCAATGCGGACAACATGTGGGACGTGATCATGGAGCGCACGGAACAATACGATCCCGGCAACCAGTACGCGATCAACTACATGTGGGGCACCACGGGTCTGGGCGTGAACGTGAACCGGGTGCGCGAGATCCTGGGCGAGGATGCGCCGATCGACTCGCTGGAGCTGATCTTCGACCCCGACAACATGGAGCAACTGGCCGAGTGCGGCGTGCATTTCCTTGACGCTCCGGTGGAAATGATCCCCGCCGCCCTCAGCTATCTGGGCGAGGATCCCGACAGCCATGACCCGGACGTGATCGCCTTGGCAGAGCCTGTCCTGTCCGGCGTCCGCCCCTATGTGCGCAACTTCCACAGCTCGGAGTATATCAATGCTTTGGCCAACGGGGATATCTGCGTCGCCTTCGGGTGGTCGGGTGATGTTCTTCAGGCCCGCGATCGCGCTGCCGAAGCCGATAACGACGTCGAGATCGTCTACAACGCGCCGACCGAGGGCGCGCTGATGTGGTTCGACATGATGGCGATCCCGGTCGATGCGCCCAACCCCGAAGGCGCCCACGCCTTCATCAACTTCATCATGGATGCCGAGAACATGGCGCAGGCGTCGAACTACGTGTACTACGCCAATGGTAACCTCGCGAGCCAGGAATTCCTGGTCGAGGACGTGATCGGCGATACCGCGATCTATCCAGATGAGGCGACGCTGGAAAATCTCTATACAACGACGCCTTACGATCCGCGCGTGCAGCGTGTCGTGACGCGGATGTGGACCCGGATCAAGTCGGGCACCTGATTATCCAGACGTGACCGCCGCGCCCGGGGCTGCCCCGGGCGTGGCCTGCGGGCCCGACCGGGCCGAGGAGCTTTCATGACATCTGCCGTCGCCGCCGCAAGGCCTGCCGAGTTCGCGCCGTGGAACGATCCCGCGCAAACGCCGCTGATCCGCTTCGAGAACGTGACCAAGCGGTTCGGGGATTTCACCGCCGTCGACGATGTCGACCTTGCCATCTACCGCAAGGAATTCTTTGCCCTGCTCGGCCCCTCGGGCTGCGGCAAGACCACGTTGATGCGCATGCTGGCCGGGTTCGAGACCGCGACCGAGGGCCGGATCACCATCGGCGACGAGGACATGGCCGGCATCCCGCCCAACCGGCGCGAGGTCAACATGATGTTCCAGTCCTACGCGCTGTTCCCGCACCTGTCGGTCTGGGACAATATCGCCTTCGGGCTGAAGCGCTCCGACATGGCGAAGGACAAGATCCCCGATCGCGTGCAGGAGATGCTGCGCCTCACCCGGCTGGAAAAGTTCGCCCGGCGCAAGCCGCACCAGATCTCCGGCGGGCAGCGGCAGCGCGTGGCGCTGGCCCGCGCGCTCGCCAAGGCGCCCAAGCTTCTTTTGCTCGACGAACCGCTTGGCGCGCTCGACGCCAAGCTGCGCCAGCAGACCCAGTTCGAACTGATGGACATTCAGGAAAAGACCGAGACCACCTTCGTCATCGTCACCCACGACCAAGAGGAAGCGATGACCGTGGCCAGCCGCGTCGCGGTGATGGACAATGGCAAGGTGATCCAGGTCGACACGCCGGCCCGCATCTACGAGACGCCGAATTCGGTCTACGTGGCCGATTTCATCGGCGACGTGAACCTGATCGAGGGCAACGCGACCCTGAAGCCCGACGGCCTGGTCCGCCTTGCCTGGGCCGAGGGCGCGCCCGAGATCATCGCCACGGCCGGCGAGGGGTTGACCGACGGCGCCCGCGCCAGCTTCGTCATCCGGCCCGAGAAGGTGGCGATCAGCGCCGAACGCCCCGAGGGCCGCAACAACGTGGTGCAGGGCCGTATCCACGACATCGCCTATCTGGGCAATATCTCCACCTACCATGTCGAACTGCCGGGCGGGCAGATCATGAAGGCGCAGACGGTGAATAACCGGCGCCAGTCGCGGCGCGGATTCACATGGGACGACGAGGTCTGGCTGTCCTGGACGGATACGGCCGGGCTGGTGCTGGCCGGATAAGGGGGGCGGATATGACCATCGGCCGCCGTGCCTTGATCGGCATCCCCTATCTGTGGCTTTTGCTGCTGTTCCTCGTGCCCTTCGGGATCATCTTCAAGATCTCGCTGTCCGATATCACGCTGGCCATTCCGCCCTACACGCCGACTCTGGACCTGTCCGAAGGCTGGCCGGGGATCCGCGATTTCCTGCGACAGCTCGATTTCGAGAATTACGTCTTCCTGACCGAGGACGCGCTCTACTGGAAAGCGTATCTCTCGTCGCTGCGGATCGCGCTGGTTTCCACCCTGCTTGCGCTTTGCGTCGGCTATCCCATCGCCTACGGCATGGCGCGCGCGGCGCCGGAATGGCGCCCGACGCTGATGATGCTGGTGATCCTGCCGTTCTGGACAAGCTTTCTCATTCGCGTCTACGCGTGGATCGGCATCCTCTCGACCGAAGGCTATCTCAACCAGTTTCTGCAATGGATCGGCCTGATCGCAGAGCCCTTGCAGATCATGAACACGCCCACGGCGGTCTATGTCGGCATCGTCTATACCTACCTGCCCTTCATGATCCTGCCGATCTACGCGACGCTGGAACGGATGGATGACAGCCTGCTGGAAGCGGCGGAGGATCTTGGCTGTTCGCGTCTCTCGGCCTTCTGGATCATCACCTTCCCGCTGTCGCGGTCGGGCATCATCGCGGGCTGTTTCCTCGTCTTCATCCCGGCGATCGGGGAATTCGTGATCCCCTCGCTTCTGGGCGGTTCGGGCACGCTGATGATCGGCAAGGTCCTGTGGGAGGAGTTCTTTTCGAACCGCGACTGGCCGGTCGCCTCGGCGGTTGCGATCATCCTGCTTCTGATCCTCGTGATCCCGATCATCCTGTTCCAGAAGACCCTGGAAAAGAACCAGGAGGCCGACGCATGACACGCTTTACCTGGTTCAACGTGACGGCGCTGACGCTTGGTTTCGCCTTTCTTTACATCCCCATGATCATACTCGTGATCTACAGTTTCAACGAAAGCCGGCTGGTCACGGTCTGGGCGGGCTTCTCGACCCGGTGGTACGGGGAACTGGTCGGCGATGAGGCTTTTCTGAACGCGGCATGGGTGACCTTGCGGGTGGCCTTCGTCTCGTCGACCATCGCCACGGTGCTGGGCACGATGGCGGCCTATGTGCTGGTGCGCGGTGGCAAGTTCATGGGCCGGACGCTGTTTTCGGGCATGATCTACGCGCCCCTCGTGATGCCCGAGGTGATCACCGGCCTGTCGCTGTTGCTGCTGTTCATTTCCATCGGGCTTGATCGCGGGATCCTCACCATCATCCTCGCGCACACGACCTTTTCGATGTGTTTCGTTTCCGTCGTGGTGTCCTCTCGCCTCGTCAGTTTCGACCGCTCGGTAGAGGAAGCGGCGCTTGACCTGGGGTGCACGCCCTTCGACGCCTTCAAATCGGTGACCTTGCCGCTGATCGCGCCGGCGGTGATCGCGGGCTGGCTTCTGGCCTTCACCCTGTCGCTTGACGATCTGGTGATCGCGTCCTTTACCGCCGGGCCCTCGGCGACGACCCTGCCGATCAAGATCTTCTCGTCCGTTCGGCTGGGGGTCAGCCCCGAGATCAATGCGCTCTCCACCATCCTCATCGGGATCGTGACGGTCGGGGTGATCACCGCCTCGCTGGTCAGCAAGCGGCGTCTCGTGCAACAGCAGCGCGACGAGAAACTGGCGGACGGGCAGGGCGCATGAAAGCGGAATACGAGACCTACTGCGCCACCCATGGCCGGCCCGACCGGATCGAACTGATGTTGTGCGATATCAACGCGGTTCTGCGCGGCAAGTGGCTGCCGGGCGATGCCATTGGCAAGCTGGAGGGCGGCGCGGTGCGGTTGCCCTATTCCACCTACGCGCCCGCGATCATGGGCAACGAGGTGGAGGCGACGGGGCTGGGCATCGTCGTGGGCGACCCCGACGGGGTACTGGTGCCCGTGCCGGGAACCTTGCGGCCGGTGCCTTGGATGCCGGGCAAGGTGGCGCAGCTTCAGGTCGAGATGCTGACGCCAGAGGGCGCGCCAAGCCCGATTTCCCCGCGCGAGATCCTGAAGGCGACGCTGGCCCGGTTCGCGGCGCGCGGCTGGCGCCCTGTCGTGGCGACGGAGCTGGAATTCTACATCCTGCGCCCGCGCAAGAGGGGCGACGACCCGCCGGTGCCGCCGCCGCGGACGCCGACGGCGCAGAATTACGACCTCGAAGTCGTGGCGCGGCAGGAGGCGATCCTGACCGAGATCCTGTCCACCTGCGAGGCGCAGGGGCTGGAGACCGACACGCTGATCGCGGAATACGGGCCGGGCCAGTTCGAGGTGAATTTCCACCATACCGAGGACGTTCTGCGCGCCGCCGAAACCGCGATCCTGTTCCGCCGGCTGGTGCGCGGGATCGTGGCGCGCCATGGCATGGAGGCGACCTTCATGGCCAAGCCCTATGCCGAGGCGCCGGGCAACGGGATGCACGTGCATTGTTCCATTCTGGACGCCGAGGGGCGCAATATCTTCGCGCCCGAGGGGCAGGGCAATATCTTCGCCGATGGCACGGGGCCGGCCGGGCCTGCGCCCCTCTTGAAACAGGCGGTGGCCGGCGTGCTGGACACGATGGCGGATTTTCAGGCGATCTTCGCGCCGCACATGAATTCCTACCGCCGCTTTCAGCCGATGAGCTTCGCACCCTCCAGCCCCGACTGGGGCTATGACAACCGCGCCGCCGGGGTACGCCTGCCGCAGACGGACGGGCCAGCCGCGCGGCTGGAGCACCGGATCAGCGGCGCGGATGTGAACCCCTACCTTGTGCTGACCGCGATCCTTGGCGGCATATTGCACGGTATCGACACCGACCCGGACCTGCCGCTGCCGATCGACGATCCGGGGGCGGCGCCGGCGCCGACGCTTGGCCATGACTGGTTCGACGCGGTGGAGCGGTTCGCGGTTTCCGATCACGTGGCGGAGGTGTTCGGCGAGACCTATCGCCATGTCTACGCGGCGGTTAAGACCGACGAGGTGCAGACGCTGACCGGCCTGATCACGCCGGTCGAATACCGCTATTACCTAAGCCGCCTGTGACCGATGCGCCGCCTGTATGAGCCCATGGCCTACGGGCCCGCACCGATTGCGGATGGCTTCTGGCCGACCACGGTGGAGGCCATTCCCGAACACGCCCCATTGCAGGGTGCGGTGACGGCGGACGTTGCCGTGGTCGGCGCGGGGGTGACCGGCCTCAACGCCGCTCTGGCTCTGGCCGAGGCGGGGCAGGACGTGGTGGTTCTGGAGGCCGAACAGCCCGGCTGGGGGGCCTCGGGCCGCAATGGCGGGTTCTGTTGCCTTGGCGGGGCGAAAGCCTCGGCCCCGGCGCTGCTGAAACGCTTTGGCGAGGCGGCCACGCGCGACTATTTCCGGGCCGAACGGGCGGCGGTGGACCATGTGGCGGCGGTGCTGGACCGGCACGCGATCGCCGCCGAGCGGCATTCCGAGGGCGAAACGTTGCTGGCCTTCCGGCCCAGCGACAACAAGGGCTTGCAGGATCTGGCAGAGGAAATGCAGCGCTTTCATCAGGTGGAGTGCGAGGTGCTTGCGAAACCGGCCTTGGCCGAGCGGGGCTTTGCCAGCCCGGAGTTTCACGGCGCGCTGACCACGCCGATCGGCTTCGCGCTCAACCCGTTGAAATACGTTCTGGGGCTGTCGCAGGTGTTGCTGGACGCGGGCGGGCGGCTCTTCGGGGGAACGCCCCTTGTCGCCCTGTCGCGCGATGGCGACCGTCACCTGTTGACCACACCGGCGGGGCAGGTGCGGGCGAAGGTGCTGATCGTGGCGACCAATGGCTACAGTTCCGACGAGCTGCCCGGCTGGCTGGCGGGGCGTTACCTGCCGGTGCAGTCCAACGTGCTGGTCACCCGCCCCCTGACCGCGGCGGAGCTGGCCGCGCAGGGCTGGACGACCCGGCAGATGTGCTACGACACGCGGCATTTGTTGCATTATTTCAGGCTGATGCCGGATAACCGCATGCTTTTCGGCTTGCGCGGCGCGATGCGCAGCACGCCCGCCGCCCATGCCAAGACCCGCGCCCGGGCGCGGGCGGATTTCGAGCGGATTTTCCCCGAATGGCGGCATGTGGAGACGCCTTTCTTCTGGTCCGGCCTCTTGGCGTTGGCGCGGGATCTTGTCCCCTATGCCGGCCCGGTGCCGGGGATGGACAGGGCCTGGACGGCCTTGTGTTACCACGGCAACGGGGTTGCCATGGGCAGTTACGCGGGCCGCTTGCTGGCCGCGCAGATCACCGGGCAGGGCCCGGAAACGCCCGCCCCCTTGCGCGCAGGGCTTCGGCGGTTTGAACTGGGACGCTGGCGGCGCGCGCTGCTACCGCTGGCCTACACGTTTTACGGCTTACAGGACCGGGGTTAAGACATGGTAAAACCACCCGTGATCGGCATTCTCGAAACCGGGCGCCCGCCCGCGGAGCTGGCGCCGGAGCATGGAAATTATCCAGACATGGTACGATCTTGGCTTGATCTTCCGGGGGCGGAATTCCGCAGTTTCGCGGTGCTGGACGGCGAGATCCCGCAAGACCCGGTGGCGGCTGACCTTTGGGTGATCACCGGGTCGAAATTCGGCGTCTACGAAGGGCATGACTGGATCGCCCCGGCGGAGGCTTTCATCCGCGCCTGCCAGGGCGCGGCCGTGCCCATGGTCGGCATCTGTTTCGGTCACCAGTTGATCGCGCAGGCGCTTGGCGGGGTGGTCGAGAAATCGGATCGCGGTTGGGGCCTTGGCGTGCATCGCTACGCGCCGGTGAACTGGCCTGCCGGTCTTGGCCAAGTGCCTGAAACGATTGCGCTTCAGGCGTTCCACCAGGACCAGGTGATCACCCCCCCAAAGGACGCCGAAACCATCGCGGAAAGCGAGTTCTGCCCCTACGCGGCCCTGTGGTATCCCGGCTTCGCGCTGACGGTTCAGGGGCATCCGGAATTCGACAAACCCTTCACGCGGGATCTTCTGGAGTCGCGGCGCGGCGCCGTGCGCGATGACGCCCTCGTGGACACGGCAATGGCCAGCATGGCGCGGGCGGTGACGCGGGTCGACCTCGCGCGGATCGTGCGCGACCACCTGCTTCAAACCGCCTGAAAGCAGGGGGCGCCCGCCGTGCACCGGGCGTGCACCCCCCGTACACCCCGCGTGCAGATGCGCGCGCCCCGGACGAGCGGTCCGCCAAGGGGCGCGGGCGCGCGGACCGCGACACTGCGCCGATGCGTGGCGCTTGCGAAAACGTGCCGGGCGCGACGGAAAGGGCCGGAATGGAACATGGACTTGCTGAACGCTACGCCCGCTTCGCCCGTTTCGAGGCAGCCGGGCAATCACCGCTTTACGAGGCTCTGGCGTGGCATGTCAGCCAATCGCAAGCGGCGCTCGACTTCCTGTCCCGGTTGCCGCCGGACCGGCAACAGCCGAATCTTCTGTTCGCGGCGATCCGCCACGCAACCGGCGGGACGGTCGCGCCATCGGACATGACGGCAACCCTGAACGCGCGGTCCGACGCGATTGCCGCCGTCATGATGGCGCGCACCACCCAGACCAACGAGCCGGGGCGTTGTGCCGTGCTGATGCCCGTCCTGTCCCGGATCCCGGGCCCGATCGCCCTGATAGAGGTTGGCGCGTCGGCGGGACTCTGCCTGTTGCCGGACGCCTACGGCTACGCGTGGGGGCAGCATTTTCTGCCGCCGCCATCCCTGCCCGGGGCGGCGGCCCCGACCTTCACCTGCGATGCATCGGACAAGACGCCCCTGCCGTTCCGACACCCCGAGATCGCATGGCGGGCGGGGCTGGATCTCAACCCGCTCGATCTGCGCCACGCGGCGGACGTGGCGTGGCTGGAAAGCCTTGTCTGGCCGGAACACGAGGCCCGGCTGGCACGCCTGCGGGCGGCGAGTGCCGTCGCAAGGGAGGCCCCGCCCCGGGTCGAGGCCGGCGACCTGATGCAGGATCTGCCCGCGCTGATCGCAGAGGCACCCCGCGAGGCAACGATCGTCGTTTTCCACACGGCGGTTCTGGCTTATGTGCGCGACCAAGCCGACCGCGACAGGTTTGCCGATCTTGTGCAAGGCACGGGCGCGGTATGGATCAGCAATGAAGGGCCGCGCGTTTTTCCGCAGTTCGCGGCGGGGCTGCACGGGCGGCGCGAAAACATGTTCCTTTTGGCCGCCAACGGCGCGCCGCTGGCATGGACGGGGCCGCACGGTCAGGCGATCGACTGGATCGGCCCGAACGTCTGACGGCACAGGGTCGACGGTTGGGCGGGGCGTTTGCCCCGTCTACAACCGTTCGAAGCGGCTGATCTCGCCGGTATTGTTGAAGAAAGGCACGCCCGGCTGGTCGGTGCCGTTCAGGGCTGCGTTGATTTCCGCCAGCACCACCTCGGTGATGAAGGGCATGTCGATGGCGCGCGCCTCTTCCAGCGGCACCCATTGCAGGTGTGACAATTCATCCTCGGCGCGGGTGAAATCGTCGGGGTCATTGGCCAGCCGTTCCGCCTCGGCCATGAAGAAGCGCGCATCGAAGCGGCGCGGGCGGCCCGGCGGGGTGATCGCGCGAAACACGAAGCGCAGCGCCGCGCCATCGGGCAGGTGGCCGGTGGCAAGATAGCCACGCCAGCCGCGGGGGGCGACGAGGCTGCCCGCGCGCGCATCCCGCGCGCCGAGGAGTAGCCCGGTTTCTTCCCAAAGCTCGCGCGTGGCGGCGGCAAGCAGTGGTTCGGGCGGCAGGGTGCTGTGGCGGGCAAGGGCGGTGCGGCAGGCCGGTCCGGCGGGGCGCGCCAACGGGATCAAGGCATCGACCGCGTCGACCGCGCCGCCGGGAAAGACGAATTTGGAGGGCATGAACACCGCCGAGTGCCCCCGCTGCCCCATCAGGACACGCGGGCGCGTGGTCGTGTCGCGCACCATGACGATGGTCGCGGCATCGCGGATCGGCGGCGCCTCGTTCAAAACCCGTGCATCCGCTTGGCCCATTGCAGGCCGACGAAGGCCCCCTTGAGCCGTGGCAGCAGGTAGAGCGACAGCGCCGTCGCGCCAAGCGTGAAGCCGATCGCCATTTCCCACGGGCCGGGACGGTAGGCGATGAAGACATGCAGCATGGTCGCCACCGCAAGGTGCCCCACGATCAGGATGGTGACATAGGCCGGGCCGTCATCGGCGCGGGCCTTGCTGAGGTCGAGGCCGCATTCCTCGCATTCCGATTTCAGCGTCAGGTACCCCCTGAGCACATGCCCCTTGCCGCAATTGGGGCAACGGCGGCGCCAGCCGGTGCGCACGGCGGGCCAGAACGGACGCTCGGCCGCTTGGCGGGGATCGGTGGGGGAGTCTGTAGGGACCATGGGCGGCCTCCTTGGTGCAGGCAGGGTAACGTCGTCGCTGTATCTAGCGCGCCCGCGCGTGCCGCGAAAGGCCGGGCAGCCGCGGCAAAACCACCTTTCGGCGCCAGCACGGGAAAATAATGCGACGGAACGCGCGGCCCGGCGCGTGCAAAGACCATGAAACCAACCACAGGAGAGACGGAAATGTCGATGAAAACCACCTTGATGCTGGGCGCCCTGATCCCCCTTGGCCTTGCCGTCAGCCTGCCCGTTGCCGCGATGGGGCCGGGGGCCGGGCCGGGCCACGAACGCCCCGCCTTTTCCGAGCTTGACGTCAATGGCGACGGCGAGCTGACGCTGGACGAGATGATGACGCATCGCGATGCGCGTTTTGCCGAGGCCGACAGCGATGGCGACGGCAGCCTCAGCCGTGACGAAATGATCGCCGCCGCCATGGGCCGGGTCGAGGCAAGGATCGACCGCATGATGGCGCGCTTTGACGATGATGAAAACGGCCTGCTGAGTGCGAACGAGATGGACGATATGCGCCCGCGCGGCCCCATGATGGAGCGCGCTTTCGCCCGCATGGACAGCGATGGCGACGGCGCGATCAGCGAGGCGGAGTTCGACGAGATGACCGGGCGCATGATGCAGCGCCGGGGCGGGTATGGCGAAGGCCGTGGTCACGGCATGCAAGATGGCGAGGGCCGCGGCCGTCACGGCGGCGGACAGGGCCATGGCCGGGGCTGGTCGAACGACGACTGAGCCTGAATTTGACCGGGGCGTGGTCGGTTGACTTGGGCCGGGTCGGCCCGCCCCGCCTGTTCGCGGGCCGGGCGGGCGACTGTCCGGCATGCGACGAACGGAGTCCGGTCCTGTCGAACCGCGATCGTCACGAAGGTCGGTTCCGCAGGACGAAGGCAACGTGGCGTTGGGCATGGGTCCGCGCGGCCTGCACCACGCCGCGCCAAGCGCTGCCAACCGTTTGCGGGTATCTTCTGTCGGGCCCCGATACTAGGACAGGAGAATGGAGACCTTGGACGCCGATCTCGACCCGCTTTCGGACGATGCGCTGATGGTGCTGTTCGCGAAAGGCGATGCCGGGGCGGCGCGGGTCCTGACAGCCCGCCTGCTGCCCCGGGTTCTGAGCCATGCCGCCCGCGTTCTGGGCGACCGGGTCGAGGCCGAGGACGTGGCGCAGGAGGCCATGCTGAGACTTTGGCGCGCGGCGGCGGACTGGCAACCGGGGGGCGCCAAGCCCTCGACGTGGCTTTACCGGGTGACGGCGAACCTCGCGGTGGACCGGCTGCGCAAGTCGGGCCGCGCGGTGGGGCTGGACGACGGCCCCGAGCCCGAGGATGATGCACCGGGACCCGAGGACCGATTGCAACGGGCGGGCCGAATGGCGGCGCTGGACGCGGCGCTGGCCCGGCTGCCGGAACGTCAGCGGCAGGCGGTTGTGCTGCGCCATGTCGAGGGGTTGTCGAACCCCGAGATTTCCGAGGTGCTCGGCATCGGTGTCGAGGCGGTGGAAAGCCCGACCGCGCGCGGCAAGCGTGCATTGGCCAAACGGCTGGCCGGACAGAAGGAGGCGCTTGGATATGACCGATGACAGGGACGAGATCGAGGACATCCTCGCCGCCGCGCGTGATGCAAACCGACCCTCCGACGATCTGGTCGCGCGGGTGCTGGCCGATGCGGCGGCGGTGCAGGCGGCGTCTTCGGCCCCGGCGGGTCGCCCGGCGCGGTGGCGCCTTGCATGGCCCGCGCTTGGCGGCTGGCTGGGCGCCGGCGGGCTGGCGGCGGCGGCGGCCGCGGGTCTGTTCATCGGGGTGGCGGCGCCGGACCGGGTGGACAGCGCGCTTGGCGGGCAATTGTCGGCGCTCGGACTGGTGCAGACCGACGATCTGCTGCCGGGGCTGGCCTATCTCTTGCCGGGCGAAGGAGGCTAGGCGATGAGCAACGAGACGAAAGCCGCGCCGCGGCGTGCGGGCCGGGGGGTGAAGATCGCCCTCGGGGTGAGCCTTGCGGTCAACCTTCTGGTCCTCGGCGCGGTCGGCGGCGCGGTGCTGAGCGGTGGGCCGGACGGGCGGATGCATGACCGGCTGGACATGATGCGCAGCCTCGGGCTGGGGCCCTTGGGGATGGCGCTGCACCGCGACGACCGCGACGAGATCGCGGCGCGCATCGCCGCCGACCGCGCGGACCTGCAGGGCGCGCGGCGCGCGCTGCTGGAGGCGACGCTGGCCTTCAGCGCGGCGGTGACCGCTGACCCCTTCGACCGGGCGGCGGCGGCAGCGGCGCTCGAGGCGCAGCGCGGCCATGTCGCGGGGCTACAGGAACGCGGGCACGCGGCGCTACTGGACCAGTTGGAGGCGATGCCGCAAGCGGCGCGCGAGGCGTTTGCAGATCGGCTGCGCCGGGCGCTCAACCGTCACCGCGAACACCGCTGAACGCTTGCGCGTCAGGCGGCCGATGCGGAGGTCGAAACCGTGACGAGGTTGCGCCCGTCCGACTTGGAGCCGTAGAGCGCGCGGTCGGCGCGGGCGATCACCTCGGCGCCGGATTCGCCGCCGCCGTGGCACATGGCGAGCCCGACGCTCATCGTCACGGGGACCGGCCCGGCAGCGCCGGCGATGGTCACCGGCTGGCCGCCGACCGCCGCGCGCAGGCATTCGGCGCGGTCAAGCGCGCTGTCGCAATCGATGTCGCGCAGGGCGACGAGGAACTCCTCCCCCCCCAGCCGGGCCAGCAGGTCGGCGGGACGCAGCGCGTCGCGCAGCCGCCTTGCCACCTCGGCCAGAACGGCGTCGCCTGCGGCATGGCCATGGGTGTCGTTCACGGATTTGAAATGGTCGAGGTCGAGCATCATCACCGCCACCCCGCGCCCCGGCGTGGCCAGCATCCGCGCCAGCCGGCGCAGCGCGTAGCGGCGATTGTGCAGCCCCGTCAGGCTGTCGGTGACGGCCAGTTCCAGCCCTGCCGCCACCGCGTCGCGCAGCCGGTCGGACTGGCGCTTGCGGCGCAGCTGTGTCTGGATGCGCAGCGCCAGTTCCTCTGCGTCGAACGGGTCATAAAGGATATCGCCGGCGCCCAGATCAAGCGCCACCGCGCCGCGTTCGTCGTCGCCCGGCGGCAGGATCATCAGCGCCGCCGCGTGGCGCGAGGCGGGGCGCGAGCGCAGGTCGGACAGCAGGCGCAGCCCCTCGTTCCGCGCGGCCAGATCGGCGGCGATGACGTGGACATCGGGCGCTTGGTCCGGGTCCTGCCCCTGAAGTGCCTGTTCGCGCGGCACGACCTCCAGCCGGTCCTTTAGGCGGCCCGACAAGGCCCGTTTCCATGCCAGCCCGGTGGCCGCGTCGGGCGCCACCAGCGCGACCCGGCCCGGCGCGGCATAGCCGGTGCCTGCCTCGGAAAACCCCAGCCCTGCGCAGGAGTCCTCGCGAAGGTGCAATTCCTGCTGGATGTCGCTGGCACGCAACAGCGACCGAACGCGCGCGAGCAGCGTCACCTCGTCCACAGGTTTTGTCAGGAAATCGTCGGCGCCGCCCTGAAGCCCGGCCATCTTGTTGGCGCGGTCGCTGAGCGCGGTGATCAGGATGATGGGGATATCGGCGGTTGCCGGATCGGCCTTCAGGCGGCGGCAAACCTCCACCCCCGTCATGTCGGGCATCATCACGTCGAGCAGGATGAGATCGGGAAGCTCGGCCCGCGCCAAGTCCAGCGCGGCAGAACCGCAATCGGCCTGCAACACCGAGTAGCAGGCCGCGGTGAGCTTTACCTTCATCACGATGCGATTGGTGGCAACATCGTCCACGATCAGAATGCGCCCTGTCATCGAAAGCTCCGCCGCTGGTTTATCTCTGGGCTTTGCTCGACTATGACCCTCAAAGGTTAACAAAGCCTTTAACACCGGGGAGTCGCGCAATCATGCAGCAGGACCGCGCCGAAGAGATCGCGCTTGTGGCGCTTGGCTGGCTGGCGGGCAACGAGGATTTGCTGCCGGTCTTCATGGGCGCCAGCGGGGCCAGCCTTGCCGATCTGCGCGCCGGCGCGGCCGACCCGGCCTTCCTTGGCTCGGTGCTCGATTTCATACTGATGGACGACGCCTGGGTGATTGCCTGCTGCGAGGCGAGCGGCATGGCTTGCGAAACGCTGATGCACGCGCGCCAGACGCTACCGGGCGGTGCATTGCCGAACTGGACCTGACGACCCGAATTCAGCTTTCGCCGGTTCCCGCCTCGCCGTCGCACAGCTTGCCCAGTAGGCGCTTCAGTTCCGCGCGTTCGGGCTCCGTCAGCTTGGCGTTGAAATGGCGCATGTTCTCGGTGCAGATCGGAACCGCCTCGATCATCCGGTCGTAGCCGGCATCGGTCATGGTGACCTCTGTGGTGCGCCGATCCTGCTGGCCGATGGCGCGGCTGATCAAGCCCTCGCTTTCCAGCGCGCGCAGGGCGCGCGACGTGGCGGTGCGGTCGATGCCGACGAAACTGGCGATATCGGAGGGGTTCTTGAGCCCCTCTTCGGCCACTGCCAGAAGGATGCACCAGCCGATCCGGGTCAGCCCGAAGGTCCGCAACCCTTCCTCGACCCGGCGTTCCACCAGCCGGGCGGCCAAGGTCGCATGATACCCGATGCTGTCATGCAGGCGATATTTGGGGGCCAAGTCTTCCATGGTGCGTTAAGACAATATTACATGGTATGGGTCAAGTGCGGCTGGCGGGATGTGACAAAATTGTTACCGCTGCCGACTATTTCACGGTTGGGGGCACGATGATTTCCGCGATCCTGTTCGACAAGGACGGCACGCTGTTCGATTTCAACACCAGTTGGTCGGCATGGGCGCTGGATTTCCTGAACGCGCTTGCCGGGGGCGATCCGATGCGTGCCGAACGTCTTGCCGCGCGGATCGGTTTTGACTGGCACGCAGGCAGATTCCGGGCCGACAGTTGCGTGATCGCCGGAACCGATGCCGAGGCTGCAACGGCGCTGCTGCCGCTGCTGCCGGGGATGACCAAGGCGGCGCTGATCGCCCGGATCGCGCGTACAGCGGCCGAGGCGCCGATGGCCGAAGCCGTGCCGCTGGCGCCGTTTCTGGACGATCTGGCGGCGCGAGGGCTGCACCTTGGGGTGGCGACCAACGATTCCGAATACGCGGCGCGGGCGCATTTGCGCACGGCGCATATCCACGACCGGTTCGCGTTCATCGCGGGGGCCGACAGCGGCCATCGCGGCAAGCCCGACCCCGGCATGTGCCTTGCCTTCGCGGCGGCGGTTGGGATCGCGCCGGAAAACATCCTGATGGTCGGCGACAGCCTGCACGACCTTCATGCGGGCCGCGCCGCGGGAATGCGCACGCTTGGCGTGCTGACCGGCATGGCACGTGCGGCGGAGCTTGCCCCGCATGCCGACATCGTCCTGCCCGATATCGGCGCGCTTGCGGACGTGCTGGGTCCGGGAAATCGCCTGAACACGACCGGTTCGGCGCGAAATTCGACGCAAACGGGATCACAATCCGTCGCTAACTGAAAACTTCGCGCCCGGTCGCTCCTCCATCCTGATCCGAACAGCAATGGAGACAGCAATGACCGAAGCTCCGACACGCCGCCGCCGGGCCGGAGGACGCCGCGGGAACCAGGAACGAAGTGGACACGCGGCGATCGACCAGATGCCCTGGCGGATCCCGCTGAACCCCGACCGCCCCGTCGAACCGCTGACCGAGGAAGGGGTGCAGGCGATTCACAAGGGCGCGATGCGGGTCCTGTCGGAGATCGGGATCGAGTTCCTGAACCCGGCCGCCTGCGCCCACCTCGCCGAGGCCGGCTGCAAGGTGGATGGCGAGAACGTCCGCATGGACGAGGATTTCGTGATGGAGATGCTGGCGCGCGCTCCGGCGGACTTCACCATCACCCCGCGCAACCCGGATCGGCGGCTGACCATCGGCGGCAAGCATATCGTTTTCGGCAACGTGTCCTCGCCGCCCAATGCATGGGACATGGAACGCGGCAAAAGGCCCGGCGATTTCGAGACTTACAAGGAGTTCCTGAAGCTCACCCAGTATTTCAACTGCATCCATTTCGCCGGCGGCTACGCGCCGGAGCCGGTGGATGTTCACGCCTCGGTCCGGCATCTCGAATGCCTTTACGAAAAGTTGACGCTGACCGACAAGGCGGCGCATGCCTATTCCCTTGGCAAGGAGCGGGTCGAGGACGTGATGGAAATGGTGCGCATCGCGGGCGGCCTCAGCCGGGAAGAGTTCGAGGCGACCCCGCGGATGTATACCAACATCAACTCGGTCTCGCCGCTCAAGCACGATTTCCCGATGCTGGAGGGGGCGATGATCCTTGCGCGCGCGCGGCAGGGGGTGATCGTGACGCCGTTCACGCTGGCGGGCGCCATGGCGCCGGTGACGATGTCCGGGGCGGTCACGCTCAGCCTTGCCGAAGCACTCGCAGCGGTTGCCCTTTTGCAATACATATCCCCAGGTTGCCCGGTCGGGATCGGCACTTTCACGTCAAATGTCGACATGAAGTCCGGAGCGCCCGCTTTTGGCACCCCGGAATACATGCGCGCCACGCAGATGACGGGGCAGATGGCCCGCTTCTACGGGGTGCCGATGCGCGCCAGCGGGGTCTGCGCCGCCAACGTACCCGACGGGCAGGCGATGTGGGAGACCTCGAACTCGCTGTGGTCGGCGGTGCAATCGGGCACAAACATGGTTTACCACGCGGCGGGCTGGCTGGAAGGCGGGCTGATCGCCTCGCCCGAGAAATTCATCATGGATTGCGAGATCCTTCAGATGATCCAGCGGTATTTCGAACCCGCGCTCTGGGCCACGGAGGAGGCGGATATCGCCATCGACGCGATCCGCGATGTCGGGCCGGGGGGGCATTATTTCGGCGTGCAGCACACGCAGGACCGGTACCAGAGCGCGTTTTACGCACCGATCGTCAGCGACTGGCGCAATTTCGAGGCGTGGGAGGCGACGGGCGGCATCTGGACGGCGGAGCGCGCGCACAAAACCTTCAAGATGATCATGGCGGAATTCGAGCCGCCGGCGATGGATGTGGCCATCAAGGAGGAGTTGCGCGCCTTCGTCGACCGGCGCATCGCGGAGGGCGGTGCGCCCACGGATTTCTGAACCGTCGGCCGGGGCCGGGTGTCGTGGAAAGGATTCCTTAAGCTCTGCGCCCTATGACAGGGCAACGAGAGAGGGAGCCTGCGACATGCATGGGCTGGTGAACCGCGCCTTGCAGGGCTTTTTGTGCGACACCTATGACCGGGACACGTGGGCGGAGGTCCGCAACCAGGCCGGGCTGCCCGTCGACGGGTTCGAATCGATGCTGCATTACGAGGATCGCCTGACCGAACAGGTGATCCTTGCCGCTGCACATGTGTTGCAGCGCGACCGCGCCAGCCTGCTGGAAGATGTGGGCACCTACCTGATTTCACACCCGAACCAGTCGGCGCTTCGGCGACTCATGCGCTTTGGCGGTGACAGTTTCTTCGATTTCCTGCAATCGCTCGATGACCTGTCGGGGCGCGCGCGGCTGGCGGTTCCGGATCTCGACATGCCGGACCTGCACATCCGCCACGACCGCAGCAACCGTTTCGTGCTGGATATCCGATGGGGCCTGCCGGGCATGGGGGCTGTCTTCGTCGGCGCGCTACGGGCGATGGCGGACGATTACGGCGCGCTCGCCTTCTTCGAGGCGGAGGTGCTGGAAGATGGCTGCGAGCAGGTGGTGATCGAACTGGTGGATCAGGCCTTCGCCTGCGGGCGCAGCTTCTCGCTTGGCGGGCGACCGGCATGACGCGGCCGCGGATGGACCAGCTTGCCCTGTCGCGCCGGGCGCTCGACCGGTTGATGCCGATGCACCTGTGGTTCGCCGCGACGGGCGAGGTACTGCACACCGGGCCGACGCTGACCAAGATCGCGGGCGGCGCGGATCTGCGCGGCCAGCCGGTGCGCGACGTGGTGGAGATCCTGCGCCCCAAGGCCGCGGCCGGGTTGCCGGCGCTTTTGTCGCTCGAAGGGGCCCGCTTGCGGCTGTGCCTGCGCGGCAAGCCCGATCTGCCGCTGCGTGGCATGATCGTGGCGCTGCCCGCCGGGGTTGGCGGGCTGATCAACCTGTCGCTTGGCCTGTCCTTCGCCCGCGCGGTGTCGGACTGCAACCTGACGCTGAAGGATTTTGCCCCCTGCGACCAGACGGTTGACCTGCTTTACCTGCGCGAGGCCAATGCCGCCATCGCGCAGGAATCGCGCAACCTGACCGACCGGTTGCAATCGGCATGGGCGGCCGCGGAAGCGCAGGCGCTGACCGATACGCTGACCGGGCTGGCCAACCGCCGGGCGATGGATGCCGCCCTGCAGGCGATGGTCGACGAGCCGCTGCCGCGCTTTGGGCTGATGCATCTCGACCTCGATTTCTTCAAGGAGGTGAACGACACGCTCGGCCATGCGGCGGGGGATCACGTGCTGACCCGCGCCGCCGATATCCTGCGCGCCGAGATCCGGGCCGGCGATATCGTGGCACGGGTCGGCGGCGACGAGTTTGTCCTGCTGTTCCGCGACTGCGACGATCCCGACCTTCTGGAGGCGATCGCCGCGCGGTTGATTTCGCGGCTGGAGGAGCCGATCAGCATCGAGGGTCAGCCTTGCCGGATCTCCGCCAGCGCCGGGTCTGTCCTGGCCTCGCATTACGAGCGGCCCGACCGCGACAAGATGCTCAACGACGCCGATCTCGCGCTCTACGCCTCCAAGAACCGGGGGCGGGCGCAGCATACCTTGTTCAGCGACGCGCTTCTGGCGCCGCTGCGGCACAATTGATCGCCCCGCAACATGAACAAGGGAACGCAAGCCTCTGATCTTGCGTGGCGATCAGGTGGCGGGGCTGGCTTGCAGGCTTTGCACGCCGACATCGCCCTCGCGCGCCGCGCGCATCGCCAGCGCGGCGGAATGCGCCCCGGCGGCGGTGGTGAAATAGGGGATCCTGTCGTACAGCGCGACGGAGCGGATGTCGCGGCTGTCCTCCACCGCTTGCGCGCCTTCGGTCGTGTTCATGACAAGGTCGATCTCGCCATCCTTCAGCCGGTCGACGATGTTCGGGCGTCCCTCGTAAACCTTGTTCACGGTCTCGCAGGCCAGCGCGTGGCCTTCCAGCCAGCCGGCGGTGCCGCGCGTGGCGACAAGGGTGAAGCCGAGATCGATCAGGATCTGCGCCGCCTCCAGCATCAGCACCCCCTTGTCGGCATCCCGGATCGACACGAAAACGCGTCCGCCTGTCGGCAGGACGACACCGGCGCCAAGCTGCGCCTTGAGGAAAGCGCGGGGAAAGGAGATGTCCCAGCCCATGACCTCGCCGGTGGACCGCATCTCGGGGCCGAGGATCGTGTCGACGCCGGGGAAACGGGCGAAGGGCAGCACCGCCTCCTTGACGGAAAACCACGGCATCATCGGATCGGCCAGCGTCATCGGATCGGCCTCGGGCAGGGTGCCGGGCTTGGCATTCTCGGGGTAGGGCGGGCGCAGCGGGAAATCCGAGAGCGGTTCGCCCGCCATCAACCGCGCTGCGATCGAGGCGATGGCGCTGTCGGTGGCCTTGGCCACGAAGGGAACGGTGCGGCTGGCGCGCGGGTTGACCTCGATCAGGTAGACCTCGCCATCCTTGACCGCGAATTGCACGTTCATCAGGCCGACTACGTTGAGCGCCAGCGCCAGCGCGCGGGTCTGTTCGCGGATCACGTCGAGCACGTCGCCGGGTAGCGAATAGGGTGGCAGCGAGCAGGCGGAATCGCCCGAATGCACGCCCGCCTCCTCGATATGTTGCATGATGCCGGCGATATGCACGTCGCGCCCGTCGCAAAGCGCATCGACATCCAGTTCGGTTGCGCCGTCAAGGTAGCTGTCCAGAAGCACCGGGCTGTCACCCGAGACCACCACCGCCTCGGCGATGTAGCGGCGCAGGTGATCCATGTCGCGCACGATCTCCATCGCGCGTCCGCCCAACACGTAGGAGGGGCGGATCACGAGGGGAAAGCCGATCTCTTCGGCCAGGGCGAGGGCGCGTTCGTCGGTCGAGGCGATCGCGTTCTTGGGCTGTTTCAGGTCCAGCCGGTTGACAAGGTCCTGGAACCGCTCCCGGTCCTCGGCGAGGTCGATCGCATCGGGCGACGTGCCGAGGATCGGGATGCCCGCCGCGTGCAGCGCATTGGCCAGTTTCAGCGGCGTCTGGCCGCCGAACTGCACGATCACCCCGTGCAGCGTTCCGGCCTCCTGCTCGATGCGCAGGATCTCCATCACGTGTTCCAGCGTCAGCGGTTCGAAATAAAGCCGGTCGGAGGTGTCGTAATCGGTCGAGACGGTTTCGGGGTTGCAGTTGACCATGATCGTCTCGTAGCCCGCGTCCGACAGGGCGAAACAGGCGTGACAGCAGCAATAGTCAAATTCGATGCCCTGCCCGATCCGGTTGGGCCCGCCGCCCAAAATCACGACTTTCCGGGCAGTTGTAGGGCGTGCTTCACATTCCGCCTCGCCCATGACGCTGTGTTCATATGTTGAATACATGTAAGGCGTCTGCGCCTCGAATTCCGCCGCGCAGGTGTCGATCCGCTTGAACTGCGCCACGACGCCGAGGTTCTGGCGCGCCCGGCGCACGTTGTCTTCCGTCCGGCCCGTGAGCTTGGCCAGCCGTGCATCGGTGAAGCCCATCATCTTGAGACCGCGCAGCCCTTGCTCGGTCATCGGCAGGCCGTCCTTGCGGATCTGCGCCTCGGTATCCATGATCTCGCGGATCCGCGCGAGGAACCACGGATCGTAGGCGGTGATGGCCCCGATCTCGTCATCGCTGAAGCCCTCGCGCATCGCCTGCGCGATCACCCGTAGCCGGTCCGGCGTCTGGTCGGCGAGCGCCCGGGAAATGGCGGCCTTGTCGGGTGCGCCGGGAATGGCGATCTCGTCGAAGCCGGTAAGCCCGGTTTCCATCGAGGCGAGCGCCTTCTGAACGGATTCGTGAAAGCTGCGGCCGATGGCCATTGCCTCGCCCACCGATTTCATCGCCGTGGTCAGGTGCGGCTCGGATCCGGGGAATTTCTCGAAGGCGAAGCGCGGGATCTTGGTGACGACATAGTCGATGGTCGGCTCGAAGCTGGCGGGCGTCACCTTGGTGATGTCGTTGTCCAACTCGTCGAGCGTGTAGCCCACGGCCAGTTTCGCGGCGATCTTGGCAATCGGGAACCCCGTGGCCTTGGAGGCGAGCGCGGAGGAGCGCGACACGCGCGGATTCATCTCGATCACCACCATGCGCCCGTCTTCAGGGTTGATCGCCCATTGCACGTTCGACCCGCCGGTTTCCACGCCGATCTCGCGCAGCACCGCGATGGAGCCGTTGCGCATGATCTGGTATTCCTTGTCTGTCAGCGTCAGCGCCGGCGCGACGGTGATGGAATCGCCGGTATGCACGCCCATCGGGTCCACGTTCTCGATGGAACAGACGATGATCGCGTTGTCGGCCTTGTCGCGCACCACCTCCATCTCGAATTCCTTCCAACCCAGAAGGCTTTCATCGACGAGGATCTGGTTCACCGGGCTCGCATCCATGCCTGACCGGCAATAGTGGATGTAATCCTCGCGGTTGTAGGCGACGCCGCCGCCGGTGCCGCCAAGCGTGTAGGCAGGGCGGATGATGGCCGGCAGGCCGATATCCTCCAGCGCGTCAAGCGCCACTTGAACGCCGGCGTCCAGGTCCGCGTCGCCGTTGTCTTTCTTCGGGGCGGTCACGATGGTCGCGCGGGGGTTTTCCAGCCCGATCCGGTCCATCGCCTCGCGGAACAGCTTGCGGTCCTCGGCCATCTCGATGGCCTCGCGCCGGGCGCCGATCATCTCGACGCCGAACTTTTCCAGCACGCCCATGTCTTCCAGCGCGAGGCTGGTGTTGAGCCCGGTCTGCCCGCCCATCGTCGGCAACAGCGCGTCGGGGCGTTCCTTCTCGATGATCTTGGCGACGATCTCGGGCGTGATCGGCTCGATATAGGTGGCGTCGGCAAGGCCGGGGTCGGTCATGATCGTCGCCGGGTTGGAATTGACGAGGATCACCCGGTAGCCTTCTTCGCGCAGCGCCTTGCAGGCTTGGGCGCCGGAATAGTCGAACTCGCAGGCCTGCCCGATCACGATCGGCCCCGCGCCGATGATCATGATGGACTGGATATCGGTTCTTTTCGGCATGGTTTACCCCCGGGCAGCAGGCATGGGCGCGCGGGGTGATCCCGCGCGCAAATTGCCTGCGTTATAGGGATGGTGCATCTGTGTGCAAGGGGGTCCGCGGCCTAGCCCGGGTAAAGGTAGTCGCGCGTCAGCGGCACCGCGTCGGGGCGCTTGGCAAGCTGGTACTGGAACACCAGTTGGCGGGCGTTGCGAAAGGTCATCTCGCTGGCCTTGAGGTAGTAGCGCCACATCCGCACGAAGCGGTCATCGTAAAGTTCCGCCGCCTCGTCCGCATGGGCCATGAAACGGTCATACCAGTGCGACAGCGTCTTGGCGTAGTGCAGGCGCCACATTTCCACGTCCATCGGGTAAAGCCCCGACCTTTCCACCGCCGCCGACATTTCCGAGAGGGCCGGGATATAGCCGCCGGGGAAGATATACTTGGCGATCCACGGGCTGGTGGTGCCGGGCGGCGTGGCCCGCCCGATCGAGTGGATCAGGGCGACGCCGTCCGGGGTCAGCCGGTCGCGCACGGTGTCGAAATACTGCCGGTAATGCGGCACGCCGACATGTTCGAACATGCCGACCGACACGACCCGGTCGAATTGTCCCGTGACGTCGCGGTAATCCATCATCTCGAAGCGCACCTTGTTCGACAGGCCCGCCGCCTCGGCCCGCTGGCGGGCATAGGTCAGTTGCTCGGTCGACAGCGTCACGCCTAGAACCTCGGCCCCGAAATCGCGCGCCAGCGTCAACGCCATGCCGCCCCAGCCGCAGCCGATATCGAAGACGCGCATCCCCGGCTCAAGGCAAAGCTTGCGCCCGATATGCGTTTTCTTGGCCTCCTGCGCCTCTTCCAGCGTCATGTCGGGGCGCGGGAAATAGGCGCAGGAATACTGCCGGTCGGTATCGAGGAACATGTCGTAGAGCTTGGCCGACAGGTCATAATGGTGGGCGACGTTCTGCCGCGCCCGGTGCGCCGGGTTCCACTGGTCGACACGGCGCCGCGCCACCCGGCCGGCGACGGTCAGCTTGCGCCACCAAAAGCCATGCGCGCGGTCGAGGTTGCGGCTGAGGAAATCGTGCACGCTGTGGACATCGTCATCGCCGAAGGTGATGCGTCCGTCCGTGTAGCCTTCGCCAAGCGCCATGTCGGGCGACAGCACAAGCTTGCGCGGCAGGTCGCCACCGTGAAGGGTGATCGACACCTCCGGCCCCGGCTCGGCGCCGCGATACTGGCGCTGCGTGCCGTCGGGCATCCTCAGATCCAGCGCGCCGACCGTCACGAAGCCGCGCAGAACGTTTTCGAGTAGCCTGTCCCACATCGCCCTCGACCCTCCGTCTTCTCAGGTGGTTGCTGTTACCTGTTCCGGCGGCCAGTTTGCCAAAGTCTGCCGGAAATGGAAGGAAACCTTTGCAATCGGCTTTCCACCCCCGGATCGGGCCGCCGCGCAGCCTTGACTTCCCCGCGCGCAGCTTGTGTATCGGCAGCCGAAGATTGCCAGCCCCGAAGGACACCCGCGATGCATGCTTTCCGCAGCCATACCTGCGCCGACCTGACCAAGGACAATGTGGGCCAGACCGTGCGTCTTTCCGGCTGGGTCCATCGCCGCCGCGACCATGGCGGCGTGATCTTCATCGACCTGCGCGACCATTTCGGGGTAACGCAGGTCCTGTGCGATGCCGACAGCCCGGTCTTCGACGCGGTCGAACACCTGCGCGCCGAGTATTGCGTGCGCATCGACGGCACGGTGAAGGCGCGCGACCCCGAATTGATCAACCCTAGGCTGCCCACCGGCGAGATCGAGGTCTATATCCGCGACATGGAAATCCTCGGCGGCGTCAATGGCGACCTGCCGCTTCAGGTCTTCGGCGATCAGGATTACCCCGAGGAAACGCGCCTGCGCTATCGCTACCTCGACCTGCGGCGCGAGAAGATGCAGGCCAACATGACCCTGCGCGCCGATGTCGTGCGCTCCATCCGGCAGCGGATGTGGAATATCGGGTTCAACGAGTTCCAGACGCCGATCATCACCGCCTCCAGTCCCGAAGGCGCGCGCGATTTCCTCGTGCCGTCGCGCCTGCATCCGGGCAAGTTCTACGCGCTGCCGCAGGCGCCGCAGCAATTCAAGCAACTGCTCATGGTGTCGGGGTTCGACAAGTATTTCCAGATCGCGCCGTGCTTCCGCGACGAAGACCCGCGCGCCGACCGATCGCCCACCGATTTCTACCAGCTCGACATGGAAATGTCCTTCGTCACCCAGCAGGACGTGTTCGACACGATCCAGCCGGTGATCGAGGGCGTGTTCGAGGAGTTCGGCGGGGGCCACACGGTCGACAAGCACTGGCCGCAGATCAGCTACCGCGACGCGGCCCTGTGGTACGGCACCGACAAGCCCGACCTGCGCAACCCGATCAAGATGGCCGATGTCAGCGCGCATTTCCGCGGCTCGGGCTTTGCCATCTTCGCCAAGATCCTCGAACAGGAGGGCACGCAGGTGCGCGCGATCCCGGCCCCCACCGGCGGCAGCCGCAAGTTCTGCGACCGGATGAACAAGTTCGCGCAAGAACAGGGCTTGCCGGGGATGGGCTACATCTTCTGGCGCGACGGCGAGGACGGGCTGGAAGCGGCCGGGCCACTGGCCAAGAACATCGGCCCCGAGCGGACCGAGGCGATCCGCCAGCAGCTCAAGCTCGGCAAGGGCGACGCGGCCTTCTTCCTCGGCGGCAAGCCCGAGACGTTCGAGGCCGTCGCCGGCCGCGCCCGCAGCGTGATCGGCGAGGAGCTGGGCCTGATCGACACCAACCGCTTCGCCTTCGCGTGGATCGTCGATTTCCCGATGTACGAAGCCGACCCGGAAACCGGCGCGGTGGATTTCAGCCACAATCCCTTTTCCATGCCGCAGGGCGGGATGGCGGCGCTGGCGGGTGATCCGCTCGACGTGATGGGCTACCAGTATGACCTTGCCTGCAACGGCTACGAGCTTGTCTCGGGCGCGATCCGCAACCACAAGCCCGAGATCATGTTCAAGGCGTTCGAGCTTGCAGGCTACGGCGCCGACGAGGTGAAGAAGCGCTTTGGCGGCATGGTCAATGCCTTCCAGTACGGCGCGCCGCCCCATGGCGGTTGCGCGGCGGGCATCGACCGGATCGTGATGCTGCTGGCCGACGAGGCCAATATCCGCGAGGTCATGCTGTTCCCGATGAATCAGCGCGCCGAAGACCTGATGATGAACGCGCCTTCCGATCCGTCGCCGGAGCAGTTGATGGAACTGGGGCTTCGGGTGATCCCGCAGGACTAGGATACCCGTGGCGCGCGTGGCAGACGCCCGGCGGCGTGCCGCCGGGTTTTTTCGTGTCCGCACCGTTCAGCTTTGGGATCTGCGCCCGCATGGCCTATGATGCGTGAAACTTCACGCGTCCGGACAGTGCCATGACCCTCGTCGTCCCCCCTGACCAGATCCGTTTCGGCACCGGCCTCGTCCCCGGCCGCCCTGCCTTGACGGCCGAGACGATGCTTTCCGAACTCGCCGGCCCGGACCGGATGGCCGCCGCCTTCCCGCAGGACAGCTTTGACACCCGCATGGCGTTCGCCCGCGACTATTCCCGGCTGACACGTGCCCGGCGCGACAGTGACGCCGATGAAGAGGCGTTTCGCGCGATCCGGCGGCAATTGAACGACGATCTGACGATGCAGCTGGCGACGACTCTGTCTCGGGGTGTGGCCGACCCGTCGGGCCTGCGCGAGCGGCTGACGTGGTTCTGGGCCGATCATTTCACAACCGTGGGGCAGCGCCGCCTCATGCGTGGCGGCATCACCGCCCATGTCGAGGAAACGATCCGCCCCCATGTCGCGGGCCGCTTCGGCGACATGCTGGAAGCTGCGATCCTGCACCCGGTCATGGTGCTCTATCTCGATCAGGAACGCAGCTACGGTCCGAATTCCATCACCGGGCAGCGCCGGGGGGCTGACCTGAACGAGAACCTCGCGCGGGAACTGCTGGAACTGCATACCGTTGGCCCCGATGGCGGCTACACCCAGGCCGATGTGCGCGAGATGGCCAAGCTGCTGACCGGGTTGGGGATTGGCGATGATGGGCTGGCCTTTCGTCCGAACAATGCCGAACCCGGGCCAGAGGTGGTGATGGGCCGCAGCTATGGCGGCGCAGATCCCGCGCACCTTTCGGAAATTCGCGCCGCGCTTCAGGATATCGCCCTGCGCCCGGAAACCGCCCGGCATATCTGCCGCAAGCTGGTCGATCATTTCGTGTCCGAGACGCCCGACCCGGATCTGCTGGCCGCGATGCAGGCCGCGTGGCGGGTCACGGATGGCGACCTGCACGCGGTGATGACGGCGTTGATGACCCACCCCGCGGCGCAGGTGCCGGGGCAGGGGCGGGTGAAGCAACCGCTGCACCTGATCGCCTCGACGCTGCGCGCCCTCGATATCCCGGCAGAGGGGCTGGCGCGGGCCCCGGCGCGACGCTTGCGGCGGTTTGTGGAACGGCCCCTCGCGGCGATGGGGGCGCCTTGGCAGGGCGCGACGGGCCCGGATGGCTATTTCGATGACGATGCGGAGTGGATCCAGCCGCAGGTTCTGGCGGCACGTATCGGATGGTGCATGACGACCCCGGTCGCCCTGCGCCGGCGCCTGCCAGATCCGCGGGCCTTCCTGCGCGACGCCTTGTCTGACACCGCGCCCCCCGCGCTTGAGCGCGCCGCCGCACGTGCCGAAAGCCGGGCCGAGGGCATCGGGCTGATCCTCGCCTCGCCCGCCTTTCAAAGGAGTTGAGCCGATGCCCCGCCTGACCCGCCGCGACCTTCTGCTGCGCGCAACCGCCATCGGCTGCTCGGCCGCTGCCAGCCCGCTGGTCACGCCCGTCGCCTTTGCCTCGGCGCCTACGGAAAACCGGCTGGTGGTGATCCTGCTGCGCGGGGCGATGGATGGACTCGACCTTGTGCAGCCCTATGGCGATCCCGGCCTTGCCGCCGCGCGACCCGGCTACGCGATCGGGCCGGGGGACGGCGCGCGCGACCTTGACGGGTTTTATGCGCTGCACCCGGCCCTGTCCGGGTTGTGGCCTTTGTGGCAGGCGGGGCAGCTTGGCTTCGCTCATGCCGTATCAACCCCCTATCGCAACCAGCGAAGCCATTTCGATGGGCAGGACCTGCTGGAGGCGGGCACGCAAGCGGGAACCGCAGGCCTGTCGCATGCCGATGGCTGGCTCAACCGCCTTGTGCAGACCCTGCCCGGGGCGCGCCGCGAAACCGCGCTTGCCGTGGGGGCGGAGGAGGCGTTGATCCTGCGCGGGGCCGCGCCGTCGGTGGCGTGGTCGCCCGCCTCGCGGCTGGCGTTGTCGCCGGCAACGGCGGACCTTCTGTCGATGGTCTACCACGACGATCCGCTGTTCCGGGAAGCTTTCGAGGATGCCGAGTTCTACTCGGGCCTTCTGCATGGCGATTTCGGCGCCGATGACACTGGTGAAGACGGGATGATGGCCATGGCCGAAAGCCTGCGCGACGGGGGCCGGACGGTTTCGCCCGGTTCCTTGGCCGAGTTCGCGGCCGAGCGGCTGCGCGCCGATGCCCGCATCGCCAGTTTCTCGATCGGTGGTTGGGACACGCATCGCGGGCAGGACCATCGCATGGCGCGCGCGCTCAACCATCTGGCCGAGGCGATCACCGAACTGCATGCGGGGCTTGGCGCCGAATGGGATCGGACGATGGTCTTGGCGATGACCGAGTTCGGCCGCACCGTGCGTATCAACGGGTCCGGTGGCACCGATCACGGCACCGGCAGCGCCGTGGTCATGGCCGGCGGCGCGCTGCGCGGCGGTCAGGTCTTCGGCGACTGGCCGGGGTTGGGGGAGGGCGACCTCTTTGACGGCCGCGACCTGATGCCGACGCGCGACGTGCGGGCCTACGCGGCATGGGCCATGGCGGGGCTTTTCGGCAACGACCGCGCGATGCTGGAACGGCACATCTTTCCCGGCCTCGATCTGGGGGCGGACCCGCGCATCCTGCTCTGACGGGCTTGCGCTTCCCGCGGCTTTCGACTTTTCTTTCGCGGCATGAGGAAAGGGGGTCGCATGGCAGAAAAACGCTTCGGTGCGCCGGTAACGGGCTGGACGCCACCGCCCCGCCCGGACATGGCGGCCCTGTCGGGGCGATATGCGCGGCTGGTGCGGCTGGACGCCGATGCCCATGCCGCCGATCTGCACCGGGCCAATTCCGCCGATCCGGCGATCTGGGATTACCTGCCCTATGGCCCGTTTTCCTCTGCCGCCGCCTATCACCGCTGGATCCGCCAGATCACCCGCGGCGACGATCCGCTGTTTTTCGCCATCCAGAACGCCGAGACCGGACATTTCGGCGGCGTGGCGGCCTATCAGCGCATCGCGTCGGAGATGGGCACGATCGAGGTCGGCCATATCAACCTTTCCCCCGAATTGCAGCGCAGCCGCGCCGCGACCGACGCGATGGTGATGATGATGGAACGGGCGTTTCAGGCGGGCTATCGCCGATACGAATGGAAATGCGACGCGCTCAACCTGCCGTCCCGCCGGGCGGCGCAGCGGCTGGGCTTTTCTCATGAGGGCGTGTTCCGGCAGGCCGCCGTGGTCAAGGGGCGCAACCGCGATACCGCGTGGTTCGCGGTCATCGACAAGGATTGGCCGGCGCTTCGTGAAGCCTATCGCGCATGGCTCGATCCGTCGAATTTCGACGCGCGGGGCCGGCAACGTGAACGGCTCGGCGATCTGACCGGGCTGGTGCGGGTGGCGTCTGACCCGGCCTTGGGTTGATTCCTCAGACAGCCGCCATCCCGGCGACCCGGTCGGCCAGCAGCGAGCGCAGGCGGGCGCGGTCTGCCGGGGCGGGGCGCGGCGGCAGCGCGCGGGCGGTTTCCAGCAGCCCGGTATCATGCGAGGCGCGCGCCACCCCCAGCAGGAACTTGCGAAGGTAGCCCGTGGGCGGTGGATCCTGCCCCAGCAGGTCCAGCGCATGGGCCAGATCCTCGCGCAGCGCCAGTTGGTCGGGGTGCACCGGCGCGGTTTCCACGATGCGCGGTCCGTCGGGCCGCATCTCGGCCGGCAGGGAGGCGAGGATCGCGGCCTGAAAGGCCCCGAGCGACTCTACCGGCTTGGGCAGGAAGCCATCGGCCCCGGCGGACAGCGCCGCCCGTTCGGCCGCCGCCCGTTCCGCGCCCGAGGTGGCCAGCAGCACCGGCACCCTTGGGGTCGTGGTGTGCATTTCCTCGATCAGCGACAGGCCCGACCCGTCGGGCAGGCCAAGGTCCACGATCGCCGCCGAGGGGCGGTAGGTGTTCAGGTGCCGATGCGCGGAGGAAAGGCAATCGGCCCGCCGGATCCGCGCGCCGGAGCGCAGGCACATCAGGCGCAGCGCTTCGGAGGCGAAGCGGCTGTCCTCCACCACCAGCACGGTCAGCCCGGCCAATGGCCTTCCCGGTGTCGGGGCGGGGTGGAAGAAAGGAATGTCATCCTCCGGTTTGCGTGTGTCGGTGTCCATGTCCAAAAGCCCCCAATGGCGATTCTGGCCCCGATTAGACCCGCCCGCGGTTTATGGCAGGTTAACGGGGCGCGGCGATGCACCGCTTGTCAAGGCGCGGCCGCATCCTCCATATGCGTAGTACGACAGCCGAAAGGAGACTGCCCATGATCGGACGCCTCAACCACGTGGCCATCGCCGTGCCGGACCTCGCGGCCGCGGCCGCGCAATACCGCGACACGCTCGGCGCCACGGTCAACCCGCCACAGGACGAACCCGATCACGGCGTCACGGTGGTTTTCATCGACCTGCCCAACACCAAGATCGAGCTTTTGCATCCCCTGGGCGCGGCCAGCCCGATTGCCGGCTTCCTCGAAAAGAACCCGTCGGGCGGTATCCATCATATCTGTTACGAGGTGGAGGATATCCTTGCCGCGCGCGACACGCTGAAAGCCGCCGGCGCGCGGGTTCTGGGCAGCGGGGAACCCAGGATCGGCGCCCATGGAAAGCCGGTCCTGTTCCTGCATCCCAAGGATTTCACCGGCACGCTGGTTGAACTGGAGCAAGTCTGATGGGTTGGTTTTCCGCGATCGTCCTTCTGGCCGTGATCTGGTTCATGACCCTTTTCGTCGTGCTGCCCCTGCGCCTCAAGACGCAAGGGGAGGCGGGCGAGATCGTGCCCGGCACGCCCGGCTCGGCGCCTGAAAACATTGCGCTGAAGCGCAAGTTCATCCTGACCTCGATCATCGCGGTCGTGATCTGGGTGGTCATCGTGGCCGTGATCGTGACCGGCGTGGTCACCATCGACGATTTCGATCTCTTTACCCGCTTCGGGGGGGAACTGTACTGAGCCGATGGTAAAGATGCGTGAAGGTGGCGGCACCGAGGATCGGGACCAGAAGGTTTACCACCGGGATCGTCAGCGGCACCGCCATCAGCACCCCGGCGGCGAAGATCTGGCCCCGGTTGCGGCGGCGGAATCGGGCCGCGCCGGCATCGTCGTTGCGGCGCAGGGCGACCACCTGCGCGTATTCCCGCCCCAGCAGCACGCCGTTGACTCCCCAGAATAAAAGCGGCGCGATCGGGGCAAAGACGAGGTAGGCCACCAGCGCGACAAGATTGACCGCGATCACCAGCGCCAGCATGCGCAGCGCGTCGATAAGTCCTTCGAGAATGCCGACCTCGCGCGCCGGGGGCAGGGCGGGGTAATGCCTGTCCTCCACCGCCGCCGCGATTTGTTCAAGGAAGATGCCGAGGAAGGCCGTGGCGACCGGCACCATCAAGAAGACCGAAGCCAGCAGCATCACCGGCACCGCCGCCCACGAAAGCGCGGTGTCGAGGCCGCCGACCTCGCCTATCCACGGCAAGGTGAAACTGTCGGGCACCAGCCAGTCGATGGCCAGCGTGAACAACCAGTAGGCGCCGACCAGCAGAGCGATGGTCAGCGCGAGGCCCAGCAGCAGAACCCGCAGGAAGCGCGGATCGGTCATCTGACCGAGGGCCTTCAGGAAATCTTTGAAAATCATGTCTCTACCCAGCTTGTCAGGGCCCCCACATCGGGGCGCGGGCGGTCCGGCGGCGCCACCGTTTCGGTGCCCAGATGGATGAAGCCGGCGACGAATTCCGCCTCTGCCAGCCGCAGCCCTTGTGCGAGGAACCCGGCATCACGCGCCATCCAGCCGGTCAGCCAGTTGGCGCCCCAGCCCGCGGCAAGCGCCGCGTTGACCAGGGCCAGGCAGACCGCGCCGGCGCTCATCACCTGCTCGACCTCCGGGATCTTGTCGGAGGCTTTGGGCGCGGCCACGACCGCGACCACAAGGTGCGCATCGGCGAAGGCGCGCACGTCCTTTTCCAGCTTGTTCGCGTCCATGGTCCGCGCGGTTCCAAGGCTTCGCGCCAGGCTGGCAAGGCGCGCGCAGGCATCCCGTTGCAGCACGATGAAGCGCCACGGTTCCAGCTTGCCGTGATCGGGGCTGCGCGCGGCGGCGGTCAGCAGAGTCTCGACCGTTCCGCGATCCGGTACCGGCGTGGTGAGCGTCTTGGCCGGGCGGGAGCGCCGGGTCAGCAGGAAGTCCAGCACGTCGGGGCGCGGGGCAAGCGGGGCGATCTGTGTCATGTCGGTGTCCTTCCGGCGCGGTCCGGGCACATGTCGGGAAAGTCGGGGCAAAGGTCAAGCCTTGCCCGCATCGGCACGTGACGCGATGCTCTGCCTAAGGGCGGCAGGGCCAGCCGCGACGGCGCGGCTACTTGGCCGTCTTCTTCTTCGGCGCCGGTTTCTTCTTGCCGCCCTTGGCCGCGCGTTCCGCGATCAACTGCACCGCCATGTCCATGTCGACATCCTCTGGCGGTGTCTCCTTGGGGATCGTGGCGTTGACCTTTTCCCATTTGACATACGGGCCGTAGCGCCCTTCCATCACGTTGACAGGGCCGCCCTTTTCGGGGTGTTCGCCCAGTTCTTTCAAGGGCTTGGCTGCTGTCCGCCCGCCGCCGCGGGCGCGCTTCTCGGCCAGCAATTCGACGGCGCGGTTCATGCCGATCTCGAACACGTCATTGGGGTCGCGCAGGTTGGCATAGGTGGGTTTCGCCGCCCCCTCGGCCTGGTGCATCACGTAAGGCCCGTAGCGGCCGAAATTCGTCTTGATCAGGTTGCCATCCTCGGGGTGCGGCCCGATCTCGCGCGGCAGGCTGAGCAGGGTCAGCGCCTTGTCCAGATCCATCGCGTCGGCGGCCCAGCCCTTGGGCAGCGAGGCGCGCGGCGGTTTCTTGTTCTCCTCGGTCACCTCGCCCTTCTGCACGTAGGGACCGAACCGGCCCGAGCGCAGTGTCACCGGCTCGCCCTCGTCATGGCCCAGCACCCGGTCACCGGCCTGCGCGTCGGCATCGCCGCCGATCGGGCGGGTGTAGCGGCATTCGGGATAGCGCGAGCAGCCGACGAAGCCGCCGGTGCGCGAGGTCTTGAGATGCAGGCTGCCTTCGCCGCAAAGCGGGCACTGGCGCGGATCGCTGCCATCCTCGCGCGGCGGGTAAAGCTGGTCGCTGAGCGCCTCGTCAAGCTTGTCGAGCACCTCGGTGATCCGCAACTCCGACGTCTCGGCGATCGCGGCGGAGAAATCGCGCCAGAATTTCGCCAGCACCTCCTTGTAGTCGCGGTCACCGGCGGAGATCTCGTCAAGCTCCTCCTCGAGGTTGGCCGTGAACTCGTAGCCAACGTATTTGCGGAAGAAATTGAGCAGGAAGATCGTGACGATCCGGCCCTTGTCCTCCGGGATCAGGCGGTTCTTGTCCTTGCGGACATATTCGCGATCCTGGATCGTGGTCACGATGCTAGCATAGGTGGAGGGGCGGCCGATGCCCAGCTCCTCCATCTTCTTGACCAGCGTCGCCTCGGTGTAGCGCGGCGGCGGCTGGGTGAAATGCTGCTGGCCGAGGATGGCGCCATCCTCCGACGCCAGGGCCGTGCCGTCCTGCGACAGACGCTTTTGTTCCGCTTCCATCGCGCCCGCAACCTTTTTCAGCGCCTCGCCCTGCATGATCTGCGGCAGGCGGCGATCCTCGTCCGAGGTCGCGGCATCGTCGTCGCGCCCTTCCTCGTAGACCTTCATGAAGCCGTCGAAGGTCACCACCTGCCCGGTGGCACGCAACCTGACCTGTTCGTCATCGCTGGCGATCTCGACCGTGGTGCGTTCCAGCCGCGCGGCCTCCATCTGGCTGGCGATGGTGCGTTTCCAGATCAGGTCATAGAGCTTTTTCTGGTCGGATTCCGACACCCGCAGGCTGGCGGGATCCTTCGACATGTCGGTGGGTCGGATGCATTCGTGCGCTTCCTGCGCGTTCTTGGCCTTGTTCTTGTAGATGCGCGGGCTCTTGGGCAGGTAATCGGCGCCGTAGCGGTCGCGGATCGCGTCGCGCGCGGCGCTCACGGCCTCGGGCGCCATGTCGATGCCGTCGGTCCGCATGTAGGTGATGTGCCCGGCCTCGTAGAGGCGCTGCGCGGTCGACATGGTCTGGCGTGCGCCGAAGCCGAACTTGCGGCTGGCCTCCTGTTGAAGGGTCGAGGTCATGAACGGCGCGGCCGGGTTGCGGGTCGACGGTTTCGCCTCCACCGACGCGACGCTGAGCGCGCGCGACGAAACCGCCTGCACCGCCATGCCGGCCGCCGCCTCGCTGTCGAGGTCGTAGCGGTCGAGCTTCCTGCCCGCCAGCGTGGTCAGCCGCGCCTCGAATATCTGGCCCCGCGGGGTTTCCAGCACCGCGCGCACCGACCAGTATTCGCGCGGATTGAAGGCCTCGATCTCCATCTCGCGCTCGACGATCAGGCGCAGGCAGACCGATTGCACCCGGCCCGCGGATTTCGCGCCGGGCAGCTTGCGCCAAAGGACGGGCGAAAGGTTGAAACCGACAAGGTAATCAAGCGCGCGTCGGGCGAGATAGGCTTCGACGAGCGGGCCGTCGACCTCGCGCGGATTCTGCATCGCCTCGGTCACCGCGGCCTTGGTGATCGCGTTGAAGACGACGCGGCTGACTTCGGTGGATTTCTTGATCGCCCGGCGCTTGGTCAGGGCCTCCTGTAGGTGCCAGCTGATCGCCTCTCCCTCGCGGTCGGGGTCGGTGGCGAGGATCAGCTTGTCGTCGTCTTTCAGGGCGTCGGCGATAGCCTTGACATGCTTGCGGCTGTCATTGGCGATCTCCCATTTCATGTCGAAGCCGTGATCCGGGTCGACGGAGCCGTCCTTGGGCGGCAGGTCGCGCACGTGCCCGTAGGAGGCCAGAACCGTGAAATCGTCCCCAAGATATTTGTTTATTGTCTTGGCCTTGGCAGGCGATTCAACGACGACGACGGGCATGCGGCAAAACCTTAGAACGGGAAAAGTCGGGTGGCGCGGGAACATGTGGCGAGGCGACCATGCTTGTCAATGCGTCATCGGGAAAAGAAATTTCCGGCCCCGGCCACTGCGGGGCGGGGCTGTCGGACCGGGCCGGTGGCCGCTTGGATGCGTGACGGGGTGCCGCGTCAGGGCTTTCGCACGGCCCCGGTGTCAAGGCAGATCAGGCCACCGGGCTGGCGCGTGATGCGGCCATCCAGTTCCAGCCGGGCAAGCTCGCCGGCAGCCTCGCCGGCTGAGAGTTTCAGGTCGCGCAGCAGTTGATCCTCCGCCACGGGCGCGGGGCCAAGCCGGTCGAGGATGCGGGCATTCAGCGCCGCGCGTTCCCGCCAGGGGCGTTCGGGGCCGGGGGCGGGGATCGCGTCCGCCGCGACCGGTGCCGTCAGCGGCAGGTCGGGCTGCGCCGCCGGTGTCTTGGCCGGGCCAAGCGCCTCGATCACGTCGGCGGCGGAGCGGATCAACGTGGCACCGTCGCGCAGCAGGTGGTTGCAGCCCGACGCCCGGGTATCCATCGGGTGGCCGGGCACGGCCAGCACCTCGCGCCCGTAATCGGCGGCGTTGCGCGCGGTGATCAAGGAACCGGAGCGCGCCGCCGCCTCGACCACGATCACCGCCTTGGCCAGCCCCGCGACGATGCGGTTTCTTTGCGGGAAATGGCGCGCGCGCGGCTCCAGCCCGAAGGGCTGTTCCGAAAGGCACAGCCCGCGCCGCGCGATGTCATGCGCCAGTTCGGTGTTTTCCAGCGGGTAGATGACGTCAAGCCCGCCCGCCATGACCGCGATGGTGCCGCCCGGCAGCGCGGCCTTGTGGGCAAGCGCGTCGATGCCGCGTGCAAGGCCCGAAACCACGCCAAAGCCTGCCTGCGACAGGTCCTCGGCCAACTGGCGGGCCATGCGCGCCCCGAGCGAGGAGGCATTGCGCGTTCCGACCATGGCGACAAGCGGCCGGTCCAGCAAATCTGTGTTGCCACGCACCCACAGGACGGGTGGCGCATCGCCACATTGCGCCAGCTGCCCGGGATAGCCCGGGTCGCCAAGGCTGATCATCCTTGCGCCAATGCGCTTGGCGGCGCGGGCCTCGGCGCGCGCGGTTTCCTGGGGGCAGGGGGCGTAGTCCTCCACCCCCGCGGCGCGGGCCACATCGGGCAGGGCGGCGAGCGCGGCCGCGGCATCGCCATGTTCGGCCAGCAGGCGGCGAAACGTCGTGGGACCGACACGGCGCGAGCGCACCAGCCGCAGCCGCGCCAACCTGTCGGCGCTGTCCGTCGCGGGGCCGGGGCAATAGGCGGTCGCGGCCTCGAAGAATCCGTTGTCGGCGTCCATTCTCATGAGTCGGGATGCTAGCCCACGGACTCTTAACAAGCCGTTTACCGCGGGCGCCTATCCGTCGAAATCGAGGCGTTTCGCGAAACTGCGCAGCGTCAGGCAGAAGGGGCCGGCGGAACTGTCCACCCGCGTTTCCACGCCGCCCGTCTCTTGCCAGCCATGGCGGGCGTAGAACCGCCCGGCGCGCTCGTTGCCGATGCCGACCAACAGCCGCGCCAAGCCGACGCCGCGCGCGGCCAGCCGTGTCTCGCCATCCGCCAGCAGCCGCCCGGCCAGACCGGTGCCGCGCGCGGCATCGGCGACGAAAAGCTGGTAAAGTTCGTCGTCGCGGATCGCGCAGAAGCCAAGCGGGCGCAGCGCCGGTCCGGCCATGCGGATATCGGGCAGGGCGTCGCGCAGGCGGCGGGCGAAATCCCCAACCGTGCGCAGCCGGGTCAGCGCCGCCGGCGTATAGGCGGCGTGCGCCTCGTGCCAGCCAGCATGCCAGAGCCGCGCCAGCGCCGGCACGTCGTCTTGCGTCGCGGGGCGCAGGTCGCTCACGCCGCCGACCCGCCGACTGTCAGCCCGCCGATCAGGAGCGTCGGCTGGCCGACGCCCACCGGCACCCATTGCCCGGCCTTGCCGCAGGTGCCCATGCCGGGGTCGAGCGCCATATCATTGCCGATCCCTCGGATCTGCTGCAACGCGGTCGCGCCGTCGCCGATCAGCGTGGCGCCCTTCACCGGCGCTCCGACCTTGCCATTCTCCACGCGGTAGGCCTCGGTGCAGGAAAACACGAACTTGCCGTTGGTGATGTCGACCTGCCCGCCGCCGAAGCCGACGGCATAGATGCCATCCTTTACATCGGCCACGATGTCGCCGGGCTCGGTCTCGCCGCCCAGCATGTATGTGTTGGTCATGCGCGGCATCGGGGCATGGGCGTGGCTTTCGCGGCGCCCGTTGCCGGTGGCCTCGACCCCCATCAGCCGGGCGTTCTGCCGGTCCTGCATGTAGCCCACGAGGATGCCGTCCTCGATCAACGTCGTTTTCGAACTCGGCGTGCCCTCGTCATCGACGCTGAGCGAGCCGCGCCGGTCCGGGATCGTGCCATCGTCAAGCACCGTCACCCCCTTGGCCGCCACCTGCCGACCCAATAGCCCGGCGAAGGCGGAACTCTTCTTGCGGTTGAAATCCCCTTCCAGCCCGTGGCCCACGGCCTCGTGCAGCAGGATGCCGGGCCAGCCGGGGCCAAGCGCGACGTCCATGATCCCCGCCGGGGCCGGCACCGCGCCGAGATTGACCACCGCGATGCGCAATGCCTCGCGCGCAAGGGCCTTCCAGCTATCGCCACGCAACCAGTCGCCCATCTCGATCCGGCCGCCGCCGCCCGCGCTGCCGGATTCGCGGCGGCCGTTCTCCTCGACGATGACAGAGACATTGGCCCGCACCATCGGCCGCGCATCGCGCACATGAACCCCGTCGGGGCGCAGTATCTCTACCTCCTGGTGTGAGGCGGCAAGGCTGGCCGAAACCTGCACGACGCGCGGATCGAGACCGCGTGCATGGGCGTCGATCTCTTGCAGCAGGTCGAGCTTGGCGGCGAATCCCGCGCCTTCCATCGGGTCGGCATCGGTATAAAGGTGGCGATTCGTCGGCGCCGGTGCCGCGGCCCATGTGCCGCCGCCCGCGCCGACCGCCAGCCGCGCGGTGTCGCTGGCGCGCTGCAGCGCCGCCGCGGAAATCTCGGTGGAATGGGCATAGCCGGCCACCTCGCCGCGCACGGCGCGCAACCCGAACCCTTCAGAGGCGTCATAGCTGGCGGTCTTCACCCGGCCGTCATCGAAGACCAGCATTTCAGAGCGTTTGCGCTCGAGGAACAACTCGCCATCGTCTGCGCCCTCGGTGGCGGCGCGCAGCAATGTCAGGGTCGCGTCCTTGTCCAGACGCGACTCGAAGGGGCGAAAGGTGGAGGGCTGGGCCATGGGCGGGGAACCTTTCCGAGGGAGAAAATGATCTATGTCAACTGACAGGGCAAAATCGACGGGGTGAGACATTTTTCACCACTGCCTTGCCATGAAACCCTCTATATGGTTCATCACCAAACATACGCAACGGGGTGCGCGGGACATGCGAGGACACGCCCCCCGCAAGGACAGGACGACCAGAATGAAGCTTCTGAACAAACTGACCGGCCTCGGGGCCAGCATTGCCGCAAGCGTTGCCGCCGGCATGGCCACCGCGCAGGCCGCACCGGAAGGCTTGGAAGTGATCGGCGCGCCCGTGCAGGGCGGCACCGCGCTACAACCAGCCGCCAGCAGCCTCGCGCGGGAGCTGCTGTTCCTTGACAACATGCTGCTCTACATCATCGCCGCGATCTGCCTCTTCGTGCTGGCGCTTCTGGTCTGGGTCGTGCTGCGCCACAACGCGCGCGCCAACCCGACCCCGGCCAAGTTCAGCCACAACACGCCGGTGGAGGTGACATGGACGCTGGTGCCGCTGGCCATCCTCGTCTTCATCGGCGCCTTCTCGCTGCCGGTCCTGTTCAACCAGCAGGAGATCCCGGAAGGCGACGTGGTGATCAAGGCCACCGGCTACCAGTGGTACTGGGGCTACGAATATCCCGACCACGACATCGACTTCCTGAGCTTCATGCTGGAGCGCGACCAGCTGGAAGAGCATGGCTACACGCAGGATGACTACCTGCTGGCGACGGATACGGCCGTGGTCGTTCCGACCGGTCAGACCGTGGTGGTGCAGGTGACCGCCGGCGATGTCATCCATAGCTGGACGATCCCGGCTTTCGGCGTGAAGCAGGACGGTGTGCCGGGCCGCCTCGCTGAACTTTGGTTCGAGGTCGATCCGGGCATGGAAGGCATTTATTTCGGCCAGTGTTCCGAACTCTGCGGCCTGAACCATGCCTTCATGCCGATCACCGTGATGGCCGTGACGCCCGAGGAATACGAGGCGTGGCTGGCCACCGGCGGGTCCGATTTTGCCTCGCTGATGGATGGCACCATCGGTGGCGAGGTCGAACTGGCCGCCGTCGCGCAGTAACGCGAACATCATCGCGGGCGGGTCCGGCCGCGCCCGTGATTCTCCCGCAAGCCCTCCAGACATGTGAGCCAGTGTAGATGAGCGATTTCACCGCCAATACCAGCAGCCCCCCGCAAGAGGCCACGTTCGGCGACTACCTCGCCCTGCTCAAGCCGCGGGTGATGTCGCTTGTCGTGTTCACGGCCTTCGTCGGGCTCATGGTCGCGCCGCAGGGTGTGCCGCCGATGGTAGGCTTTACCGCGATCCTGTTCATCGCGCTTGGCGGCGGGGCCTCGGGCGCGCTGAACATGTGGTATGATGCCGATATCGACGCGGTGATGAAGCGCACCTCTGGCCGGCCGATCCCCTCGGGCCGTGTCGCGCCGGGCGAGGCGCTTGGCCTCGGGCTGTGGCTGTCGGCGCTTTCCGTCGTGATGCTGGGCCTCGCGGCCAACTGGTTTGCTGCCGGGTTCCTTGCCTTTACGATCTTCTTTTACGCCGTGGTCTATACAATCTGGCTCAAGCGGTCGACGCCGCAGAACATTGTCATCGGCGGTGCCGCCGGGGCATTTCCGCCGATGATCGGCTGGGCCGTGGCCACCGGCGGCGTGTCGCTGGAATCGGTGCTGATGTTCGCGCTTGTCTTCATGTGGACGCCGCCGCATTTCTGGGCGCTGGCGCTGTTCATGAAGTCCGACTACGACGCCGCCAAGGTGCCGATGCTGACCGTGACTCATGGCCGGCCCCATACCCGCAAGATGATCCTCGCCTACACGCTGCTGCTGTCGCCGGTGGCGATCGCTGCCGGGCTGACCACGATCGGCGGGCCGGTCTACCTTGCGGCGGCCGTGGTGCTGAACCTGATCTTCGTGAAGGGCGGCTACGACATCTGGCGGCGGACCGAGGATGCGGCACGCGCCGACGACTACCGCACCGAGAAGAAGGTCTTCCGCTTTTCGCTGCTGTATCTTTTCCTGCATTTCGGCGCGCTTTTGGTCGAAGCCGGTTTGCGCAGCGTCGGATTGGGGGGCTGGTAGAATGCCGATCACCGAAACGCACGAGATCCACAATCGTCGCATGGGGCGTAACCTCGGGGTCGGCCTGACCCTGCTTGCCTTCGTGGCGATCGTGTTCTTCCTGACGGTGTCGAAAATTCGCAACGGGGGCGCTATGGAAGGTTTCGACCACACCGTGCGGCCGTCGATCACAGAGGAGGCCTACGAATGAGCGACCGGACCCAGACCCATGCAAGGACGGTGGTCAAGCTTCTGTCCGTGGTGACCGTGATGGCCGGGCTCGGCTTTGCCTCCGTCCCGCTTTACGACCTGTTTTGCCGGGTGACAGGCTATGGCGGTACCACCTCCACCGCCGAGGCCGGCAGCGACGTGGTCCTTGACCAGACCATTCGCGTGCGCTTCGACGCCTCGACCGAGGCAGACATGCCATGGGAATTCCGCCCGCCCGATGCCCCGATGGAGATCCGCATCGGCGAAACCGGCATGGCCTTCTACACCGCCTACAACCCGACCGACCGCCCCGTCGCGGGCACGGCAAGCTATAACGTGACGCCGTTCAGCGCCGGGCTCTACTTTTCCAAGATCGACTGCTTCTGCTTCACCCAGCAGATCCTCGGCCCCGGCGAACGGGTGGAAATGCCGGTGACCTTCTATGTCGATCCCGAGATCGTCGAGGACGCCGATACGCGGAGCATCCCCGCAATCACCTTGTCCTATACGTTCTACGAAACGGACCTGCCCGACGACGAATATGCCGCGCTAGACGGCGACAGTGAGTGACCAACGAAGGACCACACATCATGGCCCATGCCAAGAATCACGACTATCACATCCTGACGCCATCGATTTACCCGTTCCTCGGGGCGGTGGGAACGTTCCTGATGCTTTTCGGCGCCGTCTTCTGGATCACCGGCAGTGGCCCGTGGCTTTTCGCGATCGGGTTCGTCGCGGTGCTCTACGTCATGTTCGGCTGGTGGAAGGACATGGTGGCGGAGGGCAACAACAACGTTGACCACACGCCGGTCGTGCGCATCGGCCTGCGCTACGGGTTCATCCTCTTCATCCTGTCGGAGGTTATGTTCTTCGTCGCGTGGTTCTGGGCCTTCTTCAAGCACACGATCTATCCAATGAGCGTCTACGAAGGCTCTACCTATGTAACGCCGGAGATTTATTCCGTCGACGCGTTCCACTTGCCGCTGATCAACACGCTTGTCCTGCTGTTGTCGGGTTGCGCGGTGACGTGGGCGCACCATGCGCTTGTGCATGAGAACAACCGCAAGGACCTGATCTGGGGGCTTGCCATCGGCATCGTGCTCGGCATTGCCTTCACCGCGCTTCAGGCCTTCGAATACTGGGAACTGATCGCCCATTACGGCTGGTCCTTCGGCGGCGACCGCTTCTATGGCACCTTCTTCATGGCGACGGGCTTTCACGGCCTTCACGTCATCATCGGGACGATCTTCCTTGCCGTCTGCCTGTTCCGGGCCATCGCGGGCGATTTCACCCCGGAACGGCACGCGGGGTTCGAGGCGGCGGCGTGGTACTGGCACTTCGTCGATGTCGTCTGGCTGTTCCTGTTTTTCGCGGTCTATATCTGGGGCCAGTCCAGCCTGTGATGCCTGACCGCGTTTCGTGCGGTCATCGGAAACATGCGATTGTTCAAGGCCGGCCAACGGGTCGGCCTTTTCCTGTCTGTGGGGTGTGATGTTCAGGAAGATGCTCTGGCCAAGTTTGTTCGGTCTCGTCGGCTGCGCGGTGCTTCTGGCACTCGGCTTTTGGCAGGTGGAGCGTCTGGCGTGGAAAGAGGCGCTTCTGGCCGGGATCGAGGCGCGGATCGCGGATGCGCCAGTGGCGTTGCCGGATGCCCCGCAAGAGGCGCAGCACCAGTATTTGCCGGTGGAACTCTCGGGCGTGATCCGCGAGGGCGAGATCGCCATCCTCGCCTCGCTGCGCACCGCGGGGCCGGTCTACCGGATCATTCGCGCGGTGCAGACCGACGCCGGCCGCAGGATCCTTGTCGATATGGGGTTCGTGCGCGAGACCGAGCGCGCGGCGGAGCGGCCCGGCGGGGCAGAGGTTGACCTTGTCGGCAACCTCTACTGGCCCGACGAGATCGACCGCTTCACCCCGGCGCCGGACCGGGACGAAGGCATCTGGTTCGCGCGCGACATCCCGGCCATGGCCGAGGCGCTGGACACCGAACCGGTGCTTCTGGTTCTGCGCGAGTCGCCGCAAACGGATCTTGGCGTGACGCCCTTTCCCGTCGACACCGGCGCGATCCCGAACGATCATCTGTCCTACGCGATCACGTGGTTTCTGCTGGCAGCCGCGTGGATGGGGATGACACTCTACCTGCTGTGGCGTATCAGACAGCGGATCAACTGAAGGCAGCACAAGTTCATGCGTTACGTCTCGACCCGGGGAAGGGCCCCCGACCTGAGTTTCGAAGAGGCCATGCTGACGGGCCTCGCCCGCGATGGCGGGCTCTACGTGCCGGCCGAGATACCGGTGATGGCGAAGGCCGATATCGCCGCGTTGGCGGGACGATCCTACGAGGAGGTGGCCTTTCGCGTCATGCGCCCCTTCATCGGCGAGGCGTTCTCCGATGCGGAGTTCGAAGACATCATCGCACGTGCCTATGCCGGGTTCGGCCACGCCGCCCGCGCGCCGCTGGTGCAGCTTGCGCCCAACCATTTCCTGCTGGAACTGTTCCATGGCCCGACGCTGGCCTTCAAGGATTTCGCCATGCAACTGATCGGGCAGTTGTTCGAAGCGTCGCTGAAACGCTCCGGCAAGCGCGTGACCATCGTCGGTGCGACCTCGGGCGATACCGGCTCGGCGGCGATGGAGGCGTTCCGGGGCCTCGACATGGTCGATGTCTTCATCCTCTTTCCCGATGGCCGGGTCAGCGACGTGCAGCGCCGCCAGATGACCACCGTGGCGGAGGCGAATGCCCACGCGCTCGCCCTCCGCGGCGATTTCGACGATTGCCAGGCGCGGCTGAAGGACATGTTCAACGATCACGCCTTCCGCGACGCGGTGCGCCTTGCCGGTGTGAACTCGATCAACTGGGCGCGGGTGCTGGCGCAGGTCGTCTATTACTTCACCGCCGCCGTATCGCTTGGCGCGCCGCAGCGCTCGGTCAGCTTCACCGTTCCCACGGGCAATTTCGGGGATATCTTCGCCGGCTACATCGCGCGGGCCATGGGCCTGCCGATCGAAAAGCTGGTGATCGCCACCAACCAGAACGACATCCTGCACCGGGCGATCGCGCGCGGCGCCTACGAGACGAAAGGCGTCACCCCCACGATCAGCCCGTCAATGGATATCCAGGTGTCCTCGAATTTCGAGCGGGTGCTGTTCGATGTCTATGACCGCGACGGCGGCGCCGTGGCGCAATTGATGGAGGAACTGAAGGGGCAGGGCGGGTTCGGAATCAGCCAGGGCGCGCTGGAACGCCTGCGCGGGCTGTTCGCCTCTGGCCGCTGTTCGGAAGAGCAGACGCTGGCCATGATCGCCCGCGCCAGGGCCGAGATGGGGGAACTCCTGTGTCCGCACAGCGCCGTCGGCGTGCATGTCGCGCAGGCGCATCTCGGGGTCACGCCGATGGTGACGCTGGCCACGGCGCATCCGGCGAAATTCCCCGATGCAGTCGAACAGGCCAGCGGCATCCGCCCGGCCTTGCCCGCGCGCATGGCCGACCTCTTCGACCGCGAGGAGCGGGTCACGCGGGTGGAGAACGACCTTTCAGAATTGCAGGCGCTTGTGCGCAGGGAGAGAGTGGCATGACCGTGCAGATCCACACGCTGACGAACGGCCTGCGCGTCGTGACCGAACACATGCCGGGGCTGCAATCTGCCGCCATCGGCGTCTGGGTGAACGCGGGCGGCCGGCACGAGACGCCGGATCAGAACGGCGTGGCGCATTTCCTCGAACACATGGCCTTCAAGGGCACGGCGCGGCGCAGCGCCTTGCAGATCGCGGAGGAAATCGAGGATGTGGGCGGCTACATCAATGCCTATACCAGCCGCGAAGTAACGGCCTATTACGCCCGCGTCCTGAAGGACGACGTGCCGCTGGCGGTGGACCTGATCTCGGATTTCCTGCTCAACCCGGTTTTCGACCCGCGAGAGATCGAGGTCGAGCGCGGTGTTATCCTGCAGGAAATCGGGCAGGCTCTGGATACGCCCGACGACATCATCTTCGACTGGCTGCAAGAGGTGGCTTATCCCGAACAGCCGCTTGGCCGCACCATCCTTGGCCCGTCGGAGCGGGTGCGCGCCTTTGACAAGGCGGATCTGCAACGCTTCGTGGCGCAGCATTACGGGCCGGGGCAGATGATCCTTTCGGCGGCGGGCGCGGTGGACCATGACCAGATCGTGCGGCTGGCCGAGGCCGCCTTCGGCCACCTCCCCGCCACCCCGGTCAGCACCGCTTTGCCGGGACGGTTCCGGGGGGGCGAGCGGCGCGAGGTCAAGGAGTTGGAGCAGGCGCATTTCACCCTCGCGCTGGAGGCGCCGGGCTACCGATCGGACGATATCTATACCGCGCAGATTTTTGCCACGGCGCTTGGCGGCGGCATGTCCTCGCGCCTGTTTCAGGAACTGCGCGAAAAGCGCGGCCTGTGCTACACGATCTTCAGCCAGGTCGGTGCCTACGACGATACCGGGCTGATGACGATCTATGCCGGGACGGGGGGCGAGGATCTGGCCGCCCTGTCGGACCTGACGATCGAGGAGGTGCGCCGCTCCGTCGACGGGCTGACCGAGGCGGAGATCGACCGCGCCCGCGCCCAGATCAAGGCGGGGATGCTGATGGGGCTGGAAAGTCCCTCTGCCCGCGCCGAACGGCTGGCGCGGCTGGTGGCGATCTGGAACCGGGTGCCGCCGCTGTCCGAAACCGTTGCGCGGATCGACGCGGTGGACCGTGCCGCCGTGCGCGATCACGCCGCGGGGCTTGTCGGGGCCGGGCAGGCCGCGCTTGCGCTCTACGGCCCGGTGGAAAACAGCCCCCGCGTGGCGCAGATGGTGGAGCGTCTGGCCGCCTGATGATCGCCCGCAGGAAGAGAGTCCGGATCGAGACGGAGCGGCTGACCCTGCGCCTGCCCCTGCATTCGGACTTTCGGGCCTGGGCCAGCCTGCGCGACTATTCCGCCGCGTTCCTGAAGCCGTGGGAACCGACATGGGCGTCTGATCACCTGACCCGCAAGAGCTTTACCAGCCGGGTCTACTGGACGCAGCGCTCGATCGGCAATGGCAGCGCGGTGCCGCTGTTCATGATCCGGCGCGAGGATGACACGCTTGTGGGGGCGATCACGCTCGACAACATTCGCCGCGGTCCGGCACAATCGGGAACGCTTGGCTACTGGATCGGCGCGCCCTTCCAACGGCACGGCTACATGCTGGAAGCGATCGAGGCGCTTGCGCATTACGCCTTCCGCGATCTCGACCTCAGCCGGCTGGAAGCGGCCTGCCTGCAGGAAAACACGCCCTCGCGCGGGGTGTTGGAAAAGGCCGGGTTCAAGTATGAGGGCGTGGCGCAAAGCTACCTCCAGATCGACGGACGCTGGCGCAATCACGTGCTTTACGCCATGCTGCGCCACGACCGGCGCGGGCGGATCGGCACAGGGTGAACGGGGGCGATATGCTCAATCCGGTGACCGAGACCTTCCTTGCCGAGCTGCGCGCCGCACTGCCTGCGGCGTGTTTCCGCGATCCCGCGCCCCATTACCTCGAGGAACCGCGCGGGCTCTTTCAGGGGCGCGCCGGGCTGGTGGTGGCGCCCGGATCGACCGGGGAGGTCACCACCCTTCTGGTCCATGCCAACGCCGCGCGGGTGCCGGTGGTACCCTATGGCGGCGGCACCGGTCTGGTCGGCGGGCAGGTCAGCGACGGCCCGGCACCGGTCGTGCTGTCGCTGGAGCGGATGAACGGCCTGCGCGGCCTCGACCCTCTGGCCGGCACCCTGACGGTGGAGGCGGGCGCGATCCTGTCGGATGTGCAGGCCATGGCGGCCGAGGCCGGGATGCTGTTTCCGCTGTCGCTGGCCAGCGAGGGGTCGGCGCGGATCGGCGGGCTTCTGGCGACCAATGCCGGCGGCGTGAACGTCATCCGCTACGGCAACGCCCGCGACCTTTGCCTCGGGATCGAGGCGGTGCTGCCCAATGGCGAGGTGCTGCACGGGCTGAAGGGGCTGCGCAAGGACAACATGGGCTACGATTTGCGGCATCTGCTGATCGGCGCGGAGGGCACGCTCGGCATCATCACCGCGGCCTGCCTGCGCCTGTTCCCGCAGCCGGCGGACCGGGCGGCGGCTCTGATGGTCGTTGAAAGCCCCGCTGCCGCGCTGCGATTGCTCGACATGGCGCGGGGCCGGGTGGGCGATGCGTTGTCGGCCTTCGAGCTGATCGCGCGGGCGGGGCTGGAGTTTCTCGACGCGGTCGGCCCGGAGGTGCGCCAGCCCTTCGCCGAGAAGCCGGGCTGGATGTGCCTGATCGAGCTTGGCGTCGCGCATGGCCAAAGCGCCGAGGCCGGATTGATGGACCTTTTCGAGGCGGCGGCGGAAGCGGGGTTGGTGCAGGACGGGCTGGTTTCGCAATCCGAAGGCCAGCGGCGGGAATTCTGGGCGTTGCGCGAATCCATCCCCGCCGCGAACAAGCGGATCGGCGCGATTTCCAGCCACGACATTTCCGTTCCCATCGGCGCGATCCCCGATTTCCTCGCCACCGCGCCGGTGCGGCTGGCTGATCTGGGGCCGATCAGGATCAACGCTTTCGGACATCTGGGCGATGGCAACCTGCATTACAACGTCTTTCCGCCCGAGGGCGACGCCCGCGCCGACTGGCTGGACCGGCGCGAGGAGATCAAGGGTCGGGTGCATGGATTGGTGCACGAGATGGGCGGTTCGGTCTCGGCCGAGCACGGTGTCGGACGGCTCAAGGTCGGCGACCTCGAACGCTTCGGCGATCCGGCGGGGCTGGCCGCGATGCGGGCGATCAAGGACGCGCTGGACCCCAATGGCATCCTCAACCCCGGCGCGGTGTTGCGCGCCGGTCGCTGAAACGGGTCGGCGCCCCGCCGGGGGGGACGGGGCGCCTTGTGGTCTTGGGTTGTGCAAGCAACACAGTTCGTGAGTGACGAACACGTCTCTTTTAGCGCAGGACTCGTTAACCGATGGTGAACGGCGGGGCGGTTTTTCGGGATTTGCGGCAGATCAAGGATCGCCGGTTGCCACGCGACTATCCTGTCCCGCATGTGCCATGGGGCCAAGGAGCGTTTCCAGCATGCCGACCGCGCGCCAGACCATCACCGTGTCGCCGCCCAACCTGGACCGGACGGGGTTCCTGTCGCTCGATGCCGAGCTTGACGGCGGCGCGGGGTTGAGTTGTCGAGACTGGTTGGTCGCGCGTCTGCGGGACGGGTTCCAGATCCGCATGCTGCGCGCCCCGCGCAAGGGGTTCATTGCCTTCGCGCCCGGCCGTGCCTCGTGGTGGCCGATGGACGGGGCGGAGCGCTCTGTGGTGGTGCAGCGGCTTTGGGTGGAGGCTGCGAGCGACCCCGGCGATGCCAAGGCCCTTTTGCTTGACGAGGCCGAACAATGGGCGCGCTATTACGGGTTCTGGGGCATCCTGACTCTGGTCGGTCAGGGCATCGGCCTTTGCGCCGGGGCGGAACTGCGCAGGCGGGGGTATCGCGTGGTCGATGAGACCGGGGCCGGTGTCGGGCTCGGGGCCCGCATCCTGCAAGGCCCCATGGCCCTGCCGCGCTTGCCGCGTGACTGGGGGATGCGGTCTGCGGCGCTTGGCCCCGGGCTGGTGATCCAGAATGCCCGGCATTGCCCGGACCAGACCGCGCGCGCCACGGCGCTTCTGTCATCGGCCCGCGAGGCCGGGCTGCTCGCGCGCCTTGACACCATCGACACCGCCGATGCGGCGCGCCGGCGCCTTGCGGCGCCGGGGACGCTGTTCTGCGTGGCGCTCGATGGCGAGATCCTTGATACGGGCCAAGGCACGGCGGAGGAGATCTGGCAGGCCATCCGCCGCCGCACGGCGCTGTAAGGCGGCGTCAGTCGCCCGCGTAGGCGCAAAGCGCGTGAACGCCAAGGCCCATTGCCTCCAGCCGCTTGCGCCCGCCAAGGTCCGGCAGGTCGACGACGAAGGCTGTCGCCATCACCTCCGCGCCAAGCCGTTCCACCAGCCGTATCCCCGCCTCGGCGGTTCCGCCGGTGGCCAGCAGGTCGTCGACCAGCAGCACGCGCTCGCCCGGCACAAGGCAATCCTCGTGGATCTCCACCGTCGCGGTGCCGTATTCCAGCGTGTAATCCTGCTGCACCGTCGCCCCGGGCAGCTTGCCCTTCTTTCGCACTGGCACGAAGCCGACCGACAATTGGTGGGCCACCGCGCCGCCAAGGATGAAGCCGCGCGCCTCCAGCCCCGCTACCTTGTCGATGCGTTGGCCAACGAAGGGGGCAAGCAACTGGTCGATGGCCAGCCGGAAGCCGCGCGGATCGAGGAACAGCGTGGTGACATCCCGAAACAGGATCCCGTCATCGGGGAAATCGGGGATGGTTCGGATGTAGTCGGCAACGGTCTTGTGGTCGAGCATCGGCGCGGGCCTTTCCGTGACAGCGGGTCCGGGGCGGGTCATAACGCCGGACCCGGCGTCTTGCAGCCCCTTTCGGGGCCGTGACGGTCACCGCGTTGCAAAAGGGACGCGATGGCGGTGCGCCCCGTGCCGAAGGCGGGTTTCGTCGCGGCCGAGGCGTTTCCTGTCGGATGCAAGGGGCCTAGAACCGCGGGTAGTGGCGCCGCAAAGCCTCGGCATCCTGTCCGCGCAGCCAGACAACCGAATTGTAGTCCTCGTTGAAGATCGAGTCGCGATAGGCTGGTGATCGAACATCCGTGGGCAGGCCAAGCGCCTGCACCATCTCTTCCAGCACCACGCTGGCAATCTCGCGCCGGTTGATATCACGGGAGATTGCGATCGCGGCCTCCTGTATCTCGTTGCCGACAGACCGGATCGCAACGCGCCCGATCGGCAGGTCGGTGCCGTCGAGCAGCGAGCTGCTGGTCTGCGCGATGATCCCGTCCTGCGGCGTATCGAGCAGGTAGAAGGCGATATCGGGCGCGGGCTCGAAGCTGCGCTCGACGACGAGATAGGCCCCGCTTGCGTTGATCTCGGCAATCGCGCGGTCGATGGCGGCATCCACGAGGTCGAGCTTGTAGCCCGGAAAGCTTGGATCGGCGCGCACGATGCCCACGGAAAGCGACAACCGCCGCGCCTCCGGCCAGTGGATCATCGGCTTGGCGCATTCCCCCGCCGGCGGAGCTGCGCAGGCCACCAGACGGTAGAACCCGTCGTCGCTGAGGCGCCGCGGCACGGTAACGTATTCCTGCGCCGGGGCGAGGGTCGGCAGCAGGAGGATAGCGATCAGAAGAGCAAGGCGCGTGATCATCTGAAAAGACATGCCGCAAGCCGCGCCTTGCGGCAAGCCGGCGTTTGTCGATGGCGCAGGCGCTGTGGCCCGCCGGACCCGGCCGCCGTGCCCTACAACACCCGCCCCGCGACGGCCGACAGTGCCGCGACCATGCCCGCGTCGCGCTTGTCCGGCGCGGTCAGGATGGCGTGCTCGAGCGCCCGGTCGCAGCCATGTTCGCAAGGGTTGCGGTCGTTGCCCAGAAGGGCGGGCAGGCGGCTGACGAGATCGCGGGCCTTGTCGGCATTGCCCTGCAGGGTGGCGATGATCTGGCCGATATCGACCTCGCCGTGATGGGGATGCCAGCTGTCGTAATCGGTGATCATGGCGACGGAGGCGTAGCACAGCTCCGCCTCGCGGGCGAGCTTGGCCTCGGGCATGTTGGTCATGCCGATCACGTCGCAGCCCCAGACCTCGCGATACAGCTTCGACTCCGCGAGGCTGGAGAATTGCGGCCCTTCCATCGCCAGGTAGGTGCCGCCGTCATGCACGGTGATCCCGGCGTCGATGGCGGCCGTGGTGCAGGCCGCGCCAAGCCGCGGGCAGGTGGGATGGGCAAGACTGACATGGCCGACGAGGCCGGGGCCGAAAAAGCTCTTCTCGCGGGCGATGGTGCGGTCGATGAACTGGTCGACGATGACGAAATCGCCGGGCGCCATGTGTTCGCGGAACGACCCGCAGGCCGAGACGCTGATCACGTCTGTCACCCCCATGCGCTTGAGCGCGTCGATATTGGCCCGGTAAGGCACGGAGGACGGGCTGTGCACATGGCCGCGCCCGTGACGCGGCAGGAAGACCATCGTCACCCCGTCGAGCGTGCCCGTCAGCAGCGCGTCCGAGGGCGCGCCAAAGGGGCTGTCGACCGTGACCCATTCCGCCCCTTCCAGACCGTCGATGTCGTAGACGCCAGAGCCGCCGATCACCCCGATAACCGTGTCCATGCCTGTCCCTTTGCGCTGGTTCGTGTGTCGATCCTATCCGCGCCGGCAGGGCGGCTCAATCGCCGATCCGCCGCACCCGTTGCCGCGCGGGCCGCGCCTATTCCCCCGGGCGCCTGAGCGTGAAAAGCTCCGTCACGCGGGTGAAGTCGCGATAGCCCATGCGGCCCACCGGCTGGAACACCCGCGCGTCGAAAATGCCGTCGCGCAGGCAATCCTCGCGCAAGTGGACGCCGATGACCTCGCCGAAAACGACCGTGTTCGCCTCGCCCTCGATCTGCACGACCTGAGTCAGGCGGCATTCGAGATTTGCCGGGGCCGCTGCCACGCGCGGGCAGTCGATGAGCGTGCAGGCGGCTTTCTCGATCCCCGCATCGGTGAACTCGTCCACCTCCTTGGCCCACGGGCCCGAGGTCTGGTTCATCTCCTCTGCCATGTCGTAGCCCACGACATTCACGCAGAAAACGCCGGTGTCCCGGATATTGGCCACGCTGTCCTTGACGCCGTCCTGATCGGGCTTGGCGGAGGTGCTGGCGAACATCACCTGAGGCGGCACGTAGGCGACCCCGTTGAAGAAGGAATAAGGCGCGAGGTTGTCGTCCCCGTCCGGCGATCGCGATGAAATCCACCCGATCGGGCGCGGCGTGATCAGCGCGTTGAACGGGTTGTGCGGCAGGCCGTGGCCGTCCTTGGGTTCGTAGAACATCGCGTGGGTCCTTTCGTGTTCCGTTTGGCACCGGCCTAACGCCGTGCTAGCTGCGCATCCAGTCGAAAAGAAACCGGGCCCAGGGCAAGACGTTGTACCATTTCGCGCGAGAACAGCCGGACGACCACTGGGAGGTGGAGGCGCTCTACGATCTGTGCTTCGCCCCGGGGCGCGAGGCGCTGTCCTCCTACCGGCTGCGCGACGGCGTGGCGCCGGTTGCCGCGCTTTGCGTGGTGGCGCGTGATACCGACGGCACCCTTGCCGGCGCGATCCGCCACTGGCCGGTGCATGTGGGCGAGTCGCGGGCACTTCTGCTCGGCCCGGTGGCGGTTCATCCGACGCGGCAGGGCGAGGGGCTGGGGGCCGCGCTGGTGGAAGACAGTCTTGGCCGTGCCCGGGATCTGGGCTGGTCGCGGGTGCTTCTGGTAGGCGATGCGTCCTATTACGGGCGCTTCGGGTTCGAAAGGCTCCCGGGGGTCGAGATGCCGCCGCCGACCAACCCCGACCGGGTGCTGGGGCTTGGGGACTGGGCGGGGGTTTCGGGCAAGGTCACGCGCTGACGAGACTGAGGCAGGGCGCGCCTGTCCTTCTTCTTGGCCGAAACACTCCGGGGGAGTCGCCGCAGACGACGGGGGCAGCGCCCCCTCTCACGGGGCAAACGCGCAGTGGCGGGGCGGCGCTGGTCGCTCGCCGCGGCACAACCCCGCCGCCCTCACCCCTGCCGGCGCAGCCAGTCCATCACCGCCGGTCGCACCGATTGCGCGCCGCTTTCGCGGGCCTCGTTGATCACCGATCGCGCCTCGCGCAGGTCCACGCGGCGCAAGAGCGACTTCACCGGCCCGATCGAGGCTGGCCGCATCGACAGTGCGCGAAGGCCCATGGCCGCGAAACACAGCGCCTCGATCGGCCGCCCGGCATCCTCGCCGCAGAAACTGAGCGGCGTCTCCGTCTCCGCGCAGCGCTCCACGATCTGGCCGAGGAAGCTCAGGAAGCTCACGTTCAGCGTGTCGTAGCGCCGCCGCACCCGCTCGTTCTCGCGGTCGGCGGCGAAGAAGAATTGCTTGAGGTCATTGCCGCCGATGGAAATGAAATCGGCCAGTTCGAAGAACTGCCGCGGCGCGAAAGCCAGCGAGGGGGTTTCCAGCATCGCGCCGATCTCGACGCTTTCGGGAAGCGGGCGGCCAAGCGCCGCCTCGCGGTCCAGTTCGCGCAGCAGGTGGTCGCGCGCGGCGGTGAACTCCTCCAGCTGCGCCACGAAGGGGAACATCACCGTCAGCGGACGACCGCCCGCGGCCCGGATCAGCGCCTGCAACTGCATCCGCATCACCCCCGGCCGGTCCAGCCCCAGCCGGATCGCGCGCCAGCCAAGCGCCGGGTTCGGCTCCTCCTGCTTCTTCATGTAGGGCAGAACCTTGTCGGAGCCGATATCGAGCGTGCGGAACGCCACCCGCTGGCCGCCCGCCGCGTCCATCACCCGGGCATAGAGCGCGGCAAGCTCGCCCCGCTTGGGCACCGTGTTGCGGGTCAGGAATTGCAGTTCTGTCCTGAACAGCCCGACCCCTTCGGCGCCCGACGAGGGCAGCGAGGGCAGGTCGGCCATCAGCCCGGCATTCATCGTCAGCCTTATGCGCGTGCCGTCGAGCGTCTCGGCGGGCTTGTCGCGGATCGAGGCATAGCGTTCCTGCGCCGCCGCCTGCATCGCCATCTTGTCGCGGAACGCGGTTGCGACGCTTTCCTCGGGGCGCAGATGCACCACGCCCGCCTCGCCGTCGACAAGGATCGGGTCGCCGTTCAGCGCTTCCTGCGTGATCCGCTGGACATGGACGATCAGCGGAATGGCAAGGGCACGGGCAACGATGGCCGCATGGCTGCCGACCGAGCCTTCCTCCAGCACCACGCCCTTGAGCGTGCGGCCGTAATCCAGCAATTCGGCCGGGCCGATATTGCGCGCGACCAGCACCGGGTTCTCGGGCATCTCGGCGCCGGTCTCCTGGCCCTGGCCGGTCAGGCGCCGCAGAAGGCGGTTCGACAGGTCGTCAAGGTCGTGCAGCCGTTCGCGGATATACGCGTCGGGCACGGTCTGCATCCGGGCGCGGGCGGCGGATTGTTCCTTTTCCACGGCGGCCTCGGCACTGAGGCCACGGGCGATGTCCTCTTCCATCCGGCGCATCCAGCCGCGCGAATTGGCGAACATGCGGTAGGCTTGCAGCACCTCGACCTGCTCGGCATCGGCCTTGGGCGCGTTGCTGAGCATTTCGTCCACCGAGAGGCGCAGTTGTTCCACCGCCTCGTGCAGCCGGTCGCGTTCGGCCTGCGGATCCTCGGCGATCGGGTTGGTGACGACAACACGCGGTTCATGCAGCCAGACCCGGCCCTCTGCCGCGCCTTCCTGCCCGATCCCGCCTTGCAGGACCACCGATTGCTGATGGCGGGCCGACATCGCCTCGCCCTCGCCGAGGAAGGCGCCCAGCTCGGTCATCTCCGCCAGCACCATGGCGACGACTTCCAGCGCGTAGACCTCGTCCTCGGTAAAAGCGCGCGCCTCTTTCGATTGCACGACCAGCACGCCGAGCTTTTCGCCCAGCCGCTGGATCGGAACCCCGAGGAAGGAGCAGAACGCCTCCTCCCCGGTTTCGGGCATGTAGCGAAAGCCGGGTTCGTTCGGCGCGTCGGAGGATTTCAGCGGGCGCATCCGGCTGGCGACCCGGCCGACGAGGCCTTCGCCGACGCGCAGCCGGGTGACGTGGACGGCCTCCTGCGCAAGGCCCTCGGTGGCGCAAAGTTCCAGCGTGATGGCATCGCGCAACAGGTAGATCGAGCATACCTCGCAGCCGATCGAATCGGCGATGATATGGGTGATCCGGTCGAGCCGTTCCTGCCCGGCGCCGGCCTCGGCCAGCGTTGCCTGCAAGCGGCGCAGCAGCTTGCGGCTCTCTGTTTCTGTCCTTTCGGGCATCTTGACGTCCCTCGATCCCTGCCGGTTGTTGCCCCCGCAAGGATCAGCAATACCGTGCCCGGCGGGCCGGGCGCAATGCACAAGGCCGGGGGTGGCGGGACTTTGCAGACGCGCTTTCCGGTCGCGCGGGTCATCTGGCGGCGGGGCCGGTGGGGGGTAAAGTTTCCAGCGATCTTTGAACCGGCGCCTCGCGCCGCGCGACCCATGGGCAAGTCGGCCATCGCCGCTGCCCGCCCGATACTGGGCACATCTTTTGAAGGATCTGTCAGATGACCCGCATCGCTGCCACCCTCGCCGCCGCCCTGATCGCCGTCCTGCTGGCCCCGGTGCCCGCCTTGGCCGACCGTGCTACCCCGCAGGATCGCGGCGACGTGTCCGGCCTGACCGGCATGGATCTGGGCTCCGGCCGCGTCACCACCCTGTCGAGCACCGGCCTCGGCTCCGGGCGCTGAGGCGCCTGGGCGGGTTCAGCCTGCCTTTTCCAGTTCGAACGCGTCGTGGAGCGCCTGCACGGCCAGTTCCATGTACTTGCGGTCGATCAGCACCGAGACCTTGATCTCGGAGGTGGTGATCACCTTGATGTTGATGTTCTCGTCGCGCAGCGCCTGGAACATCTTGGCCGCGACCCCGGCATGGCTGCGCATGCCGATGCCCACGATCGAGACCTTGGCCACCTCGGTATCCGAGATCAGCCCGTGGAAATTGATCTCGCCGCGGTCCTTGGCGGCATCGAGAGCCGTTTCCGCCCGCGCCACCTGCCCCACGGGACAGGAAAAGGTCATGTCGGTGCGCCCCTCTTCCGAGATGTTCTGCACGATCATGTCCACGTTCACGCCCGCCTCGGCCAGTGGGCCGAAGATGGCGGCGGACACGCCGGGGCGGTCGGCGACCGAGACCAGCGTCACTTTCGCTTCGTCCTTGGAATAGGCGACACCTGCAACTGCATTGGCTTCCATGACGTCCTCCTCGTCGCAGACGAGGGTTCCGGCCTCGTCTGTTTGCTCCTCGAAAGAGCTCAGCACCCGAAGGCGCACCTTGTATTTCATCGCCAGCTCGACCGAGCGGGTCTGCAGCACCTTGGCCCCGAGCGAGGCCAGTTCCAGCATCTCCTCGAAGGCGATGCGGTCGAGCTTGCGGGCCTTGGAACAGATCCGCGGATCGGTGGTGTAGACCCCGTCCACGTCAGTGTAGATGTCGCAGCGCTCCGCCCCGAAGGCGGCGGCGAAGGCCACGGCGGTCGTATCGGACCCGCCGCGGCCCAGCGTGGTGATCCGGCCCTCGGGCGAGACGCCCTGAAAGCCGGCGACCACGGCGACCTTCATGCCCTCGCCGAACTTGGTGGTGATGTTGTCGGTGCCGATCTCCTCGATCCGTGCCGAGGCGTGCGCGGAATTGGTGACAAGCGGCACCTGCCAGCCCTGCCAGCTGCGCGCGGGCACGTCCATTTCCTGCAGGGTCAGTGCCATGAGCCCGGCAGTGACAGCCTCGCCGGAACTGACCACGGCGTCATATTCGCGCGCGTCGTAGAGATGCGAGGTCTCCTCGACATAGCCGACCAGCTTGTTGGTCTCGCCCGCCATGGCCGACACGATGACGATCACGTCGTAACCGTTGGCAACCTCGCGGCCCACGCGCTTGGCGGCGCGGCGGATGCGGTCGGGCGTGGCGACGGACGTGCCGCCGAATTTCATCACCAGAGTGGCCATGGCGCGGGCCTGTCCCTTTTATCTGTCGCGCGTGTCATAGGCGCGGTCAGGGGGCCTGACAAGGGCCGGTTCTGCCCCTAGGGTGTCGGAAAGGATTTTCGAGGAGGGCAAGCGATGCGGTTTTCACGGGGTGAACTGGAGGCGGCGGCGGACCTGGTGCACGGGCAGATGGCACCGACGCCGCAATATGACTGGCCCGGCCTGTCGCGGGTAGCGGGCGCCGAGGTCTGGGTCAAGCACGAGAACCATGCCCCCACCGGTGCCTTCAAGGTGCGCGGCGGCATCACCTTCATGGACTGGCTCGGCCGCGAACACCCCGACAGCCCGGGCATCTGCACCGCGACGCGCGGCAATCACGGCCAAAGTCAGGCCCGGGCGGCGACGGCGGCGGGGCTGCGCGCGCTGATCTACGTGCCACAGGGCAATTCGGTCGAGAAGAACGCGGCGATGCGCGGCTATGGCGCGGAGTTGGTGGAGTTCGGCGCGGATTTCGACACGGCCCGGCCCGAGGCGGTGCGCGTGGCCGAGGCCGAGGGGTTGACCGTCGTGCCGCCGTTCCACACCGAACTGGTGCGCGGCGTGGCGACCTATGGCTATGAGTTGTTCTCGGCCTTGCCCGATCTCGACACGGTCTACGTGCCGATCGGCTGCGGGTCGGGGATCTGCGGCACGATCCTGGCGCGCGATGCGCTCGGCGTGTCAACCGAGGTGGTGGGCGTGGTTTCCGAGCACGCGCAGACGGCGAAACTGTCGGTCGAGGCCGGCGCAATGGTGGAGACAAACGCCGCCCGGACCTTCGCCGATGGCATGGCGGTGCGGGTGCCAGTGAAGGAGGCGTTCGAGATCTACAGCTGCGGCGCGGCGCGGATCGTATCGGTGTCGGAGGAGGAGATCGCCGAGGCGATCCGGCTCTACTACACCGCGACGCATAACCTTGCCGAAGGCGCCGGCGCGGCGCCGCTGGCCGCGCTGATGCAGGAAAAGGACAAGATGACGGGCAAGAAGGTCGGCGTCATCCTGTCGGGCGGCAATATCGACATGGGCTGGATGCGCCGCGTGCTGGAAGGCGGGGTTCCGGCGGTGTGAATGCGCCGGCCTTGGGCCGTCGCGGCGAGGGCGCCCCTCCTCAAGCCCCTTCGGGGCCCTCGTCGGGCCGCGTTGTCACGGGACATCTTCGCGTCAGGGATCGGTCGCTGCGGGCGTGGTTCGTGTTGCAAGGCGGGGCCGGTTTGCCGAGAGGTGCTGTTGCCGGGGTCTGTCCGGCAACGGGGCCCTTTAGAGGCTGTGGGCGAGTCGCGTCCGCGTCTAGGGCAAGCGGCCTTGCGGCCGTCGCTGGCGCGACCCTTGACCCGGCCCCGACTCGCGGGGGCGGATGGGTGAGCGCGGCTATTCCACCGTCACCGACTTGGCGAGGTTGCGGGGCTGGTCCACGTCGGTGCCCTTGTGCACGGCGGTGTGATAGGCGATGAGCTGCGCCGGCACCGAATAGAGGATCGGCGCGAAGATCGGCTCGACATTGGGCATCACCAGCGTTTGCCAGACGCCTTCGCGCGCCATATCGGCACCGTCATTGTCGGTGACCAGCCAGACATTTCCTTCCCGCGCCATGACCTCCTGCATGTTGGAAACTGTCTTGTCGAAGAGCGCGTCACTGGGCGCCATCACGATCACCGGCACCGTCTTGTCGACAAGCGCGATGGGGCCGTGTTTCAACTCGCCGCTGGCATAGCCCTCGGCATGGATATAGCTGATTTCCTTCAGCTTCAGCGCCCCTTCCAGCGCCATCGGGAACATCGCGCCGCGCCCGAGGAAGAGCACCGTCCGCGCCTCCGACAGGGCGCCGGTATGGATGCGGATCTGATCCTCTAGCGCCAATGCCTGGTTGATCAGGCCGGGCAGGCCACGCAGGGCTGCCAGCAACTCGGCCTCGCGGGCGGCGTCGATCCGGCCTTTCTGGCGCGCCGCCAGCACCGCGAGGTTGGCCAGCACGGCCAACTGGCAGACGAACGCCTTGGTGGAGGCGACGCCGACCTCCACCCCGGCCATGATCGGCAGCGCGAGGTCGCTTTCGCGCGCGATCGAGCTTTCGGGGACATTGACCACCGACAGGATGCGCCCCGCCTTGCCGCTGGTGTAGCGCAGCGCGGCCAGCGTGTCGGCGGTTTCGCCCGACTGGCTGACGAACAGCGCCGTGGAGCGGCTTGAAACCGGAGGTTCGCGATAGCGGAACTCGCTGGCGATGTCGACATCGCAGGGCAGGCCGGCGAGCGTTTCAAACCAGTACTTGGCGACCATGCAGGCGTAATGGGCGGTGCCGCAGGCGACCAATGTAACCCGGTCAGTATCGGTGAAATCGAGGTCGCCCTCGGGGATCCGCACCGCATCGCCATCGGAATAATGCGCAAGGCACTCTGCCAGCACGGTGGGTTGCTCGTAGACCTCCTTGGCCATGAAATGCCGGTGGCCGCCCTTGTCGATTTGCGTCGCCTGCGCCGGGATGGCCCGGATCTCGCGGTTGGCGGGGCGGTCGTCGGCGTCGAAGATCTCGGCACCGGCGCGGGTGACATAGGCGTAATCGCCTTCCTCGAGATAGGTGATCCGGTCGGTCATCGGCGACAGCGCGATCGCGTCGGAGCCGACGAACATCTCGCCCTCGCCATGGCCGATCGCCAGCGGCGAGCCCCTGCGCGCGGCGACCATCAGGTCGGGTTCGCCGTCGAACAGGAAGGCCAGGGCGAAGGCGCCTTCCAGCCGGCGCAGCGTTTCGCGCGCAGCGGCGCGGGGCGCGAGGCCGGTATCAAGCAGGTGTTCGCAGAGCAGCGCCACCGTTTCGGTGTCGGTATCCGTTTCGAATCCGATGCTCTTGGCCGCCAACTCGGCCCGCAGATCGCGGTAATTCTCGATGATGCCGTTATGGACAACGGCCACCCGGCCTGCCCGGTGCGGGTGCGCGTTGTCAACGGTGGGCGCGCCATGCGTGGCCCATCGGGTGTGCCCGATACCCGACATGCCGCGCAAGGGGTCGTGGACCAGCAGGTCCGAGAGGTTCACCAGCTTGCCGACGGCACGGCGGCGGTCGAGCCGTCCCTCGCTGACCGTCGCGATCCCGGCGCTGTCATAGCCGCGGTATTCCAGCCGTTTGAGCGATTCCACGAGGAGGGGGGCCACTTCGTGGCGGCCCAGAACGCCGACGATGCCACACATGGTTACAGCCCTTTTCGCCCTGCCTTCATCGCGCGGAGCCGCGCCATGAGCCGGGCGCCGAGGCCCGGTTTGTTCACTTGCCGGGCCCGCCCAAGCGCGAGGTCACCGGCGGGCACGTCCGAGGTGATGACCGAGCCCGAGCCGGTCATCGCGCCGTCGCCAAGACTGACCGGCGCCACCAGCATGGTGTTCGACCCGACAAAAACATCGCGGCCCACTTCCGTTCGGTGCTTGAATACCCCGTCGTAATTGCAGGTGATGGTGCCGGCGCCGATATTGCTGCCGGCGCCGATGCCGGCATCGCCGATATAGCTGAGGTGATTGACCTTCGCCCCCTCGCCGATCTCGGCCGACTTGACCTCGACGAAATTGCCGATTCGTGCCTCGTTGCCCAGTTCCGCCCCGGGGCGCAGCCGGGCATAGGGGCCAACGGTGGCGCGGGCGCCGACATGGCAGCCTTCCAGGTGGCAAAAGGCACGGATCACCGCCTCGCTTTCCACCGTGACGCCCGGGCCGAACACGACATGCGGTTCCACCAGAACATCGCGACCCAGATACGTGTCATGGGCAAAGAAGACGGTTTCCGGCGCGATCAGCGTGGCGCCGTTTGCCATGGCCTCGGCGCGCCTTGCCTGCTGGAACAACGCCTCGGCGCCGGCCAGTTCGGCGCGGGTATTGATGCCGAGGGTCTCGGCCTCGTCACAGGCGATGGCGGTCGCCGACAGCCCGCGCGCGGCTGCGAGTGCGGGAACATCCGTCAGGTAATACTCGCCCGAGGCATTTTCATTGCCAACCTCGGCCAGCAGGTCCATCAGCGTCGCGGCATCGGCGGCCATGAGGCCGGAGTTGCAGAAGGGAATCGCGAGCTCTTCGGGCGTGGCATCCTTGGCCTCGACGATGCGATCGAGCCGATCGCCCGCCATCACCAGCCGCCCGTAGCGACCGGGGCTCGTCGCCTCGAAGCCCAGAACCACGATGTCATGGTCCGCGCGCGCCGCCAGCATCCGGGCCAGCGTGTCCTCGCGCACGAACGGCGTGTCGCCGTAAAGCACGATCACGTCACCGTCGAACCCTTCAAGCGCCCCGGCGGCCTGCAACACCGCGTGACCGGTGCCAAGCTGCTCGGCCTGGGTGACGCAGGTGGCCGCGTCGTTATGCGCGTGAACCGCCTTTTCGACGGCGGCCCCGCCATGCCCGACCACGACCACCATGCCCGCCGGAGACAGCGCCGCGCCGGCATTCATCGCGTGCACGACAAGCGGCGCACCGCCCAGAGGGTGCAGCACCTTGGGCAGGTCCGAGTTCATCCGGGTGCCCTGTCCCGCGGCGAGGATGACAAGGGCGCAGGGCCGGGTCGTCTCTTGCATGTTAGCTGCTTTCGTTTATCTCGCGCTCTTATCGGGCAAGCCGGGCGATGTTGCAAGGCGGGGGTCTTTCAAAAAGCCCAACAGAAGGTTTCACGGGCAGGCGGATTCCTGCCAAGCGGGGAGGGCGCGGAGCAATGCGCACGGTGATCTTCGATCTCGACGGGACGCTGGCGGACACCAGCGCCGACCTGATCGCGGCGGCGAACGCGGCGCTGGGGGTCATGGGCCATGCGCCGCAGCTTGTGCCGGGGCGCGACGATGCAACGGCCTTTCGCGGCGGCCGGGCGATGCTGACGCTGGGGCTGGAACGGCTGGGCCACCTTGAGCCGGAAGCCGAAGTGGCGCGCGGCTACCCCATCCTGCTGGAGGCTTACGGCCGGGCGCTCGACGTGCACACGGTGCTTTACCCCGGTGCGGTTGCGGCGGTGGAGGCGCTGCGGGCCGAGGACATCCGAGTCGGCATCTGCACCAACAAGCCCGAGGGGTTGGCCCATACGCTGTTGCAACGCCTTGGGGTGCGGGGGCTCTTCGCGTCGCTCATCGGCGCCGATACGCTGGCCACGCGCAAACCTGATCCGGCGCCTTATATCGCGGCGGTGGACCGGGCCGGCGGTGCCTTGGCGCATTCCTTGCTGGTGGGCGACACGATCACCGACCGCGAAACCGCGCGCGCGGCGGGGGTGGCTTCGGTTCTGGTAAGCTTCGGCCCGCTGGGGCAGGGGGTCGCGGATCTGGCGCCAGAGGCGCTGTTGCACCATTTCGATGACCTTCCGGCACTGGCGCGGCGGCTTCTGGATTGACGAAGCCGGATGCGGACCCCAAGACTTCGCCCATGAAACCCGTGTTCGATGGCAGCTTCACGCAACAGGAACCGATCCCGGATGCCGGGATCGCGGCGGCGCTCGACGTGCTGCGCGGCGGGCGCCTGCACCGCTACAACGTGGCCGAGGGCGAGGCGGGCGAGGTGGCGCTTCTGGAAGAGGCGTTTGCCGCCTTCACCGGCGCGCGCTACGCGCTGGCCGTTGCCTCGGGCGGCTACGCGATGTCCTGCGCCCTGCGCGCGCTTGGCGTGGGGCCGGGCGACAAGGTATTGAGCAACGGCTTCACGCTGGCCCCGGTGCCCGGCGCGATAGCCTCGGTCGGGGCAGAGCCGGTCTTTGTCGAGGTGACGGAGGATCTGACCATCGACCTCGATCACCTCGCGCGGCTGGCGGGCACGTCCGGGGCGAAGGTGCTGCTCTTGTCGCACATGCGCGGCCACGTCTGCGACATGGACCGCCTGATGCGGATCTGCGACGCGGCCGGCGTGCAGGTGGTCGAGGATTGCGCCCACACGATGGGGGCGGCGTGGAAGGGCGTGCCCTCGGGCCGGCATGGGGCGATGGCGGCCTATTCGACGCAGACCTACAAGCACATGAATTCCGGCGAGGGCGGCTTGCTGACCTCCGACGACCCGGTGCTGATGGCGCGCGCGATCGTGCTCTCGGGCAGCTACATGCTTTACGCCCGGCACCGCGCCGCGCCGCCGTCCGAGGCGTTCGAAGAGGTGAAATGGGTCACACCGAACGTGTCGGGCCGGATGGACAACCTGCGCGCCGCGATCCTGCGCCCGCAACTGGCCGACCTGCCGCGCCAGATCGACCGCTGGAACGCGCTTTACCGCACGGTGGAGGAGGGGCTGCGCAACACGCCCGCCCTGAAGGTGATCGAGCGGCCGGTCGAGGAAAGCATCGTCGGCTCCTCGTTCCAGTTCCTGTTGCCGTCGTTTTGCGAGGCGCGGATCGGGGCGGTGCTTGATGCCTGCGCCGCGCGGGGGGTGGAGCTGAAATGGTTCGGCCGGGCCGAGCCCGTTGCCTTCACCTCGCGCTATGACAGTTGGCGCTTCGCCCCGCCGCAGAGCCTGCCCGAGACCGACCGCATCCTTGCCGGCCTGATCGACATGCGCCTGCCGCTGACGTTCACTGTCGACGACGCGCGGCTGATCGCGCGGATCATCCGCGAAGAGGTCTCTACCGTCGCGCTGGCCGGCTGAGGCGGGGAACAAAAAGCTTCGAGAAGATTTTCCGGGGCCGAAGACTTTTCCCGAAAAGTCTTCGGCACGCGTGGGGCGTAGTGTCAGGATTGTTTTGACTCGGCGGGCGCGCGGGCGTATTAAATGAACAAGCGTTCAATTAAGCAGGAGGGCTGCCCATGTTCATGGCCAGCATGACATTCGATCTGGGCGAAGACGTGAATGCCCTGCGCGACATGGTGCACCGCTGGGCGCAGGAGCGGATCCGCCCGATGGCGCAGGAGATCGACAAGCAGAACCTGTTCCCGGCGGAGTTGTGGCGCGAGATGGGTGACCTTGGTCTTCTGGGCATCACCGTGTCCGAAGAACATGGCGGTGCCGGCATGTCCTACCTCGCCCATGTCATCGCGGTGGAGGAGATCGCCCGCGCCTCGGCCTCTGTCTCGCTGTCCTACGGGGCGCATTCCAACCTGTGCGTGAACCAGATCAAGCTGAACGGCACCGACGAACAGCGCGCGAAATACCTGCCCGGGCTGGTCTCGGGCGAAAATGTCGGCGCGCTGGCCATGTCCGAGGCGGGGGCCGGGTCCGACGTCGTCTCCATGAAATTGCGCGCGGAAAAGCGCAATGACCGCTACGTTCTGAACGGCACGAAATACTGGATCACCAATGGCTGCGACGCCGATACGCTGGTGGTCTACGCCAAGACCGACCCCGAGGCGGGGGCCAAGGGCATCACCGCCTTCCTGATCGAGAAGGACATGGTGGGCTTCAGCACATCGGAACATTTCGACAAGCTGGGCATGCGCGGGTCGAACACCGCCGAACTGATCTTCGAGGAGTGCGAAGTGCCGTTCGAGAACGTTCTGGGCGAGGAAGGCAAGGGCGTGCGCGTGTTGATGTCGGGGCTGGATTACGAACGCGTGGTGCTGGCCGGCATCGGCACCGGCATCATGGCCGCCTGCCTTGACGAGATCATGCCCTACATGCGCGACCGCAAGCAATTCGGCGAGAGCATCGGGAACTTCCAGCTGATGCAGGGCAAGATCGCCGACATGTACACGGCGATGAACTCCGCGCGCGCCTATGTCTACGAGGTCGCCAAGGCCTGCGACCGGGGCGATGTCACCCGTCAGGACGCGGCGGCCTGCTGCCTCTATGCCTCCGAGGAGGCGATGAAGCAGGCGCATCAGGCGGTGCAGGCCATGGGCGGGGCCGGGTTCTTGTCCGACAGCCCGGTTTCCCGCATCTTCCGCGATGCCAAGCTGATGGAGATCGGCGCCGGCACGTCGGAAATCCGGCGCATGCTGGTCGGGCGCGAATTGATGAAGGCGATAGGGTAACCACGGGGGCTGGATGGACTGGAGCGTTCTGAGCGGGACCGAGGGCGTGTTGCACGATAACCTCGGCGGTCTGGCCGCGGTGCTGTCCTGGGTCGTCGCCGGGGTGGAACTTCTGGCCATTGCGGTGATGCTGATCGGCACCGCGCGCTTCCTGGTCGGCTTCGTCTCGGCCGAGGTGCAGCGCGCCGAGTCCGCCCGCGCCCATGTCATCAACCGCGAGCGGGTGGAGCTTGGGCGCTATATCCTTTCCGGTCTGGAACTCCTGATCGTTTCGGACATCATCCACACCGCGCTCAGCCTTGCCCTGGCCGACCTCGTCTACCTTGCGCTCCTTGTGGCGATACGATCGGCCATCAGCTACTTTCTCGATCGTGAAATCCGCGAGATCAAGGAGGATCCCGACCGATGATGGACGACCAGACAGGGCCAGCCCGCAACGACCGGCGGGCCTTCGCCGCGGGCTGCCGCTTCGACTATGAAAACCCGGAGTATCGCGCATGAAACATGCAGGCTTTCTGGCAGCCCTTTGCCTTGCCGTAGCCGGCCACGCCGGCGCGCAGGATCTGGTCTTCGACCCGTCGCACACGCTGACCTGCATCGCGGCGACGCCGGATCATCACGCGGCGGAGGCCTGTTTCGGCACCTCGGCGGAACGCTGCATGTCCGACACGCCGGGCGGGTACAGTACCGTGGCCATGGGCGGTTGCATGTCGGCGGAAGCCGAATTCTGGGATGACCGGCTCAACGCCGCCTACCGGCAACTGCGCGCGCAGGACCAGCGGCAGGATGCCGAGGCGCCGGATCATGCCCCCGCGCAAGCCGAGGCGCTGCGCGACATGCAGCGCGCCTGGATCGGGTTTCGCGACGCGACTTGCGCCTACGAGGCCAGCCAATGGGGCGGCGGCACCGGGCAGGGCCCGGCCTATGCAGGATGCGTCATGCGCATGACCGCGGCGCAGACGCTTTACTTGCAGCGCCAGCGGGGCATGTGACCCCACCGCAGCCACTTGCAACCGGAGATCGCCATGAAACTTGTATCCAGGATCATCACCGGCTCGGCGGACTTCGCCACCAACCGCGCCACGCATCTCGACGCCTTGGCCGAGGTGCGCGCGGCGGCCGAGGCGGCGGAACAGGGCGGCGGCGACAAGGCCCGCACCCGGCACCTGTCGCGCGGCAAGATGCTGCCGCGTGATCGGGTGGCGAACCTGCTCGACCCCGGCTCTCCGTTTCTGGAGGTGGGCGCGACGGCCGGGCACGGCATGTATGACGGGGCCGCGCCCGGCGGCGGCGCGATCGCGGGCATCGGCCGGGTGCATGGGCAGGAGGTTATGGTGGTCTGCAACGACGCCACCGTGAAGGGCGGAACCTATTTCCCGATCACCGTCAAGAAGCACCTGCGCGCGCAGGAGATCGCGGAGCAGAACAACCTTCCTTGCATCTACCTCGTGGATTCGGGCGGCGCCAACCTGCCGCAGCAGGACGAGGTCTTTCCCGACCGCGACCATTTCGGGCGCATCTTCTACAATCAGGCCAACATGTCGGCCAAGGGCATTCCGCAGATCGCGGTGGTCATGGGGTCTTGCACGGCGGGCGGGGCCTACGTGCCGGCGATGTCGGACGTCACCATCATCGTGAAGCAACAGGGGACGATCTTCCTGGCCGGCCCGCCGCTGGTCAAGGCCGCGATCGGCGAGGTGGTGACGGCCGAGGATCTGGGCGGCGGCGACGTGCATACGCGCCTGTCGGGCGTGGCCGATTACCTGGCCGAGGATGATGACCACGCGCTCGCCCTCGCGCGGCAAGCGGTGGCGGGGTTCAACCGCACCCGGCCCGCAACGGTGGATTGGCAAAGCCCCGAGGATCCGGCCTACGACCCCGAGGAGATCCTCGGCGTCGTGCCGGCCAGCCTGACCACGCCCTACGATATCCGCGAGGTCATCGCGCGGGTGGTGGATGGCAGCCGCTTCGACGAATTCAAGGCGCGGTTCGGCGAGACCATCGTGACCGGCTTTGCGCATGTCATGGGTTGCCCGGTAGGGATCGTGGCCAATAACGGGGTGCTCTACAGCGAAAGTGCCGCGAAAGCCGCGCATTTCATCGAGCTGTGCAGCCAGAGGAATATTCCGCTGGTCTTCCTGCAGAACATCACCGGCTTCATGGTCGGCCGGAAATACGAGGCCGAGGGGATCGCGCGGCACGGCGCCAAGATGGTGACGGCGGTGGCCACCACGAAGGTGCCCAAGATCACCATGCTGGTCGGCGGCTCTTTCGGCGCCGGGAACTACGGCATGGCGGGGCGCGCCTATAGCCCGCGCTTCCTGTGGACCTGGCCCAGTTCGCGGATTTCCGTGATGGGCGGCGCGCAGGCGGCGGGCGTGCTGGCGACCGTCAAACGCGACGCGATCGAGCGGGCGGGCGGCAGCTGGTCGGCGGAGGAAGAGGCGGAATTCAAGCGCCCGACGCTGGACATGTTCGAGCACCAGTCGCACCCGCTCTATGCCTCGGCGCGGCTTTGGGATGACGGGGTGATCGACCCGCGCAAGACGCGGCAGACGCTGTTCCTGTCGCTGTCGGCGGCGCTCAATGCCCCGATCGAGGAGACGCGCTTCGGCGTGTTCCGGATGTGAGGCCGGGATGAGCAAGAAAACCCTGCAAGAGATCATCGACCAGAACCCGGAGGCCGAAACCTTCCGCTTCGGTGACAGCGAAGATTTGTGCAACAGAATCCTCGCGCTCGTCCGCGCGGGCAAGAAGACCGCAACCTGCGAGGCGATGCGCGCTTACACCGAGGGGGGCGATGCCTTCCCCGAGGTCGGGCGGCGGGACATCGCGCTCAACTGGGACGGGACACCGGCAATGATGCTGGAAACGGTCGAGGTGACGACGCGCCGCTTCGACGAGATGGACGACGAGTTCGTGGCCGCCCAGGGCGAATTCCGCGATCTCGCCCACTGGCGCAAGGGGTATCGCGCCTATTTCACCCGCAACGGCGGCTTTTCGGAAGACATGGAAATCATGTGCGAACGGTTCCGCATGGTGGAGGATTACGCCTGATGTTCAATAAGATCCTGATCGCCAACCGGGGCGAGATTGCCTGCCGGGTGATCGACACGGCCCGCGCCATGGGGCTGCGGACGGTCGCGGTGTTTTCCGATGCCGATGCGGGCGCACGCCACGTGGCCATGGCGGACGAGGCCGTGCATATCGGCGGTCCCGCGCCTGCCGAAAGCTACCTTCGGGGCGATGCCATCATCGCGGCGGCCCGGGCGACGGGCGCAGAGGCGATCCACCCGGGCTATGGCTTCCTGTCCGAGAACCCCGACTTCGTCGAGGCGGTGGAGGCGGCCGGGCTGGTCTTTGTCGGGCCGTCGGCGGCGGCGATCCGCAAGATGGGCCTCAAGGACGCGGCCAAGCACCTGATGGAGGAGGCCGGCGTGCCGGTCGTGCCCGGCTATCACGGGCCGAACCAGGACCCGGAGCACTTGTCGGGGGCGGCCGATGCCATCGGCTACCCGGTGCTGATCAAGGCCGTGGCGGGGGGCGGCGGCAAAGGGATGCGCAAGGTTGATGACCCCGCGCGGTTCTTCGAGGCCCTGGAGGGCGCGAAGGGCGAGGCCGCGACCGCCTTCGGCAACGACGCGGTGTTGATCGAGAAGTTCATCGAGAAGCCGCGCCATATCGAGGTGCAGGTCTTCGGCGACGGCACCCGCGCGGTGCACCTGTTCGAGCGCGACTGTTCCCTGCAGCGCCGCCATCAGAAGGTGATCGAGGAGGCGCCCGCCCCCGGGATGACGGCGGAGATGCGCGCCGCCATGGGGCAGGCGGCGGTGCGGGCGGCCGAGGCGATCGGCTATGCCGGCGCGGGCACGGTGGAATTCATCGTCGATGGGGCAGACGGGCTGCGCCCGGACGGCTTCTGGTTCATGGAGATGAACACGCGCCTGCAGGTCGAACACCCGGTGACCGAGGCGATCACCGGCGTGGACCTCGTCGAATGGCAATTGCGCGTCGCGGCGGGCGAGGCGCTGCCGGCGCGGCAGACGGACCTTGCCATCGGCGGCCATGCCTTCGAGGCGCGGCTTTATGCCGAGGACGTGCCCAGGGGCTTTTTGCCCGCGACCGGCACGCTGGCGCATCTGGCATTTCCCGATATTGCGCGCTGCGATACCGGGGTGCGCGCGGGCGACACGATCAGCCCGTGGTATGACCCGATGATTGCCAAGATCGTCGTGCACGGGCCGACGCGGGAGGTGGCGCTGAAGCGGCTCGATCGGGCGCTGTCCGGCACCGAGGTGGCGGGTTGCGTGACCAACCTTGCTTTCCTCCGGGCGCTTGCACGGCATGAAGGCTTTGCCGCGGGCGATGTCGATACCGGGCTGATCGACCGCGACCTCGAGAGCCTCGCCGCCGATCCGTTGGCCTGTTCGCGCAGCCGGGCGCTTGCCGCGCTTGGCGTGCTCGGGCTGCACCGCGGGGCGCAACCGTTGCAGGGCTTCCGCCTCTGGGCTCCCCTGCGCCGGGGCACGCAGTTCACGTATCGCGGCGAGCAGGTCGCGGCGCGGGTGGAGACGCTGGACGCCGGGCGCTTCCGCGTCGAGATCGATGCGGCCTGCCACGAGATCGCCCGCGACGGCGACCGCTGGCGGATCGACGGTCAGGCGGTCGCGGCGACGCTGGTTGCGCATGGCGCCGGGGTCTCCGTCTTCTGGGGAAACGGCTATCATTTCGAACCGGTCGACCCCCTTCAGGTCGCGGCCGAGGCGGCAACGGGCAGCGGTGTGATCACCGCGCCGATGCCGGGGCTTGTCAAGGCGGTCCATGTCGCGCCGGGCCAGAGCGTTGCCGCCGGCGACAGGCTGGCCATCCTCGAGGCGATGAAGATGGAACACACGTTGACCGCGTGGCGCGACGGGGTGATTGCCGAGGTGCTGGCCGAGGCCGGGCAGCAGGTGGACGAGGGTGCGGCGCTGATCGCGCTTGAGGAACTCGAGGAAGAAGACGAGGGCGAGACGGCATGATCCGCCTGCATCACGTGCCGCAAAGCCGCTCGATGCGGGTGCTGTGGTTGTTGAACGAGCTGGGCGTGCCCTACGAGGTGCAGGTCTGGCCGTTCGACAAGACACTGCGCTCGGACGATTATCGCAGCCGAAACCCCGCCGGCCGGGTGCCGGCGCTGGAGATCGACGGGACCTGCTGGTGGGAAAGCGGCGCCATCACCGAACTTCTGTGCGAGCGGTTCCCGGAGGCGGGCATGGGCCGTGCGCCGGGCCACCCGGACCGCGCGCAATGGTTGATCTGGGTGCATTTCGCCGAGACGATCAGCCAGCATGTCGCGGCGCTGACGCAGCAGCACATCATGCTGCGCGCGGATGCGATGCGCAGCGCAACGGTGATGCAACTGGAGGCCAAGCGGCTGGAAAAGTGTTTTGCCGCCATTGACGGGCGGCTTTCGGGCCGCGACCTTCTGCTGGACGGCGGGTTTTCCGCCGCCGATATCTCGGTTGGGCAGGCCGTCTACATGGCCCGGCATTTCGCACGGATCGAGCCGTTTCCGGCGCTTCAGGGCTGGTACGAGCGGATCACCGCGCGGCCCGGTTTCGCGCTGGCCTGCCCGAACGAGGCGCAGGCCCGGATTTACACGCAGGCGTTCTACGCGCCGTGGGAGGGGACATGAGCGACCCGGTTGAAATCTTCGAGGTCGGCCCGCGCGACGGGCTTCAGAACGAGGCGCGCCAGATCCCGACGGCCGAAAAGGTCGCGCTGGTCGATTGCCTTGGCCGCGCCGGGTTTCACCGGATCGAGGTGGCAAGCTTCGTCAGCCCGAAATGGGTGCCGCAGATGGCCGACTCGGCGCAGGTGCTGGCCGGGATCACCCGCGCGCCGGGCGTGTCCTACGCCGCGCTGACCCCCAACATGCAAGGCTACGAACGTGCGAAAGAAGCGCGGGCCGACGAGATCGCGATCTTCGCCTCGGCCAGCGAAGGGTTCTCGAAGGCCAATATCAACGCCACGATCGAGGAAAGCATAACCCGCTTCGTGCCCGTGGCGCAGGCCGCACGGGCCGATGGCATCCCGGTGCGCGGCTATATCTCCTGCGTGACCGACTGCCCCTTCGACGGGCCGGTGGCGCCGGGCGACGTGGCCCGCGTGGCCGCGACTCTGCGCAACATGGGGTGCTACGAGATCTCGCTCGGCGATACGATCGGGCAGGGGCGTCCGGAAACCGTCGACGCGATGCTGGCTGCCGTACTGGAGTGCTGCGCGCCGGAGGAACTGGCCGGGCATTTCCACGACACGGGCGGCAAGGCGCTGGCCAATATCGAGGTGTCGCTGGCGCGCGGGCTGCGGGTTTTCGACGCCGCCGTCGGCGGGCTTGGCGGCTGCCCCTACGCGCCGGGCGCGGCGGGCAATGTGGCGACAGAAGCGGTCGCGGCGCGGCTGGCGGAACTGGGCCATGAGACGGGGCTCGACCAGACCGTTCTGGCCGAGGCCAGCGCCATGGCACGGGCGATGAGGAAAGGGTAAGGCGTGGAGACCATTGATATTTCCGTGGACGGGCGCGGGGTGGCCGTACTCATGCTGGACCGGCCGGAAAAGCACAACGCGCTGTCGGCGCAGATGATCGCGGAGGTGACCGAGGCGGCGGAGCGGCTGGGCCGCGACCCGGCGGTGCGGGTCGTGGTGTTGACGGGCAGCGGCAAGAGCTTTTGCGCGGGTGGCGATCTGGGTTGGATGAAGGAACAGATGGGGGCCGATGCCGCCACCCGCGCCGCGGAGGCGCGCAAGCTGGCCGAGATGTTGGGCGCTCTGGACCGGATGCCCAAGCCGCTGATCGGGCGGGTGCAGGGGCAGGCTTTCGGTGGCGGAATCGGCATGATGTCGGTCTGCGACGTGGCCGTCGGGATCGAGGGCGCGAAATTCGGGCTGACGGAAACCCGTCTTGGCCTGATCCCGGCCACGATCGGGCCCTACGTGGTGGCGCGGATGGGCGCGGCGCGGGCGCGGCGCGTCTTCATGTCGGCGCGAATTTTCGAGGCGGACGAGGCGGTTACGCTTGGCCTTCTGGCACGGGCGGTGGCGCCGGACGATCTCGACGCGGCGGTGGAGGCGGAAATCGAGCCCTACCTTGCCTGCGCGCCGGGCGCGGTGGCGCGGGCCAAGGCGCTGGTCGCCAAGCTGGAGCCGCGGGTCGATGACGCCGTGGTGGCGCTGACCATCGACGCGCTTGTCGACGCTTGGGAAAGCGAGGAAGCGCCGGAGGGCGTTGCAGCGTTTTTCGAAAAGCGAAAGCCACGCTGGCAAGAGGGATAGGGCCGCCGCGCGCCTCGTCGCGGTCGCCCATCCGCGGGGCGCGTCGCGGTGGCCGGTCGGCGCGGACGGGCAGGGGGCCGGGACGGGCGCTGCCGCCGCGCCTTGCGCCCGTCCCCCCCCGAGACAGTCGCGCCAAGCGGGGGCCAATACGAAAGTGGCGGCGCATCGGCTGCAATAGCGGCGCCGGCCCGGGCTGCGCTGTTTTTTCCCGTTCGGGATGCCCGTGATGCGTCCGGGTTCGGTTGACCCCCGGGCGGTGCGGCCCTAAACACCATGGCAAGGGCGGCGCATGACAGATGCGCCGGCACCAGACCCGCGCCGGGGCATCCGGCGCCTGCGAGCCGAAGGAGCCAGCCTTGGAAGACCTGCTCAGGGATTATGCACCCGTCCTGATCTTTCTCGCCCTCGCCATCGGGCTGGGGATCGTCCTGATCCTTGCCGCCGTGGTTCTTGCGGTAAGCAACCCGGACCCCGAAAAGGTGTCGGCCTATGAATGCGGGTTCAACGCCTTCGATGACGCGCGGATGAAGTTCGACGTGCGCTTTTACCTCGTGTCGATCCTGTTCATCATCTTTGACCTCGAAATCGCCTTCCTGTTTCCGTGGGGCGTCGCCTTCCCGACAATGTCGGATGCCGGCTTCTGGTCGATGATGATATTCCTTGCCGTGCTGACCATCGGCTTTGCCTACGAATGGAAGAAAGGGGCGCTCGAATGGGAGTGATGACCGGGGCCAATACCGCCGGAGCGGACAAGGACGTGGCCACCCAGACCCTGAACGCGGAGCTGCAGGACAAGGGGTTCCTGCTGACGACCGCCGATGACCTGATCAACTGGGCGCGTACCGGAAGCCTGCACTGGATGACCTTCGGGCTGGCCTGTTGCGCGGTCGAGATGATGCACACCTCGATGCCGCGCTACGATGGCGAACGGTTCGGGATCGCCCCGCGCGCCTCCCCGCGCCAGTCCGACGTGATGATCGTGGCCGGCACGTTGACCAACAAGATGGCGCCCGCGCTGCGCAAGGTCTATGACCAGATGCCGGAGCCGCGCTACGTGATCAGTATGGGGTCTTGCGCCAATGGCGGCGGCTACTACCACTATAGTTATTCCGTGGTGCGCGGCTGCGACCGGATCATCCCGGTCGACCTTTACGTGCCGGGCTGCCCGCCGACCGCCGAAGCGCTGCTTTACGGGTTGCTGCAATTGCAGCGAAAGATCCGCCGCACCGGCACCATTACCCGCTGAGGGCCGCACGCCCCGAGGAGACATGCGATGAGCGACGACACGCTGCGCGAACTGGCCGAGGTGATCACCCTCAAGCACGGGGATGCCGTCGTGGGCACGGAAATCACCCACGGCGAATTGACGGTGGAGATCACGCTGGCCGCGATTCCGGCCTTCATCGACTTCCTGAAGACCGACATGGCCTGCCGGTTCTCCACGCTGGTCGATATCACGGCGGTGGATTACCCGAGCCGCGAGAAGCGCTTCGAGATGGTGTGGCACTTCCTGTCTATGTATCAGAACCACCGCATCCGGGTGAAATGCCCGGTGCGCGAAGATGACGTGGTGCCCTCGATCACCGGCGTCTTCCCGTCCGCCAACTGGTTCGAGCGGGAGGTTTACGACATGTATGGCATCCTGTTCTCGGGCCACCCGGACCTGCGCCGCATCCTGACCGATTACGGGTTTCGCGGCCATCCGCTGCGCAAGGATTTCCCGACCACAGGCTATACCGAGCTGCGCTATGACGAGGCGCTGAAACGCGTGGTCTACGAACCGGTCAAGCTGGTGCAGGAATACCGCCAGTTCGATTTCATGAGCCCGTGGGAAGGGGCCGATTACATCCTGCCGGGTGACGACAAACCCGGGGCCGCGAAAGGCTGACCACTGGCATGGCACAGGCAACGCTTCTTTACGGGATCGGCGCGGCGAAGGCGGGGACCACCTGGCTTTACCGCTACCTTGCCCGGCACCCCGAGGTGCGGCTGCCCGCCGTGAAGGAGCTGCATTATTTCGACACCTGTGAAACGGGCAAGTTCGAGCGGCAGGTGCAACGCATGACCCGCGAACGCCGCCGCCGCAAGGCGCGCCTGCCCACGGGCGATGCGAGGTTGGACAAGCGGCTGCAACGCGAGGTCTGGGCCTATACCGGATGGCTGAACGTGATCCGCGGAGGCCGCAACGATGCCGGCTATCTCGGGTTTCTCAACCATGACGCGGGCGCGGCGCGGCTGGTGGGCGATATCACCCCGGCCTATGCGACCCTGTCGGAGGGGTCGTTCCGGCACATGGCGGGGCTGGCGCCGGCGACGCGCTTCGTCTTCCTGATGCGCGACCCGCTGGACCGGTTGTGGTCCAACATCCGCATGGCGGCAACGCGCAAGGGCGGGGATTTCGCCGCAGACGCGGGCGCGCTTCTGGACAAGGTGCTGGGCGGTGGCGACCGGACGATGGCGGACCGCTGCGATTATGCCGGAACACTGCGGCGGTTGGGGGTCGCGGTCGACCCGGCCACGGTGTTCACCGGGTTCTACGAGACGCTGTTCCAGCCGGGAACGCTGTCGCGGCTTTGCGGGTTCCTCGGCATTTCCGAGCGGCCTGCCGACAGTGAGGCGCGGGTGCTGGTGGGCAACGACCTGACGATGACAGAGGCGCAGCGCGCCCGCGCGATGGCGTGGCTGGCCCCTCAATACGACGCGGTGGCGCGGGCAATGGGCCCGCTGCCTGCCCGCTGGACGGATAACATGGAGGCGCTGGCATGATGGATGGCGGCAAAGGCTTCGAGGACGCCCTGACGGGCGAACAGAAGATCCGGAATTTCAACATCAATTTCGGGCCGCAGCACCCGGCGGCGCATGGTGTGCTGCGGCTGGTGCTGGAACTGGACGGCGAGATCGTCGAACGGTGCGACCCGCATATCGGCCTGTTGCATCGCGGCACCGAGAAGCTGATGGAATCCCGCACCTACCTGCAGAACCTGCCCTATTTCGACCGGCTCGATTACGTGGCGCCGATGAACCAGGAACACGCGTGGTGCCTGGCCATCGAGAAGCTGACAGGCGTCGAGGTGCCGCGCCGGGCGAGCCTGATCCGGGTGCTCTATTCGGAAATCGGGCGCATCCTGAACCACTTGCTGAACGTCACCACGCAAGCCATGGACGTGGGCGCGCTGACCCCGCCGCTATGGGGGTTCGAGGAACGCGAGAAGCTGATGGTGTTCTACGAACGGGCCTGCGGCGCGCGGCTGCACGCGGCCTATTTCCGCCCCGGAGGGGTGCATCAGGACCTGCCGCCGGAATTGCTGGACGATATCGAGGAATGGGCCGGGCATTTCCCAAATGTGCTGGATGATATCGACGGGTTGTTGACGGAAAACCGCATCTTCAAGCAACGCAACGCCGATATCGGCGTGGTGAGCGAGGAGGAGATCCTCGACTGGGGCTTTTCCGGTGTCATGGTGCGCGGGTCGGGCCTGGCGTGGGATTTGCGCCGCGCGCAACCCTATGAATGCTACGACGAGTTCGAGTTCCAGATCCCCGTGGGCAAGAACGGCGATTGCTACGACCGCTACCTCGTGCGGATGGAGGAGATGCGCCAATCGCTTCGCATCATCCTGCAGGCGATCGAGAAGCTACGCGCCCCCGAGGGCCAGGGCGACGTGCTGGCGCGCGGCAAGATCACGCCACCCAGCCGGGGTGAGATGAAAACCTCGATGGAGGCGCTCATCCATCACTTCAAGCTGTATACCGAGGGTTTCCACGTTCCCGAGGGCGAGGTCTATGCCTCCGTCGAGGCGCCCAAGGGCGAATTCGGGGTCTACCTTGTCGCAGATGGCACCAACCGGCCCTACAAGGCCAAGATCCGGGCGCCGGGCTACCTGCATTTGCAGGCCATGGATCACGTCGCGGGCGGCCATCAACTGGCCGATGTCGCGGCCATCATCGGCACCATGGATGTCGTGTTCGGGGAGATTGACAGGTAATGCTGAGCAATATCGGACTGCCGGGACTGCTTCTGGTCGGACTGATGTCCGGGGGCGGTCCCGGCATGATCGGGGTGTCGACGGTGCAGGTCTTGCAACCTTTGCCGATGGCAGGGCCTGCGCCGTGGATGATGCCGCTCGTGTCCGGCGCGACGCACGGGGCCGATCAGTGAGCCTCGCACTTCTCACGACGCTCTGCGGCGGGGTCACTGTGCTGATCCTCGGCGCGCTGTCGCTGGCCTTCTGGACCGATCCGGCCCGTGGCATGGCGCAGACCACGCATCGCCTCGAAACGCTGCCGCTTGTCATGGCCGACCGCTACGCCGCCTTCGCGGTGCTGGCGTTGGTCTTCACGATCTACGGCGATCTGAACGTCCTTATCGCCCTTTTCGCCGTCTGCGCCTTCATGGGCTTTGCCGACGGCGTGATCTATGCCCGCGCCGGGCATCCGCACATGAAACACACGATCTCGGGCGTGCTGTCCTCGGTGGCGCTTGCCATCGCCGCCGCCGCCCGTTTGACCCAAGGAGCCAGCTAATGCTTCGCCGCCTGTCCCAAGACCAGCCCGACAGCTTTGCCTTTACCCCTGCCAACCTGGAATGGGCGCGGGCGCAGATCACCAAGTACCCGGAGGGGCGGCAGGCCTCGGCGATCATCCCGCTTCTGTGGCGCGCGCAGGAACAGGAAGGCTGGCTGACGCGGCCGGCAATCGAATACGTGGCCGAGATGCTGGGCATGGAATATATCCGCGCCTTGGAAGTGGCCACGTTCTACTTCATGTTCCAATTGCAGCCGGTGGGCAGCATCGCGCATGTGCAGGTCTGCGGTACACTAAGCTGCATGATCTGCGGCGCCGAGGACCTGATCGCCGTCTGCCGCGACAAGATCGCCGCCGAGCCGCACGCCCTGTCGCCAGATGGCAAGTTCTCGTGGGAAGAGGTCGAATGCCTCGGCGCCTGTTCCAACGCACCGATGGTGCAGATCGGCAAGGATTACTACGAGGATCTGACGACGGAGAAATTCGCGTGGCTGCTCGATGAACTGGCCGCCGGCCGGGTGCCGACGCCGGGGCCGCAGAACGGGCGCTACGTATCGGAACCCGAGGGCGGATTGACCTCGCTTGCGGAATACGAGGCAGGGCGTGATCCGCTGAACGCCTCTGCGCGGCTGGCCACCGATATCGGCGACACGGTGAAACGTATCGACGGCACGGAGGTGCCGCTGCTGACGCCATGGGGCAAGCAATCAGGTTGCGCGGAGGCGGCCGAGGCTGCCCCTGTCGCGGCCGAGAAGGCCGAGCACTGTGGCTCCCCCGCCGCCGAGGTTGCGGAAGCCGAGCCCGAGCGTCTGTCCGCCCCGCGCGCGGGGCGCGCCGCCGACGATCTCAAGAAGATCACCGGCGTCGGGCCGAAGCTGGAGGCGCTGCTGAACGAGATGGGCTTCTACCATTACGACCAGATCGCCGCATGGGGGCCCGCAGAAATCGCGTGGGTCGATGCGCGGCTGACGTTCAAGGGCCGGATCGAGCGCGATGACTGGGTGGCGCAGGCGACCGAGTTGGCCGGCAACTGACAGGCGGCCGGGCTGGTCCGGGCGCCGTATCCATAACGGCCAGTGCAGGAGGGCGCGATGACGGATACCTACGGGCACATGTTTTCCGACCACTTGAACCAAGCCGAGAAGCGGCAGGCCAATGCCGATGTCATGGCCCAGATCCTGTGGCGGTATTACCAGCCGCGCTCGGTGATCGACCTTGGCTGCGGGCTGGGCTTTTTCCTGAAAGCCTGCGCCGCGCGGGGCGCGGAGATCACCGGCGTCGATGGCGACTGGGTCGATCCGGACGATAGCGTGATCCCGGGCCCGGCGCGGCGCAACGCCGATCTGAACGCGCCCTATGAGGAGGCGCGTCGCTACGAGCTTGCCGCGACGATCGAGGTTGCCGAACACCTAAAGCCAGAACGCTCCGAGGGGTTCGTGGACGATCTTTGCGCGCTGTCCGATGTTGTCCTGTTCTCGGCCGGCATCCCCGACCAGGCGGGGGTGGACCACATCAACCTGCGCTTTCAGGGCGACTGGGCCGAAATGTTCGCCGCGCGCGGTTACGCCTGCTACGACCCGATCCGCAGGCGGCTGGCCGGCTTCGACCAGGCATTGCCATGGCTGGTGCAGAACGTGCTGCTCTACGTCAAGGAGGGAACCCCGGTCGACCCGCTGCTGGCGGAACACCGGATCGTTCCCAAGGCGGCGTCTTATGCAACGAAGTGGCACTACAGGCGGCAGGTGCGCAAGTTGCGCAAGCAAATAAGGAACATGAAGGCGCCGAAATAGCCCGCCGGCGGAATTTTCCCTTCACAGTGCGGTGGCCGATAGTGTCTACTTTTCCTGAATGACGGGAAAGGGAAAGACCATGTCGACGGACAATAACGGTTCGGACTGCTCCATGAAATGCCTTATCGCGGGGGTGCTGCTTGGCCTCGCGGTGCTTGTGGTCTCGTTGCTGGCAACGGGGATCGGGTTTCTCATGTCACTGGTTCTGGGGATCGTGGTGGCGATCCTGTTGACCATCGTGCTGCGCATGGTGCTGTGCGTGGACAGCGACGCGGTCGGAGCGACCCGCGTCAGCGACACGACCGCCAGCAGCAGCGCACCGGTTTCGCCCGCGCAATCGTCCGTGCCCGCCTCCGAGTCTGCGGCGCCGGCGCGCGAGCCGCAGGTGGACAGGGCGCCGGATCCCGACCCGGAACCAGAGCCGCAGGTGGACAGCACGCCGGAGCCGGAACGGGTGGCCGAGGCGCCGCCGCAAACGCCGGAGCCCGAGCAGCAAGCGGATGAAGCGGGGGAGGCCGTGCAGCCTGCCGCCTTGCAAGCGGCGCGCGACGGCGGGCCGGACGACCTCAAGAAGATCAAGGGCATCGGCCCGAAGCTGGAACAATTGCTGCACTCGCTCGGCATCTATCACTATGACCAGATCGCCGCCTGGGGATCGGCGGAAGTGGCGTGGATGGATGACAACCTGCAAGGTTTCCGAGGCCGTGTGACGCGCGACGATTGGGTGGCGCAGGCACGTCGATTGGCCGCAGGCGACGAGACGGAATTCTCAAGAAAAGTTGACGATGGGGATGTATACTGATCACCGGGAGGTTGTGTAAAATCAACCGAGAAGGACGGACGACATGAAACTTGCTGACGATATCTGGTTGGGATCTGTCGCGGCGCGAAACAACATGATGGCCGCGGCGAACTATTCCGCGGCCTTCTACGGAAATGCCGCGGTGCAGAGCTGGGCGTTCGGCCTGCGCGCACCGCAGCGCTTCTGGACGGCCATGGTGCGCGCGATGGACGCGATGGACACCGCGCCCTGCAATGCGGAGGCGGCTCCGGCTTTGCACGCGACCGAGGTAGCCGAGAACGCGGCCGAGATGTCCGCCGCTGACGCGGATGCGCACCCTGTCGTGGTACCCCAAGTGACACAGGCAGCGGCGCCCGCCGAGCCGCCCGCTGCTGCCCTCGCCGACGTGGCCGAGGATCCTGCGGCGGCGCCCATGGCCTCGCCCCTTCTGCTCGATGCGCCCCGTGGCGACGCCCCGGATGATCTGACCGCTGTCAAGGGGATCGGCGCCAAGATGGCCGCCAGCCTCAACGAATTCGGGATCTACCATTACGACCAGATTGCCGCGTTGGACGCGGCGGGGATCGACTGGCTCGATGAACACCTGCCGGGATTCAAGCGCAATTGCGCCCGGTTCGATCTGGTTTCCGGGGCCGCACAATTGGTTTGACGCGCCCCTGTGCGGTGCTAGGTCTACACCTGCCGGGATGACCGGCGTGTTTTTTCAATGCGCGCGGGGCGAATTCGCGGCCCCGATAGTGGACATTGCCAGCCGCCCTGCCATAAACGGGGCCAAACAAACCCGCGACCCGAGGCATGCTGCCCATGGCTGACGCCCCCCGGAAAGCCCCCGTTCAGGCCCGCAAGGCCCGCATCGCCGCAAGCGTGATGGCCACGACGATGCTTTTGTGGATGGGGGCGCAGCTTCTGGGTGGACAGCTCGGCCTGCCGGTGCGCTACGTGTTTCTGTTCGACCTTGCGGCAATCGCGGCTCTGGTCTGGGCGCTGATCGTGACGTATCAGGTCTGGCAAGCCCGCCGCGCAGAAAGGGACTGAGGATGCTTCAGGACAAAGACCGGATCTTTACCAACCTTTACGGCATGCATGACCGCACGCTGGCCGGCGCGAAAAAGCGCGGCCACTGGGACGGCACCAAGGACCTGATCGGCCTTGGACGCGACAAGATCGTGGAGATCATGAAGGCCAGCGGGCTGCGCGGGCGCGGCGGCGCGGGCTTTCCGACCGGCCTCAAGTGGTCCTTCATGCCCAAGGAAAGCGACGGGCGCCCCGCCTACCTCGTCGTCAATGCCGACGAGTCCGAGCCAGGGACCTGCAAGGACCGCGAGATCATGCGCAACGATCCGCACACCCTGATCGAAGGGTGCCTGATCGCCAGCTTCGCGATGAACGCGCATGTAAGCTACATCTATATCCGCGGCGAATACATCCGCGAGCGCGAGGCGCTGCAGGCCGCGATCGACGAATGTTATGACGCGGGCCTGCTGGGCAAGAATGCCGCCGGGTCGGGCTGGGATTTCGACCTCTACCTGCATCACGGGGCTGGAGCCTATATCTGCGGCGAGGAAACCGCGCTGCTGGAAAGCCTTGAAGGCAAGAAGGGCATGCCCCGGATGAAGCCGCCCTTCCCGGCCATGGCGGGCGTCTATGGCTGCCCCACCACCGTCAATAACGTCGAATCGATCGCCGTCGCTCCGACTATCCTGCGCCGCGGGGCGGAGTGGTTCGCAGGCTTCGGGCGCGAGAACAATGCCGGCACCAAGATCTTTGCGATCTCGGGTCATGTGAACAAGCCGTGCGTCGTCGAAGAGGCGATGTCGATCTCCTTCGAAGACCTGATCGAGACGCATTGCGGCGGCATTCGCGGCGGTTGGGACAACCTGCAGGCGGTCATCCCCGGTGGCTCGTCGGTTCCTTGCGTGCGCGGCGAGAACATGCGCGACGCGATTATGGATTTCGACTACCTGCAAAAGGACCTGCGCTCCGGCCTCGGGACGGCGGCGGTGATCGTGATGGACCAGTCCACCGATATCGTGAAGGCAATCTGGCGGCTGTCGAAATTCTACAAGCACGAAAGCTGCGGGCAGTGCACGCCGTGCCGCGAGGGTACCGGCTGGATGATGCGGGTGCTGGATCGTCTGGTGCGCGGAGACGCCGAACTGGAAGAAATCGACATGCTATTCGACGTGTCCAAACAGGTCGAGGGTCACACGATCTGCGCGCTTGGCGACGCGGCGGCCTGGCCGATCCAAGGGTTGATCCGCAATTTCCGCGAGGAGATCGAGGACCGGATCAAGGCCCAGAAGGCCGGGCGGGTCAGCGCCGTCGCGGCGGAGTAGGCACGGTTGCGCGCCGTGCTGCGGGTCACGGGGGCGCTGATGCTCTGCCTGTTGGGGCCGCTTGCGGCACCGGCGGCGGGATTCGACGAGGACGTGGAACTGGAACGCACCGTGCGCGACGATGATCGTGGGGTGCGCGCCATCGTCCGCTATCGCCCATTCGTCATGACCGGCGGGCGGGAGGAGATCCTCAACGGGAACGGGACCGTGACGGTCCTGCACTGGGACGGGTTCGTTGGCCAGTTCGAGGCCGAGGTGATCGCGGGCCACCTCGCCGACGATGATGCCGAGGCTTTCCTGCGCGAGGCGGTCGTCGCTGTCTGCCCGTCGGTCGATGCGGACGTGCTGGCCGGGGAATGGGTGCAGGTGTCCGGCAATCGGCTGCTCGTCTTTGCCCAATGCCCGGCGATCGACGAGACGCTGGATTGATCCGTTCCGGCCGGACCGGTGCACGGAATGTTGAAAAGACGCGCGCGTCCGGGTAACCTGAAGCGCAAAGAGCCCCGGATAACGGGGCAGTGGGGTTCCTCTGCAAGGAGGCGGCAGTGGCAAATCAGCAGGTTCAGGGCGGCGACCGCCCGGTTCTGGTCGGGTTCTACCGGCTTTGGATGGTGTCGGTTTTCCTCGTGATGATCGGGCTTGGCGTCTGGTTGGGCTATACGTGGGGGATCGGGGGGTCCATCCTCGGGTCGGTGGTCGGAATTCTCGTCGCGGGCATGGTGATGATGGTACTCAACACGCCCGAAAAGCTGGAAACGGCGATTTACACCACGCTCGGCATCGGCTTCGTCGGGTTGCTCATCTACCTTATCATCGCGTTCTGGGGCGTGCGCATCTGAACGGTTTGGCATTTGGCCGCCGATGTCATCGAGTAACACCGCCCTGTTATTGAATTTCAGGGCCGGGTTGCCCCATCTATCGCGGACCGGTTTCCCTAGCCAAGGTTCTTCAGATGTCCCGACTCGTGCCGATGATCGCCCTAGCCCTTCTGGTTGCGCAGCCACTGCGCGCCGATCAGTGGGACGCGTTGCGCGCCGATCCCGTCATCAGCGAAGGGCTGATCCGCTTTGCCATTGCGCGCCACATCCATAACCGCTGTGACGATATTTCCGCCCGCCGCCTGCGCGCCCTTGGTTATATCACCTCGCTTGTCAACATGGCGGAGGATATGGGCTACAGCCGGTCGGAGATCCGTGCCTATGTCGATGACGAGGCGGAACAGGACCGCGTGCGCGCCTTGGCCGATGAACGGCTGGCCGCGCGCGGTGCCTCGCCCGAGCAAATGGACGGCTATTGCACCGTGGGGCGTGAGGAGATCGCCGCCGGAAGCGAGATCGGCCGCTTGCTGCGGTAGCGCCGGAGTCCTACCTTTCCCCTGAAACGCGACAATGGTTGCCGTGCCTGTCCACCGCGATTCTCGTGCCACGCGTCCGTGTTGCGGGATCGTGGCGGATAGCGGAAAATCCTGCCCGCGGCGTTGCATCTTCTGCGCAAGCGCGGCAGGACGGACGGGCGGCAATTTTCCGCGTGAAACCGGCCGCGTGGTGCGCTAGATGTGCCGCGAACGGGACGATCGCGCGATGCGCAAGGGTGAAGCATGACCGAGCTACGCAAAATCATCATCGACGAGCAGGAATACGAGGTCGATCCGGCGCTGACGCTGATCCAGGCCTGTGAAGAGGTGGGGATCGAGATCCCCCGCTTCTGCTACCACGAACGCCTTTCGATCGCCGGCAATTGCCGCATGTGCCTCGTCGAGGTGCAGCCGGGCCCGCCGAAGCCAGCCGCCTCCTGCGCGATGCAGGTCAAGGACATGCGCCCTTTCCCCGATGGCAGCCCGCCGAAGGTTGCGACCAAGTCGCCGATGGTCAAGAAAGCGCGCGAAGGGGTGATGGAGTTCCTGCTCATCAACCACCCGCTCGACTGCCCGATCTGCGATCAGGGCGGCGAATGCGACCTGCAGGACCAGGCGATGGCCTACGGGGTCGATTTCAGCCGCTACCGCGAACCCAAGCGCGCGACCGAGGACCCGGATCTCGGGCCGCTGGTCGGCACCCACATGACCCGCTGCATCAGCTGCACGCGCTGCGTGCGCTTCACCACCGAGGTGGCGGGCATCCACCAGATGGGCCAGACCGGGCGGGGCGAAGACGCCGAGATCACCAGCTATCTCGGCCAGACACTGCATTCGAACCTGCAGGGCAACATCATCGACCTGTGCCCGGTCGGCGCGCTGACCTCGAAACCCTATGCCTTCACCGCGCGTCCCTGGGAACTGACCAAGACCGAGACCATCGACGTGATGGATGCGCTCGGCAGCAATATCCGGGTCGATACCAAGGGCCGCGAGGTCATGCGCATCCTGCCGCGCAACCATGACGGCGTGAACGAGGAATGGATTTCCGACAAGACGCGTTTTGTCTGGGACGGGCTGCGCCGGCAACGGCTCGATCAACCTTACCTGCGTGAGAACGGCAAGCTGCGCCCCGCGACATGGCCCGAGGCGCTGTCGGCGGCCGCATCCGCGATGAAGGGCAAGACAGTGGCCGGCCTGGTGGGCGACCTCGCGCCGACCGAGGCGGCCTTTGGCCTCAAGCAGTTGATCGAGGGGCAGGGCGGCCGTGTCGAATGCCGCACCGACGGCGCCAAGTTGCCCGCGGGCAACCGGGGCGCTTACGTGGGCACCGCCACGGTCGAGGATATCGACGACGCCGAGATGATCCTGCTGATCGGTACCAACCCGCGCGACGAGGCGCCGGTGCTGAACGCACGCATCCGCAAGGCGTGGCTGGCCGGGGCCGAGGTGGCGCTGATCGGGCCCGCCGCCGACCTGACCTACGACTATTACCATGCCGGAACGGGGCGCAAGGCGCTGCTCGACATGATCGCGGAGGGCGTCTCGGAGGAGACGCGGGAGGGCAAGAAGACCCTAGTGATCGTCGGGCAGGGTGCGCTGCGCGAAGCCGATGGCGCGGCGGTCATGGCGCAGGCGCAGAAGATGGCGGAGGTTTCCGGCTCTGGCCTGTTGGTGCTGCATACCGCCGCGGGGCGTGTCGGCGCGATGGACGTGGGCGCGGTGACCGAGGGCGGCTTGGAGTCCGCGATTGAAGGGGCCGAGGTGATCTACAACCTTGGTGCCGACGAGGTGGACATCGCTGACGGCCCGTTCGTGATCTACCAGGGCAGCCATGGCGACCGGGGCGCGCACCGCGCCGACGTGATCCTGCCCGCCGCCGCCTATACCGAGGAACAGGGCCTGTTCGTCAACACAGAGGGCCGCCCGCAACTGGCGCTGCGCGCCGGGTTTGCGCCGGGCGAGGCCAAGGAGAACTGGGCCATCCTGCGGGCGTTGTCGGCGGAACTGGGCGCGACTCAGCCGTGGGATAGCCTCGTGCAACTGCGCAGGGCGATGGTCGAGGCCGTGCCGCACTTGGCAATGGTCGACGAGGTGCCGGTGAACGAGCCCGTGTCGCTGGACCTGCGCGCGCCGGGGGATGCGGATTTCGTGCCGGCGATCCGGGATTTTTACCTGACCAACCCGATTGCCCGCGCGTCGAGCCTGATGGCCGAGTTGAGCGCGCAGGCCAAGGCGCTGACCGAAACCGCCCTCGCGGCGGAGTGATGGGGGGTGCCGGGCGCGGAATCGCTTTGGCCTGTCTGCGGCGCCGCCGCCGTGGCGCTGGTGCTTTCGGGCTGCACCCCCGGAGAGGGCGACACGCAACGCGCGACCGAGTCGCGCTTTGAGTATCTGGAGGTCGAGACACGGCTTCTGGATGAGGATCTGGTGAATGTCCGCGTTGAGATGCGCGGGGCGAGAGGACGCGAGGACGTGGCCGATTACGCCGAATGTGCAGCCGCCCAGTACACGCTGATCCGGGGTTACGGATTCGCGCGACATGTTCGCACAAATGTGCAGGAAGAGGCTGGCCTTTGGCGGGCAGATGCGGTTTACACCGTGTCACCGGCGCTACCGCGCGGGGTGCGGACGGTGGACGCCGAAGTGGTGGTCGCCGACTGCGCCGAGCTAGGCATTCCGACGGTGTGAGGAAAAATGGCTGAATTCTTTACGACCACCCCGGGCATCGCGCTGATCATCGTCGCGCAATGTCTTGCCGTGATCGGTTTCGTGATGATCTCGCTGCTGTTTCTGGTCTATGGCGACCGGAAGATCTGGGCGGCGGTGCAGATGCGCCGGGGGCCGAACGTCGTCGGTGCCTTTGGACTGCTGCAATCGGTGGCGGATGCGCTGAAATACGTGCTGAAGGAGGTGGTGATCCCGGCCGGTGCGGATCGGCCGGTCTTCATCCTCGCGCCGCTGACCAGCTTCGTGCTGGCGATCGTCGCCTGGGCGGTGATCCCCTTCAATGACACATGGGTTCTGGCCGATCTCAACGTTGCCATCCTCTACGTCTTCGCCATCTCCTCGCTGGAAGTTTACGGCGTGATCATGGGCGGCTGGGCCTCGAACTCGAAATACCCGTTCCTCGGGTCTCTGCGGTCGGCGGCGCAGATGATTTCCTACGAGGTGTCGATCGGCCTCATCATCATCGGAGTGGTGATTTCCACCGGTTCGCTCAATTTCGGCGAGATCGTGCGCGCGCAGGATACCGGCTACGGTTTCTTCGGCTGGTACTGGCTGCCGCACCTGCCGATGGTGTTCCTGTTCTTCATCTCGGCCCTTGCCGAGACCAACCGCCCGCCCTTCGACCTGCCGGAGGCGGAATCGGAGCTTGTCGCCGGCTACCAGGTGGAATACTCGGCCACGCCCTTCCTGCTGTTCATGGCCGGCGAATACATCGCCATCTTCCTGATGTGCGCGCTGACCTCGCTGCTGTTCTTCGGCGGCTGGCTGTCGCCCATCCCCGGTCTGCCCGACGGGGCGCTGTGGATGGTTGCGAAGATGGGCTTCTTCTTCTTCATCTTCGCCATGGTGAAGGCGATCACCCCGCGCTACCGCTATGACCAGCTGATGCGGATCGGCTGGAAAGTGTTCCTGCCGATGTCGCTGGCCTGGGTGGTGATCGTGTCCTTCCTGGCGAAATTCGAAATCCTCGGCGGCTTCTGGGCCCGCTGGATGATCGGAGGCTGATCAATGACTCAGATCGACTATACCCGCGCCGCGAAATACTTCCTTTTGGCGGATTTCTTCCAGGGCTTCAAACTGGGGCTCCGGTATTTCTTCGCCCCCAAGGCCACGGTGAATTACCCGCATGAAAAGGGGCCGCTCTCGGTCCGGTTCCGTGGCGAACACGCGCTGCGCCGCTACCCCAATGGCGAGGAACGCTGCATCGCCTGCAAGCTGTGCGAGGCGATCTGCCCGGCGCAGGCGATCACGATCGACGCAGAACCGCGCGAGGATGGCAGCCGCCGCACCACCCGTTACGACATCGACATGACCAAGTGCATCTATTGCGGCTTCTGCCAGGAAGCCTGCCCGGTCGATGCGATCGTGGAAGGCCCCAATTTCGAGTTCGCCACAGAAACCCGGGAAGAGCTTTTCTACGACAAGGCGAAGCTTCTGGAAAACGGCGATCGCTGGGAAGCCGAGATTGCCCGCAACCTCGAACTGGACGCGCCCTACAGATGAGCGAGAATGTCGACAACCTGATACTCACCCAGTTACGGGAAATGCGCGAAGAAAACGCCGCGTTCCGTAACCAGGTGACGTCCGAGCTTGCCGAGCTGCGCAACCTCATCGGCGGGCAGGGTGTCATTCTGACCTCGATCGCAGGCTATGTGCACCAGGTCGAGGAACGGGTCGACCAATTGGAAGGGGACAAGGATTGAGCCAGTCACCGCAAAACCCCTTTGCCGCGCTGATGGCGCAGACGCAGGACATGGCCAAGGACTGGGTCAAGGCCATGAACCCGGCGCTTGCACAATTCGCGCCGCAGGATGTCACGGCCAACTGGCCGACCGTCCCCGCCGAGATGATGGAGGCGTTCATGGGCAAGCAGTTCAACCCCGAGGGGCTGGACAGCAAGACCCGCCTGTTGCTGACCCTGCAGGGGCTGACGATCCAGGGCGCCATCGCCGAGCCGCAGATCCGCCTGACGGTGCGCCATGCGCTTGCCGCCGGGGCCACGAAGCAGGAAATCGCCGAAACCATCGCGCAGGCTGCCATGTTCGGCGGCGTTCCGGCGATGAACAAGGCGATGGAGCTTGCCCGCGAGACCATCGACGGAACCGAGGAGTAACCCCATGGGGATCGCCGATTTCACCTTTTATCTATTCGCCGTGACGACCGTGATGGCCGGGTTTCTGGTCGTCGTCAGTCGCAACCCGGTGCATTCGGTTCTGTGGCTGATCCTCGCGTTCCTGAGTTCGGCCGGCCTTTTCGTCCTGATCGGCGCGGAATTCGTGGCCATGCTGCTGATCATCGTCTATGTCGGCGCGGTCGCGGTACTGTTCCTGTTCGTGGTGATGATGCTCGACGTTGATTTTGCCGCTCTGAAGGCGGAAATGGCGCGCTACATCCCGCTTGCGGGGCTGATCGGTGTCGTCATCCTGATGCAATTGTCGATGGCTTTCGGCCAGTGGCAGTATTCGCAAGGGATCGACACGCGGCTGGGCAACCCGACGCCGGCGATCGACGAGGTGCACAACACCGCCGCGCTTGGCGGCATCATTTACGACCAGTATTTCCTGTTGTTCCAGTTGGCCGGGCTGATCCTGCTGGTGGCGATGATTGGCGCCATCGTGCTGACGCTGCGCCACCGCCAGGACGTCAAGCGCCAGAACGTGCTGGCCCAGATGTACCGCGACCCGGCCAAGGCGATGGAGCTGAAGGACGTGAAGCCGGGGCAGGGGCTCTAACCCCCGGTTCCGGACGAAAACGGGCCGTCACCGCGCCCGAACGCAGAAAAAAACCAAGGGGCGGACAGCCCCGGAGGGACTAGATGAGTATCGCACTGGAACATTACCTGACGGTGGCCGCCGCGCTGTTCGTCATCGGGATTTTCGGGATCTTCCTCAATCGCAAGAACGTCATCATCATCCTGATGTCGATCGAGCTGATGCTGCTGGCGGTCAATATCAACCTTGTCGCGTTCTCCGCCTATCTCGGCGATCTGACCGGTCAGGTTTTCACCCTCTTCGTGCTGACCGTCGCCGCGGCCGAGGCCGCGATCGGGCTGGCCATTCTCGTCTGTTTCTTCCGCAACCGCGGCACCATCGCCGTGGAAGACGTCTCGAACATGAAGGGCTGAGCGATTCATGGAAACTATCCTTCTCTTTGCCCCTCTCGTCGGCGCGCTGATTTGCGGCTTTTCGTGGCGCCTGATCGGCGAGGCGGCCGCGTGCTGGGTTGCCACCGGGCTGCTGTTCCTGTCCATGGCCCTGTCGTGGGTCGTGTTCCTCGGTTTCGACGGTGAAACCACTACGCGCGACCTATTCACATGGATATCGTCGGGCACGCTGGATACAAGCTGGCAGGTGCGCATCGACCGGCTGACGGCGATCATGCTGATCGTGATCACCACCGTTTCGGCGCTCGTGCATCTGTATTCCTTCGGCTACATGGCGCATGACGAGAATTTCCGCGAGGGTGAAAGCTACCGGCCCCGATTCTTCGCCTACCTGTCGTTCTTCACCTTCGCGATGCTGGCGCTGGTCACGGCCGACAACCTGTTGCAATTGTTCTTCGGATGGGAAGGGGTCGGCGTCGCCTCCTACCTGCTGATCGGCTTCTATTTCCGCAAGCCGAGCGCGGGGGCCGCCGCGATCAAGGCCTTCGTGGTCAACCGGGTCGGCGATTTCGGCTTCCTGTTGGCGATCTTCGCGATCTACAAGCTGACCGACAGCATCAGTTTCGACGTGATCTTCGCCGAGGGTCCCGCGCTCGCCGAGCAAAGCATCAGCTTTCTCGGGGCGGATCTGAACGCCGCCAACACGATCGGCATGCTGTTGTTCATCGGTGCAATGGGCAAATCGGCGCAGCTTTTCCTGCACACGTGGTTGCCGGACGCGATGGAGGGGCCGACGCCGGTCTCGGCGCTGATCCACGCCGCGACCATGGTGACGGCGGGCGTGTTCCTTGTCTGCCGGATGTCGCCGATCCTTGAATACGCGCCCTACGCGACGAACTTCATCATCGTCATCGGCGCGGCCACGGCGTTTTTCGCGGCGACCGTGGGGCTGGTGCAGAACGACATCAAGCGGGTGATCGCCTATTCCACCTGTTCGCAGCTTGGCTACATGTTCGTGGCCGCCGGTGTCGGCGCTTACCCGGTGGCGATGTTCCACCTCTTCACGCATGCCTTCTTCAAGGCGATGCTGTTTCTCGGCGCCGGGTCCGTCATCCACGCGATGCACCACGAACAGGACATGCGCAACTATGGCGGGCTGCGCAAGAAGATCCCCTATACCTTCGCGGCGATGCTGATCGGTACGCTGGCCATTACCGGGGTTGGCATTCCGCTGACCGGCTGGATCGGCTTTGCCGGCTTCGCGTCCAAGGACGCGGTGATCGAAAGCGCCTTCGCCTTCGGCGGTCCGCTCGGCAGCTACGCGTTCTGGTTGCTGGTCGTCGCGGCGCTGTTCACGTCCTTCTATTCATGGCGGCTGATCTATCTGACCTTCTACGGGCGTCCGCGCGGCGACAAGCATTCGCATGAGCATGCCCATGAAAGCCCGCGCACGATGCTGATCCCGCTGGCCGCGTTGGCCGTGGGCTCGGTCTTTGCCGGCGCGGTCTGGTACAACCAGTTCTTCGGGCATACCGACACGGTCGGGCGCTTCTTCGGCGTGCCCTACGCGGTTGAGGCCCATGCCGATGAGCAGGGTGAAGAGGCCACGGATCACGGCGCGGCGCATTACGTCCTGACCGGGGCACCGGGAGAGGGTGCGATCCACATGGCCCCGGAAAACACCATTCTGAACGATGCCCACGAGGTGCCGAAATGGGTGAAGGTCGCCCCGTTCGTGGCGATGCTGTTCGGGTTCTTCACCGCGACACTGTTCTATATCCTCCGCCCCGGCCTGCCCGCCCGTATGGCGGAGCTGTTCGGTCCGCTTTACCAGTTCCTGCTGAACAAGTGGTATTTCGACGAGATCTACAACGTGATCTTCGTCCTGCCGGCCCGGTGGATCGGGCGCGCCCTGTGGAAACGCGGCGACGGGGATGTCATCGATGGCGGCATAAACGGGCTGGCCCTTGGGATCGTGCCGTTCTTCACCCGGCTCGCGGGGCGGGCACAATCGGGCTACCTCTTTCACTACGCGTTCGCGATGGTCCTTGGCATCGCGGTCCTGATCACCATCGTCACCCTGAGCTTCGGGGGCTGAGAGCAGAGACATGGAACAAAGCCTACTGTCCATCGTAACCTTCCTGCCCCTGGTCGCGGCCGTGATCATGGCGCTCTTCCTGCGCGGTGACGACGCCGCGGCACGGCTGGGTGCCAAGCGGCTGGCGCTTTTCGCAACCGCGGCGACCTTCGTCGTGTCGCTCTTCATCCTGTTCCAGTTCGACCCGGCCAATCCCGGTTTCCAGATGGTCGAGGAAAGCGAATGGATGATGGGCTTGACCTACAAGGTCGGGGTTGACGGGATCTCCGTCCTTTTCGTGATGCTGACCACGTTCCTCATGCCGCTCGTCATCGGCGCCTGCTGGCAGGTGGAGCACCGCGTCAAGGAGTACATGATCGCGCTTCTGGTGCTGGAAACGCTGATGATCGGCGTCTTCGTGGCGCTCGATCTCGTCCTCTTCTACCTGTTCTTCGAGGCGGGGCTGATCCCGATGTTCCTGATCATCGGGATCTGGGGGGGCAAGGACCGCATCTATGCCGCGTTCAAGTTCTTCCTCTACACCTTCCTCGGCTCGGTCCTGATGCTGGTCGCCATGGTGACGATGTATGTCGATGCCGGCACCACCGATATCCCGACCCTGCTGAGCCACCAGTTCAGCACCGCCCCCATCAGCCTGTTCGGCTGGGCCATCGTGGGCGGGTTGCAGACGCTGCTCTGGATCGCGTTCTTCGCCAGTTTCGCCGTCAAGATGCCGATGTGGCCGGTCCATACATGGCTGCCGGATGCGCACGTACAGGCGCCGACCGCCGGGTCGGTCGTGCTGGCCGCGATCCTGCTGAAGATGGGCGGCTACGGCTTCCTGCGCTTTTCGTTGCCGATGTTTCCCGTCGCCTCCGACCTGATGGGCGAATTCGTGATGTGGCTGAGCGTGATCGCCATCATCTACACCTCGCTGGTGGCGCTTGTGCAGGAGGATATGAAGAAGCTCATCGCCTATTCCTCGGTGGCGCATATGGGCTACGTCACCATGGGGATTTTCGCCGCCAACCAGCAGGGCGTTGATGGCGCGATCTTCCAGATGCTGAGCCACGGCTTCATTTCCGGCGCGCTGTTCCTGTGCGTCGGCGTGATCTATGACCGGATGCACACCCGCGAGATCGACGCCTATGGCGGGCTGGTGAACCGGATGCCGGCCTACGCGCTCGTCTTCATGCTGTTCACCATGGCCAATGTCGGCCTGCCGGGCACCTCGGGCTTCGTGGGCGAACTTCTGACGCTGATCGGGGTCTTCCAGGTCAACACATGGATCGCGGTCTTCGCCGCGACGGGCGTGATCCTGTCGGCCGCCTATGCGCTGTGGCTCTACCGCCGGGTGGTGTTCGGGGATCTCATCAAGGAGAGCCTGAAATCCATCACCGACATGACGCCGCGCGAAAGATGGATCTTTGCACCGCTCATCGTGATGACCCTGCTTCTGGGCGTCTACCCGAGCCTTGCCCTCGACGTGATCGGCCCCTCGGTCGAGAACCTTGTTCACAATTACGATCTGGCGCTTGAGCACAACGTGCCCGAAACCGCCGTCGCCGCCAGCCGCTGAGGTACTGAGATGTTTGGGTCCGAAATCGCCATTCTCCTGCCAGAGATTGTCCTCGCCGTCTTCGCGATGGTGGGCCTTCTTGCGGCGGTGTACACCTCCAAGGACGGCATGACGGCGCTGCTGACATGGCTGACCGCCGGACTGCTGGCACTGGTCGGGCTGTACATCGGTTTCAGCGGCGCAGGGACGCACGAGGCGTTCGGTGGCATGTTCATCGACGATGGCTTCGCGCGCTTTGCCAAGGTTGTCATCCTGTTGTCGGCGGCGGCCATCCTGCTCGTGGGCAAGGAGGTCATGCAGCGCGACGACCTGATGCGCTTCGAATACCCGGTTCTGATCGTGCTGGCGACGGTCGGCATGATGGTCATGGTCTCGGCGGGCGACCTGATGACGCTTTACATGGGGCTCGAGTTGCAGTCGCTGTCGCTCTACGTCGTGGCGGCGCTGCGCCGCGACAGCGTCCGCTCGACCGAGGCTGGGCTGAAATACTTCATGCTGGGCGCGCTGTCCTCCGGCCTTCTGCTCTACGGCGCCTCGCTGACCTATGGCTTTGCCGGCACGACCCAGTTCTCCGGGATCGTCGAGGCGGCATCGGGCGGCGCCTCCATCGGGCTCATCTTCGGGCTGGTCTTCATGTTGGCCGGCCTGGCCTTCAAGGTGTCCGCCGTGCCCTTCCACATGTGGACGCCCGATGTCTATGAAGGGTCGCCCACCCCGGTCACCGCGTTCTTTGCGACCGCGCCCAAGATGGCCGCCATGGCCCTTTTCGCGCGCGTCGTGCATGATGCTTTCGGCGGGGTTGTCGGCGATTGGCAGCAGATCGTCGCGCTTCTCGCGGTGTTGTCGATGTTCCTTGGTGCGATCGCCGCGATCGGTCAGACCGATATCAAGCGGCTGATGGCCTATTCCTCGATCACGCATATGGGCTTTGCGCTGATGGGGCTGGCCGCGGGGACAGAACAGGGCGTCAGCGCGATGCTGATCTACATGGCGATCTACGTGACCATGAATATCGGCACCTTCGCCTTCATCCTTTCGATGGAACGCGACGGGCGCCACATCACCGATATCTCGTCGCTCAACGGCTTCGCCTCGAAGGAGCCGACGAAGGCGCTTGCCATCCTCGTGTTGATGTTCAGCCTTGCCGGGGTGCCGCCGCTTGTCGGGTTCTTCGGCAAATACGCCGTGTTGCTGGCCGCCGTCGACGCGGGGCTGAGCTGGCTTGCCATCCTCGGTGTGATCGCCTCGGTGATCGGGGCCTTCTACTACCTGCGCATCGTCTACTACATGTATTTCGGCGAGGCGCGCGAAGGGCTCGACGGCAAGATGGGCGCGCTGTCCTATGTCGGGCTGGTCGCCGGGGCGGCGATCATGCTTCTTGGCGTCTTCAACCTCTTCGGCGTGGACAGCCTGGCCGAAGCCGCCGCCGCGACGCTGGTGCGTTAAGGCATGCAGGGCTGGCCCGAGGGCGTCGGCCGCAGGGTTCTGGCATCGGTCGACAGTACCATGGCCGAGGGCGCGCGGATCGCGCCGACGCTTTCCGGGCCGGAATGGGTGCTGGCCAGAGCGCAGACCGCCGGGCACGGCCGCAGGGGCCGTGTCTGGTCCTCCGCCCCGGGCAATTTCTACGCCTCGCTGGTGATGCGTCCAGAGGGCACGCCGCGCACGGCGGCGCTGCGCAGTTTCGTGGCGGCGCTCGCCCTGCGCGAGGCGCTTGTCGGGGCGACCGGGCGGGCCGAGGCGGTCAGCCTGAAATGGCCCAATGACGTTCTTCTGAACAGTGGCAAGGTCGCGGGGATCCTTCTGGAAAGCCTTGGCGCCGGGCAGGGGCGGGACGTAAATCGCCTGATCATCGGGGTTGGCGTCAATCTGGTTACGGCCCCCGCCGCGCAGGAGGTCGAGCCCGGAGCGGTCACGCCCGTCAGCCTGATGTCGGAAACCGGCATCCGCGTGGAGCCTGAAGCGTTCCTCGATCTGCTGGCCCCGGCTTACGCCCGGTTCGAGGCGCAGTTTGCCACCTACGGCTTCGCGCCGATCCGCGCCGAGTGGCTACGCCACGCCGCCCGGCTTGGGCAGACGATTACCGCGCGCACCATGTCGGAAAGCGTCACCGGCCGGTTCGACACCATCGACGAGGCGGGTAACCTGATCCTGCAAACGGCCAAGGGGGAACGAAGGATCCCGGCGGCCGACATCTTCTTCTGACCCATCTGGGGGGCGGCCCATGCTTCTGGCGATCGACACCGGCAATACCAATACCGTCTTTTCCATCTGGGACGGCGCGCAAATCCTTGCCACTTTCCGAACGACCACCGAACATCTGCGCACGGCGGATCAGTATTTCGTCTGGCTCTCGACGCTGATGGCGCACAAGGGGCTGGATGTGGTGATCACCGATTGCATCATCTCCTCGACCGTGCCGCGGGTGGTGTTCAACCTCCGTGTGCTGTGCGACCGTTATTTCGGATGCCGCCCTCTGGTCGTCGGAAAGCCCGAATGCCGTCTGCCGCACCCGCCGCGGGTGGACGCCGGCACGCAGGTCGGCCCCGACCGCCTGGTCAACACGGCGGCCGCCTATGACCGGCATGGCGGTGACCTGATCGTGGTGGACTTCGGCACCGCCACCACCTTCGACGTGGTGGCCGGGGACGGCGCCTATGTCGGCGGCGTGATCGCGCCGGGCGTCAACCTCAGCCTCGAGGCGCTGCACCACGCCGCCGCCGCCCTGCCGCATGTGGACGTGACCAAGCCGCAAGCGGTCATCGGCACCAACACCGTGGCCTGCATGCAATCGGGCGTGTTCTGGGGCTATGTCGGCCTTGTGAGCGGGATCTGCGACCGCATACGCGCGGAATACGAGAAACCCATGCGGATCATCGGCACCGGCGGCCTCGCGCCATTGTTCTCTCAGGGGGATGTGTTATTTGACCTGATCGAGGACGATCTGACGATCCACGGGCTGACCGTGATTTACCAATACAACAAGGAAAACGCACACTGATGACCTCTTCTTCACGCTTGATGTATCTCCCCCTTGGCGGCGCGGGGGAGATCGGGATGAATTGCTACGTCTACGGCTACGGGCCGCAGGGAAAGGAACGGTTCATCCTCGTCGATATCGGCGTGAGCTTTCCCGACATGGACGGCACCCCGGGGGTGGATCTGATCCTGCCCGATATCGCCTGGATCGCGGAGCGCGCGGACCGGCTCGACGGCATCTTCATCACTCACGCCCATGAGGATCACGTTGGCGCGCTTGGCCATCTCTATCGCCACTTCCCCGGTGTGCCGGTCTTCGCGCGCGCCTTCACCGCCATCATCGCGACGCGCAAGCTGGAAGAAACCGGGCAGGACCCGGCGATGGTGCAGATCGCCCCGGTCTGGCCCGAAACGGTGCAGGCCGGGCCCTACACGGTTGGCTTCGCCCCGACATCGCATTCCATCCCCGAGGCCTCGGCGCTGATCATCGACACCCCCGAAGGCCGCATCGTCCATTCCGGCGATTTCAAGATCGACCCCGACCCCGGCCTTGGCGAACCGTTCGATCCCGCGATGTGGGAAGAGATCGGCAAAACGGGCGTCCGCGCGCTGATCTGCGATTCCACCAACGTCTTCTCGCGCCATCCGGGGCGCAGCGAAAGCGACCTGCCCGGCCCGATCACCGACTTGGTCGCCGGGGCCAAGGGCATGGTGGTGGCGACCACCTTCGCCTCCAACGTGTCGCGGGTGAAGACCCTGGCCGAGGCCGGGCGCGCCGCCGGGCGCACCGTCTGCCTGATGGGCCGGGCGATGAAGCGCATGGTCGCCGTCGCGCAGGAAAGCGGTGTTCTGGGCGACTTCCCCGCGACCGTCAGCCCGGAGGAAGCCACGCAAGTCCCGCGCGAGAACCTGATGCTAATCGTCACCGGCAGCCAGGGGGAACGGCGCGCCGCCTCGGCGGCGATGGCGCGTGGCAAGTATCTGGGCCACCAGTTGAAGGAGGGGGACACGTTCCTGTTTTCCTCCAAGACGATTCCCGGCAACGAGATCGCCGTGGGCCGCATCCAGAACGCGATGTCGGAGGCCGGCGTCGAGATCGTCGATGAACAGACCGGGTTCTACCACGTTTCGGGCCACGCCAACCGGCCCGATCTGGAACGCATGCACGGGCTTCTGAAGCCGCAGATCCTGGTGCCCAACCATGGCGAGCACCGCCACCTGCGCGAACATTGCCGGGTCGCGGCAGAGGGCGGCATGACGCCGGTTCTGGCCCCCAACGGCGCGCTGGTGGAGCTTTCGGGCAACGCGCCCGGCGTGGTCGAGCATATCGAGGTCAGCCGCACCTACCTTGACGGGTCGCGCCTAGTCGGGGCGCTTGACGGGGTGGTGCGCGACCGCATGAAGCTGGCCCTGAACGGGCTGGTGGTGGTGGCGCTGATCATCGACGAGGAAGATGAGCCGATCGAGGATAGCTGGGTTGAACTGCGCGGCCTGCCCGATACCGCTGGCGACACAAGCTTGTCGGAGATGATCGAGGATCAACTGTCCGATCTGCTGCCGCGGCTCGACCGCAAGACCGTGATGGATGATGACAAGCTGGAGGAGGCTGTGCGCCGCGTTGCACGACAGGTCTGCGTGTCGGAAATCGGCCGCAAGCCCGAGGTCACGGTCGTCATCTCGCGGCTTATGGCGGCCTGACAGCGCGACCCGATGAAAAAAGCCCCGCGTCACCGGCGGGGCTTTTCGTCACCGGAACGGCCAGTCAGCCGCTGACCGCGCGTGATCAGGCGGCGTTCTCGTTGTCGTCCTTGGTGGAATCCTCTGCCGTCTCATCCGTGTCCTGCGGGGTCTCCGCAGGGCCCCCGCGACGCTCGGCAAAGCTGAGCGCGATGAAGCTCGGCAAGTGATCGCCCATGCCAACCACCTGCGACTGGCCACGATCATTTCGGTCGTTGCGGCGGCCGGACCTGTTGCGCGGCGCGGGCTTGTCACGGGGCGCGGGCTTGGCCCCGTCCTCGTTACGCGGTTTCGGAGTGTCGCGTGGCGTGGACTCCTGCGCCTCGGGCGCGGGGGCGGCGGGTTCGCTCGGCTTTGCCTCGGCCTTCTTGCTGCGGCTGCGGCTGCGGCGGGCGGGTTTTTCCGACGCGCCCGTGTCCTCGGCCGCAGGGCTTTCGGGGGCGGCCCCCGGTTGCCACGGCGCTTCGACGCGCGGGATCGTCGTTTCGATCAGCGCCTCGATGGAGCCCAGCAGCTTGTCGTCCGAGGGCACGGATATCATGATCGCGGTGCCCTTGCGCCCTGCACGCCCGGTGCGGCCGATCCGGTGCACGTAGTCCTCCGCATGGCCGGGAACGTCATAGTTCAGGATGTGGCTGACATTCGGCACGTCAAGTCCGCGCGCGGCCACGTCAGAGGCGACGAGGAACTTGATCGTTCCGTCGCGGAACCCGTCAAGCGTACGCGTGCGGTGCGACTGATCAAGGTCGCCATGGATCGGCTCGGCGTTGTAGCCGTGGGTTTTCAAAGACTTGGCAACGGTATCCACATCCACCTTGCGGTTGCAGAAAATGATCGCATTGGTGCAAGCGTCGCCCTCGGCATTGATGATGGCGCGCAGCATCTCGCGCTTCTGCTTGGCGGCCTGCGAGCGATGCGTCGGCTTTAGTTCCACCAGCTTTTGCGTGATCGTGTCCGAGGCGCTGGATTGGCGCGCGACCTCGATCTTGGCGGGGTTGGACAGGAAGGTGTTGGTGATCCGCTCGATCTCGGAGGCCATGGTGGCCGAGAAGAACAGTGTCTGGCGGGTAAAGGGCGTAAGGCCGAAGATCCGCTCGATATCGGGGATGAACCCCATGTCGAGCATCCGGTCGGCCTCGTCCACGACCATGATCTTGACGTCGTTGAGGATCAGCTTGCCGCGTTCGAAATGATCGAGCAGCCGGCCCGGCGTGGCGATCAGCACGTCAACGCCCTTGTCAATCAGTTGTTCCTGTTCCTTGAAACTGACACCGCCGATCAGGAGCGCCTTGGTCAGCTTCACGTGCTTGGCATAGGTATCGAAGTTCTCGGCAACCTGCGCGGCGAGTTCCCGCGTCGGGCACAGCACAAGGCTGCGCGGCATCCGCGCGCGTGCACGGCCGCGGGCAAGCGCGGTGATCATCGGCAGCGTGAAACTGGCGGTCTTGCCGGTGCCGGTCTGGGCGATTCCCAGAACGTCGCGCCCTTCGAGGGCGGGGGGAATCGCACCGGCCTGAATCGGCGTGGGCGTTTCGTAGCCCGCTTCTTCAACGGCCTTGAGAACCTTGGGATTAAGGTTGAGATCGGTAAATTTCGTCATCTGCGTCCAGTCTGGCGGGGCGTTCCCGCAGGTGTGAATGGAGCGCTGATCTTCCGCGCGCCCCGCGTAGCCATACCGCGCGCATCGCGGCATCGGTCGTTGCATAATCCATATCCGGGAAATCGTCAAATATCACTGTAACCGGGCGGTTCGCCTTCACTACGGGGCTTGTGACAACCCGGTAAAGAGGTTCGGCGGCGCATGGATCTCGATCCGGCCCGTGGGGCCGACCAAACTGGCGCAGAAGCCCTGTTGCGTGGCGCGCGCGATCATTCCATCGCCCAGCAGGATCATCCCCACGGCATCGTTGCGGCAATGGCCGTGGGTGCAGCCCAGCCGCCGGTTCATCCGCCGGTAGGGCAAAGCGCGCGCGCCGCTCCACGCCTCGTAGAACCGCAGGCGGTGGACGCCGTCGCGCCGGTGGCTGACGATCAGCGCGCGGACGCGGACATCGCCATCGGTGACATCCACGACATGGCCGTAAAGGACGTGATGCGGGTGGTCGGAGATAACCACCTGCCGGCTGTAGCTGCCCGTCAGACCCGTCGCGGGCGCGGCAAGCTCACCGCCCGCGGGGACACAGGCGGTGAGCGCAAGGCACAAGAGAAGGAGCCGGACCATGCCCCGCATGAGACACGCAAAGGGTTAACAAATGGTTGTGCCTCGCGCCCCCGGTCAGCCCGCGACAAGTTCCCCGTCCAAGCGGAACAGTCGGTCGGGCGCGGCGGCGGGTGCCGGGGCGGGGGTGATGTGCAGGGTTCCCGCGCCTTGCAGGCCCTCATGCGCGCCGGTGGCGCCCACGACCTCCCAGTAGCCGTTGTCGAGCAGGCGCATCCCGCCCGCCTCATCGGGCACGAAGACCGCCCGCACACGGAACTGCACGTAGACCAGCCCCTCGTCGGTATCAAAGGTCAGGTAGCCGCGCGGGTCGCCGCCGGTGCCGGGCTGGATGTCGTGCCAGCCGTGTTCCGTCACCTCGGCACCATCGAGGATACCGGAGCCGCCAGCCGTGCCCTCGCGCCGGACCATCAGCACGAAATGGTTGCTGCCATCCTCGAAGTCGAGGCGCATTTGTTCTTGCGGCACCATCACGGCCTCGATGGTGATCTCCTCGGTCAGGGCCGGGCCGGCAGCAAGGATGAGTGCGCCAAGCGCGGCATTGCGAAACGTCTTGATCACGACAGGATCTCCCATGGCTTGTTGACAATGCAAACAAGCAAGCATGAAAGCCCTGCCCGACCCCAATCACGAAGCGGTCAGATCGCGCCGGGGCCGGTCACCTTCGCGTCAGGGGTCCGTGAACACGGAGGCGCAAACCTATTCCGAGAACGAAAAACGATATGAATAGCTACGAAGTGACAGATGCGGAACAGCCTTTGCCGCGGCGATAACGCGATCGTGGTGAGCCGCGCCAACAAGATACCCTCTGACCGTTGCGCCATTTTCTTCGGCTATGTCAGACATATAGCCGAGAATCTGCGCCACCGCAGCGGGGCGGGTTTGCCCAGACTTCAGTTCGATAACAACTGTGGTGCCATCCGCCCCTTTCGCGAGAATGTCGATGAAGCCGGACCCTACTTTTCGTTGTTGTCCGCCATCAGCCAAGACAAGTCCCTCCTCGAGTTGATGTAGCTCACTGCGTAGCGCGGCTTCCAGATCGGCTTCCAACGCAAAGGTAAGTTCATCAGCATCAGAAACTTCGACAAGGTCATCATGATTTTCGTCATGGGCAAGAAAATCCGGTTCCTCATCCTCCATGCTCGTCGGCTCGGAATGCCCTTGCCCTGTTGCTTCGCAGAATTTTCGGTAACTGTTGATCTGCGTTCGATACCACGCCACTTGCGAACGAATATCGCCGCGCGAGATGTTCATACGTGTCGGATTTGGTTTATTGCGTGCTGCGTCCTCGGTCGAATATGAAAATTGCTCGACAACCGAGGCGAGTCCGTCCCGGTTGTAGGCTTCGTCAAGATCGATGCCATAGGCATTCTCGATCCGGGCAACGGCCCGCACCCTCATTGCTGCTGTGTTCGCGTTGACCGGTTGTCCTGCTAGCCATGCACGGAATTGGTTTTTTCGCATGCTGCCCTCCTGTCAGGACAGCACAACGCCAAAAGGTAAACTAATCGTAAACTCACCGCGAAGAGGGTGATCAGATCACACCATCATTTCCTTGGTCGCCGACAGGGTGACATCGGGGTAATCGCGTGCCACGCGGTCGATATCCCATTGCAGGCGGGTCAGGAACACCGGGTCGCCGTCATTGTCGGTGGCGATGTGCTGCTTGTTGGCGGCGGCGAATTTGTCCACCGCGTCCTTGGCGCCCAGCACCCAACGGGCGGAGGTGAATTGCGTCGGTTCGAACCGCACGGGCAGGCCGTATTCCAGCTCGATCCGGCTGGCCAGCACCTCGAATTGCAGCGCGCCGACCACGCCGACGATGAAGCCCGAGCCGAAGGTCGGCTTGAACACCTTGGCCGCGCCCTCCTCGGCGAACTGCATCAGGGCCTTGTCGAGGTGCTTGGCCTTCATCGGGTCACCGGCGCGGCAGGCTTGCAGAAGCTCCGGCGCGAAAGAGGGGATGCCGGTGAAGCGCAGCGCCTCGCCTTCCGTCAGCGCATCGCCAATGCGCAATTGCCCGTGGTTGGGAATGCCGATGATGTCGCCGGCCCAGGCCTCTTCCGCCACTTCGCGGTCGGAGGCGAGGAACAGCACCGGCGCCGAGACGGTCATCGGTTTCTTGCTGCGCACATGGGTCATCTTCATGCCGCGTTTGAAATGGCCCGAGGCGAGGCGCACGAAGGCCACCCGGTCGCGGTGGCGCGCGTCCATGTTGGCCTGCACCTTGAAGACGAAGCCAGTGACGTTCTTCTCCTCCGGCGCGACCTCGCGCGGGGTGGCCTTCTGCACCTGCGGTTCGGGGCCGTAGCCGGCGATGCCGTCCATCAGCTCCTTCACGCCGAAGCTGTTGATCGCCGAGCCGAACCAGATCGGCGTCAGGTGCCCCTCGATCAGGCTTTGCGGGTCGAGCGGCGGCAGCAGTTCGCGCGCCATCTCCACCTCTTCGCGCAGCTTTTCCAGAAGGTCCGCGGGGATGTGTTCATCCAGCAGGGGGTCATCCAGCCCCTCGATCTTGATGCTTTCGGCCACCTTGTTGCGGTCGGCGCGGTCCATCAGTTCCAACCGGTCGCGCAAGAGGTCATAGCAACCAAGGAAATCGCGCCCCATACCGATGGGCCAGCTTGCTGGTGTCACGTCGATGGCGAGGTTTTCCTGGATCTCGTCGATGATGTCGAAGGTGTCGCGGCTTTCGCGGTCCATCTTGTTGCAAAAGGTCAGGATCGGCAGGTCGCGCATGCGGCAGACCTCGAACAGCTTCTGCGTCTGGCTTTCCACGCCCTTTGCCCCGTCGATCACCATGATCGCGGCGTCGACGGCGGTCAGCGTGCGGTAGGTATCCTCGGAAAAATCGCTGTGGCCCGGCGTGTCCACCAGGTTGAAGCGATAGTCGCCGTAGTCGAAGGACATGGCCGAGGCCGAGACCGAAATGCCGCGGTCCTTTTCCATCTGCATGAAGTCCGACCGGGTGCGCCGCGCCTCGCCCTTGGCGCGGACCTGCCCGGCCAACTGGATGGCGCCCCCGTAGAGGAGGAACTTTTCCGTCAGCGTCGTCTTGCCCGCGTCGGGGTGCGAGATGATCGCGAAGGTCCGACGACGGGCGATTTCGAGGGGCAGGTCGGGGCGGTTGGTGGGCGTGTCAAGCATGGGCCGCGTATAGGTGTCGGACCCGCGATTGGCAAGGCGCGGCACCCGCGCCCCGGCGCGGCGTCCGACCGTTGCCCGAATGGGTGAGCGGACTACCTTGAGATCGCATGACGGGCTGCAAGGAGGACCGGAGCAGGTGACACGTACGGTATTGATCATTGGCAGCGGCCCGAATGCGCCCGATTGCCTTGGCTGGGATCTGTCGACATTCGCCGCCGTGGTGGCGATCAACAACGCGTGGCGCGTCCGCGAGGACTGGACCCACCTGATCCACCCCGAGGATTTCCCGCCGGAGCGGCGCCCGGATCGCCTGTCGTCCGGACAAACGGTCGTGACGGCCAGCGACTACGTCCCCAGCCTGAACCGCTTTGGCGGGGTTGTCTATGCCGGGGGGACGATGGCGTTTACCGCCGGATACTGGGCGCTTGATGCGTTGGCCCCCGATGTGCTGGCCTATATCGGCTGCGACATGGTCTACCCGTGCTCTGGCCCGACCCATTTCTACGGAACCGGCACCGCCGATCCGCTGCGCGCCGACGTGACGTTGCAGGATCTTGAGGCGAAGTCCGCCCGGTTGCTGCTGATGGCCGCGGCGTCTGGCTGTCGCTGCGTTACCCTGTCGCGCGCGACCGAGACGCGGCTGGTCTTTCCCCGTACCACGCCGCAGGCTCTGGCGGCCCTGCCGCCCCCGGCATCGCCCGCCGCCTTGCCCGATTTTCAGGAGGCAACAGCACACGAAGCCGCACTTGGACTCTACGTGCCGTCGGGGCGCTACTGGGAGGCGGGTGACCTCGACCCGCATGCCCTTGCCGCAGTGGACCAGTTGTGGATCGAGGCGCACCGGGCCCATGCGCGGCCCGCCGGGCAGGCTGCCTAGTCCTTGCTGCCCCGGCTGGCGCGGGTCAGCCGTTCGGCCGGGTCGCCCGTCTCCGAAAGCGCGTTTCGGTCCACCTCCAGGTCAGAGGCGAGGAACCGGTCGGCATCGGTCTGGTCCGTTGCCACGTCCTCTGGCAGGGCGGCGCGGGTTTGCGGCGTGACCAGCAGGCTTTCGACGGCGATGCCCTCGGCATAGATGATCTCGTGCGCGCCGAAAAGGATCTGGTAGCTTTCCACGAAGCCGCCTTCCTCGCGCGTGACCGTGTCGCCGTTGACCAGATGTTCGGCCTTGACCAGAAGCTCGGACCGCCCGGCCCCGATCTCGTCCCGGCGCTGCCAGACAAAAAGCCGGTGATGCGGAAACAGGCGCAGGTCGTTGGCGGCATTCATCGTGCCCGCGCAGATCAGGATCGGCGCGAGGGCGCCGGTGGCACGGCTCACCTGCTGGCCGATCCAGCGGATTTCCTGCGCCCCGTGGTCGCGAGTCAGAAGGCGGTCGCCGGGTTGCAAGTCCTCGACCGGGGTCTGGCGCCCGTTGGCCATGGTCAGCCGTGTGCCGGAGATGAAACTGACGGAGGCGATATCGGCCAGCCGTCGCGCGGCCATCTCCGTTTGTGATGCGACGAGTTCGTATTCGCCGCGCGGCTCCATCGGGGCGAGCGGCAGGAAGACCCGCGCCGTGTCCGCCTCGCCGGTGACCGTCAGGACGAGCAGTTCCACCAGCGTGCCGCCGGGCGCCATCATGCTGTGGCAGACTTCCAGCAGCACCCGGTCACCCGGCTGCCCGATCTCGGAGCCATCGGCGACCTCCGCGCCGCTGGGCCCGTCCCAGATCGACAATTGCCGCGCCGCCGCCTCGCGCGACAGGCGATAGCTGTCGCCCGGCACGACGTCGGCGGCACCGCCGATCGGGTCGCGTTCGTTCGCGCCGCGATGCACCACGAGGCTGGTCGCGGCATAGGTGGGAAAGCTGAACTGCGCGGGTCTGCGGGGCATGGGATCTCCTTCGCGCCATGGCTATCCGGCGCGCTTGTGTGGGGTCAAGCCGGCATATGCTGGCGCCCGCCCTCGCAAGCTGCTATGCTAGGCGGCAACGAATGACAAAAGACAGAGGCAGAGCAATGGATCTGGGCATTTCCGGAAAGAAGGCGCTTGTCTGCGCATCCTCCAAGGGGCTGGGGCGCGGTTGCGCCGAGATGCTGGCCGCCGAGGGGGTTCACCTCGTCCTGAACGCCCGTGGCGCAGAAACGCTGGACGCCACGGCCGAGGCCATCCGCGCCACGCATGGTGTCACCGTGACGCCAGTCGCCGCCGACATCACCACCGAGGAGGGCCGCGCGCGGGTGCTGGAGGCGGCCGGCGACGTGGATATCCTCGTCAACAATGCCGGCGGCCCGCCGCCCGGGTCTTGGCAGGATTGGGAACGCGACGATTTCATCGCGGCGCTCGACGCCAACATGCTGACGCCGATCGCGCTGATCAAGGCGCTCGTGCCGGGGATGATGGCGCGTGGATGGGGGCGGGTGGTCAACATCACCTCGCAATCGGTGAAGGCGCCGATCCCGGTTCTCGGCCTTTCCAATGCAGCGCGGGCGGGGCTGACGGGGTATGTCGCCGGCACCTCGCGGCAGGTCGCGGGCAAGGGCGTGATCATCAACAACCTGTTGCCGGGCATCCATGCCACGGACCGGGCGGTGTCGCTGGATCGCGGCGTCTCCGAGCAGGAGGGCATCACCATGGACGAGGCGAAGACGCGTCGCGCGGCGACCATCCCGGCGGGCCGCTACGGCACACCGCAGGAGTTTGGCGCCGCCTGTGCCTTCCTGTGCTCGCAACATGCCGGGTTCATCGTCGGGCAAAACCTGCTGCTGGACGGTGGCGCGGTGAACGCGACCCTGTAACAACGGCGTGTTGGCCTGCCAGAATGCGTGGTCACATCTGGAATGGGTTCCAGGCGTATGAAAACTATTGATAAATTCGGATCCTGAACGCCTTGCACCGACACCGTCGGGGTGTCGGTGCCGTCGCGTTGCGCTGGCTTCCCAAAAAAACTGTGTCAAAAAAGACCATGCCGTTGCGGATGATGGGCCTGAACGGGCTGAACCGGGCCGCAAACCCTTGCAGATCGCGGGTAACATTCTTTCCTTTGTGCGATATTTGGAAGTCTATATTTCCGTAGTTTTCCAGAATAGATTACATTTATGCAATAATTCTCCCTGTTCTGTGCGCCCCGACACAAGCGCAGCCTAAATTTGGGTTTCGAGACCGTATATTTTTGATCATACGTGGAAATCCATGCTGCCTGTGTGATAAGGAAGGCCGCGACGCGACCCAGTTCGATAAGGCGAGGCTTGCGTTGGGGCATCGCGCGCTGAACGCTGCTCTCCTTTCGCATCGCGGGCTGGGAGCGCACGATGCCTGTCTGTGGATAACTCTGTGTATCGAAGCGATTGTTCAAATTGAATCAGGGAAGTTCAGCGTATAGTTGAAGCGATGCAGAACGTTGCCTTGTCGCGCCCGTGTCGTTTTTGCCCGGTCAGGCGCACAACGAGGGCGGCTTGAAAGACCGGAAAACCCCTGTTAGCTGCCTTTCCCGAGCCAATCTATCAGGAACCGCCCTGTGCCGAATGCCCCTAGACTGGATGTCGTTTCCGTTTCCTGTGCCTTTGCGGGGCGTGCTGTCGTGCGCGATGTCTCGCTCACCGTTGCCCCGGGAGAAGTCATGTGTCTGCTTGGGCCTTCGGGCTGCGGCAAGACGACCACGCTTCGGCTCATTGCCGGGATCGAACGCTTGTCTGCCGGCGCGATCCGGGTCGATGGGCGCACGCTTGCCGATGAGAGCCTGCATCTTCCCCCCGAGGCGCGTGGCGTCGGGCTGATCTTCCAGGATTTCGCGCTCTTCCCGCATCTCAGCGTGGCGCAGAACGTTGCCTTCGGGCTTGCCGGAACGCGGGCCGAAAAGGCGGCCCGGGTGGCGGAATTGTTGCGGCGGGTCGATCTGAAGGGCTACGACGACAAGGCCCCGCACATGCTTTCAGGCGGGGAACAACAGCGGGTCGCGCTTGCCCGTGCCCTCGCGCCACGCCCCGGCGTGATGCTGATGGATGAACCCTTTTCCGGGCTCGACAACCGGCTGCGCGACGGGATCCGCGACGAAACGCTGGAACTGCTCAAGGAAGAGGGCACCGCCGTTGTCCTCGTCACCCACGAACCCGAGGAGGCGATGCGCATGGCCGACCAGATCGCGCTGATGCGCGACGGGCGGATCGTGCAGCAGGGGGCGCCCTACAACATCTACAATGCACCCTGTGACCGGGACGCCGCCGCCTTCTTTTCGGATATCAACGTGATAACCGGCACCGTTAACGGCGCCCTGACCGATACCGCATTCGGCCAGTTCCTCGCCCCCGGTCATCCCGACGGCACCGAGGTCGAGATCATCTTTCGCCCGCAGCACGTCAAGATAGACTTCGACCGGGGCGGGCGCGGGCCCAACCCGACGCCGATGGATGGTACGCCCGCGCGGGGCGTGGTGCAACGCGCCCGCTTCATGGGGCATGAAAGCCTCGTGGAGTTTCGCATGGATTTCAACCAGCAGGTGCTGAAAGCCACCGTCCCGGGGGTGTTCCTGCCCAAGCCGGGGATGCCGCTCTGGCTGACGGTTCGTCGCGATCGGTGCTTTGTTTTCGCGCGATGATCGCGCTGCGCCCTCCGCGTGTCGGCCAATTTCTGCCGGCATGTGACAGATTGGGGCTTTGATCCGGCCGTGAGAATCCATAGTTATGTCAAGTAGCACTCACGGTGGCGGATGACGGTTCTGCCCCGGACAAGGGAGACTGACATGCTTAACAATATCGGACTGCCGGGCCTTCTGCTCATCGCGGTCGTCGTTCTGGTGCTCTTTGGCCGGGGCAAGATCGCCGGCCTGATGGGCGAGGTTGGCAAGGGCATCACCTCGTTCAAGCGCGGCGTGCGCGAAGGCACCGAGGAAATCGAGAACGCCAGCGAAGACACAGGTGAAGCCGCCCGCGACGTGACGCCGGAGCGTGATCGCGAAAACGCCTGAACGTCCTGCGGCGTCTGGCTTAACCGGGTTGAGGAACTGCCATGTTTGACATCGGCATGTGGGAACTGCTTGTCGTGGGGGTGGTCGCGCTGATCGTGGTCGGCCCTAACGACCTGCCCAAGATGTTCCGCACGCTCGGCCAGGTGACGGGCAAGATCCGGGGCATGGCGCGGGAATTCCAGAGCACGATGAACGCGGCGGCCAGCGAATCCGGTTTCGATGACCTGTCCAAGGATCTCAAGTCCGCCACCGACGTGGCGCGAGACCTGCGCAACGTGTCCAACCCGCGTAAGATGGGGATGGAGGCAATGAAACGCGCCGGCGCAGGAATTGATGGCGATGAAGACCCGGAAACCCCTGGAAAGCCGGAAACCCGTGGAGAGCCGGAAAAGCCCTTGAGCGAGACCGAGAAACTGGCGCAGAAACGCCGCGATGAGGCCGAGGCGCGCGTGACCGCCGCCAAGGAGCGCGCCGCGGCACGCGCCTCCGCCAAACGTCAGCCCGTCGCCAGCACTGCTGCCGCCGATGCTGAGGATGACGGCACCGCAGCCGAAACCGCGCCGCGCACCGGAACCTCCGACACATGAACAAAGACGATATCGAAGAAAGCTCTGCCCCGCTGATCGAACATCTGGCAGAGCTTCGGACGCGGCTGATCTGGTCGGTCCTGGCTTTCGTCATCGCCATGGTGGCCTGTTTCACCGTGGCCGAACCGATCCTTGAATTCCTGTTCCAGCCGATCGCCGACATCCTGCGCGAACGCGGCGAGGACCCGCGCCTGATCTTCACCGCGCCGCAGGAAAAGTTTTTCACGCTGATCCGGGTCTCCGTTGTCGTGGGCTTCGGGCTCGCGTTTCCCGTGATCGCGCACCAGATGTGGCGCTTCGTCGCGCCGGGCCTCTACCGTACGGAAAAGAACGCGTTTCTGCCATTCCTCGTGGCCTCGCCGTTGTTGTTCCTTGCCGGCGCGGCGTTCGCCCATTTCGTGGTGACACCGCTGGCGATGCGATTTTTCATCGGGTTTTCCGACGTGGTTCCGGCACTGGCGTCCATTCTTGCCGGAACCGAGCCGGGGGTTGAACCGGGCACCAATGACCGGCTTCAGACCGTGTTCCTTGGCTCGGTCAAGGAATCGCTCGATCTGGGGCTGAAATTCATCTTCGCCTTCGGCCTCTGTTTTCAGCTGCCCGTATTGCTGACCCTGATGGGCAAGGCCGGGTTGGTCTCTGCCGAGGGCCTTGGAAACATGCGCAAATACGCGATGGTCGGCATCCTTGTGCTGGCCGCGCTTGTCACGCCGCCGGACGTGATCACACAATTGATCCTGTTCACCGTGGTTTACGGTCTCTACGAAGTGTCGATCCAGTTGGTGAAACTGGTGGAGCGCAAGCGCGAGCGCGAGCGCGACCTGCGCGCCGAAGGCCTGTGGGATGACGAGGCGGAGGACGACCCCGAGGACAGGCAGGAATGAGCGAGGCCGCGTCCCTGGACCGCATCGCCGCGGCGCTGGAACGCTTGCGCCCGGCGCCGGCATCCGCCCCTGACTGGGGTGCTGCGGGCGCATTCGTCTGGCACGTTGATCCCGACTGGCTGGACCCTGTCGAGAAGGTCAACCGCGTGGACCTGTCGCTGCTTCTGGGGATCAACCGGGCGCGCGATACCCTGATCGAGAATACCCGCCATTTCGCGGCCGGCCTGCCCGCGAACAACGCCCTGCTTTGGGGCGCGCGCGGAATGGGGAAATCCTCTCTCGTCAAGGCGGTTCACGGCGCTGTCGAAGCGGATCACGAGGCCCTGAAACTGGTCGAGGTGCAGCGCGAGGATCTGCCCTCCATCGGGCGGCTGCTGGCGATCCTGCGGGCCGCGCCGGTGCGCATCATCTTGTTTTGCGATGATCTCAGCTTCGGTCACGATGACGAGCATTACAAATCGCTCAAGACCGTGCTCGACGGCGGGGTCGAGGGACGGCCGGACAACGTGATCTTCTACGCCACCTCGAACCGGCGCCACCTGATGCCGCGGGACATGATCGAGAATGAACGCTCCAGCGCCATCAACCCCTCGGAAGCGGTGGAGGAAAAGGTGTCCCTCTCGGATCGCTTCGGGCTGTGGCTTGGCTTTCACCCCTGCGATCAGGACGCCTATCTTGCCATGGTCCGGGGCTATTGCGACGCCTACGGGGTGCAGATTGACGATGCGACCCTGCGCGCGGAAGCCATCGAATGGCAGGCGACTCGCGGCGCGCGGTCGGGCCGGGTCGCGTGGCAATACTTCACCGATCTGGCTGGACGCCGGGGCGTGAAGATCTGACGCCAACCCGTTGATGGAAAATCGAGAAGGCGCCCCGACGGGCGCCTTTCGCATTACTCGATATAGGGCGTCGGGTCGACCGACTCGAAGCCTTGGCGCACCTCGAAATGCAGGAAAGCCGGGTCGCCGTCGCCCACCGTGGCGATGGTCTGGCCGCGGCTGATCGTGTCGCCGCGTTCCACCCGGATATCGGCGATATTGGCATAGACCGTCAGCAGGTTGCCCGGATGGCGCAGCACGAGGATCGGCACCTGGTCGGTGTCGCGGGTGATGGCCGCCACCTCGCCTTCGGCAGCGGCGCGGACAGGCGTGCCCGCGTCGGCGCCGATGTCGATCCCTTCGCTGCGGCCGCTGAAGGGCCGGATGATCTGGCCCGGCACCGGGCGCTGCATCTGCGGGCCGGCGGCCTCCTCGGCGGTTTCCTCGGGCGTGGGAGTGGGGGCCTCCATGTCCGGGGCGTCGGGCAGTTCGGCGGTGGCGATATCCTCGGGCAGCGGCTCGGCGGCCGACGGGGGCACGGGGGCCCGGCTGTCGCCGGGGGCATTGCCGTCTGGTTCCGACGGGGCCTCTTCCATGACGATGGGGATGATCAGGAATTGCCCTTCGCGCACCGTCAATTCGGGGCCGAGCCCGTTCCATTCGGCCAGCGACCGGACCGAGACGCCATAAAGCCGCGAAACCGAGTAGGCGGTTTCCCCGCGTGCCACACGGTGGCGGACGGGTTCTGCACCTTCCTGCACCGCGAGCGCCGGTTCCGCGTCCTGCGCCGCGTCGGGGGCCTGTTCATCGGCGCGGTCAATGGCGGCGGAGGCGATCGCGGTGATATCGGTCTCGTCCTCCGCACCCGGCGGCGTGATCCGACGCGGCAGGGCCAGCACCTCGCCATTGCGCAGGTTATCCGTCGCGTTGCGGCCGTTGAAACGGGCCAGCTCGTCCGGCTCCATGCCGATGCGGTTGGCGACATCGGCGAGGCTGTCGCCACGACGCGCCACCACGACCTGATAGGTGGGGTAGGTGATCAGCCCGAATTCATCGGCCTCGGGCCGCGGCGCGGTTTCGGCATCCTCGGCCGGCGCGGCCGGGCTGGATATGCCATTGTTGCGGAAATCGAAATCGAAGGCGCCGGGCTGGTCGCAGGCCGCCAGCAGCGTCGCGCTCAGGCCAAGAAGGATCACGGGAAATCTGGGCATCGGCTCGAAGACCTCGGTTCGTGTCAAAAGGAACGCCCCTGCGCGGGGTCTTGCCGTGCCAGCGGCACGGGGGAATGACCGCGCTTCTACACGCGAATCAGGTGTGTTTGCCAGCCCGTTGGCCGGTTCATTCCTGTGCCACGCCCTCGATCAACGGCACGAAGCGCACCGGGCAAAGCTCGTGATAGTCCAGCCCGTCCGGGGTTTTCGTGACCTTGATCAGGCTTTGCACAGCGTCCGACTGGCCCACGGGCAGCACCATGATCCCGCCCTCCTTGAGTTGTGACAGCAGCGGCCCCGGGGGGTCTTCGGCCGCTGCTGTCACGATGATGCGGTCGAAGGGGGCCTGTTCGGCCAGGCCGAAGCTGCCGTCGCCGGTGATCACGGTGACATTGTGCAAATCCAGCGACTCGAACAGCTTTTCACACTCCCGTGTCAGTCGGCGGTGACGGTCCACGGTGTAGACGCGGCGCGCGAGGTGGCTCAGGATCGCGGCCTGGTAGCCGGACCCGGTCCCGACCTCCAGCACCTTGTCGCGGGGCTGCACGTTCAGCGCCTGCGTCATCAGCCCCACGACAGACGGCTGACTGATCGTCTGGCCCGAGGCGATCGGTAGCGGCATGTCCTCGTAGGCGCGGGCTTCGAAATGTCCCTTCACGAACATCCCGCGATCCACCTTTTCCATGGCGCCGAGCGCGCGCGCATCCGTAACGCCCTTCGATCGAAGAGCGAATAGGAACTGCATCTTCTGCTCGGCGTCCCAGGTCATTCAAGCCGCGCTTTGAGATCGGCCAGCACGTCATGCGCGGTGAGGTCCGCGCGCAACGGCGTGATCGAGATGTAGCCGTCGAGATTGGCCTGCGCATCGCTGTCGGCGGCGGTTTCGCGGGTCTGGTCGCCGCCTGCGATCCAGACGAAGCGGCGGCCGTTGGGCGCGGTATGGGGCACGGTCGAAAAGCCGGTCCCGCGCCGGAACCCTTGGCAGGAGACGCGCCGCCCCTTGACGTCGCCGGCCGCGACGGGCGGAAAGTTCACGTTGTAGAACACCCGGTAATCGGCCTCGTCCCAGTGGCCGTGGTCCAGCAATGCGCGCACGGTTTCGGCGCCGTGTCGTGCCGCGGCCTCGAACGGGTCGTCGAGGGACAGGTTGCCGGGGCCGTAATATTGCGACAGCGCGATCGAGGGGACACCTTGAAGGGCTGCTTCAAGAGCGGCGCCTATCGTGCCGGAATAGAGAACATTCTCGGCCGCGTTGTTGCCCCTGTTGACGCCCGACAGGATCAGGTCTGGCGGGTGGTCGGCCATGATGTCGTGCAGGGCGGTCAACACGCAATCGGCCGGCGTGCCTTCGGTGGTGTAGACCTGCGGGCCAAAGCGCGAAACCAGCGTCGGGTGCACGAAGCTGATGCAATGGGCGACGCCCGATTGTTCGAAGGCCGGGGCCACCGTCCAGACCTCGCCATCGGGGCCTGCGACCTCGCGCGCGATGGCCTCCATCACCTTGAGGCCGGGGGCGTTGATGCCGTCATCATTGGTGATGAGAATGCGCATGGGTCTGCCTTTGTGTCGGATACCGTGCCGCCCTGTTATCGGAGGGCGCAGGCCCGGTAAAGGGCCGCGCGGGCGGTTACGCGCGGCGAAGCGCGGGCAGCGTCATCGCCGCCACGAGGACTGCACCGGCGCCCGCCGCTACAAGGAAGGGCAGGTTGTCCGACAGGTTCGATACCATGATGCCGATCAGGGCCCAGACAAACGCGACGGCGTAGCCCGGCTGCGGCATGGCGCGCAGCACCGCGAGGCTGGTGATCAATGCCGCGACAAGGCCGATCCAGCTTCCGATCGCGGGTGACAGGGCGCTGTAGCCCACCACGGTCGTGGTCAGCGCCACCCAGGACGCCGCTGTCAGCCACCCCGCCAGCAGGGCAAGCGGTACGTGCATCCACCATGTCTCGGGCGTGCGAAGCGCGGCGCGCAAGGCCAGCAGCGCGCCGGCCAGCATGATCCAGATCGTGATCGTCGCCATCACCGGCGAGACCTGCGCGATGCCGATCCACGCCGCGCCGATCACCTGCGTGACGAAAAGCGGCCAGCGGGTCGCGTCCCAGCCGGGATCGGTGTCGCGCTTGATGAGCCCGTAAAAGGCGTTCAGGATCAAGCCGATGAAGATCACCCCCCAGATCGAGAATGCATAGCCCGCCGGGGTCAGCGGCAGGGGCGCGACCGGGTTGGGGAAGGCCGCCGGGTCATAGCCGTCGAAGCCCGGCGTCATCAGCGAACCCGCCGCGAAGGCCAGCGCCCCGCAGACCACCGCGATGGCCTTCATGCGGCGCGTGTCGCCGGTATCGTTCGCCGGATCAGTCAAGGGTTGCGTCCGCTGTCAGCCGGGTCATGCCGCCGAGATAGGGGTGCAGCGCCTCGGGCAGGAGCACGGAGCCATCCGCCTGCTGGCCGTTTTCCAGCACCGCGATCAGGCAACGCCCCACCGCCACGCCGGAACCGTTGAGCGTGTGCAGAAACTCCGGCTTGCCGCCGTCCTCGGGGCGGAAACGGGCGTTCATGCGCCGCGCCTGGAAGTCGCCGCAGACGGAAACCGAGCTGATCTCGCGGTAGGTGTTCTGCCCCGGCAGCCAGACCTCGATATCGTGGGTGCGCCGCGCGCCGAAGCCCATATCGCCGGTGCACAGCACGACGGTGCGATAGGCAAGCCCCAGTCTTTCAAGAATATTTTCGGCGCAGCGCGTCATGCGGTCCAGCTCGTCCCGGCTCTGGTCGGGATGGGTGACGGAGACCATCTCGACCTTCTCGAACTGGTGCTGGCGCAGCATGCCGGCGGTGTCGCGGCCGGCGCTGCCCGCCTCGGAGCGGAAGCAGAGCGAGTGGGCGGTGTAGCGCAGCGGCAGGCTGGCCGCGTCCACGATCTCGCCCGCGACGATATTGGTCAGCGGTACTTCCGAGGTGGGGATCAGCCACCAGCCTTCGCGGGTCTGGTAGCTGTCCTCGCCGAATTTGGGCAGCTGGCCGGTGCCATACATCGCCTCTTCCAGCACCAGAACGGGCGTGTTGATTTCCGTCAGGCCATTCTCAACCGTCTGAATATCAAGCATGAATTGCGCCAAGGCCCGGTGCAGCCGGGCGATGCCGCCCTTGAGCATCACGAAGCGCGCGCCGGACAGTTTGGCCGCGGTTTCGAAATCCATGTTCCCCGCGACGGCGGGCAGGTCGTAATGTTCGCGCGGGGGGAAATCGAAGGCGGGCGGGGTGCCCCGGCGCCGCAATTCGACGTTGTCGGCCTCGTCCGCGCCCTCGGGCACATCGTCGTGCGGCAGGTTCGGCAGCGCCTCCAGCAGCGCGGTGAGGGCGGCGTCCCTCGCCTTCGCCTCTTCCTCCAGCCGGGCGATTTCCTCTTTCTTTTCAGACACTAGCGCGCGCAGGCGCTGAAACTCCGCCTCGTCGCCCGCGGCCTTCGCCCGGCCCACATCCTTCGACGCGGAATTGCGCGCGGCCTGCGCGGTTTCGGCGGCGGTGATGCAGGCGCGGCGGGCCTCGTCGAGGGCGAGGATCTCGGGCGATTGCGGCGGCAGGCCACGGCGGGCCATGGCGGCGTCGAAGGCGTCGGGGTTGTCGCGTATGGCGCGGATATCGTGCATTTTGGCCTCTTCAGGGCGGGCGGTTCCGGGCGATCTATGCCGCAAAGCGCCGGGCGTTTGAACCCGAAAATCGGGGGGTGCCATGCGTGCATCCCCTGTACACCCCCCGTACACCCTGCGTGCAGACGGTTGGCGAAGATGGGGACGGCGCGTTGGAGCGCACGCCGCGCAGTTCCGGGGGATCGGAGCGATGGCGTAGGGTGGGCAATGTTGCCCACGATTGAGGAGCGCGGAGAGGTTGGCAAGCCTGCCCACCCTACTCGCGGCCTTCTGCTTTCCGCACCACTGTGTCACTCATTGCGAACCGGTCATCCATTGCGTTCCCCCCGCCATACACCATATCCGCAGGACACCGCCAGCGCGGCGGGGGATTCGCGGCCGGGCCGCCTTGCGCTTCCCCCCTTGCGCCAGTAACGTGCCGCCGATTTCGCGGGGCAAAACGACCAAGGCCCCGCGCCACCGAACAAAGGACGCCCCACAGATGGAAGCCATCGGAAGCTTTATCCCGCTCATCCTGATCTTCGTGATCATGTATTTCCTGATGATCCGCCCGCAGCAGCAGCAGCGCAAGCAGCACCAGGCCATGATCGAGGCGCTGCGCCGCGGCGACCAGGTTGTCACCTCTGGCGGGTTCATCGGCAAGATCACCAAGGTCAAGGACGAGGACGAGGTCGAGGTCGAACTGGCCGATGGCGTGCGCGTCCGCGTGGTGCGCAACACCATTGCCAAGGTGGTCAGCAAGACCGAACCGGCCGAAGCCTGACCCCCTGACAGGAAAGCGCGACGATGCTCAATATCCCCCTTTGGAACCGGATCGTGATCTGGGGCCTCGTCGCCCTCGGGCTTGCCTTCGCGATGCCCAACCTGTTTTACCCGCGCGTCGAGCGCCACAACGATGCCGCTGCCGCGATCGAGGCGGGGCTGAGCAGCGAGGAGGCCGAGGCGGATCTGGCCGCGTGGCCGTCCTTCCTGCCCTCGACACTGGTCAATCTCGGGCTCGACCTGCGCGGTGGCGCGCATCTTCTGGCGCAGGTGAATGTCGAGGATGTCTATGTCGCGCGGCTGGATGCGCTGTGGCCGTCCGTGCGCGACGCGCTGCGCGACGAACGCGAGACGGTCGGCACCATCCGGCGGCAGGATTCCGCGCCGGGCGAATTGCGGGTTCGGATCTCTCAGCCCGACGGGATGACGTCGGCGCTTGAAGCGGTGCGCACCCTGTCGCGGCCGGTCAGCAATCTGACCGGGGTCGGGGCCTCGACGCTCGATGTGCGGGCCGATGGCGACGAAGTCGTCGTTACCCTGTCGGAGGCCGAGCGCACGGCGACGGATGATCGCACCATGCGCCAATCCGTCGAGATCGTGCGCCGCCGCGTCGACGAGGTCGGCACCCGCGAACCCACGATCCAGCGGCAGGGGCAGGACCGGATCCTGATCCAGGTGCCGGGGATCGGCAGCGCCGAGGAACTCAAGCGCCTGATCGGCACCACCGCGCGGCTGACCTTCCACCCCGTCACGGGGCGCGGCGGATCCGGGTTGCAGCCGGAATCGCGCGAGATCGTGCTGCCCGATATCGAGGATGACAGCCTCTACTACCGGCTGGAACAAACGCCGGTCCTGTCGGGCGAGGACCTGTCCGACGCGCAGCCGGCCTTCAACCAGAACGGCCAGCCGACGGTGAATTTCACGCTGACAACGTCAGGCTCGCGCGCCTTTTGTGAGTACAGCCAGAACAATGTGGGCGCACCGTTCGCCATCGTGCTGGATGAAGAGGTGCTGTCGGCGCCGACGATCCGCGAGGCGATCTGCGGCGGGTCGGGCCAGATCAGCGGCAATTTCACGGTCGAAACCTCCACCGAACTGGCGGTGTTGCTGCGCGCGGGCGCCCTGCCGGCCGAGATGACCTTCCTCGAGGAACGCACCGTCGGGCCGGAACTGGGCGCCGACAGCATCGCGGCGGGCGAAACCGCGGCCGTCGTGGCCGGGATCGCCGTGCTGCTGTTCATGGGGCTGAGCTACGGGCTGTTCGGCCTGTTCGCCAACGTGGCGCTGATCGTGAACGTGGTGCTGATCTTCGGCCTTCTGTCGCTGATCGGGGCGACGCTGACCCTGCCGGGGATCGCCGGGATCGTGCTGACCATCGGCATGGCGGTGGATGCCAACGTGCTGATCTTCGAGCGTATCCGGGAGGAACTGAAAACCGCCAAGGGGCCGAGCCGGGCGATCGAGCTGGGCTATGAAAAGGCGCGCTCGGCGATCTACGACGCCAATATCACAACCTTCATCACCGCGGTGATCCTCTACATGATGGGATCCGGCCCGGTTCGGGGCTTTGCGATCACGCTGGGCCTTGGCATCGTCACCTCGGTCTTTACCGCGCTTTTCGTCACCCGGCTTCTGATCGTGATGTGGTTCGAGCGCCGCCGTCCCAAGACTATCGAGGTGTGAGCCCATGCGACTGAAACTTGTCCCCACCGAGACTGCCTGGGATTTCTTCCGCTTTACGAAAGTGGCGATTTTCGGATCGTCGCTGGCAATGATCGCCTCGATCCTGCTGTTCTTCGTTGTCGGGCTCAATTTCGGCATCGACTTCCGCGGCGGCACCACGATCCGCACCGAGGCGCATTCCGAGGTGGATGTCGCCGCCTACCGCGGGGCGCTGCAGGGGCTGGATCTTGGCGACATCACGATCACCGAGGTGTTCGACCCGTCCTTCGAGGCCGATCAGCATGTTGCCATGATCAACGTGCAAGCGCAGGAGGGGCAGGAGGCGGTGACGCCGGAGACCATCGCCGCGATCGAGGCGGAGCTGCAACAGGTCGATCCGAGCATCACCTTCCCCTCCGTGGAAAGCGTCGGGCCGACCGTCTCGGGTGAGCTGGTGCGCACCGCGATCATTGCCGTGGCGCTCGCCATCACGGCGGTGCTGATCTATATCTGGCTGCGCTTCGAATGGCAGTTCTCGCTTGGCGCGGTGGCGGCGCTGGTGCATGACGTGACGCTGACGATCGGCATCTTCAGCCTGCTTCAGATCCGCTTTGATCTGGCCATCATCGCGGCGCTTCTGACCATCGTGGGCTATTCGCTCAATGACACGGTGGTGGTCTTCGACCGGGTGCGCGAGAACCTGCGCAAATACAAGAAGCGGCCGCTGGGCGAGGTGCTGAACCTGTCGATCAACGAGACGCTGAGCCGCACGGTGATGACCTCGGTCACCACGCTGATCGCGCTCATATCGCTGTTCGTGCTGGGCGGCGACGTGATCCGCGGTTTCGTCTTCGCGATGATCTGGGGCGTGATCGTGGGCACGTACAGTTCGGTCTTCGTGGCCTCCGTGGTGCTGCTGCGGCTGGGTGTGACGCGCGACTGGTCGAAGTCCGATAACGGCGCCGGTCCCGGGCCGGGCGGCGGAACGCAGTTTTCCAACGTCGATGCCTGAGCTGCTTGCCCCGGCCCTTGCGGTGCCGGGGCTTGGCTGGTTGGCCACGGTCGCGCTTGTCGCCGGCGTGGTGCGCGGTTTTTCCGGCTTCGGCACGGCAATGGTCTACATGCCCGTTGCCGGCCAGATGCTGAGCCCGGTCGCGGCGCTGGTCAGCCTTGTCATCATGGATGCGATCGGGCCGTTGGCGCATGTGCCGCGAGCATTGCGGCAGGTCGAGCGCGTTGACCTGTTGCGCCTGTGCGCCGGGCTGGCGGTGGCGCTTCCGGCGGGGCTGTGGTTGCTGACGCGGCTGCCGGCGGAGGCGTTCCGCTACGGCGTGTCGCTTATTTCGCTGCTTCTGCTGGTGCTTCTGGTACGCGGATGGCGCTACCACGGGCGGCTGACGCCGGGGCTGGTGGTGGGCACCGGCATGCTGGGCGGCGCGCTGGGCGGGGCGACGGGGCTGACCGGGCCGCCGGTGATCATGCTTTACATGAGCGCGTCGCTGCCCGCGCGGGTGGTCCGCGCGACGTTGATGCTTTACCTCATCGTGGCCGATGCCTTGATGGTGGGGGTTCTCGGCGCGATGGGGCGGCTGACTCCCGTGGCGCTGGGGGTGGGCGTGCTGATGCTTGCGCCCTATATCGCGGGCAACCTGCTGGGTGGCTGGCTGTTCCGGGCGGAGCGCGAGGCGCTCTACCGGTGGGTGGCCTACGGGATCATCGCGGTATCGGCTGTCATGGGCCTGCCGCTTCTGGATTGAGGAGGCGAGGATGCGCTTGAACGAGATCGGTTTTGACGACGCGCGCCCGGTGGATGGCTACGGGCCGGGATTCTTCCGCATCGGCGGCGAGGTCGTCGAGGGGGCGGTGCTGTTGAGTTCGCAGGGCGTCGCGCCATGGGGCGGACCGGAGGACCGGGCGGCGCTGCTGGCGCTGGCCGGCAAGGTCGATGTGCTGCTGATCGGGATGGGGGCGGAGTTGGCGCCGCTGCCACGGGCCACACGCGATGCGTTGGAGGCCGCGGACATCGCACCCGAACCGATGGGCTCGCCCGCGGCGGCGCGGACCTACAACGTGCTGCTGGCGGAGGGGCGGCGCGTGGCGGTGGCGATGCTGCCGGTGTAGGCAGGGCCTCTTCGCGTGCGCTTATCGGCCTTGGGGGCGGTGACCGGACCGTGTGCGCGGATGGATGGGTGCGAGGGGGCGCTGCCACCGGCGACTCCCCCGGAGTATTTGCACCAAGAAGAAGGCGCAATCAGTCAAGCGCGCCAAGGGCCATGACCCCGAGTTCGCGTTCAAGCTTGCGGCGCATCGCGGCGGCGAAGTCGTCATGGGTGGCGGCGTATTCCACGAACGCGCCGGGGCCGTGCATGATCTCCTCCTCGAAATAGGCGCGGATGTCGCGGCTGGCCCCACCGATGGCAAGCCCGTTCACCGTGATGCCGGCGAAGGGGAAATGCTCATAGGCCATCGCGGGCGGAAACCCGTCGTTGTTTTCACCGTCCCCGGCCATGTCGACGGTCTGGAACAGGCAGGGCGGCGCGCTGGCGAACATCTCTGCCGCGAAGCCGATGGCGTAGCCGAGCGCGGTGGGCAGGTCGCCGGTGCTGCGCGGGGCGCTTTGCAAGGTGTCCGCGATGGCGCGAAGCTGCGCCTCGGAGGTGACGAGTTGCCAGTCGCTGATGACATCCTGCTGGAACCGGCCCGACCATTCGTAGATGGCGAGCGCCACAGGGCCGGGGCCATTGAGCAGCGGGCCCTGCACCTCCGGCGCAAGCAGGGCGGCGGCGAGGCCGTCACGCTGCAACCGATGTTCGGCCGCGTCAACGGAGGCCGACACGTCGAGCGCCAGAAGCAGGGCCAGCCGGCAATCCTGCGCGGTGGCGGGCAGCGCCGTCACGAGCGAGGCCAGCCCCGCGATGGCGGCGGCGCGGATCACCAGTGACCGGTGTTTTCCATGCTTTCCCATGGCTCGGCGGGGGGCAGCGCCTCGCCCTCCTGCAACAGCTCGATCGAGATATTGTCGGGCGAGCGCACGAAGGCCATGCGCCCGTCACGCGGCGGGCGGTTGATGGTGACGCCGTTGTCCATCAGGTGCTGGCAAGTCTCGTAGATGTTGTCCACCTCGTAGGCGAGATGCCCGAAATGGCGGCTGTCCGACGGCAGGCCATCGTCGCCATCCCAGTTCCATGTCAGTTCCACCGGGCATTCGGGTTGGTTCGGGGGCGCCATGAAGACCAGCGTGAAGCGCCCGCCCTCGTTTTCCCAGCGGCGGGTCTCGTGCAGGCCGAGCAATTGGTAGAAGGCCATGCTGGTTTCGAGGTCCTTCACCCGGACCATGGTGTGCAGGTACTTGATCGACATCGTGCAATCCTTTCGCCTCGTTCGGGGCAGAGGGTAGCGCGCGCCGCCGGCTTTGTCGCGTGGGGGCGGCAAGAATTTTCGCACCCGTCACGGCGGCTTGAGCAGGCGCCATCCCTCGGGCACAACGGGACCGGAAGATCCCTGTCACGGAAAGAGACCGCCATGCCCCTGAGCAAAGACCAACAGGCCGAGATCGCCGCCGCGCGCGCCGCCGCGCAACCCACCCTGCGCGCCGTCGCGCCGGGGATGGAGACGCACCTGTACACCGCCCAACCGGTGCTGGACCACGGCTTCGTGCGGGTGGTGGATTACATGGGCGACGATGCCGCCATCGTGCAGGCGGCCAGGGTCAGCTACGGCGCCGGCACGAAAAAGGCGCGCGATGACAGTGGCTTGATCCGCTACCTGATGCGGCACTGGCACTCCACCCCCTTCGAGATGTGCGAGATCAAGCTGCATGTGAAGCTGCCCGTCTTCGTGGCGCGGCAATGGATCCGGCACCGCACGGCCAACGTGAACGAGTATTCGGCGCGCTATTCCATCCTCGACCGCGAATTCTACATCCCCGCGCCGGACGCGCTGGCGGCGCAGTCCACCGTCAACAACCAGGGCCGCGGGGACGTGCTGCAGGGCGAGGAGGCGGAGCGCGTGCTGCGCCTGCTGAAGGACGATTCGACGCGCGCCTATGACAATTATGCCGCGATGCTGAGCCAGGAGGGCCAGCAGGGGCTGGCGCGGGAACTGGCGCGCATGAACCTGCCCGCCAATGTCTACACGCAATGGTACTGGAAGACCGACCTGCACAACCTGTTCCACTTCCTGCGGCTGCGGGCGGATGCCCATGCACAGTATGAAATCCGGGTCTACGCGGAGGCGATCGCCCGGATGGTGAAGGACTGGGTCCCGGCGGCCTACGGCGCGTTCGAGGATTACCGGATGGGCGGGGTGCAGTTGAGCGCCAAGGGGGTCGAGGTGATCCGGCGGCGGCTGGCCGGGGAAGCGGTGACGCAGGAGAGTTCGGGCATGAGCAAGGGCGAATGGCGGGAATTTGTGGAGGTGTTTGGGTGAGTGAAGGAGTGAAGTGTTGAAGAAACTTTGGATTAGCTATGCTTGGTCGGACAATACGGAAAGCGAATTTGATTTCTTAGTGCAGGAACTTGAAGGGCAGGGACTCGATGTTTCCTATGATCGTGCAGAATTGTTGGCGGGACGCAGACTGTGGGCGCAAATAGAGGAAAAGATTGCAGACCCTTCACTGGACGAAGGCTTATCCCTTTCCTTCCGGTGAGCACGACATGTGGTGTCCCTCGCACCGACGCGCG
>QVQC01000001.1 GCA_003428585.1 Nioella halotolerans
CGTGGTGATCGACCTCGGCGACGGCAATACCGTCACCCTCTGGGGCATCACCGACGCCCAGGACATCGTCGACGACCTCGTGTTCGTTTGATCAGCGCATGAAAAAGGGGCCGGCCAATCGGCCGGCCCCCTTCCAAGTGCAGGGACATGCGCCCCCTGCCCCGGCGATCAGGCGATGTCGAAGCGATCGGCCTCCATCACCTTGGTCCACGCCGCGACGAAATCCTTGACGAATTTCTCCGCGTTGTCGTCCTGCGCATAGACCTCTGCATAGGCACGCAGGATGGCGTTGGAGCCGAACACGAGATCGGTGCGCGTCGCTGTCCAGCGGGTCTCGCCCGTGTCCCGGGCGACAATGGCGTATTCGTTGGCGCCCTTGGGCTGCCACGAATAGGACATGTCGGTCAGGTTCACGAAGAAGTCGGGCGTCAGCGTGCCGTCCCGGTCGGTAAAGACGCCGTGCCCGGTGCCGCCATGGTTGGTGCCCAGCACACGCATGCCGCCGATCAGCACCGTCATTTCCGGCGCCGTCAGCCCCATGAGCTGCGCCCGGTCAAGCAGCATTTCCTCCGGGGTGACGACATAGTCCTTCTTCAGCCAGTTGCGGAAGCCATCGGCCAGCGGTTCCAGCACGTCGAAGGAGGCCGCGTCGGTCATGTCGTCCGTGGCATCGCCGCGGCCGGGCGTGAACGGCACGCTCACGTCATGACCCGCGGCCTTCGCCGCCTGCTCGATCCCGACATTGCCCGCCAGCACGATCACGTCCGCGAGGCTTGCGCCGGTCTCCTTCGCGATGGGTTCGAGCACCGACAGCACCTTTTGCAGGCGTTCGGGCTCGTTGCCCGCCCAGTCCTTCTGCGGCGCCAGGCGGATGCGCGCGCCGTTTGCACCGCCGCGCTTGTCGGACTGGCGGAAGGTGCGGGCACTGTCCCATGCGGTGGCGACCATCTCGCCCACGCCGAGACCGCTTGCCGCGATCTTCGCCTTGACCGCATCGACATCGTAGCCGGTCGGGCCTGCCGGGACCGGGTCCTGCCAGATCAGATCCTCTTCGGGCGCATCGGGGCCGATATAGCGCGTCTTCGGGCCCAAGTCGCGGTGGATCAGCTTGAACCATGCCCGTGCGAAGCAATCGTCGAAATAGGCCGGGTCGGCCATGAATTTCTGGCAAATCGCGTTGTAGGCCGGGTCCATCTTCATCGCCATGTCGGCATCGGTCATCATCGGCATGACGCGCTTGGACGGATCGCTGGGATCCACCGGCATGTCGTCTTCCTTGATGTCGACGGGCCGCCACTGGTTGGCGCCGGCGGGCGACTTCGTCAGTTCCCATTCGTAGCCGAAGAGCAGGTCGAAATAGCCCATGTCCCACGTCGTCGGGTGGGTCGTCCACGCGCCTTCGATGCCGCTGGTCACCGCGTTGGTGGCCTTGCCGCCCATGTTGGGGTTGAGCCAGCCAAGACCCTGCGTCTCGACATCCGCCGCTTCGGGTTCCGCGCCAAGCGCGTCGGCATCGCCGTTGCCATGCGCCTTGCCGACGGTGTGGCCGCCGCAGGTCAGCGCCGCGGTTTCCTCGTCATCCATCGCCATGCGCGCGAAGGTTTCGCGCACCTGCCCCGCCGTTGCGATCGGGTCGGGTTCGCCGTTCACGCCCTCCGGGTTGACGTAGATCAGGCCCATCTGCACGGCCGCGAGCGGGTTTTCCATGGTCGCGGGGTTGGCCACGTCCTCGTAGCGTTCGTCGGACGGCGCCAGCCATTCACGTTCCGCGCCCCAGTAGGTGTCCTTCTCGGGGTGCCAGATATCCTCGCGTCCGAAGGAAAAGCCGAAGGTCTTCAGGCCCATCGATTCATAGGCCATGTTCCCGGCCAGCAGGATCAGGTCGGCCCACGAAATCTTGTTGCCGTATTTCTTCTTGATCGGCCACAGCAGGCGGCGCGCCTTGTCGAGGTTGCCGTTATCGGGCCAAGAATTGAGCGGCGCGAAGCGGATGTTGCCGGCGCCGCCGCCCCCGCGCCCGTCAGCCAGGCGATAAGAGCCGGCCGAGTGCCAGGCGAGGCGGATCATCAGCCCGCCGTAATGGCCGTAATCGGCCGGCCACCAGTCCTGGCTTTCGGTCAGCAACGCCTTGACGTCATTCTTCAACGCCTCGACATCCAGCGACTTCACCGCCTCGCGGTAATCGACATCGCCCAGCGGGTCGGTCTTGCGGTCGTGCTGGTGCAGGATGTCAAGGTTCAGCGACTTGGGCCACCACTCCATGTTGTCACTGCCAACTGCGGTATTGCCGCCATGCATCACCGGGCATTTGCCCATGTCGTTCCCATCCATCTCCGTCTCCATCATTGGTACCTGGGTTTCGGCAAGGGGCGGCGCGTTTCGCGACGGCGCCAAGCCGTACGCGCAACCGAACCTCCCCTGATCTTCTGGAACAGTTCTAACAAACGATATCCATTTACAGAAGTTGCATTTTCCGATTGAAGCGATAGTTTTTTATTATGACAAACCTGACGCTCAAACAGTTGCGCTATTTCGAGGCGCTCGCCCGCTACCGCCATTTCGGGCAAGCGGCGGAAGCATCGTCGGTGTCGCAGCCCGCCCTGTCGGTGCAGATCAAGGAACTGGAGGAAACGCTTGGCGCGCCGCTTTTCGACCGGTCCGCGCGGCAGGTGCGGTTGACCGCTTTCGGCGAGGAGATCGCGGACCGCGTCGGCAGCATCCTGCGTTCGGTCGACGAGTTGTCGGATTTCGCCCGCGCCGCGCAGGGCAGCATGGTGGGGCGGCTGCGCATCGGGGTGATTCCAACCATCGCGCCCTACCTTCTGCCCCGCATCATCGGCCAATTGCAGGCGGCGCACCGGGGTCTGGACATCCGCGTGCGCGAGACGCTGACGCCCAAGCTCATCCGGGAACTGGCGGAGGGGCGGCTTGATACCGCCATCGTCGCCTTGCCCGTGTCGGAGCCGTCCTTTACCGAGGTGGCCCTGTTTTCCGAGGAGTTCGTGCTGGTGCGCCCGGCGGCGGAGCGGGCGAACCCGGTGCCAAGCGCGGACAGCCTGCGCGAGATGCGGCTATTGCTGCTGGAAGAGGGGCATTGTTTCCGCGACCAGGCGCTGTCGTTTTGCAACATGGGGGCGAGCGCGCCGCGCGAATTGCTGGATGGCAGTTCGCTGTCGACATTGGTGCAGATGGTCGGCGCCGGCATCGGGGTAACGCTGATCCCGGAAATGGCTGTCGCGGTCGAAACGCGGTCGGCCGATGTCTCGTTGGCGCGTTTCAGCAACCCGCGCCCGTCGCGCACCATCGGCATGATCTGGCGGCGCAGCAACCCGATGGCCGAGCAACTGATGCAGGTCGCCGAAATCGTGCGCCGGTCGGCCGAAACGCTTTATGACACCTAGGTGCCCGGCCCTGTCAGCGGATATCGTCCTCGTCCGCCGCGGCCCCGGGATCCCATGTCACGAAAAAGACCCAGCCCGCATAAGCCCCGATGGCGCCGAAGAACAGCGCCCAGCCCGTGTGCCCGCCCAGCAATTCGAAACCGGCCCAGCCCAGACATCCGAGCGTGATCAGGAGCCGCAACCAGAGCGGCCGGTAGACCGGGTGACTGGTGTCGATCAGGGGCACGAAGCGGATCCTTCCAAGGCTGCCGTCAAGGTCGTCGGCGCGGCATCGTGGCGTTCGCCGCAAAAAAGGTCGGCGCTGCCAACCGCGCGGACCGGGATACACACCCCCCGCGACCGCGTAAAGCCTCTGCAGATGGGGCGGCTGCGCGCACCGTTCCGCCGGCGGATCAGTAGATATAGCGGATCTGGTCGGTCCAGAACCTTTCCATCCGTTTCAGAGAATGGTTGACTTGGTCGATCCCGTCGGGGCCCAGCACGCCCTTGCCCTCCAGCCCCTCCGCGTGGCGGGCAAACAGGCCCGTCACGACGTCGCGCACCTCGCGGCCCTTCGGCGTCAAACGCACGCGGACGGAGCGGCGGTCGATCTCGCATCGCTGGTGGTGCATGTAACCCATTTCCACCAGCTTCTTGAGGTTGTAGGAGACGTTGGACCCTTGGTAATAGCCGCGCGATTTCAACTCGCCGGCCGTCACCTCGTTGTCGCCGATATTGAACAGCAACAGCGCCTGCACGGCGTTGATGTCCAGCACGCCCACCCGCTCGAATTCGTCCTTGATCACGTCCAGCAACAGGCGGTGCAACCGCTCCACCAGCGACAGCGTTTCGAGGTAGCCCGGCATGAAGCCGTGCCGGGGCGAATCCGCTAGGGGGCTGTGCACACTCATCATGATCTCCGTCGCTCTGGCAGCACCCGGAGACTTGCCGAAATTTGCAAAGAATGCGTTAAGCGCGCGCCGTTTTCTCAGCGCCCGAGGCGGGAGGCCGCCGCGCGGGCGAGGTCATCGGCCAGTTGTGCCATGTAATCAGGGGCTTGCCGCTGGCCGGAAATCCACTGGTAAAGGTCGTGGTCATCCTCGTCCAGCACCCGCTCGAAGAGGTCGAGCGCCGCGTCGTCGGCCGCATCGAGATGCGCCTCGGCCCAGCCGCCCAGCAACAAGTCCATTTCCTTGGTGCCCCGGTGCGCGGCCCGCATGCGCAGGCGCTTGATACGGATATCGCGGCTTTCCTCCGCCATCAGCGGTCCTCTTCCTTCTTCAGCGTCTGGCGCAGGCGCTTTTCCAGCCGGCCCATCTGCTCGCCCAGCCGGGCATGTTCCTGCCGCATCTGCCGCAAATCGAGGATCACGTGGTTGAGGTCACCCTGCACATCGGTTGCGCCGGGGTCTTCGGGCCCGTCGCCCTCCCCCGTCAGCAACCAGCGGATCGACACGTTGAGCAGCCCGGCCACCATCTGCAACTTGTTGGCGCGCGGCTCGCTCCAGTCGTTTTCCCATGCCACCACTGTCTTGAGCTTCACGCCCATCCGCTTGGAAAGATCCGCCTGCGTCAAGCCAAGCGCCTCGCGCGCGCCGGCCAGCCGGTCGCCGAAAGTTGCGGTCTCGTCGCTGAACCAGTCGTCGCCGGTCTCGGTCGTGTCGGTCATGCTCTTCCTTCCCATGGGCCGCGTGGCCCCTTGATCACCGGGCATGGCGACCCTAAGCAGGTGCCAGCCCCTTTGTAAACCGGACCCGATGTCCGGCCCCGAAACGCTGGAGAACAGAAAATGAGCTTCCTGTCCGATACGCTGGCCCGCGTGAAACCGTCTCCGACCATCGCGGTCTCGACCCTCGCAGCCGAGTTGAAGGCGGCAGGCAAGGATGTGATCGGCCTCGGGGCGGGCGAGCCCGATTTCAACACCCCCGACAACATCTGCGCCGCCGCGAAAGCGGCCATTGATGCGGGAAAAACGAAATACACCGCCCCCGATGGCATCGCGGAGCTGAAACAGGCGGTCTGCGACAAGTTCAAACGCGATAACGGGCTGGGGTACACGCCCGCGCAGGTCTCGGTCGGGACCGGCGGCAAGCAGATCCTCTACAACGCGCTGATGGCCACGCTGAACCCCGGCGACGAGGTCGTGATCCCCGCGCCCTACTGGGTCAGCTACCCCGACATGGTGCTGCTGGCGGGCGGCGAACCGGTGATCGCCGAGGCCTCTGCCGACACTGCCTACAAGCTGACGCCCGACCAGCTGGAGGCCGCGATCACCCCCAAGACCAAGTGGTTCATCTTCAACTCGCCGTCGAACCCAACCGGCGCGGGCTATACCCATGATGAACTCAAGGCACTCACCGACGTGCTGATGCGCCACCCCCATGTCTGGGTGATGACCGACGACATGTATGAACACCTCGTCTACGACGATTTCGAATTCGTGACACCCGCACAGGTGGAACCGGGGCTCTATGACCGCACGCTGACCTGCAACGGGGTGTCCAAGGCCTACGCGATGACCGGCTGGCGGATCGGCTACGCGGCGGGGCCGGAACAGCTTATCGGCGCCATGCGCAAGATCCAGTCGCAGTCCACCTCCAACCCCTGTTCGATCAGCCAGTGGGCGGCGGTCGAGGCCCTCAATGGCCCGCAGGATTACATCGCCACGAACAACGCCATCTTCAAGCGCCGCCGCGACATGGTGGTGGAGATGCTGAACGCGGCCGAGGGCATCACCTGCCCGGTGCCGGAGGGTGCGTTCTACGTCTACCCCTCGATCAAGGGCTGCATCGGCAAGACCACGCCCGCCGGCAAGACGATCGAGACGGACGAGGATTTCGCCACCGCGCTGCTGGAGGAAAACGGCGTCGCGGTGGTGTTCGGCGGCGCCTTCGGCCTGTCGCCCAACTTCCGCGTGTCCTACGCCACCTCGGACGAGAACCTCGAAAAAGCCTGCACGCGCATACAGGCGTTCTGCGCGGCGCTGCGCTGACCCGCGCGACCAAGCGGAAGAGGCCCCGCCACAGCCGTTGGCGGGGTTTTTTCGTTGCGTAACCGGCGCGGCAACTGCCGGATCATGCGCAGACGGCCGCACTGCGATGGGCGCGGCGCCGCATCGGTTTCCCAACCGGCTTGGCGCGGATCTCGGAGTTTCGCCCGAGTGGCGAACGCGAGAATATCGACACGCGCGGCGCAGACTCGCCCACGGCGCCAGCCGCGCCGGACCCGCCCTTGTGCGACGTCGGAAGAGCCGATAAGCCGAGAAGCGGCGGGGCGTGCGCCGCTCCGAGCCACAGCAGGTGAAGGCCGACTTGTCGTCTATCGACCGCCGCCACGGACGGCGCGTTGTGCAGGTGACGTTCGGCCCGAGCAACGGAAGGGCAAGGAACCGTGACTTTGATCAGCCAGATCGGTCGGACACACCGTCCCCTGCTGATCGCGGCGCTCGCCGCGCTCGTTTTCGCGGCCGGCGCGGCAGCCACTTTCCGCGCGCTGCCGCACCTCGTATCCGACGACAGGCTGCGCACGGCTGTCATGGACCATGCCGCGACATGGAGCGGTGGCGAGATCCGCCTGCCCGAGCATGCCGCGGTTTCTTTGCACCGGGGCCGCGTGATCACCCTCGGGGACGCGACATTCGGTGGCGGTTTCGGCGGCGCGGAGTGGCAACTCGACGTCGATTCGATCGAAGCGACGGTGAGGCTGTTTCCCCTCCTGCGGGGCGAGGTGGAGATCGAGACGCTGACGCTGACGGCGCCGCAGTTCCGCCTTGTGGACCATGACGAGTCTGCGATGGCCGCGCTGCGCGACTTCCCGGTTGAGGATGCGGACCTCCCCCGTCCCGAGGGCGAGGTGATCATCACCGATGCGCGGTTCGTCTACGAAGGGCCGACCGGGCGGCAGGCCGGCTTCGGCGGGGTGGACCTGCGACTGGCGGCAGACCCCGAATCGACGGGCGTGCTGCTGACGGGCGGGCTTCCTGCCGGGGCGGGCCGGCTGGATGTGCAGGGCCGGCTCGACGACCCGGCCGCCGTCCTGTCAGGCCACGGCAGCGACGCGCGGCTTGTCCTGAGGCGCGCGGCCGAGACGGAGGGCGCCGGCACGCCGCCACCCCAACCCCGGCCCGATGTTCCCGCTGCCGCGCCGGAGGGACAGGTGCTTTCCGCGGGGCGGCGGCCGCATGGCGCGACGCGGCAAGCGCCATCGAGGCGGGCGCGTGGCGCGACGCGCCCATGGCGTTCGACTGGCTCGGCCCTCTCGAGGTCACGCTTGCCGCGCGGCTCCGTGACAGCCGGCTCGCCGGACAGAGCGTCGAGGCACGGCGGATCCGGCTGGAGGCCGGGGATGGCCGCGCAAGGCTTGCGGTTGCGGCAGACGGCGATCTGGGGCGGATGCGGGGCGAGATCGCTCTCGGCGCGCTGTCATCGGATGGCCTACCGTGGGTGTCCGTCGACGGCACGCTGGAGGATGTCGACATGGGCGCGGCCGGGCGCAGCCTGCTGTTTCTCGCGCCGCCCCCGCTCGTCAGCCCCCCGGAACTGCCGGAAGGCACGCTCGACGTGGATATCGACCTCGCCAGCCGGGGCGACACGCTGGGGGCGATGGCCACGGCCCTCGACGGCGTGATCGACGCCGAAGCGCGCGACGGCAGCATCGCGGGGACCGATCTGACCCTGACGCTGGAGGGGCTGGCGGACGGGCGCGACATCATGACCGAGCAGGACGGGCCGTTGATCCCCTCCGCCGGTCGCACCGAGTTCGACACGGCCGAGGGCCGGATCGAATTCGAGCCGGGCGTCGCGCGCGTTTCGATGTTTCGCATCCGTGGCGCGCGCTACGACATCGACATGCGCGGCGAGGCCGACCTCGGGATCGGGGCGATGCAGGCGCAGGGGCAGGCAAGGCTCCTCGCAGACCTCGCCGACGACAGCGACCCGTCCCCGATCGTCGACCTGCCCTTCGGACTGGGCGGCACGCTGGCGGCGCCGGTCGTGGCGGCGGGCGTGCCGCGCAGCGGCGACGAACTGACATCCGGTGCCGCCGCCGCGGGGGAAGTCGAATGAGGCCGGGCGCCGTGCCATGGCAGGGCCGGGCTGCGGCGCGCATCGGGCTGGCCGCCCGTCGGGGCGCGCCATGAGCGTGACCGAGACCACATCCCGCACCGTGCCGGGCATGCAGGGAAACCGGACGCAATCGGGGCTGGTCCGGGTCTCTATCGCGCTTGGCCTGCTCGCGTTCTGGGCGGCATATTATGCTTGGTGCCTGTTTCCCGGTCTTGGCGGCGTCATGAATGCCGGCGACACGGCCAAGTTCCAGACGCTCGGGCACAGCCAGATCCTTGTCCACGGGCCCGGTTACCCGCTTGTTCTGTTCCTCGGCGCCGTGCTGCGCGCGCTCGACCTACCGGTCGAACCGTGGCGCGCGATGACCTTCGCCATGGCCGCTCTCCCCGGCGCCGTGGCCAACATGATGGCCTTCCTGATCGTAGCGCGCGTGACCCGCAGCCTGCTCTTCGGCATCGCGGGCTCGCTGCTGCTGGGCAGCGCCGGGTTGATGGCCGTCCAGTCGACCGAAGCGGAGGTTTACCCGCTCGCGCTGGCCTTCGTCCTGTCGACGACGTTCCTGCTGATCCTCTTCATCGAGACGAAGCGCGAAGGCTATTTCGTCGCAGCCTGCGGTGTCTACGCGCTGTCCTTCGGCAACCACCTGATGATGATCATGCTGGTGCCACTGTTCCTGCTGGTAACGGCGGTCCACTGGCGGCGTCTGTTGCGGCCGAGGATGGTGGCCTCGGTTCTTGGCCTCGTCGCGCTTGGCGCCAGCCAGTACCTCTACCTCGCCTACATGACGCACCATCCCGGCACGGCGTATTCCGAATACCTGCCGCTGCCCCCGACGGCAAACGAGCTGGTGCAATATATCTCGGGCAGCTATTTCAGCGGCCTTTATGGCTCCGGGCTGCGTTCGACCTACAGTTCCGAAACGCTGCTGGCCACGCTGCGCTCGGCGCATCCATGGATCTCGTCGGCGCTTATCCTGACGGGTTTGGGCCTCTTCCTCGTCGGGGCGCGCCGGCGCGACGCGGGCTGGTTCGGTGCGGCGACCGTGTTCGGCGTGGCGCTGTCCTTCGTCCCTTTCGTGGTCTGGTACGGCGCCTACGATATCCAGGCCTTTCATCTGCCGGTGCTGGGGCCGTTGCTTGTCGGCGCGGTGGCGGCGGTGGGCTGGTGGCTGGCGCGGGGTGCAGCGGGGCGCGGCGGTGCTGCTGATCGCGCTCGGGGTCTGGCGCGCCGCGGTCATGGCAGAGGGGCTGACCGCGCGGGAGCCGATCTACACAGACCTGCCCGAGACGCTGGAGGCGCTGGTCGCACAGGCCCCGATCGAGGATCCGCTGGTCTCCATGACCTACGGGCTCCGGATGGCGACGCTCTATCACGAACTGCTGGGCGAGGCGCCGCGGGCCCGCTACCGGGTGCCGTGGCGCGCCGAGGAAACCGCCGTCGCGGGCGACGCGGTCGGCGGCATCGTCGTGCCAACCGATGGCAGGCAGTTGCTGCAATGGATCGAGCATCGCCACCCCGACCTCGCCTGCCGTTCCTGGGTACTCGACCAGCCCGAAGGCACGCCGTGGCCCGCCTACGCCTTTTCCTGCGCCGGCCCCGGCGGTCCTGATGCCGACCCGGCGCAGGCGGACGACGGCTAGGGATGTGCAGCTGAGGCAGGTGCCCCGGGCCGAGGCAAGAGCCCCCCGGTCGCTCGGAATAGGGTCCGAGGGGCGGCTCCGCGCAGGGAACGGGGTTTGCAAATTGCGCCTAAATGGGGCCCTCGGAATCTATTGCGGGCGTTGGCCTGTCGCCCGGGGCCGGAATGGCACCGAAGGTGCCGGGCCGACGCCGACGGCCGCTTCGAACTGGCTGCCCCCAACTGACATGGTTTGTCGGGATACCGGCCTCATGCCCCCAAGCCCGCTTTCCACGGGACATCCACGGGACATTGGCGTCAGGCTCCGCCGGCGGGCGGCAACCGATCCAACGGCACCAGCCACGATATCGTGAAGGCAAGCGTTCGTTTTTTCTCTCGCATTTTGGGCAGATTCTTGCCTATACTGGAGTTGGGCGACAGATCTGGCAGATCGTTGTCGCGCGACACTTCCCCATACATGAAAGACTCCACGTGACCCTCCGCTTCGCAAAGATCGCATTATGCATCATCGCCAGCATGACGGTGTTCCCGATGCAGTCCCATGCCCTTGAGGACGCCGTGAACGTGGCAAGCCCGCCTGCCGCGCAGGACACCGCGGTCGTCCCGGCACCGCTGCCGGAGGATGCGCCCGCCACGGCTCCGCTCCTTGTCGGCCCGGCCGAAGTGGTGCAGCAACTGACCGGCGCGGAGTCGGCCAACGCGACCGACCGCTGGAACGTCCATGGCACCGACCTTGGCCACATGATCAGTCACAAGGGTGCGCTCTACATGGTGTTCGGGGATACCTACGGGCCCGATGGCGGGGCGTGGCGCAGCAGCACGATGGCCCGCATCGCCGACCCGCAAGGCGGCTTCGACTTCGATCAGATGATCACGGGCCCGGACGGCACTGCAATGGAACTGATCCGGTCCGCGAAGATCCCCGGGATCGAATGGACCGTCATCCCCACCAACGGCATCTCGCTGGGCGAGCGCATGGTGCTGCACTACATGGGCGTGCGGATGTGGACATCGGACGGACGCTGGATCGTCAGCAGGTCCGGCCTCGCCTATTCCGATGACGATGGGCAGAGCTGGCACCGTTCTCCGACGGCGGTCTGGCCGAACGGCTCCGGGTTCGAACAGGTGGCCTTCGTCGATCAGGGTGACCTGATCTACACCTTCGGCATACCCGGGGGCCGCTTTGGCCCGGTAAGCCTGCGCCGTGTCGCGCGCGACGACCTGTTCGATCCTGCCGCCTATCGCTACTGGGATGGTCGAGGCTGGGTCGCCGATCACCGCGCGGCCGCGAGCGTCGTGCCGGCACCGGCGGGCGAGCTGTCGGTCGCCTGGAGCGCGCCCCATGGCCGCTGGCTGATGATGTATCTCGACGAGACGAAAGCCGCGATCGTCCTGCGCACCGCGCCCGATCTCGTCGGGCCCTGGAGCGCGGCGCAGACGGTCGCCCGGGCCGTCGACTATCCGGGTCTCTATGCCCCCTACATCGTGCCGGGCGATCCGCTCGATACAGAGGTTCGGTTTACCATGTCCCGCTGGAAACCGCTTTACAACGTGTTCCTGATGCGGGCGCCGCTGTACCTCGACACACCCGTTGTCGCGGCCGCCGAGGACGATGCCACATCGCATATCCAATTGCACAGACCCCCATACAGGTGACACGACGTGTCAAAGGGCGCGGGGGCGCCAATTCAGCCGGTAGCCGGCGCCCTTTGGCACCAACCCCTGTTGGTCGAGTTGGTGAACCTCGCCGGGTGATGTCGGCAAGACCTGCTTGCGGTTGGATGCGTCGACTTGTGACGTCTTGCCGGTGACGGGCGTTTGGCTCTTGAAACGATCTTGCCTGCGACCAATGCCCATCCGAGATTCAATCGCTTAACTGCTGCCGTGACTTCGTCCGTCATGTGCGAAATGCCCGGTCGATCAGGCGAAACTGCTGCCACTGCGGTCTGAACCCGTTTTGTTCCACGGCATCGCGGGATGAAAGTTCGCGGAACCGGGAGATGAAACCGGGCTAGAAAACGGCGCTTGCCCTGCACTTCCGAGCTTGATGGCATGCGCGGCGGATGTCGGCGTCCAGTCCGACCTGCATGGAGAGCAAAGCGCGGCCAGAGGCGTCAAGGCGTCCCGGCCACGCTTCCGCCTTTTCACCCCGCTTGCCCCTACCGGGTCAGCACCGCCGAGACCGGGGCCAGCGCCACCCCCTCCGACCGGTCGCCAAGCGCCCAGGAAAACAGCGCGGTGACCGTGTCGGCATAGGTGTGGCCGACGACGATCGCCGAGTCGTCCTGCCCGGCGGCGAAAGCCGCCCTGTCGAGGTAGCGGGTGATCACCGTGGCCCGCTCGCGTTCGCTGTCGATCTCGCGAAACAGCGTTGCCGCCGGGACGCCCTGCCGCGCCGCGGATTGTTCGGCCAACGGCAGGCCGCGCGGGAAGGCCACCAGCCCGTGCCCCGTTTCCGACAACGCGCTGACGACGGCGTCGAGAATCTCGCGCCGGCCGCGGATCGCCCCGCCAGCCGTGTCCAGCACGCCCACCGCCTCGGGCAGCGTGTCGAACCCACGCGCGAGGATGTCCGGCACATCCGCGCCGGTCGCCTCCTCTGTAAAGACGTCGCCCAACAGCATTACTTCGAACCCGGCGGCGCGGTAGGCGGCGGCCGTCTCGGACGCGTCGGGCCGGCGCGGGTCGATGGCGAAGGTGACCGGGAAATCGAACCGTGCCAGCGCCTCCTGTTCCAGTTGGAACGACGGGTCATCGATCAGGATCACGGCCATCAGGGGCCGGGTTTCGTCCGCCGGGAAGGACGCGGCAAAGGCCTCTATCGCGCGGGGCGATTCCGGCGCCGGAGCCGCCTCGCCCGCCCCGGCATCGGGGCCGGCATCTGGCGCGGGGTCGATGGGTTCCAGCGGGCGGCCCACCGGGGCGGAGTCTGTCTGCGCCTCGGGGTCGGTCTCGATCTGCGGCAGGCCAAGCGCGCCGGGTTGCTCCGCCGGCACCTGCGGCGCGGTCTCTCCCGCCTCGGGCGCGGAGCCAAGAGGGTCCATCCCGGGGGCCGCCCCCGGCCCTTCCAGCGTGACGGTGGCTTGCGGTTGCGGCGCGGGCGTGGCCTCGGGCGCCGGGGGCGCGGCCGGTTGCGGCAGCGAGGTGACGGCCTGCGGTCGCGCGGCGGGGGCGGTATCGGTGCCGGGAATGACCGGAGCGGTTTCGGCGGGCGGGCGATTGAATTCGGACCCGGCGGGCAGCGGGATTTCCGAGGCCGGGCCGCTGGCGTCCTGCGCGGCGCCTTCCGTGCCGGGGGTGTCATCGGGCGCTGGTGGATCCGCCGGCTCGTCGGCGGGGGCGGAGTCGCCGGGGGCCGCTTGCGCCGCGACGGCCTCCTGCCTTGGCGCCGGCCGCTCCGGCAGGGGCGTGCCCAGCGACAGCATCACCGCGCCAATACCCGCGACGATGCCCCCCCAGATGAGACCGGAAATCAGACCTCTGCCCATAGCGCACCCTTTCGACGTCTCCGCGCGTGCCGACCGGCCGGTCCGCGCGATGCATTTCGCCCCAGATCCGGGCCGTTCTCGCCCCATGGGTTGACCATGGCGGGCGACCCGGCGCATGTATAGCGCGGCGGGCGGCCCGGCTGCACCCCCTTTTCGCGACGAGGACGGACGGGCATGTTGCTGCTCATCGATAATTACGACAGTTTCACCTATAATCTGGTGCACTATCTGGGCGAGCTTGGCTGCACGCCGCGCGTCGCGCGCAATGACGCGCTCAGCATCGAGGAGGCGATGGCGCTCGACCCGTCCGGTATCGTCCTGTCGCCGGGCCCCTGCGATCCGGCGCAGGCCGGGATCTGCCTGGACCTGACCCGCGCCGCCGCCGAGTCCGGCACCCCGCTGCTGGGCGTCTGCCTTGGCCACCAGACCATCGGCGAGGCGTTCGGCGGCAAGGTGGTGCGCTGCCACGAGATCGTGCATGGCAAGCTGGGCGAAATCCATCACGCGGGGCGCGGCGTTTTCGAAGACCTGCCCACGCCCCTCCACGCCACGCGCTACCATTCGTTGATCGTGGACCGCGACAGCCTGCCCGATTGCCTCGCGGTCACGGCGTGGCTGGAGGATGGCACCATCATGGGGCTGCGCCACCGCGACCTGCCCATCGAGGGCGTGCAGTTCCACCCCGAAAGCATCCGTTCCGACCATGGCCACGCGATGCTGCGCGCGTTCCTGAAACGGGTGCCCGGCGCAACCGCTAAGGAACCGGCATGAGCGACCGCATGAAACCCCTGATCGCCGCCGTGGCAGAGCGCAGCCTGAGCGCGACGGAGGCCGAAGCGGCGTTTGGCCTGCTCTTCGACGGCGAGGCGACCGATGCCCAGATCGGCGGCATGTTGATGGCGATGCGGGTGCGCGGCGAGACCGTGGATGAAATCGCCGCCGCCGCCCGCGCCATGCGCGGCAGATGCGTGGCCGTCAAGGCGCCGGAGGGCGCCATCGACATCGTCGGCACCGGCGGCGACGGAAAGGGCACGCTCAACATCTCCACTGCCGCCGCCTTCGTCGTGGCCGGCGCCGGCGTGCCGGTGGCCAAGCACGGCAACCGCAACCTCAGTTCGAAATCCGGCGCCGCGGATGCGCTTGGCCAGATGGGCATCAACGTGATGGTCGGCGCGCCGGTGGTCGAACGCGCGCTTGCCGAGGCCGGGATCGGCTTCATGATGGCGCCGATGCACCATCCCGCGATCGCCCACGTGATGCCGTCGCGCCAGCAGCTTGGCACCCGGACGCTGTTCAACGTGCTAGGGCCGCTGACCAACCCCGCCGGGGTCAGGCGGCAACTGACCGGCGCCTTCGCGCCATGGCTGATCCGCCCCATGGCGGACGTCCTCAACGCGCTGGGATCGGAGGCTGCGTGGCTGGTGCATGGCGGCGACGGCACCGACGAGCTGTCCATCGCCGGGCCGTCTGGCGTGGCGGCGCTTTCGGGCGGCAAGGTCGAGGAGTTCGAAATCACCCCCGCCGATGCCGGCCTGCCCACGCATCCCTTCGAGGCGATCCTCGGCGGCAGCCCGGAAGAGAATGGCGCCGCCTTCGCCAACTTGCTGGAAGGTGTCGGCGGGGCCTACCGCGACGCGGTGCTGCTGAACGCGGCCGCCGCCCTTTTGGTCGCGGGCGCGGTGGATGATCTGCCCGCCGGGGTCGAGAAAGCGGCGCGAAGCATCGATTCGGGCGCCGCGCTCAGGGCGGTGGAGACGTTGGCGCAGGTCACCTCGGCGGCGTGAACCAGGCAAGGGGGTCCGCGAAACCCCTTGTCCCCGGCCCTGCCTGCGCGTTACCTCCGCGCCCATGCGCCTTGACCGCTCCCGCCTCGGCCCGTGGGCCGACCTGCCCTTTTTCAGCGACACCCTGGCGGGGATCGAGGCCGCGCTTGACGCCGACCCACGCGAGATCCTGCCCGCACGCGACAAGACCTTCGCGGCACTGGAAGCCTGCCCGCCCGAGGCCACCCGCGTTGTCATCCTCGGGCAGGACCCCTACCCGACGCCGGGCCACGCGCACGGGCTGGCCTTTTCCGTCGCACCGGATGTGCGCCCCCTGCCCAAATCGCTGGCCAATATCTTTGCCGAGCTGCGCGATGACCTTGGCGCTTGCCCGCCCTCCGGCGACCTGCGGTTCTGGGCACGGCAGGGCGTGCTCTTGCTCAACACCGTGCTGACCGTACCGGCGGGGGCGGCGAACGGGCACCGGGGCCTTGGTTGGCAGGCGCTGACGGCGCAGGTGCTCGACCGGCTGGCCGGCGACGGGCAGCCGCGCGCCTACCTTCTGTGGGGCCGGCCCGCGCAAGCGGCTGCGGTGCGGGTTCCGGGCGACATGAATCTCAAGATCGAGACGCCGCACCCCTCCCCCCTGTCGGCCTATCGCGGGTTTTTCGGCGCGCGCCCCTTCTCTCGCGTCAATAACTGGTTACAAATGGAAGGCATGGCCCCTATCAACTGGACGGACCCGGCAAGACCATGACCGATAGCATTCTCGACAAGATCAAGGCCTACAAGCTGGACGATCTGGCGCAACGCGTGGCCGACCGACCGCTGGCCGAGGTGGAGGCCGCCGCAAGCGCCGCCGATCCCGTGCGGCCCTTCGCCGAGGCGCTGCAACGCGCCGCGCTGGAAGGCTACGGGCTGATCGCGGAGGTCAAGAAGGCGAGCCCGTCCAAGGGTCTTATCCGTGAAGACTTCGACCCGGCCGACCTTGCCCGCGCCTACGAGGCGGGGGGCGCGACCTGCCTGTCGGTGCTGACCGATGGCCCGTCGTTCCAAGGCGCGGACGATGACCTTGTCGCGGCGCGCGGCGCGGTCTCCTTGCCCGTCCTGCGCAAGGATTTCCTGTATGAACCCTACCAGGTGGCCGCGGCCCGCGCGCTCGGCGCCGATTGCATCCTGATCATCATGGCCAGCGTGTCCGACGCGCAGGCGCAGGACCTGGAGGAAGCGGCAACCCGCTGGGGCATGGATGCGCTGATCGAGGTGCACAACGAGGCCGAACTGGAGCGCGCGCTGTTGCTGCAATCCAGAATGATCGGCATCAACAACCGCGACCTGAACACGTTCGAAACCTCGCTCGACGTGACCAAGCGGCTGGTGCGCCGGATCCCGGGGGATCGCATTGTGGTCTCCGAATCGGGGCTGACAACACCCGCCGACCTTGCCGAGATCGCCCGCTACGGCGCCCGGTGCTTCCTGATCGGCGAAAGCCTGATGCGGCAGGACAACGTGGAACAGGCCACGCGCGCGCTCATCGCCGATCCGCTGCGGGCGGGGGCCTGAGATGGCCGACCTGACGCATTTCGACGCCGACGGGCAGGCACACATGGTCGATGTCTCGGGCAAGGCCGTCACCGCGCGGGTCGCGGTGGCCGAGGGATGCGTGAAGATGGCGCCCGAAACGCTGGCGCAGATCACCGGGGGCAGCGCCAAGAAGGGCGATGTTCTGGGCGTCGCGCGGTTGGCTGGGATCATGGGGACGAAGCGCACCTCCGACCTGATCCCGCTGTGCCACCCGTTGCCGATCACCAAGGTGTCGCTGGACCTGACCCCGGACGCGGCCCTGCCAGGCATCCGCATCTCGGCGACGGTCAAGACCAGCGGCCAGACGGGGGTGGAGATGGAGGCGCTGACCGCCGTCTCGACCGCCGCGCTGACGGTTTACGACATGGTGAAGGCGGTCGACAAGGCGATGGAGATCACCGGCATCCGGCTGCTGCGCAAGGAGGGCGGCAAGTCGGGGACTTACGGGGCCGGGGCATGATCCCCGTCGACGAGGCGCTCGCCGCCTGCCTCGCCCTCACCGAACCGCTCCCGGTCGAGGATGTCGCCCTGTCGCAAGCCGCCGGGCGCGTTCTGGCCCGGCCCATCACGGCCCGGCGCGACCAGCCACCCTTTGCCGCCTCGGCCATGGATGGCTACGCGGTCGCAGCCTCCGCCCCGCACCCCGGCGATCGCTTCTCCGTGATCGGGGAGGCCGCGGCGGGCCACGGGTGGGACGGTGTGCTTGCACAAGGCGCGGCCGTGCGCATTTTCACCGGCGCCCCGGTTCCCGAGGGCACCGCGCGCGTCATCATTCAGGAGGACGTGACCCGCGACGGCGACACGATCGCGCTGGGCGACCGGCTGGACGGCAAGACGAATATCCGCCCTGCCGGCGGTGATTTCACCTGCGGCGACAGGCTCGCGGCACCGCGCAGGCTGCGCCCCGCCGACATCGCGCTTGCCGCCGCTATGAACCACGCCACCCTGCCCGTCACCCGCGAACCGGTCGTGGCGCTGATCGCCACCGGCGACGAGTTGGTGCAGCCCGGCGACGCGCCGCGCGCGGACCAGATCGTCGCCTCCAATGCCTACGGGCTGAAGGCGATGGCCGAGGCTGCCGGTGCCCATGCCCGCTTGTTGCCCATCGCCCGCGACACGGTGGACAGCCTTGCCAGCACGCTGGCGCTTGCTGCCGATGCCGACCTCATCGTGACGATCGGCGGCGCGTCGGTGGGCGACCACGATCTGGTTGCCCGGGTCGCCGCCGCCGAGGGGCTGGAACGCAGTTTCTACAAGGTGGCGATCCGCCCCGGCAAGCCGCTGATGGCCGGGCGCATGGGGCGCGCGGCGCTGCTCGGCCTGCCCGGCAACCCGGTCTCGGCGATGGTCTGCGGGCAGGTATTCCTCGTTCCGATGATCCGGGCGATGCTGGGCCTCGGCAAGGCGCCCGCGCCGCGCGAAAAGGCGCAGCTTGCCATCGATTTGCCCGCGAACGGCCCGCGCGACCACTACATGCGCGCCACCCTGTCCGAAGGCGGCGCGCTTCCGCGCGTCACGCCCGACCCGCGGCAGGATTCCTCGCTCCTGTCGGTGCTGGCGCGGGCCGAGGCGCTGTTGATCCACCCGGCCAATGCAGGGCCGCTCGCGGCGGGCGCACCAGTGGAAATCCTGCGGCTCTAGCCTTGTGCGACCCATGTGCGGTTGACACGAAGCGAGAACGGCAGTAGAACATTGCCCGAACAGATGTCACACGCACGAGGGGAGGCCCCGGAATGCTGACCAAGAAACAGCTTGATCTGCTGGAGCTTATTCACCGACGCCTGCAACGCGACGGCGTTCCCCCTTCCTTCGACGAGATGAAAGAGGCGCTCGACCTACGATCGAAATCCGGCATCCACCGGCTGATCACGGCGCTGGAGGAACGCGGCTTCATCCGCCGGCTGCCCCACCGCGCGCGCGCCCTTGAAATCCTGAAGCTGCCCGACAGCCTTCAGGAAAGGCTGGACGGTTTCACCCCCCGCGTGATCGAGGGCGACCGCACCGATCCCCCCGCCGGTGCCATGCCGGTGGCCGCCTCGGCGACGGAGTTGCCGGTGATGGGCCGCATCGCCGCCGGCACCCCGATCGAGGCGATCAGCGAGGTGGCCACCCATGTCGCAGTGCCGCAACAGATGCTGGGCAACGGCAAGGCGCACTACGCGCTGGAAGTGAAAGGCGACTCGATGATCGAGGCCGGCATCAACGAGGGCGATATCGTGGTGATCGAGGAAGGTCCGACCGCCGACAACGGAGATATCGTCGTGGCGCTGGTCGAAGGCTACGAGGCGACGCTGAAACGCTTTCGCCGCAAGGGGGGCATGGTCGCGCTGGAGGCCGCGAACCCCGCCTACCAGACGCGCATGCTGCGCGAGGACCAGGTGGAGGTGCAGGGCCGACTGGTCGGGTTGATCCGCACCTATTGATCAGGGTCGATCGCACCCGATCGCGGGCACCCGCCCGTCATTGAACCGGTCCTGATCGGATGCAACGCGCGCCGAGATCGTGCCGACTCACGGGCGCGGCACCCATGGCCGGCGCCCCTGAGCCTCGCGTGCGATCCTCATCCCCAGATCACGGCCAAGCGCGATGGCACCGGTGTGACGCAGAACCTCCGGCCCGATGATCCGGCACGCGCCTTGCGGCCCGGCCATCGCCGCGCCGCTGCCCGGTGGCGGCAGGGGCGGTTGGCCAACGCCCTGCGGCACCTCCTCCGACGTCACCACCCAGTCATGCAGGGCGCAGGCGCGAGCCAGATCGCCCACCGCCCGGCGCCCGACCCCGTGCCAGAGCGTCGCCGCGCCAAGCCGTACGACCTGCCCGGCCCCCCCCTCCTGCCACCCGTCGCGCGCCGCGGCGGCGCGCTGGTCAGCGGGGTCGCCGTCATTCTCCAGCCACAGCCGCGCGACGAAGCCGTCGCCGCGCGGCCGGCTCAGCACGCGCCCGGACGCCCCCGCGACGCCAACAAGCCGCCCGGTATCGGAAATCAGCACGTACGGCCGCTCGCCCCCCAGCCACATCGCCACCGCCACCGCCAGCGGCGCAAGACCGGCCCAGCGCCCCCGCCCCTGCCACAGGATCACGGCCAAAGCGCCCAGCGTGATCAGCGCCAGCACCCCGGCGGGCGGCATCACCACGGTGCGGATCGCGTCCTCGCCCGATGCGAACCACGCCGCCACGGCGAGGATCCAGTCGAGCCCCGCCGCCATGACCGTTAGCGCCACACCCTCCAGCCCAATGGGCCAGAGCAGCCCCGCAAGCACCGCCGCCGGCACCACGATGCTGCCCATGACCGGCACCGTCAGCAGGTTGGCCGGCAGACCCCAGACCGCCACCATGTTGAAATGCGCCGCCGCGAAGGGCGCCGTCGCCGCCCCGGCCACCGCCGAGGAGATGACCAGCCCGGTCACGCCTCGCGTCCAGCGCGGCCAGCCCTGCAACCACGCGACGTCCCGCAACCATGTGAACACCGCCACCAGCGCCGTGGTGGCCGCGAAACTCATCTGGAACCCGGGGCCGAGCAGCGTCTCGGGCCGCCGCGCCAGCACGATCATCGCCGCGATGGCGACCGCACGCAGCGTCACCGCCCGCCGGTCGAGCAGCACAGCCACGAACATCACCGCGACCTGTATGAAGGCGCGTTCAGTGGCCACGTTGCCGCCCGCGACCGCAAGGTAAGCCGCCCCGGCGGCCAGCGCCCCGATTGCGGCGATCTTCTTGGTTGGCAGACGCAGAGCAAGCGCCGGGACCAGCGACAGGAACGCGCGCAACGACATGAAGATGAACCCGGTCAGAAGCCCCATATGCAGCCCCGAGATCGCCAGCAGGTGGGCGATATTGCTGCGCCGCAGGTTTTCCAGCGTGACCGTGGCAATCCCCGACCGGTCGCCGGTCATCACCGCGGCGGCAAAGCCGCCCGCCTCGCCGCCGATCCGCTCGCGCACCGCCTGCGCCAGCCGCAGCCGGACGTGCAGAAGGCGCATCTCGCCGGCTTCGCGCGGCGCCTGCAACAGGACCGGCGTGCGCGTATAGCCCACGGCGCCGATGCCCAGGAACCACGCATGGCGCTGGAAGTCGAACCCGCCGGGTTCGCCGGGGCCTGACGGCGGCGCAAGGTGGCCGGTCAGCGCCACCCGCGCGCCCGCGGTGGGGGTAAAGACCGGCTGATCACCATGCAGCGACACCCGCACCCGGCGCGGCACCCGGTCGGGGGCGGTCTCGGCGAGCACCACCCGGTCGAGCGTCAGGCGGATCTTGTCCGAGGCCGACCGGTCCACAGCCACGATCCGCCCTTCGACGGGACCGTAATAGCGAAACTCCAGCACCGGCCCGGCCACGCTCGCCGTTCGCAGGCCGCCCGCGCACAGCCCCAGCGCCACCAGCACCAGCGCCGTCATCAGCGGCCCGGCCTGTTCGCGCCGCCAACGGCCGAGGAGGGCGGCACAGACGGCGAGGGCAGCCAGCCCGCCATAGACCGGCGCGCCCGGCTCCTCCGGCAGGGCAAAGTAAAGCGCCACGCCGATCCCGAAAAAGACCGGCGACCAAGGCATGAGATAGCCCCGTTGCCCTTGCTGGGCCGCATCCAGCCAGTGCATCAGCCGCACCCTTGCCACCCCTTCCGGCCTTGCCTAAACCTGCGCTCGACCGACTCTGCGCCTCCATGGTTGCCAAAGCGTTAACGCCCGCGCCGCCCACGCGCCCGAAAGGACAGCAATGACCGACCCCGTCGTCACCCGTTTCGCCCCGTCGCCCACCGGTTTCCTGCATATCGGCGGCGCGCGCACCGCGCTGTTCAACTGGCTCTACGCCCGCGGGCGCGGCGGCACCTTCCTGCTCAGGATCGAGGATACCGACCGCGCCCGGTCGACGCCGGAGGCGACGCAGGCGATCCTCGACGGGCTGACTTGGCTGGGCCTCGATTGGGACGGCGAACCGGTCAGCCAGGCCGCCCGTGCCCCACGCCACGCCGAGGTGGCGCGCGAGATGCTGGCGCGTGGCCACGCCTACAAGTGCTTTTCCACGCAAGAGGACATCCAGGCCTTCCGCGACGCCGCCCGTGCCGAGGGGCGGTCCACCCTGTTCCTCAGCCCGTGGCGTGACACGCCCGAGAGCCAGCACCCCGACGCGCCCCACGCGATCCGCCTCAAGGCGCCGCGCGCGGGCATGACGGTGATCCGCGACGAGGTGCAGGGCGATGTCACCATTCGCAACGACCAGCTTGACGACATGATCCTGCTGCGCTCGGACGGGACGCCGACCTACATGCTGGCGGTGGTGGTCGACGATCACGACATGGGCGTCACCCACGTGATCCGCGGCGACGATCACCTCAACAATGCCGCGCGGCAGGCGCAGATCTTCCAGGCCATGGGCTGGGCGGAGCCGGTCTGGGCGCATATCCCGCTGATCCATGGCCCCGACGGCAAGAAACTGTCCAAGCGTCACGGTGCGGTCGGGGTCACGGAATATGCCGCGATGGGCTATCCCCCCGCAGCGATGCGCAATTACCTCGCCCGGCTGGGCTGGAGCCACGGCGATGACGAACTCTTCACCGACGCGCAGGCGCGCGACTGGTTCGACCTCGCCGGCATCGGCAAGTCCCCTGCCCGGCTCGATTTCAAGAAGCTCGATCACGTTTCCGCCTTCCATATCGGGCAGATGAGCGATTCTGACTTGCTGTCCGAAATCGAGCGGTTCTTGGACGCCACGCAGCAACCCGGCCTTTCGCAGGTGCAGAAAGATCGTTTGCACCATGCGATGTATTGCCTCAAGGACCGCGCGAGATCCTTGCCGCAAATTCTTGAAAAGGCGCATTTTGTGCTGGCAAACCGCCCGCTTGACCGCGATGAGAAGGCGCGCGCGGCGCTCACCGATGTATCCCGTGGTATACTGGCAGAATTGACGCCGCAGTTGCAAAATGCTAGCTGGTCGCGCGAGACGCTGGAGGCGGAGGTGGCACAAGTGGCCGCGCGCCACGACCTGAAACTGGGCAAGCTTGCACCGGCGCTGCGGGCCGCGCTGGCCGGCAGGGCCATCAGTCCAAGCGTGTTCGACATGATGCTCGTCATCGGCCGGGAGGAGACGATCGCCCGCCTGACGGAGGCCGCAGACGCCTGAGCCGGGCAGACCGGGGGCGCTGCCTGCAACAACGAGGGCCCGGGCGACCGGTCCCTCCGACGCCGTCGAACCCCGTTCGGCGGTTTTATTGAAAGGGACTCTCATGGCAGACAGCAAGACCGCGACGCTGACCTTCGACGACAAGAGCATCGAGTTGCCGGTGCGCTCGCCCAGTGCCGGCCCCGAGGTGATCGATATCGGCAAACTTTACGCGCAAGGCGGTGTCTTCACCCACGATCCGGGCTTCACCTCGACGTCCTCCTGCGAGTCCGAGATCACCTTCATCGATGGCGACAAGGGCGAGCTTTTGCACCGCGGCTACCCGATCGACCAGCTGGCCGCGAAATCGCATTACCTCGAAGTGTGCTACCTGCTGCTGTACGGCGAATTGCCAACCGCCGCGCAGCTGGAGGATTTCGAAGCGCGCGTGACCAATCACACGATGGTGCATGAACAGATGCACAATTTCTTCCGCGGGTTCCGCCGCGACGCGCACCCGATGGCCACGATGGTCGGTGTCGTCGGCGCGATGTCGGCCTTCTACCACGATTCCACCGATATCTCGGACCCGTGGCAGCGCGAAGTCGCCTCGATCCGGCTGATCGCGAAACTGCCCACCATTGCGGCGATGGCCTACAAGTACTCGATCGGCCAGCCTTTCGTCTATCCGCGCAACGACCTCGACTACGCGTCGAACTTCCTGCGCATGTGTTTTGCCGTCCCGGCAGAGGAATACATCCCCGACCCGATCCTGAGCCGCGCGATGGACCGGATCTTCACCCTGCACGCCGATCACGAGCAGAACGCCTCGACCTCGACCGTGCGCCTTGCCGGGTCTTCGGGCGCCAACCCCTTTGCCTGCATCGCCGCCGGCATCGCCTGCCTTTGGGGGCCGGCCCATGGCGGCGCCAACCAGGCATGCCTGGAGATGTTGCGCGAAATCGGCACGCCTGACCAGATCCCCGAATACATCGCCCGCGCCAAGGACAAGGACGACCCGTTCCGCCTGATGGGTTTCGGCCACCGGGTCTACAAGAACTTCGACCCGCGCGCGAAGGTCATGAAGGAATCGGCGGACGAGGTGCTGGACCTTCTGGGCGTCGAGAACAACCCGACGCTGCAGGTCGCCAAGGAACTGGAAAGGGTGGCGCTGGAAGATTCCTATTTCGTGGACAAGAAGCTCTATCCCAACGTGGATTTCTATTCCGGCATCATCCTCGACGCGATGGGCTTTCCGACCGCCATGTTCACGCCGATCTTCGCACTCAGCCGCACCGTGGGCTGGATTTCGCAATGGAAGGAAATGATCGCCGATCCCAAGAACAAGATCGGCCGTCCGCGCCAGCTTTATACCGGGGCGACCTACCGCGATTACGTGGATATCGAGAACCGCTGACCGCGCCGGTCCCCCAACGAGGCCGCCCCGTCCCGGGCGGCCTTTTTCATTGGTCGGCCGCTTTCGACGGCATCCAAGACAACGCGCGACGGGCCTGCTTTTTTGCGCCCGCGGGCAGCGCGAACACCCGGTGCGCAACCGCCAGGGTCTGGGCAGATCCGACCCCGCAACCGCCTTGCCCAAGGCCGTTTCCCCTTGGGCGCGCCCGGCCCCTTTCATCTTGGTGAAAATACACCTGCCAATGACGTCCCGCCCTTGCCATCGGCGCCATGCCCCGGCAGAGCACGCCCATGCAAACCGAACGCGTCACCACCCTGATCCTCGGCGCCGGCGCAGCGGGCCTAATGTGCGCGGCCCATGCCGGGCCCGATACGCTTGTCGTCGATCACGCGAAGGCCCCGGGCGAAAAGATCCGTATCTCGGGCGGCGGGCGCTGCAATTTCACCAACATGCACGCGGCGCCGGAAAATTTCCTGTCCCGGAACCCCCATTTCGCCAAATCCGCGCTCAGCCGCTACACGCAATGGGATTTTCTCGACCTCGTTCAGCGCCACGGCATTGCGTGGCATGAAAAGACGCTCGGGCAACTGTTTTGTGACGGGTCCGCCAAGGAAATCATCGCCATGCTGCTGGAAGAGATGCAGCCCGCCGACCTGTGGCTTCGCACCGAGATCGGCGAGATCACGCATGACGGAAGCCGCTTTCACGTCGCCCTCACGCGCGAGGGCGCCCCCGTGACCGTCACCGCCCGAAATCTCGTCGTCGCCACCGGTGGCAAGTCCATCCCGAAGATGGGCGCCACCGGCCTCGGCTACCGCATCGCGCAGCAATTCGGCCACCACGTGACCGAAACTCGCCCCGCCCTTGTTCCGCTCACCTTCGACGAGGCCCGCAAGACCGCCTTTCGCCCGCTTGCCGGCACCTCCGTGCCCGTGTGCGTCACCTGCAATGGCACGGCCTTCGAAGAGGCAATGCTCTTTACCCATCGCGGCCTTTCTGGGCCGGCGGTGCTGCAGATCTCCTCCTACTGGCACGAGGGCGAGACGCTTTCGGTGCGCCTGCTGCCCGAGACCGAAAGCTACGACACGCTGCGCGCCCGGCGCGGGGCGGAGGGGGCCAAGGCGTTGACCACCGTTCTCGCCGATCACCTGCCGCGCGCGCTTGTCCAGCACCTGGCGCAGGACTGGGGCCTTTCCGGCAACCTTGGCGACCAGTCGGACAAGGCGCTGCGGGCGCTCTCGGCGCGTCTGGCCGACTGGCCGCTGACCCCGACTTCCAGCGAGGGCTACCGCACCGCCGAGGTCACGCTTGGCGGCGTCACGACCGATGGGATCTCGTCGAAAACGATGGAATCGCGCCTGTGCCCCGGGCTTTTCCTGATTGGCGAGGCGGTGGACGTGACCGGCTGGCTGGGCGGATACAATTTCCAATGGGCCTGGTCCTCGGGTCATGCGGCAGGCACCGCGATTCGAGAACGCCCGGCCAACGGCTAGGGGCCATGACCGGGCGTTAGGGGGCAATTCGCGTCCCAAAGGGCGCAAGGATATCCGGGGGGCGGCGCAAGGGACAGGATGCAAGACAGCGCGGGGCCGGTGACGGGAACAAGCTCCGGATCAGGGGGATCCCCGACCGCCGCACGACCGCCCCCCGGACGGGCCGGCCCGACCAACAAGACTGGGGATGGCCGGGCCGGATCGGGGCTCAGGCGCCGGGCAGAAGCACGGTGTCGACGACATGGATCACGCCGTTCGACTGGACCACGTCGGCGATGGTCACGGTGGCGGTGCGGTTCTGCTCGTCGGTGATGGTGATCATCCCGTTCTGCATCCGCGCGGTGAAGGTGCAGCCGCCAACGGTCTCGACCGGGTGCGCGCCGCCGTCATCGGCGATCATGCCGGCGATGGCGTCGGACATCGCGTTGGCCGCGACCACGTGGCAGGTGAGGATCTCGGTCAGGCGGTCCCGGTTGGCCGGCTCGAGCAACGCCTCGACCGAGCCGTCGGGCAGCGCGTCGAAAGCGGCATTGGTGGGCGCGAAGACGGTGAAGGGGCCTTCGCTGGCCAGCGTGTCCACCAAGTCGGCGGTCTGCACAGCCGCGACCAGCGTGGTGTGATCGGCGGAATTCACCGCGTTCTCGACGATGGTGCGGTCAGCGAACATCGGCGCGCCGCCCACCATCGGGTTATCCGCGGATTGGGCAACAGCGGCGCCCGCGGTGAGGCCAAGGGCAACGAGGCTGGCGCTCAAGGATTTGGTAAACATGTGTCTCTCCTCTGTGTTTCGTGACACGCCCGTTCCGGACGCTCACCAGAAGGAACGAGAGACAACCGGCAGGAGTTTCAGAGGGCAGGCGATTATTTCCAGAAAATCCAGCAAGGCATTGATTTTCAAGGAAATCAAACCTCGGAAACGGTCCCGGTCGCCAGCACGTCACCAGTTGGCGCACCGGTGGGGGAACCTGTCGGCGGTTCATCCGACACCGCCAGCACCGCCCCCGCGAAAAGCGGACGAAGATCGGCGGGCACAACGATCTCGGTCTCGGCATCGGTGGACAGCAGGCCCAGCGAGACCGGCGCCGCCTCGCCCGCGATCAGCCACAATTCCTGCGCGCGCCCCTCGGCCACATCGCCGGCTTCGCGCAGGACGGCCAGCCGACCGGTTTCCATGTCGAGGGCGGCAGCAAGCACCAGCGTCTCGTCCTCTGCGGCGATGCGGGCGGCGAAATCGGGCTCCGCGCCGCGATCCGGCACGCCGGTATAGACCAGCACCGCAATGGCGGCGAGCGCGGCCACCGCCAGCCCGGCCAGCCAGCGCCACAGCCCGGCGCCCCGCCGCTCCGGTTCCTCCCGGAAGAGCCGGCCCATCAGCTGCGCCTCGACCCCCGAGGGCGCCGCGACCGGCTCGACCTCTGCTTCGGCCATGGCGGCAAAGCGCCGTTCCCAGCCCAAGACCTCTGCGCGCAGGGCCGGCTCGGCCTCCAGCCGGTCGCGGAAGGCGCGGGCTTCCGCCTCGGGCAGCAGGCCAAGGACGTATTCCGCCGCAAGGCCGCTGTCGTCGGGCGATATGTCGGGCCGGTCGCTCATCGGCTCAGGCAATCCTTCAGGCTCATCAGGCTGCGGCGCAGCCATGTTCGCATCGTGTTCAGCGGCACCTCGAACCGGGCCGCGAGGTCGGCATAACTTGCGCCTTCGAAATAGGCGCCCCGCACCGCCGCGGCGCGGGTCTCCTCCAGTTCCTCAAGGCAGGCCCCGATCCGGGCCGCCTCTCCGGCCGCGATGGCGCGCGCCTCCGGCCCCGGCGCGGGGTCGGCCACGGGCATGTCCGGTTCCAGCGGATCGGTTCCGGATTTGCGGGTGCGCAGCCGGTCGATGGCGTGGTTGCGCGCGACGGTGATCAGCCATGTCATCGGGCTGTGCCCGGTGACCGAATAGCGATCCGCGCGGTGCCAGACCTTGACATAAACCTCCTGCAGCGCGTCTTCGGCTTCGGCCCGGTCATTCAAGACACGCAGGCAGATGCCAAAGAGTTTCGCCGATGTCGCGGAAAACAGCGCGCGAAAGGCCTCGCGATCCCGCAGGGCGACCTGAGCGATCAATTGTTCAAGGTCTGCCTGCGCCGCCATCCCCTCAATTTAGGCGCTGTAATCCTCGTGGCAACCGAAATTTCACCGGCACCGTTGAAAGCCTCCGCGCCCCTTGCAGCCCTTCGGATTATCGTGCAACACGATGCCGCGCAGCCGAAGACAGACGAAAAGGCAGACATCATGGATCCCATCGCCAAACCGACCGAGGAAGTTTCTGTCCGCGAGGTCTTCGGCATCGACAGCGACATGAAGGTGAAGGCCTTCGCCGAGCCCGGCGACCGCGTGCCGGAGATCGACACCACATACAAGTTCGACCCCGACACCACGCTGGCGATCCTTGCCGGGTTTGCCCATAACCGCCGGGTGATGATCCAAGGCTATCACGGCACCGGCAAGTCGACCCATATCGAACAGGTCGCGGCCCGGCTGAACTGGCCCGCCGTGCGCGTAAACCTTGACAGCCACATTTCGCGGATCGACCTGATCGGCAAGGATGCGATCAAGCTGCGCGACGGCAAGCAGGTGACGGAGTTCCACGAAGGCATCCTGCCCTGGGCGCTGCGCAACCCCGTGGCCATCGTCTTCGACGAATACGATGCCGGCCGCGCCGACGTGATGTTCGTGATCCAGCGGGTGCTGGAACATGACGGCAAGCTGACCCTTCTGGACCAGAACGAGATCATCACGCCGCACCCGTGTTTCCGGCTCTTCGCCACCGCGAACACGGTCGGGCTTGGCGACACAACCGGGCTGTACCACGGCACTCAGCAGATCAACCAGGCGCAGATGGACCGCTGGAGCCTTGTCGCCACGCTGAACTATCTCAGCCACGACGCCGAGACCGCCATCGTGCTGTCCAAGAACCCGCATTACAACACCGCGGCCGGACGCCAGACCGTCAGCCAGATGGTGACGGTCGCGGATCTGACCCGCACCGCCTTCATGAACGGCGAGCTTTCGACGGTGATGAGCCCCCGGACGGTGATCAACTGGGCCCAGAACGCGGAAATCTTCCGCTCCGTCGGCTATGCCTTCCGGCTGTCCTTCCTCAACAAGTGCGACGAACTGGAACGCCAGACAGTGGCCGAGATCTACCAGCGCTGTTTCGACGAGGAACTGCCCGAAAGCGCGGCGAGTATGAGCCTGGGATAACGATCGCCTCAACTGGGCGCACAGGGCCGTGAGACGGCCGCCCGGCGGCTTGGCCGGGGCGGCATCCCGCTGTTACCTTGCGACAGACATGTTGATGAAAGGTCCGCCACCATGCGCCTCAAGACCCGATCCGCCCTCGCCCTTGTCGTTGCGACCCTCGTCGTTTCGCCCGCTGTCGGGCAAACATCGGGCGACATGCGCCCGCTGCGCGAGGTGATCGGCGACGGTGATCAGCCCGCCTCCTATATCGGCACACGCTGCGCAGCCTTCTTCGTCGCCACGTCCGAGGCGATGGGCGACCTTATCGACGCGGAGATGGCACAGGAGGCGCAGGGAATCGCGCGGGCGTTCCTGGGCAGCGCCATCGGCTCGATGCAGGCCCGCGGCATGTCGCAAGAGGATGCTGACGCCGCCGCAAGAGAGGAAGCCGGGGACCTGACCGCCGCCTACGAAGCCCGCTTCGCCGCCAACCGCGCCGCCGGCGACCCGGCCTTTTCCGCCGATCCGGTCTTCATCGCCGACAATGCCGATTGTCTCGCAGCCTTGAACGGGGAGTGACCGCAGCCGGGACGCGGCGTGCCGGGGCGCAATTCGCCCCTTTTCGCGGCCCTGACGCAGGTGCATATAAGGGCCCATGAAAAAGCCAACGGACAACCCCGCCGATCCCTTCAAGAAGGCGCTGGCCGAGACCACGCGCGTGATGGCCGATGATCCCGACCTCGGGATCAGCTATTCGGTCGACCCCCCGGGCATGACGGCCGATTCCGTCCGCCTGCCGCAGATCAGCCGCCGCATGACCCGCGAGGAGGTTCTTCTGGCGCGTGGCACCGCCGATGCCTATGCGCTGAAACACAAGTATCACGATGCAGGCACTGCCTCGCGCTACGCGCCGCAGGGGCAGATGGCGCGCGACCTGATGGAGGCGATGGAAACCGCCCGCTGCGAGGCGATGGGCGCACGCGACATGCCCGGCACCGCCGGCAATATCGACGCGCGCATCGGCGCCGATGCGCGCCGCAAGGGCTATGGCGAGATTCGCGAGGCCGCGGATGCGCCGCTGGCCACCGCGGCGGGCTATTTCATCCGCCACCTCGCCACGGGGCGCGACCTGCCGCCCGAGGCCGCCAACGTCATGGACCTGTGGCGCGGCTTCATCGAGGAACGCTGCGGCGACTCGCTGGGCGATCTCGAAACGGTGCTGCCCGACCAGACCGCCTTTGCCAAGCTCACGCGCCGGGTGATCGAGGATCTGGGCTACGGCGACCAGCTGGGCGATGACCCCGACGAGATCCAGGAAGAGCAGGACGACGAGACCGAGACCGAGGAGGACGATACCCCCGACTCCACCGGCGAGGCCGAGGAAGACCAGGACGACCAGGCCGACGCCACGCCGGAACAAAGCCAGGAAGAGCAGCAGGATGCCAGCCAAGCCTCGGTCGAGATGGACGACCAGGGCGACATGGAGGAAGCCGAGGAGACCGAGTTGCCCGAGGGCGAGGCCCCGCTGGAGCCCCCCGCGCCGCCGCCGCATTCCGAGGCCGACCCCGATTACACCGTCTATTCCACCGAGCAGGACGAGGAAATCGCCGCCGACGAACTGGCAGAACCGCAGGAACTGGAACGGCTGCGCGCCTATCTCGACCAGCAACTGGAACCGCTCAAGGGGGCGGTCAGCCGGCTGGCCAACAAGTTGCAACGCCGCTTGCAGGCACAACAGAACCGCTCTTGGGAATTCGACCGCGAGGAAGGCATCCTCGATGCCGGACGGCTGGCGCGCGTGGTGGCCAACCCGACGACGCCGCTGTCGTTCAAGGTGGAGAAGGACACCGAGTTCCGCGACACCGTGGTGACACTTCTTCTGGATAATTCCGGCTCCATGCGCGGGCGCCCGATCTCGATCGCGGCGATCTGCGCCGATGTGCTGGCGCGCACGCTGGAACGCTGCGACGTGAAGGTGGAGGTTCTGGGCTTCACCACCCGCGCGTGGAAGGGCGGCCGCGCGCGCGAGGAGTGGCTGGCCGCGGGCCGCCCGCAGCAGCCCGGCCGCCTGAACGACCTGCGCCACATCATCTACAAGCCCGCCGACGCGCCAATGCGGCGCACCCGCGACAACCTTGGCCTGATGATGAAGGAAGGGCTTTTGAAGGAGAACATCGACGGCGAGGCGCTGGAATGGGCGCATCGGCGGATGCTGATGCGGCCCGAGCACCGCAAGATCCTGATGGTGATTTCCGACGGCGCGCCGGTCGACGATTCCACCCTGTCGGTGAACCCGTCGAACTACCTTGAAAAGCACCTGCGCGACGTCATCGCCATGGTCGAGCGGCGCCGCGCGGTGGAACTTCTGGCCATCGGTATCGGCCATGACGTGACGCGCTATTACGACCGGGCCGTCACCATCACCGATGCCGAGCAACTGGCCGGCGCGATGACAGAACAGCTCGCCTCGCTCTTCGATAGCGACCCACGGGCGCGGGCGCGGTTCCTCGGGCTGAAAAAAGCGGTGTGAGATCGATCCGCATCCGCCAGTGGCCGCCCCCGGAGCGCGGGGCGTCGTCCATCGGGCGTGACCCAATGACGCCACGATGAACGACCCTCGCGCTCCCCGTGGTATTTCGCCAAGGAAGAAGGGGAATTCTCTTCAAATTGCAGCGGCTCGCCGGGGCGATGGACAAATGCCGCGTCCCGGTGCAGGCTCCGCTCCATGACAGAGACCAGCCCCACCCGTTTCCAGACGTTTACCGCCGCGACCCGTCCCGAACAGGGGCCGCCGCGGCTGTCTGCCCTGCGCGCGGGGCTTGCGCGGGCCGGGCTGGACGGGGTCTTGGTGCCACGCGCTGACATGCATCAAGGCGAATACGTCGCCGCCTGCGATGAGCGGCTGGCTTGGCTGACGGGGTTCACCGGATCGGCGGGGTTCGCGGCGGTGCTGGCAGAGGTCGCCGGGATTTTCGTCGACGGGCGTTACCGGGTGCAGGTCCGCGAGCAGGTGGAAACCGACGCCTTCACGCCCGTGGACTGGCCAGAGACCGCGCTGGAGGACTGGCTGAAGGATCACCTTCCAGAGGGAGGCGCCGTCGGCTTTGATCCGTGGCTGCACACGAGCCGCGAAATCGACCGGCTGGAAGCGGCGCTGACAGCCGCCGGGATCACGCTGCACCCGGTCGAGAACCCGGTCGACGCGATCTGGCCCGACCAGCCCGGCCGGCCCGCCGCGCCCGCCGTGGCCTTCCCCGCCGCAATCGCCGGGAAGAAATCGGGTGAGAAACGGGCAGAGGTTGCGCGCGCCATTGCCGAGGCCGGACAGGCCGCCGCGGTGTTGACGCTGCCCGATTCCATCTGCTGGCTGCTCAATATCCGTGGCGGCGACCTGCCCCATCTGCCGGTGGTTCAGGCCTTCGCCATCATCGACGCGCAGGGGCATGTGACGCTCTTCTCCGACCCTGCCAAGTTTGACCCGCTTGGCCCGGATCCCGATATCACCGTGACCCATTGGACCGATTTCGAGGCCAACCTCGCCGCGCTTGCCGGCCCGGTCCGGGTTGATCCCGCCACTGCGCCGCACAGGATCCGGCTGGTGCTGGCGGAGGCGGGCGTCCAGATCGCCCCCGGCGAAGACCCCTGCATCCTGCCCAAGGCCTGCAAGACAGACGCCGAAATCAAGGCCACGACCGCGGCGCATATCCGCGACGGCGTGGCCTTCGCCCGGTTCCTGCACTGGCTTGACGACTCGGCACCCAAGGGCGGCCTGACCGAGATCGACTGCGTGCGCCGGCTGGAGGATCTTCGCGCCGAGACGGGCGCGCTGCGCGATATCTCGTTTGACACGATCTCCGCCACCGGGGCGCATGCCGCCCTGCCCCACTACCGGGTGACGGAGGCCACGAACGCGCCGCTGCACCCCGGCCAGATCTACCTTGTCGATTCCGGGGGGCAATACGAGGACGGCACCACCGATATCACCCGCACCATCGCCGTCGGTTCCCCGGGCGCGGAGGAACGTGGCGCCTTCACGCAGGTGCTGCGCGGCATGATCGCGGTGAGCCGCGCGCGCTTTCCCAAGGGTATCGCGGGGCGCGATCTGGACGGGGTCGCGCGCATGGCGCTGTGGCAGGCGGGGCGCGATTTCGACCATGGCACCGGGCATGGCGTCGGGGTTTACCTTTCGGTCCACGAAGGGCCGCAACGGATCAGCCGCGCCTCCACCCTGCCGTTGGAACCGGGGATGATCCTGTCGAACGAGCCGGGCTATTACCGCGAAGGGGCTTTCGGCATCCGCATCGAGAACCTTGTCGTGGTGCGCCCGGCCCCGGCCCTGCCCGGTGGCGACGCCCGCGACATGCTGTGTTTCGATACGCTGACATGGGCGCCGATCGACCGGCGTCTGATTGACGCAGAGGCGCTCAACAGGGACGAAATCGCCTGGATTGACGCCTATCATGCGCGAACCGCCGAAAAGCTTCGCCCATACCTGCCGCAAGAGACGGCAGACTGGCTGACACGGGCCACCGCCCCCCTGTGACATGATCCTGTTACAGGCCGGCGGCAGACCAATCGGCAAACCGACCACGAAATGATGAGGGAGAGGGACAATGACCAGCCATATCAAGATCCGCAAGGCCGCGGGCACATGGGTCGTGCGCGCCGGCGGGGCCGTTCTGGGGGAATCGCGGAACGCGCTGGAACTGACCGAGGGGGATTATCCCCCCGTCATCTACTTCCCGCGCGAGGATATCGGGATGGCCTTCCTCGACGCGACCGACACGACCAGCCATTGCCCCTTCAAGGGCGACGCGCGCTACTATTCCATCGTGACCAAGTCGCAGGTGATCAAGAATGCCGGCTGGTCCTACGAGACCCCGACCGAGGACGTGGCCGAGATCGCCGGCTACCTGGCCTTCCATCCCGAAATGGTGGCGGTCGAGAAACTCTGATCCGTCAGGGGGCCAGCCAGCTCCAATCGCCCGCCATCAGCCGGCTGTTGAACCGCACATAGGCGTCGTTCCGCCAGAAGGGGCTCTCCCCGCTGCGCGGGCCGTAGACGGTGATCGCCATGAGGGGCACCCCGTCGATGTCCAGCATGGTGGCCTGCATGTCGCCTGCGAACGACTCGGCCATGGTGCGGCGCGTCAACTCGCTTGCGGCGCTGTCCCAGTTGTCGCGGGCCGCGGTGGCAAGGCGCTCGGCCTCGGCAGGTGTTTGCGTGGCAACGGCGAAGATCGCCCCTTCGCGCGCACCGTGCAGCATGTCGGCGACCAGGATGGCGCGGCCCGGAAAGGTCTCCGGCAGGTTGAGATAGAGGCGCAGCGCCGCCACCTGCCCCGGCGCGGGCAATGCACCGTCGAGGCTCGACAGCAGCGCCGCGACGCTCGCCTCGCCGCCGACCGCGCCCTCGGGCGCCGCCATCGCCTGCGCCATCGCCGGCCAGGAGGCTGTCTGCACCAGCAGGTCCCCGTCGATCCAGATGCGCGAGGACTGGCCGAGCCCGTAGCCGAAGAACTCGCCGCGCTGTTCTAAATCCATGTCGAAATCCTCGCCGCGCCACAGCACGCTCTGGCCATGGAAATGGGTCTCCTCATAGCCCATTCCCGCCCCCGAAACCGCCGCGACAACCCCGTCCCCGGTGCCGTCGGGCAACTCCAGCAGCGCCGCGCGCAAAGGCAACTGGGTCATCATGGCGAAGCGCGCCACCTGCAGCAGGTCGATCCCGTGCGTCTCCGGCAGACTGTCCATCAACGGCACGGCGCGCTGGCCCAGAAACGTGGGCACGGTCCGCAGGACCGGAGCAAGCACCGGGTCGTCCTCCATCTGCCCGAGCGCCGCAGCCATCAGTGCCGCGCCGCGGACCGGGCCGGGATTGCCGTAGTCGATTTCCACGACGTCCTCGCCCGCCGGCATCGGCAGCCGGTCGAGCATCTCGAAGATCGGCGCCGAACGCTCCTGTGCGGCGGCAAACCCCGTCGTGGCAAAGGTGAACGAAGCGAAAACAAGGGCTCGGAACATGGCGGCCTCCGGGAAATGGCTGGTAGAAACACCGTCAACCATACCCGAAAACGCCCGCCCGGTCAGCTATGCTCCTCCTCCGCCGTCGCGGCGAGGGCACGGTTGTAGGCCTTGAGCGCATCGACATGGTAGAGCGCGCCCTCCAGCGCCGGCGGCGCATCGCCCGGGGCCAGCGTCACCACCGGGATCCGGTCCAGCCCGGTGCGCTCGAAGACCGGCAGGGCGCGCTCCAGCGTCGCGTGGCGGTCGAGGTAAATGCCCTGCTCGATCAGCGTCAGCAACGCCTCGGCCTCGCTATCGCGATCCGGGTCCAGCCCGCGCATCACCTTGCCGACCCGGAACATCGCCAGCAGGTAGGCCTGTGGCCCGGCGGCAAGGTGAATATTGCGCCGTTCCAGAAGCGTCAGGAAGAATGACCGGTCGACCATCCGGCTTGCCACCGCCGTGGACATCGACACGGAAACCATGACCGCGATACCTGTCTGCCAGTCGCCGGTCAGTTCGAACACGATGAGCGTGGTGGAAATCGGCGCGCCCAGCACCGCCGCCGCCACGGCCCCCATCCCGGCAAGTGCGTAAAGCGTCGCGGAGCCCGAGACATCCGGGAACAGGCTGGTGGCGATGATCCCGAAGGCCAGCCCGGTCAGCGCGCCGACCATCAGCGAGGGCGAGAAAACCCCGCCGCCCATCCGGCCAGCGATGGTGACGCCCACGGCGATCCCCTTGAGCAGTGCGAAGACGATCGCCTCGTGCAGGACAAGCTCCCCGGTCAGCGCCGCCGAGGTGGTCTCATACCCGACCCCGATGATATGCGGAAAACCGATCGCCAGCATGCCCAGCAAGGCCCCGGCAAGGGCCGGGCGCAGCCAGCGCGGAATGCCGGTCAGGCGCTGGATCAGGTTGCCCAGATCGTCGGCCCAGAAGATCGCCCGCATCAGCAGCGCCGCGACCGCGCCGGCCACCAGCCCGAGGATCAGGAAGGCCGGAAGCTCCACGTAGAAGGCCAGCGCGCTGTCGGTGCCGAGGTGGAACTCCGTCACGTCGCCGAATTCCAGCCGGTTGATGACGGTGCCCGCGACCGAGGCGATGACGATGGGCGCGAAGGCATGCACCGCGAAGTGGCGCAGCACAACCTCCAGCGCGAAAAGCGCCCCGGCAATCGGCGCGTTGAAAGACGCGGAAACGGCGGCGGCCACCGCGCAGCCCAGAAGGTCGCGCCCGGTGATCCCGTCGGCCCGGATCCAGTCCGACACGCGGCTGGAAATGACGGCGGCCAGATGCACCACCGGCCCTTCCCGGCCCGAGGAACCGCCGGAACTCAGCGTGGTCAGCGAGGCCAGCGCCGAGGCGATCCCGGCCTTCTGCTCGACCCGGCCGTCAGCCAGCGCCGCGCCCTCGATCACCTCGGCGACCGAGCGAACCCGCCCATCCGGCGTGAACCAGTGCAGGATCAGCCCGACGATCAGACCGCCGATGATCGGCAACACGAGGATCAGGAACCACGGCAGGCCTTCCGCGAAACTGTGCAGCATCCGCGGGTCGTCGACCCCGTAGAGCGTCGATTGCAGCCAGCCGATCCCCTTGCGGAACAGAAGTGCGGCAAAGCCCGCCGCGATCCCCACCGCAAGCGCGATGAACCAGAACTGGATCTGGCTCGGCCCCTTGTGGCGCATGACCTCCCAGCCGCCGCGCGCTGCGGCGACGACCTGTGTCAGCTGATCACGGAAAAACGGCTGTCGCTCCCCGGCCACCGGCGAATCCTCGCTTCTCACCCGGCCCGCCTGCCGCGACCCGGCCCTTTTGCAATCCCTAGCCGCTTTCGCACCCGTTGAAAATCGCGATATCGGCGCATCCCGACGCGCGAGTCGGCGCCGGGTCAAGGGTCGCGTCAGCGATGGCCGCAAGGCCACTTGCCCTTGACGCGGTGGCGACTCGAAAAACCCTCGTCATGGCCCTGAAGCGGGCAGGCCCAGCCTTCAGGGCCTCTCGGCGACAGGGACGGGTCCGTCAGCCGCCGCCGCGCCGGGCACGACACACCGCCCATGCCGCGCGCCCGCGGCAGCTGCGGGCCGAGGATGCCCCCGCGCGGGCGGGGGTTGACGAGGCCCGCCCCCCGGTCGACGCCGACAGGCGGCGAAATCGCTCAGGGCTTCAAGAGTTCCCGAGCCGCCTCGCGCGCGGCTTCGGTCACGGTGTCGCCCGACAGCATCCGGGCGACCTCGTCCACGCGGTCACCCGCGTCGAGCGGCACCACCCGGCTCAGCGTCACCTCGCCCTCGACGCGCTTTTCCACCCGCCAGTGATGCGCACCCAGTGCGGCAACCTGCGGCGAATGCGTCACCACCAGAACCTGACCGCCCGTTGCCAGCGCTTTCAGGCGCCGGCCCACGGCATCGGCGGTGGCGCCACCGACGCCGCGGTCGATCTCGTCGAAGATCATCGTCAGCCCCTCGGCCCGCTCGCTCAGGCAGACTTTCATTGCCAGCAGGAAACGCGACAGTTCCCCGCCCGAGGCGACCTTGTTCAACGGCCCGATCGGGGCGCCGGGATTGGTGCGCGCCGCGAAATTCACCGCGTCCATGCCGCTTGGGCCCGGCTCGTCCCGCACGATTCGGGTCTCGAACACCGCGCGGTCCATCTTCAGCGGTGCCAGTTCCTGCATGATCCGCGCATCAAGCTGCCGCGCCGCCTCCCGCCGCGCCGCGCCCAGTTCCGCGGCCGCCGCGTCGTAAGCCTCGCGCGCCTTGGCAAGATCCGCGCGCAGCGCGTCCAGTTGCGTACCCGACGCGTCCAGCGCCTCCAGCCGCGCCCGCAACTCCTGCGCCAGTCGGCCCAGATCGTCCGGCAGCACCTCGTGCTTTCGCGCAAGCCCGCGCAGCGCGAAAAGCCTCTCTTCGGTCTCTTCCAGCTCCAACGGGTTGAAGCTCAACTGCTCGGCGAAGGTCTCCACGCCGTCCTGCGCCTCGCCCAGTTCCACCAGCGCCCGTTCCAGCGCCGCCAGCGGCGCCTCCAGCGCGCTCTCAGCCTTGTCCGACAGTCCGTCGAGCCAGCGCAGCGCATCCGAAAGCGCCCCCTCGCCGCCCTGCGCGCCCATCGCCTCCAGCGCGCGGGCCACGTCGGCGCGCATCTTCTCGGCGCCCTGCATCAGCCGGCGGCGGGCGTCCAGCGTCTCTTCCTCGCCGGGCTGCGGGTCGAGCGCGTCCAGTTCGGCCACCGCGTGACGCAGGAACTCCTCCTCGGCCTGCAACTCGGACCGATCCGCCTCGGCCCGGTCCAGCGCCCGCCGCGCCGACGAGACGGCGCGCCAATGCGCCGCCATCGCCTCGCGCATCGCCATAAGGCCGCCGAAATCGTCCAGCAGGTCACGATGCACGCGCGGATCGAGGAGGCCCCGGTCATCCTGCTGGCCGTGCAATTCAACCAGCGTTTCGGACAATTGCCGCAATACATCGCCTGACACGCGCCGGTCATTGACCCAGGCCGTCTTGCGCCCCGAGGCGGTGTTGACCCGGCGCAGGATCAACTCCTCGCCACCGGGCAGGCCCGCCTCGTCCAGCACCGCATGGGCGCCGTGGCCCGGCGGCACATCGAAAACCGCCTGCACCTCGCCCTGATCGGCGCCGGCGCGCACCAACTCGGCCCGGCCGCGCCAGCCAAGGACGAAGCCCAGCGAATCCAGAAGGATCGACTTGCCGGCCCCGGTCTCGCCGGTCAGCACGTTCAGCCCCGGCTGGAAATCAAGTTCCAGCCGGTCGATGATCAGCATGTCACGAATGTCGAGGCTGCGCAGCATCTGGTGTGCTCTCGGACCCTGTTTGCGTCAGAGCCACGCGCCCCGAATGGTTTGCCGCCAGACGTCACGCAGCCAGCCCTCCCCGGTGGCCTCCGGTGCAAGCTCCATGTCGTTGAGCAGCCGGAAGGCATCGTCGTAGAACGGCGAGGCTTGGAAATTGTGACCAAGGATCGCGGCGGCGGTCTGCGCCTCCTGCGGCAGGCCCAACGCCAGGTAGGCCTCGACAAGCCGCAGCAGTGCTTCCGGGGTGTGGCTGGTGGTCTGGAATTCCTCCACCACCACGCGGAAGCGGTTGATCGCGGCGGTATAATTCTCGCGCCGCAGGTAATAGCGGCCGATCTCCATTTCCTTTGCGGCAAGATGGTCGAACGCAAGGTCGAACTTCAGGATCGCGGATGCCGCGTATTCGCTGTCCGGGTAGCGCTCGATCACCACGCGTAGCGCCTGCAAGGCCTGATAGGTCAGGCCCTGATCGCGGCCGATCTGGTCGATCTGGTCGTAATAGGAAAGCGCCAGAAGGTATTGCGCGTAGGCGGCATCCTCGGCGGCCGGGTAGAAATCGAGGAAACGCTGCGCGGCGGCGCGGCTGTTCTCGTAGTCACGGTCCTGATGGAAGGAATAGGCGGCCATGATCAGCGCCCGTTGCGCCCATTCCGAGTAAGGATGCAACCGCTCCACTTCGAGGAACAGTTCGGCGGCGCGATCGGGGCGGTCGTTTTCAAGCCGCGCTTCGGCCTGCTCAAAGATCGGCTGCGCCTCCTGCTGCTCAAGCGGCACCTCGTCGCGGTCGCCGAACATGCCGCAGGCGGATACCGACAGCACCAGCAGCATGGCCACGCCTGCTTTCAACCCTGACTTCAGCAATCCCCGCCCCCGTGCCATTGCCCGAAACCTCTTGCATGGTGCTGGCGCGGTCCGAGCCGCGCCGTCCTGCCCCCGGTCCTAGCACATTAATTCTGGGGGCAAAACGCCTGAATGCCGCCGCGCGCGGGATCACGCAACAGCGGTCAGATCCTCGGGATGCAGGTCGACACCGGGCAGGCTTGCGGCCTGTTCGGGCGTGCAATCCACCATGCGCCAGGCGCCCGGCGTCGCGAAGAGCTTGCGAAGCAGCCGGTTGGTCAGCATGTGCCCGGCGCGGCTGCCCTCGTAGGCGCCGATGATCGGGGCGCCGGCAAGGGCCAGATCGCCCAGCGCGTCAAGCATCTTGTGGCGCACCGGTTCGTCCGCGTGCCGCAAGCCGCCCGGGCTGACGACCGCGTCGCCATCCACAACCACGGCGTTCTCACCCGGCACGCCGCCAAGGGCGAGCCCGTTGGCCTGCATCATTTCCACATCCGCCTGCCGGCAAAACGTGCGGCTGTCGCAGAGTTCACGCACGAAATGGCCGTTGCACAATTCGATCTCGCGGCTTTGCCGGCCGATCGCGCTATCGTCGAAATCGATGTCGAAGCGCATCGTGAGCCGCTTGGCCGGGCGCAGCGTCGCGCGGGCCGCCCCGGCCTCGACGGTGACCGGTTTCAGGATCTCGATCGCGGAGATGGCTTCACGCTGCGCCTGAACGCCGCGTGCAAGGATCGCCCGCACGAAGGGCGCGGCTGACCCGTCGAGGATTGGCACTTCCGGCCCGTCAATCTCGACCATCGCGTTGTGCACGCCACAGCCCACGAGCGCCGCCATCAGGTGTTCGATGGTCGAGACCTCGACCCCGGCCTCGTTTCGCAGCCGGGTGCAAAGCTGGCTTTCCGGCACGCGGTCATAGCGTGCCGCGATCAAGCCATCCGCCTCGGCCACGTCGACCCGGCGAAACCAGATGCCGAAATTCGCCCCTGCCGGGTGCACGACCATGCGCACCGGTCGGCCCGAATGCAGGCCGATGCCTTTGAACGCTACGGATGATCTGACGGTTGCTTGCACGAGGTGCTCCGGCTTGTGGTTCTGTTTCGCGGACGCGTCGGGCGAAACCGGCCCTGATCGTGACGGTGTGTCCCTGCTGTCCCCCAAGCGCGCGGCGTGTCGCCACGCGGCTTTGTGGATCTTGGTCTAACGCCGCCGCGCGCCCGCGACAATTCAAGGTTTATGACTCGTTGCAACAATGCAGACAGCTTTCGGCGATATCCCGCCAATTGGGCCGCCCTCATCAGCCATCTACCGGTTTCCAAAAGAAAAACGGCCGCCCGTTGGGGCGGCCGCGCGTGTCCGGATGGGTCGGGAAATCAGTTTGCCTGACGCCGCAGGAAGGCCGGAATCTCGATGCGGTCCTGTTCCGGATCCACCTGTTCTTCCTCCTGCACGGGGCGGCTTTGCATCGCGGGCTGGCGGCGTTGCGGGGCAACCGGGGCCTCCTCGCCGTGACCGGTCATGCGGTTGATCAGCGAATTGATGCCGAAACGCGAGCCGCTCTTTTCCTCTGGTTCCCGATGTTCCTCGGCGTCGGGGTGATTGTTCCGCTTGTCCTTGGCGATGGCATCGCGCAGGCGTGCCAGACGTTCCGGCGAAAGGTTGCCGGTGTCGGCACGCGGCGCGACATATTCCTCCGCCGCCGGTTCCGCCGCGTGCTGCGGTTCGGACTGCGGGGCGGGGGATTCGGCAACGCGCGGCTGGTAGGCGGGGGCCGGCACCTCGTCCTCGAACAGGTCTTCGGCCTGTTCATGCGCCGTTTCCGCGTCGAAGCGGGTGAACAGGCTCGGTTCCTGCGCGGTTGCGGCGGCCGCGGGCGCCTGAACCTCTTCCTCTTCGTATTGCTCGACCATCGCCGGGGCCGCAGCCGCCGGGGCCGCAGCGGGAGCCGACCGGGGGTGCGAGGCCGCGACCGATTCCGTGTGCAGGCGCCGCATCGGCGCCGGGATGTCCTGCTGGATCTCGCCCACGTCAATGCCGGTGGCGACGACACTGACGCGCATCTTGCCTTCCATGTCGGTGTCGAGGGTGGAGCCGACGATGATGTTGGCCTCGGGGTCCACTTCCTCGCGGATACGGTTGGCCGCCTCGTCGAGTTCGAAGAGGGTCAGGTCATAGCCGCCGGTGATGTTGATCAGCACGCCATGCGCCCCCTTGAGGCTGATTTCATCCAGAAGCGGGTTGGCGATGGCACGCTCCGCGGCCTGCACGGCGCGATCCTCGCCCTCGCTTTCACCGGTGCCCATCATCGCCTTGCCCATCTCGTTCATCACCGCACGCACGTCGGCAAAGTCGAGGTTGATGAGCCCGGGGCGCACCATCAGGTCGGTCACCCCCTTGACGCCCTGGTAAAGCACGTCGTCGGCCAGCGCGAAGGCCTCGGTAAAGGTGGTCTTCTCGTTGGCCAGCCGGAACAGGTTCTGGTTGGGAATGATGATCAGCGTGTCGACGACCTTCTGCAGCGCCTCAATGCCGTCATCGGCCTGCCGCATGCGCTTTGCGCCTTCGAACTGGAACGGCTTGGTGACGACCCCGACGGTCAATACGCCCAGCTCCCGCGCCGCCTGCGCGATGATCGGCGCGGCGCCGGTGCCGGTGCCGCCGCCCATCCCGGCGGTGATGAAGCACATATGCGCGCCGACGAGATGGTCGACGATTGTCTCGATGCTTTCCTCGGCGGCGGAGGCGCCGACCGCGGGCCGCGCGCCGGCGCCCAGCCCCTCTGTCACCTTGGCGCCCATCTGGATGCGCGCATCGGCATTGGATTGCTGCAGGGCCTGCGCGTCGGTATTGGCCACGACGAATTCACAGCCATCCAGCGCCTGGTCGATCATGTTGTTCACGGCGTTGCCGCCAGCGCCGCCAACGCCAAACACGGTGATGCGCGGCTTCAGGTCCGGTTGTTCCGGCATGGTCAGATTGAGGGTCATGAAAAGTCCGCCTGTGGTTCTTGTGTGTGGCCCCGATCTTGGCGTCGGTGTGCCGGTTTCTGCCTAGTTTGCCCAACAGGCTAACGCTTTCAGCCATCGAGGTCACGCAAAAACTGGCCTAAAGGCGCGAAATATGGGGCGAATCCGTGACCGGTCAGCGGGATTTTGCTTCTCCCCCCTGCATCTAGCGCCACGAAGTTCATCCCGCACCATCGGCGCAGGGCAATATCGGGTCGAACCGGGCCGCGATCACCAGTTGTCGCGGAACCATTTCACCGCCCGGCGCAGCGACCGGGCGGGGTATTTGTCGGCGGGCACTTCGAAATCCCACCACTCATCCTGCGGGTAAGCGGCAAACAGCGCGAGCCCCACGCAGGCCGAAAAGGCCGGCCCGCAAGCCGATTGCGGCAGGCCCTGCACGCGCAGGGGACGGCCGAGCCGCACCTGGTTGCCGAGGATCCGGCTGGCCAGTTGATCAAGCCCTGGCACCTGACTGCCCCCGCCGGTCAGCACGATGCGTTGCGAGGGCAGGTGGTCGAAGCCTGCATCCTCGAGGATGGCACGCACCTCTTCGAGGATCTCCTCGACGCGCGGGCGCATCACGCCGATCAGTTCCGCGCGGCTGATCGTGCGGCGGTCGTGCTCCCAATCGCCGGTATCGGCCTCCAGTTCGATGCGCTCGCGGTCGTCCATGCCGGTCGCCACCAGCCCGCCGAAGCGGGTCTTGATCCGCTCCGCGTCGGGCGCGGGGATCTGCAGCCCCTGGCTGATATCGCTGGTGACGTGATCGCCGCCCATGCGCACGGTATCGACGTAGATCATGTGCTTCTTGATGAAGATCGACACGCCGGTGGACCCGCCCCCCATGTCGACGCAGGCGGCGCCCAGTTCCTGTTCATCCTCCACGAGGCTGGCGACGCCGGCGACATAGGGCGAGGAGGCGACCCCGGCCAGTTCCAGATCGCAGCGCTTGACGCAGTAAAGCAGCGTTTCGATCGCGTGCGCCTCGATCGTCAGCATGTGCATGTCGGCCGACAGCCGGTTGCCCACATGCCCGCGCGGATCCTTGAGGCCGGACCGATGATCGAGCGCGAAATTCACCGGCTGCGCGTGCAGCACCTCGCGCCCCTCGCCGATATCGGGCATCTCGCAGGCGGCCAGAACGCGGGCCACGTCCTGTTCAACCACGGTGCCGGTTTGCAGGCTGACCTCGCCCACGAGGCCATAGGACCGCGGCCGCGCGCCCGAAAAGCTGACGATGACGTGATCGACGCGGATATCGGCCATCTTCTGCGCCGCCTGCACGGCAGTTCGGATCGCCCGCTCGGTTTCTTGAACGGTGTCGATTTCGCCGAATTTCACCCCGCGCGAGCGGGTGGTCGCGGCGCCGATGACGCGGAAGCTCGACTGCCCGGCCATGGCCCCGACGCCATCGGTCGGGCGCAACTCGTCGGTGCTGTCGAAGCGCAGCACGAGGCAGGACGTCTTGTAGCTGCCGATGTCGAGAATGGCGATCACGCCGCGGCGCATCGCCTCTTGGCGCTTGGCGCGCATGGCGCGCTGCGACTGATACAGCATACTCATCCGTTCCCCTCTTCCATCGTCTCTTCCAGCGCGCGCATGCGGCGCAGTTCGGCCAACGCCTGTGGCGTCAGCTGCAACACCGTGCGGGACGCGTCGCGCAGGTCCACGCGCACGACATCCCGATCCAGCAATTCCTGTGCATCGTGCAGCGCCAGCACCCGGTCGAGCGCCGGCACCGGACGGTCGGCGGGCAGCAGGATGCGTGGCCCCTCCGTCAGCACCACGTCCCAGCGGCGTTCCCCCATCCGGACCAGCCCTTGCAGCCGGTCGCCCAAGGGCCGCGCCGCGTGAAACAGCGCCAGCGCCTCGCCCGCCGCTTCGTTGGCGCCGTCGCCGGAGATCACCGGCAGATCGTCCAACCGCGGGCGCGCCAGCAACGGCGCCACCCGCGCGCCCATGCCGTCGATCACCCACAGCCCCTCGCGCGCCTGCCAGATCATCGCCGGGCGGCGCTCCGCGACCGTCACGGCCAGTTCCCCGCCAGAGCGGATGCGCAATTCTGCACTGGCCACGGCGCGGATGCCCTCGATCCGCTCGCGCAGGCGCGCAAGGTCGAGGTCGAAGGAGGACATGGGAAAATCGAGCGACAGGGTGGTGCGGATTTCCTCGGCCAGAATCGGCGTCGCGCCGTCGATCGACATCAGGTTAACGCGGAATTCCGGCCGGTCCTCTACAGAGCGGCGGATCTCGGCCACGCTGTCCTGCACGCGGCTGATATTGGCGGGATCTGTGGCGTAAAGCCCGAGGCCACCGACGATCAGGAAGGCCGGAACGCCGACCCGCAAGAGCGACCGAAAAACCGGCGTCAGCCACAGCCGCTGCACCCGGTAGGCCCATTTCGACGGCGCGGGATCGCGCCGCGGCACATCCCGGCGGCGGTGGATCAGCGGTCGCATGACGCATCCTCCACCATCCACGCGCACATCGCGCCGAAGCCGATGCCGCACACCTCGCCCTGTTCGGGCGACAACGAGGTGGGCGTCATGCCCGGCTGGGTGTTCAATTCCAAAACGATGAGACCGTCCAGCCCGCGCGCCTCGTCCCAGCGGAAATCGGTCCGGGTCAGGCCACGGCAGCCCAGCGCCCGGTGCGCGCGCAGCGCGTAATCCATGCAGGCATCGAAAATGTCTTGCGGCACCTCGGCGGGCACCACGTGGCGCGATCCGCCGTCTGCATATTTCGCGTGGTAGTCATACCAGCCATCGGTCAGGATATCGGTCACCGTCAGCGCCCGGTCGCCCATCACCGTGGTGGTCAGTTCGCGGCCCGGCGCATAGGTTTCCACCATCAGCGCCCCGGGCATGTCCTCGGACAGCGCCGGCGGGCCATTGGCCGCCTCCTGCACGATGTAGACGCCGACCGACGACCCCTCGTTGTTGGGCTTGACCACGTAGGGCGGGTCCATGACGTGGCCGACCATGATCTCGCCCTTGGGGCGAATAATGCTGTCGACGACCGGGATACCGGCGGCACGGAACACGTCCTTCGAGCGTTGCTTGTCCATCGCCAAGGCAGAGGAGAGCACGCCGGAATGGGTATAGGGCAGGCGCAGCCATTCGAGCAGGCCCTGCACGCAGCCATCCTCGCCCCAGCGGCCATGCAGCGCGTTGAAGACGACATCGGGGGTGATATCTGAAATCTGCGCGGCCAGATCGGGGCCCGCATCGACCTCGATCACCTTGAATCCCTCATCCCGCAGCGCGGCCGCGCATTCGCGTCCCGTCGACAGGCTGACCTCGCGTTCCGCGGAAGGCCCGCCCATCAAGACCGCAACCGTGGGGAGTGTTCTGCCCGAACCTGCCGCCACCTGTGCCTCGATTCATGCCGGGGGATTTTTCCCCTCTGGCTTATTGTTTTTCGCCGGTTGGTCCGGCGTGTCATCGCCTGCCGGATCGCCGACGCGCATGATTTCCCACTCTAGCTTTATTCCGCTGTTTTGGAAAACCCTTTTTCGGACTTCCTCGCCCAATCCTTCAAGGTCGTCCGCCGTGGCGCCGCCGGCATTGAGCAGGAAATTGCTGTGTTTTTGCGACATCCGCGCGCCACCCCGGCGGGCCCCGCGCATCCCGGCCGCGTCGATCAGCGACCATGCCTTCAGATCGTGCACGTCGTCGGCCCGCCCGGTGGAGGAAAAGCCGGCCGGGTTGCGAAAGGTGGATCCGGCGCTGCGCGCCTTGGTGGGCTGCGTCGCGTCGCGCCTGGCCAGTTGTTCCTCCATCTTCGCGGCAAGCGCCCGCGGGTCGCCGGGATCGGCGTGCAAGGTGACGGAAGTGATGACCGCGCCCTGGGGCAGGTCGGTCTGGCGGTATTGGAACCGGATGTCGTCCGGGCCCAGCGTCACGCGGGTGCCATCACGCAACACCGCCTCGGCACGGGCGAAATGGTCGGCCACGTAGCGGCCGTAACACCCCGCGTTCATCTTCAGCGCGCCGCCGATGCTGCCGGGGATGGTGCGCAGGAAGGTCAGGTCGAGCCCCGCCTCCGCCGCCTTGCGCGCCACGTGGGCATCCAGCGCCGCCGCCCCGGCCGTCACCGCCCCCTCCGCGATCTCGATCCCGTTGAACCCGCGCCCCAGCCGGATCACCACCGCGCGCAAGCCGCCGTCGCGCACGATCAGGTTGGACCCGACCCCCATGGGGAAGACCGGCACGTCAGGGTCGAGCGCGGCACAGAACGCGGCCAGATCCTCGATATCGGCGGGCTGGAACAGCCAGTCCGCCGGGCCGCCGACGCGCAGCCACGTGAGGTCGGACAAGGGCCGGTTCGGGGTCAGGCGGCCGCGCGGGGTGGGCAGGTTGGTCATGGTCGCTTGGCTACTGCCGCCAGCCCGGGGGTTCAAGCCCCGGTGGCCCCTTGGACGCGGGATGGCGGCGGCGCAGCCAGCCGATCAGCCCGCCCGACAGCACCCCGAGGATCGCCGGCGCCGCCATCAGGACAGCGACGATGGCATAGCCGATCCCGCCAAAGCCCGTCATCTGCCGCCCCTTCCAGATCGCCCAGGCGATGATCAGCGCCCCCGGCACGGACAGCACCGGCACCACCCAGCCCATCCGGCAGCGCATCGCCACGACCCCGACGATCAGCGGGATGACGAAACAGAAGAGCGGAACGATATAGACCATGCGGAATGATCGCCCGAAGGTGCGGCCCTGTCCAGTCGCGCGTCAGCCCGCCGCGCGCCGCGCCTTGCGCCGCGCCCCGAGCCAGCCGCCCAGAACCGCCGCGGCCAGTGTCGGCAATCCGTAGACCACGGCGATGAAGACCTCCGCCACGCCGTCGAACCCGGTACCCTCGCGCCAGCCCATGTTGATCGCCAGCGACGGCCAGACCAGCATCGCGAAGATCACCACCAGCGCCAGCCAGACCCCGCGCAGCAGCGCCCGCGACCCGAAGCGCCCGACAAGCCACGCGATCGCGAAGCCGAGCGCGATACACACCGCCAGCGCCACGATCATCGGCACGGTCATTGCCGTCCCTGCCCCGCGCGGCGCGCCCGCGCGGCCCGCCACAGCCCGACCCCGCCCAGCACGATGGATCCGGCGAAGGCCGGCAACACGATGAAGACGGCCAGCGCCGGGAAACCCGCCTCGCCGCCCGTGGCAGCCTCGACCCCCAGCCGCGACAGGGCGCGCGGGCTGAGAAAAAGCGCCGCCGTCGCAGCCAGCATCAGGTTGAAGCTGAACAGCCAGCCGCCACCGACGACGCGCGCCAAAAGGTAGCCAAGCGCGCCGCCGACAGCGGCCGCGATCAGCGCGAGGGTCAGCACCTGCGCCATCATGACATCCGCCCCCGGTCGAGCCGGCGGCGCAGCCAGCGCCCGGCATGGACCATCGGCCACCGCAGCACCGACATGCCGGCGGCCATCAGCGCCAGCCCCCACCACGGTCCCATCTGCAAGGTGACATACCCCAGAAGCGGAATGCCCGTTGCGATCAGGATGTAGGCCGCGGGCCAGTGGATGCGGCGCGGCGCGAGGCCCAGAAGGCATGCGATGATCCCCCAAAGGCTCGCCAGTGTCAGGGATAATGGCATCAGCCTGCTCCTTCCGTCAGTCGTCGCAAAAGGTGGCTCCCCAGAAACCAGAGCGGCCGGCGGAACATCGACACGAGGCCCGCCAACGCCGCCAGAACGACCCAGGCGGAATGCTGCACGCCGATGAAGACCAGAAGCGGCCCGGCGAGGATCAGCAGCGTTAGTCCGGGGCCGTATTGCAGGCGCATCGGCAGGAACGCGGTGATCGTGGCGAGGATGGCCCAGATGCAGGCGAGGAGAAGGGAGAGGGTCATGATCGGGGCACCTCGCCGCGCATGTCCGCACCTTGCCCGAACGCGAGGCGCCCGCGCGCCGCCGGGCAGCGCCCGACAAACCAGCCGGTCGGGCAAGGAGCCTCCGCGCGAATAGCGCCGCAGGCGCCGCGCGATCGCCAGACCGCCCGGACGGGCTGGCGATTTGGTGAGGTAAGCGCGCAGATCGGGGCTCTTGCGGGTCTGGCAGACATTAAGCGCCTCGCATCGGTGTCGGATCGCCATCCCGCGGTCCGGCAATCGCGCCGCTTGCACGATTGTCCGAAAGGGGACCGCCGCCACCGTCGGGTATCTTGCGCCAGGTGGTCAACACCGAGGGGGAGGACAGGTTTCATGAGGCCTCCTACCCGAACAATGCCAGCAAGATGGCAATGGCGATCTTCACCTTCGCCGAATTCGTGACGATCGTGGCGATATCCTTCGAAACCTCGGCCCCTTCCTTGAGAACAGCGCGCAGACCCTTGTAGAGCAGCGACACGATCCGGAAGGACCGGCTTGCAAAACGATAGAGCGCCTCTTTCCGCGTCTGGGGGTCGGCCTCGGCATCGGCGGCAAGGTCCGCGTCCTCAACCAACTCTTCTGCCAATTCCGTTTCTGTGGCTTGGGCCAGCACGGGCGCAGCCTCGGGCAGGACCGCGGCATCGGCAGGGTCGGCATTGCGCAGTTTGTCAGTGACGCGCGCATCTACAACCTTCTGCACCTCGGCATCCTGCTGGCGGATGTCGTTGGCAACGCCGATCAGTTCCGACTTGAAGTCGGCAACGAGGGCGTCCTTCTCGGCCTCGGGAATATCCCCTGTGCGTTCGCGTGCCGCGACCCGGCGCACCACCTGCAACGCAATGTCGTGTAACCGCTGCGGTCGGTCCGGGTAACGCGCCAGTGCCCGGTCGAGCGTGGCGATTTCCGGGGCCAGCGCGTCGTAGGGATTGTTCCCCTCCGCGGGATCACCAAGGATTTCCGTCGCATCGCGTATCCGGGCCTGGCAGTCCTGCAGGAAGCTCGCCGCGATTTCGCTAAGCGGGCGCGACCGTATCAGGCCCGTCTCCGGGTTGACCTCCAGCACCTCGGCATTGGGCGTCGCCGGGATCGCGTGGTCGAGGCGTATCCCCTCGATCAGCCCGTTCACATGCGCCGCGCCCTGCTTCCAGTCGTCGTCGGGGATCAGGGCGATCTCTTTCAACATCTCCCAGTTCTGCTCGGCCCCGGTCAGCTGCGCCTCGTACCAGTCGATCCAGAACTGCCAGCCGGTCTCGCCCGCCTCGATCCGGGCGGTGAGGGCCGCGCGGGTCGTCTGCCACGCCTCCGCGATCTCAAGAGGACTCCCGGAATCCCAGTATGCAAAGGAGTCTTCTAACTTCCCGGTTTTGTAGAATTCCGCATCGCGACGAATCTCGGACCACAAGGGACTCGAGGATTCCACTGCACCTATGGCGGCATCCAACGCACCTGAACCATCATTAAAGCTGCAAGCCTCCGCCGCGAGAGCAGCAGAAAAAACGCTTGAGTATAAATGGAAAACTGGTGAAGTTCTTGAAAGCTCTAAGCCTTTTGCCCAGACTGCTTCGCCGGCAGAAACCGCTGCACCAGCTATTGATCGCCATGGCCACACAGCAAAGGTTCTTGTGGCAAGGACAACACGCCAAACATTTAGAAGGGCTTCCATATTCGTGGTCGTGGAGCCAGCAGGCGCTTCACCGCGGCAGAGGTCCGCGAAGATTTCAGGAATCGTCTTACTACTTGCTCTCCCCGCCAGCAGGACGGCCAGTTCCGGCGGCTTGTCCTCAAGCCACTCGCGGAAGCTCTCCCGATCCCCGATCTCCGCGATCTCGACCACCGCCCTACCCTTTCAGCCGCCCCGGCAGCCCGTGGGCCCAGGCGCTGATCGTGCCCGCGCCAAGGCAGACCACGATGTCGCCCGGCCGTGCCTCTGCCCGCACCAGCCGTTCCAGGTCGTCCTCGGACTTTATGGCAAGGGCGTGGCGGTGGCCATGGGCGACCAGCCCGGCCACGAGGTCATCACGGCTGGCGCCCGGGATGGGCTCTTCCCCGGCGGCGAAGACCTCGGCGATGGCGACAACATCGGCCTCGTTGAAACAGGTGCAGAAATCGTCGAACAGCGAGGACAGGCGGCTATAGCGGTGCGGCTGGTGCACCGCGATGACGCGCCCGCCGGCCTCCGCCCCGATGGCCTGCCGCGCGGCTTTCAGAACGGCGGCGATTTCCACCGGGTGGTGGCCGTAATCGTCGATCACGGTGATCCCGTTCACCTCGCCCACCTTGGTGAAACGCCGGTTGACGCCCTTGAACCCGGCCAGCGCGGCGCGGATCTCCGCCGCCTTCATGCCCAGATGGCGCGCCACCGCGACGGCAGCCAAGGCGTTGGACACGTTGTGATCGCCCGGCATCGGCAGGGTGCAACCGTTGATGGCGTGCCCCTCCGGCAAGCGGATATCGAAACGCGCCACGCCGCCCGCATAGGTCAGGTTCACCGCGCGCACATCGGCCTGCGCGTTGAACCCGTAGGTCACCACGCGGCGATCGGTGATCCTACCCACGAGGCTTTGCACCTCCGCATGGTCGGTGCAGGCCACGACCAGCCCGTAAAAGGGGATATTGGAGGCGAAATCGAGGAAGCCCTGCCGCAGCCGGTCGAAATCGCCCCAGTGTTCCATGTGCTCTGGGTCGATATTGGTGATGACGGCGATGGTCGCGGGCAGGCGGTTGAAGCTGCCGTCGCTTTCATCGGCCTCGACCACCATCCAGTCGCCCTGCCCGACCCGCGCGTTGGACCCATAGGCGTGGATGATGCCGCCGTTGATCACCGTGGGATCGACCCCGCCCGCATCCAGCAGCGTCGCCACCATCGTCGTCGTCGTCGTCTTGCCGTGGGTGCCGGCAATGGCGATGTTCGATCGCAGGCGCATCAGTTCGGCCAGCATCTCGGCCCGGCGCACGACGGGCAGGCCGCGGGCGCGGGCCGCGTCAAGCTCCGGGTTGCCGGGCTTGATCGCGGACGAGATCACCACGACCTCCGCGCCGTCGAGGTTTTCCGCGCTCTGCCCGATGAAGATGCGCGCGCCGAGGCGTTCCAGCCGTTCGGTCAGCTTCGAGGGCTTCAGGTCCGACCCCTGCACGGAATAGCCGTGGTTCAGCAGCACCTCGGCGATGCCCGACATGCCGATGCCGCCGATCCCGACGAAATGGATGGCGCCCAGTTGCGTGGGCAGCTTGGTGGCGGCGGCGTTCATGCGGTGTCCTTTTCGGTATCTTCTGTCCCGGCCAACCCCTCGACCAGCGCCACCAGCCGCTCCGTCGCGTCCGGCAGGCCGACCGACAGCGCGGCCTGCGCCATCTGGTTGGCGGCGTCGGGCTGGCGCAGCACCGAGGCGATGGCCTCCGACACCGCTTCGGGCGTGAAGCGGCTTTCCGGAATGCGGATGGCCCCGCCCACCTCGACCAGCGCTTGCGCATTGGCGCTCTGGTGGTCGTTGGCGGCGGCCGCGTAGGGCACGAGGATCGCCGGCCGCCCGATGACCGAGATATCGGCCACCGTGGAGGCGCCGGCGCGGCTGATCACGAGTTGTGCCTCCGTCAGGCGGCGGGGGATGTCGCGGAAGAAGGGGGCGACCTCGCAATCGACGACGGTCTCGTAATAGGCGGCGATGACGCGATCCTCGTCCTCGGGGCGCGCCTGCTGGGCCACGCGCAGGTGCCGGCGGATCTCGTCCGGCAGAAGCGCGATCGCCTCGGGCACCACGTCGGCGAGGATCCGCGCGCCCTGGCTGCCACCGAAGACGAGCAGGCTCATCGGGTAGTCGCCGGGCGGGATGTAGGCGGCGCCCGCGCGCTCCAGCACCGCGGCGCGCACAGGGTTGCCCGTGTGCTCGCCCGTCACGTCCTTGGGCAGCTCGGTGGGCCGGATGCCGCAGGCCACCGCGTCGACGCGGCGCGCGAAGAGGCGGTTGACGCGTCCCAGAATGCCGTTCTGTTCATGGATCATGCGCGGGCGCCGAGTCAGCCACGCCGCCGCCAGCGCCGGAATCGTCGGGTAGCCGCCGAAGCCCACGACCACCGCCGGTTTATCGCGCAGCATCGACCACGTCGCGGCGGCGATTCCGCCGAGGATGCGGAACGGCGCGGCCAGCTTCGCCGCGATCCCCCCGCGCGCAAAGCTGGCGGAGGCGACCTGACGGACCTCGACCACGTGCGGGAAGCCGCCGGCATAGCGCGCGCCGCGCGCATCCGTCGAAAGCCGCACCCGCCAGCCCTTGCGCGTCATGGCCTCGGCCAGCGCCTGCGCGGGGAACATGTGCCCCCCGGTGCCGCCAGCCGCGATGATCAATAAGGGCGCCTTCGCCATGCTCTCACCTGTGCCGGTTCAGAAGGATATCGCCGATCTCGCCCTGCGGACGCGAACGGGTGAGGGCCAGAAGCATCCCCACCGCGAGTCCCGTCGCGATCAGCGACGAGCCACCGTAGGACACGAAGGGCAGCGTCATGCCCTTCGCGGGCATCAGGCGCACGGCGACACCCATGTTGATGATGGATTGCAGCGCGAAAAGCGCCGCAAGCCCGGTTCCGGCCAGCCGGGTAAAGGGGTCGCGTTCCTTCATCAACCGCAAAAACGCGCGCATCGCCACGGTGGCGAAAAGCGCGATGATCACCAGCACGAGGACCAGCCCGTATTCCTCTGCCGCGACGGCGATGATGAAATCGGTATGCGCATCGGGCAGTGTCCACTTGACCGAGCCTTCGCCCAGCCCGGTGCCGAAGACGCCGCCCTCGCGGATCGCGTTGGCGGCATAGGCCAGCTGCGTGTTGGGATCGACCTCTGCCGAAAGGAACCCGTCGATGCGCCGCGCCACGTGGTCAGAGTTCGAATAGGCAAACACGCCGCCAAGGATGACCAGCGCCGCGACCAGCATCAGCACCGCGATCGGCGCCCCGGCCACGAAATACATCACCGCCCATGCAAAGAGGATCAGCGCCGCCTGCCCGTAATCGGGCTGCACCACAAGGAACCCCACCGCCACCGCCATTACCAGCAAGGACACCGCCTTGCCCGGCGGTCCGGCGACATCCTGGTTGGCGGCGATCATCCACGCGGTGAAGATCACGAAGACCGGCTTGAGGAATTCCGCCGGCTGCACCGAGGCGAAGCCAAGCGAATACCACCGCGTCGCACCCTGCCCGAAATCCGTGCCGAAGACCGGCAGCAGGGCCAGCGCCGCGAACGCCCCGAAAAAGCCCAACACCCCGAACCGGCGGACCTGCGCGGGGCGCAGCATCGAGGCGAGCACCATCACGATCAGCGCGAGACCACCGAAAAAGGCTTGCCGGTTGACGTAGTAGAAGGGCGCTTCCCCATTGCGTTCGGCCAAAGGCGGCGAGGCCGCGAATCCCAGCAGCAGGCCGATGAGGAACAGGGCCAGAATGCAGGTCAGGGTGATCCTGTCCACGGTCCGCCACCAGCGGGGCAGAATCGCCTCGCCCGATTGCACGAGAACCGTGCCATGCGCCATTTCCGTCATGCCTGCCGCCCGATACTGCCTGTTTGTGCCCGGTTGTCCGGGTCTGGACCCTACTCTAGCGCGAATTGCCCCAAGGGGCTAGGGAAATGCCATTTCGCATGGCGCGGGCAGCAGGCATTTGCCGGGACGCAGGGATTGACAAGAAAAAAACCGCCGCGCTCCGGGGCTGGAGGCGGCGGCAGGTATGCGCGTCGTCCGCTGGGATGGCCGGGGCCCGGCAGGCAGAACCGGGAACCCGAGGCAAAGGCAGTGCGCGAAGGTCAAAGGGGACAGGCCCTTCGCGTCAATGGTCAGCCATCCGGGGAATGCGACCGCAGGCAGTAAGACGGCGGGTCAGATGAACCCGGGCAAGTGCAGGACACCAAGCGTCATGACGCCGATTGCGATGACCCCGGCGAAATCCTGCAAGAGCGAGTCATGCGAGGTGGCAAGAACCTGTCTGATCTGTGCAAGCATCGTTTCCGTTTCCTGAACATCTGGTCCGCGTGTTAACGCTTTGTTCTCACACTTGGGCGGCAAAAGCAAGAACTTTATGAGAACATTTGAGAACAAAGCGGCACAAATGGTTAATGGACGGCGTATACGGAAGATGGGCTTGTCGGCACCCATCAGCCCCCGTCGGCCGGGGCCCGGACCTCGATTTTGTAAAAACCGATGCGGGGAGGTGGTGCGGGTGGAAGGACTAGACCCCCCACGCCTTGAGGCGCCAGACCCTGATTTCTACGAAAACCGATATAAGTCAACAGGTTAGACTTGACATTTCGCAGGACATAACGGAAACGAACCGTGAAAGCGCGAAACGGTGTTTACGCGCGGCACACGCCTTACAGACCCGGCAACACCCAGCACCCGAGTGATCCCGACCGTTGGGCCTGGAACTTGACCGCGCGCTGCGGTACGCCGCGCACTGATCGAGGTAAGTTCGCTTGGAAGCGCGATGGCCTATTGTTGCGACCATCGCTGGCAACAGACCAGTGTCCGCAACGTGGGGACGCAATGAACCGGATCATTTACATCGTAGGCTTTGTCGTCATCTTCCTGATCATCTTGGGCTTTCTTGGCCTGCGCTGATCGTAGAACCGCAGCTAAACAGCAATGACGGATTGACCTGGGAATAGACTCCGGAATCTGAGTTCTATCGAGATTGTAGCTGCTTCTTCCTGTACATTTTGCCCCAAAAGAGAGACATCTCCAATGAATACAATTCTGATTATCATTGTCCTGCTTTTGGTGTTCGGCGGGGGCGGCGGCTACTACGGGTATAACCGCTATGGCACGCGTGGTCTCGGTGGAGTCCTCGGCTTGCTGCTTGTCGTCCTGATCGCCCTCTGGTTTCTCGGCGTGCTTGTTTAAGCTGCGCACAGCTGGATTTGGGCGCCAAGATTGGTCTGGGCCTGACACTTGCGAGGCCGAAGCGTTCAAGGTTTTGCCACGTTGGAAAAGGCGAATGCAGATTGGCAGACATCATTCCTGCGAGGCAATCCATCTTCGCCGCAAAGCCATGGGGATGCCGAACCCAAGGCATTTCCGTCAAACCGGAGAATTAGTATGTGTTGGAGCGGGGAAGCGTCGGCAGTACTGGCAGTTGTAGGCATAACTACCACCGCTTATGCCGCCTACAGGAAAGAACCGGCGCCGTTGTGGATGGCGCTCGGCTATTTCTCGTCAATGGAACTTTTACAGGCCTTCACATACCCGGTCATCGATCAATGCTCGCTCCCCTCGAATCAGGTCGCCACTCTTCTGAGCTACTTGCACATCGTATTCCAGCCATTCTTCATCAACATGCTGTCGATGTACTTCATACCAAATGCTGTTCGCGAGAGGATCCAGTGGCCGGTTTATACAGTCTGTTTTGCTTCGGCAGTCGTCATGCTTTTGCAGCTTTACCCGTTCGAGTGGGCAGGGTCATGTCCACTGGGCCGCGGGCTGTGTGCTGACCAGCTTTGCTCGGTTTCCGGAGAGTGGCATATCGCCTGGGATGTTCCGACGAACGGCATGCTGAATTTCATTACTGTCGATTCCTGGGCTTCTTTCCTGAGCATTTATCCCACCTATTTCATTGTCGGAATCTTGCTGCCCTTCGTCTACGGCTCATGGCGGTTTACCGTGTACCATTTCCTGGTCGGACCGCAATTGGCCATGCTCCTGACCAGCAACCCCAATGAAGTGGCCGCGATTTGGTGCCTGCTATCAATCGGAATTCTGCTTCTTGTCGTGAAGACGCCGATAAGGCGCTTCATGTTCGTGAAATCCTGGTGGTTGTGGCCAGGAAGACTCGGTCGAAAACGAAGCGATGTCTGATCAGGTTTTCCATGCGAGGAGGGGAAGGACTGGAGGGCCATGTCCGGCAGGTGCTCGGCTGCGCACCCAAGCGCCTGCATTTTATTGTGCCCGGACTAACCTGCATCTGTGCGAGCGGACCGGAAAACCAGCAAGGTTCATCCCAATCACCGAGACGCTTGGCGTATCCGTCCGTTGGATCGTATCCGTCACGGGCGGCAAAGGTCTCTCCGTTTCCACCTTGAACCGTGGACAGTCGCATCGCGTCAGGCCCGAAGATTCGGGTCCGAGCGTCTTACCTGGCCAGTACCGGCTCATTTACAGGGGTTCTTATGTCAGCATCTTCACCTACCGCCAATCGTCTCTCCGTAATGGAGAAATTCGGGACTGACCCCGGGTCGCTGAGTGCGGAGCTTTATGTGCCGGAGAACTTCCCGAAGAACGGCCCTCTTGTCGTGGTGCTGCATGGCAGCACCCAGTCGGCGGAGAGCTACGATACCGGATCGGGCTGGTCTGCTCTCGCCGAAGAATGCGGGCTGGCGCTCCTTTTTCCGGGGCAAAGACTGACCAACAATCTCATCGGTAGCTTCAACTGGTTCGAGACCGGCGACAGCCAACGCGGCGGCGGCGAACCGCTCTCTATTCGGCACATGATCGCACAGGTCGTTGACGATCACGCGATCGACCGCTCGCGCGTCTTCATTACGGGCCTGTCCTCGGGCGGTGCCATGACATCCGTGATGCTGGCGACCTATCCGGACGTGTTCGCGGGAGGGGCGATCATCGCGGGTTTGCCCTACCGCAGCGCGGACAACATGCTGGAGGCGATCATACGGATGAACGGCTATGGCAGTCCATCAGACAGCCAACTCGACTCGTTCGTGCGCGGGGCCTCGAAATTCTCGGGTCCGTGGCCGACGATTTCGGTCTGGCATGGCGACAGCGATACAACCGTCGACAATTCCAACGCCAGCGCGATCGTCCGGCAATGGCAGAAGATCCACAAGGTCGAAGGCCCGCCGACACGCGTCGAGACGGTTGACGGCTTCCCTCGGGAAGTCTGGTGCGACCCCGACGGGCGGGTGGTGATCGAGCACTACATCATCAAGGACATGGGCCACGGCACGCCGATCAGTGCCGCGGGCGATGAAGGCCTGGGGGAAGAAGGCAAGTACATGCTGGAGGTTGGCATTTCCTCGACCCGCCACATCGCGGATTTCTGGGGTTTGACGCGGACCTGCTCAGTGAAACGGGCCGAACGGAAAACGGCCGCCTAGATCGGCTCGTGTGTAAACCCGACATACCACCTCTCGCCGAATCCTTCACCGCGCGTCCCGGTCCGGCATAGAGGCATCGGCACGCACGACGAGCCGAAGCGGGCGAACGAGCGCCCTGCCGGGAAAATCCGCGCCAAGAAGGCCGACGAAAAGGACCGGAAGTAGGAGCGATGACAGCGGCGTAAGCCAAGGGTCAATCGGGCCTCCCTGTCCGCGGTATCAGCGATAGACGATCCCGCCGTCGGTGATGATCGCCTGACCTGTTATGTAGTCAGAATCCGGACCAGCGAGGTATGCGACCAACGCGGCCACGTCATCCGGGGTCTGCGCGCGGCCCAAGGCGATCCCGCCCACGTATTTGTCGTAAGTCTCGCCGATGGGGGCACCGGTCAATTCGGAAAACCGCTTGTCGATCTCGACCCACATGTCCGTTCCGACGATACCCGGGCAATAGGCGTTCACGGTGATGCCGTCGCTTGCATATTCCTTGGCTGCGGCCTGTGTCAGCGCGCGCACGGCGAATTTCGTCGCGGAATAGACGCCCAGCATCTCAAAGCCATCATGACCGGCAATCGACGACGCATTGATGATCTTGCCCTTGTGACCCAGGGCCTTGAATTTCTCCGCCGCTGCCTGAATGCCCCAGAGAACACCCTGGATGTTGACTTTCAGGATCAGTTCCACATCCTCGGGCGTGACATCCGCGATCGGACCAACCTGGGCGATACCGGCGTTATTGACGATAATGTCGAACCCGCCGAGCGTCTTCTCGGCATGATCGACCGCAGAATGGACCTCGGCACGGTTGCTGACGTCGGCTTTGAACGTCGTGGCCTTGCGGCCAAGGTCTTCGATTTCGGCGGCGACTCCGGCCATCTTGTCGGAATTGATGTCGACAACGGCGATATCGGCACCGTCTTTTGCCAAACGCAAGGCGATGCCCCGTCCGATCCCTTGCGCCGCACCGGTCACAAGCGCCACTTTCCCTTTGAGTGTCATTGAATTGTTCCCTTTGCTGTTTCGAACTGGGCCAGACGGCCATCAGAATCGATCGCCATTTGACGGCAAAAGAAGCTCCCCAAGGCTAACTCGGATCAGCGTCCAGTCGTGAAACTTGGCATAGGTCCATTCGTCGATCCATCCGAGCCGGGCCTGAACACCTAGCAGGCGGAGAGCCCTGCGTCGATCAGGGGCTGGCGCCTGCAAGCGCGTCCGTCTTCCGCCTGCTGACCTTTTGCGACCTCTTAGACGTATCCATGACCGATATGTGCGAGCTGGGCAAACCGCCGCGTTGCAAGAACGCCGCCACGCTTACGACGCTCAAGCGCGTTCTGGGCAAGAAGAAGATCGGGCACCTCGACCGGCAGAAGCTGATCGACTACGGTCATATCGTCGAGACGGGGCTGGCAGAACAAGCCCGCCCGAGAGCGTCTTCGACTTCGTGCCGGGGATCACCGCCGTGACCCGGTCGACGCCGCAGTAGCTCGCTCGGCCGGTTCATGTCCTTGCCGCTTATCGAGCAGGTATTTCCAGCCAAGTAGCGGCGTTGCAAGCTGGTGGGTCTGCTCCTGCCGGCAGAGACGAAGAGACTGCCCTTCGCCGCGCACATGCGCAAGCAACAATCAATCCGTCGGCGGAACTGAAGGTATTGACCTAGATCAGTGACTGCATCTTTTCTCACGATCTACCATCAACACATGAAAATTGTTGCTTTTGCCATCGTCCTCGTGTCCTTGTGCATCATTGCACTTACGGTCCTGCGCCTGATGGATCGGAGGGACGATCGCGCGGAATGGGACCGGCTGGCAGCGCAACAACCCGAGGCTCCGGGCCGTTTCGATCCGGAGATGGTGGCCGACCTCCCAGAGCCCGCGCGGCGATACTTCGCCTATGCGATCGAACCCGGAGCACCGCTTCTGCCCGTTTCCGTAATCGAGATGACCGGCGAGTTCAGCCTGGGGACAAAGGACGATCCACGTTACCAGCCGATGGAGGCGCACCAGATCCTTGCTGCACCGGAGGGCTTCGTCTGGGCGATGCGCACGACCGGCGGCATGCCGGTTTCGGGGTCGGATTCCGGCCGCTGGACCCGGTTCCGCATCTTCGGGCTGATCCCGGTGGCCCGTCTCGGTGGCGATCCGGACCACACCCGTTCGGCCTATGGGCGCTACGTGGGCGAGGCCGTGATCTGGGCGCCCGCCGCCCTGTTGCCGGGGCCGGGGATCACATGGGACGCCGTGGACGAAGACACCGCCCGCGTGACCGTTGAACATGGCCCCCTCAGCCAGGCGGTGGACGTGACCGTCGATGCCGAGGGCCGTCCGGTCACGGCCGTCTTTCAACGCTGGAGCGATGCCAATCCCGACAAGGAACACCGGTTGCAGCCGTTCGGCGCGACCATGTCCGACTTTCGCGAGGTCGGCGGCTACAGGCTGCCGTTCCGGGTGGAGGCGGGCAACCACTATGGCACCGAGGACTATTTCGCGTTCTTCCGTGCCGATGTGACAGCCATTCGATTTCCGGGATCGCAGCCATGAAACACCAGATCCGAAGTTCAGCGACCGTGACGCTTCTGGCGCTGGTCCTGTGGATGTGGGGTGCCTTGGCCTCGTCGGCGCAGGACGATACCGCGCTGGCGGCGCGGCTCGATGCCCTCGCCGATGTCTTCATGACGACCGAGCAGGTGCCCGGCGCCGTTGCCGCGATCGTCAGCGGCGATGAGGTGATCCTGCGCGGCTACGGTCTTGCGGATATCGAGACGGGGACCGCCGCCCGGCCCGATGGCACGCGCTTCGAGATCGGGTCGATCACCAAGCTGTTCACGTGGGTCGCCGTGATGATGCTGGTCGAAGACGGGCGGCTCGATCTGCAGGCCGACGTTTCGCAATACCTGCAAGATGTCGCGGTGCCCGGCACCGAACCGCTGACCATGGCGCAACTCATGAGCCACCGCGGTGGCTTCGAGGAGAGCTACGCGATCTTCGACGCCGCGATCGCGGCCTTGCCTCGCGCCGAGGCGCTGTCCGCCGCGGCCCCCGAACAGGTCTTTCCGCGCGCAGAGGTCACCTCCTACTCGAACTGGGGCGTCGCCCTGGCGGGCCGCGTCGTCGAGGTGGTCGCGGGCGAGACATGGGAGGCGTTCGTGCAGTCGCGGATCCTCGACCCGCTGGGAATGCAGGACACGACACTTGCCGAGGCGCTGCGGCGGCCGGATCAGCCGCCCTTGTCGCAAAGCTACCGGGTGCAGGGCGGCATCGCGCATCCCGCCTTCCGCATCGATATCGGTGCGTTCGCCCCGGCGGGGAGTATTGCCAGCACCGCCGCCGACATGTCGCGCTTCCTGAGGTTCCTGATGGGGGACGGCACGCTGGAAGGCGAGCGGCTGCTGCAACGCGAGACGATGGCGCGGATGCGCACGCGGCTGTTCGACGACCGGCCACAGGGTGCGGACATGGCACATGGCCTGCAGACGCGACCACGCTTCGGCACCATGGTCTACGGGCATGGCGGCGGGGTGAACGAGTTCCTCTCGAACCTTGTCTTCATTCCCGAGATCGACGCCGGGGTCTTCATCTCGCAGAACGGGGGAACGGGCGCGGGTTTGCCGTTTCTCGTCCCCAACCAGATCCTCGCCACGCTGGCCGAGGAGGCCGGGCTGCGCGAAGCCGTGCCGCAGGAGGTTCCGGACGCGCAGGCCCGCGCCGCAGAGGCCGCGGGCCGTTACCTGACCAATCGCCGGACCTTTTCGGGACCGGCGCAGTTCTTCGGCGCGCTCGGCGTCCTGAGCGTGACCGCGACGCCAGACGGCGCGTTGCTTCTGCCGACCGCCACCCTGCCTGCACCGTCACGTTTCGAGCCGATCGGCCCGGATTTGTGGCAGAACGCGCAGGGCGACCGCATCAGCCTGATCCGGAACGAGGATGGACAGATCGTGCGGCTTGCCGATGGCACCGGCGCCCATACCCATGACCGCCTGTCCGGGCTGGCCGATCCGATCTGGCTCTGGGTTTCGCTCGGCGGCGCCGTGTTCTTGTCGGTGACAACGCTTCTGGGCCTGCTCTGGCGGCATGGTCTGGGTGGCGGAAGCCTCTCTGGCACGTTCGCTGCCGGAATGTCTCTCGCCGGTGCGGTTTCCGTCCTCGGGCTCGTGGCGGCGGGCCTCGCGGCAGGGCTTGCCGCCGCCCGTCTGGGCTCGGAATACCTGTTCGACCAGCCACAGCCCACGCTGGAGGTGTTTCTCGTTGCGGCTGATATCGTCGCGGTCGTGGCGGCCGCGGTCCTGCTGTCGCTTGTCCTCGTCTGGCGCGCGCCGGGATGGAGCCTCTGGCGGCGCCTGCACCAAAGTCTTTTCGCGGTCGTGTTCGCGGTGTTTTCGGGCCTGATGCTGAACTGGGGGTTGGCCTTCGGAGGGCCGATCTGATGGGGCGGCGAGGCCGACGGCAATTGCGGGACGCCACGCCATGATGGCGCTCGTTCTGCTGACGCAAGTCGCGGTGCCGCTGGCGCTGCTTGCATGGCTTTTCCTTCTGCCCGCGGGCAGTCTTGCCGGCCTCGTGCTGCAGGCGGCGGGAACCGGCGCGGTCCTTTTCGCACTTGCACGCGTCGCGCAATGGGCTGTGCCGGTCTGGTGGCTGCCTTGGGTCTACGCGGCCCTATGGCTGGCCGCCGTGCTTGCGGTGGGCCTACGTCGCGGCGCAGATGGGCAGCCGATGATGCCCGACACGCTTGCGGGATGGGCGGGCCTTGCACTGTCGGTCGTGCTGCTGGGCCTCGGCGGCTGGTACGGCGCGAAGGCACTGGCGGGCAAGGGATTGCCGCCTGTCGAGGTCGTGGACATCGCCAACCCGTTCGGCCCGGGACGCTATCTTGTCGGACACGGCGGATCGACCCCGTTGGTGAACGGCCATATGCGAACCCTCGATCTGAGCGTCGAACGGTTCCGCCCTTGGCATGGGCAATCCTATGCAGTGGACTTCTTCGGGCTGGGCCGGTGGGGCCTGCGCGCACGTGGATGGCAGCCCACCGACCCGGCGGCCTATGCGATCTTCGGCGCCGAGTTGCGCGCGCCTTGCGCGGGCACCGTCGTGGCCGCCGAGGGTGAGATGCCGGATTTCGAGGTGCCGAACGAGGATACGGTCAACCGGCTAGGCAACCATGTGAACCTGCGCTGCGGCGGGGCCGAGATCGTGCTGGCGCATATGCGGCAGGGAAGCATCCCTGTCGCGCCCGGTGACAGGGTGGCCGTGGGCGATCGGCTGGGCGAGGTCGGCAACTCCGGAGCCTCGACCGAGCCACATCTGCATATCCATGCGCAACGCCCCGCCCCCGAAGGCGCGCCGCCGATCTCGGGAGAACCGCTGGGGCTGCGTATCGATGGTCGGTTTCTAGTGCGCGGGGATCGCCTGAGCGGGGCGAGTGGGTGAGACAGGTCGCCGCGATGGGCCGGTGATGCGCCATCCTCGGAACAGTCTTCGCGCTGCACAATCTCGAAGAGGGTCTCCGCTTCAGCGCGTGGCAGAACATCGAAATCGCAAGGCCGGGCGTCGATCGGGCGACCTTCGCGGTTGCCGTCATCATGCTGACGGTGGCGGTCACGGCCATTCCCGCGCTGGCGATCCGGGAACGGGTGAATGGGGTCTGGGGCTGGATTGCCGTGATCATAGCGGGCGGGCTCCTCGTCAATGCGGCGGGCCATGCCGTGCAATCCATCGTTGCGCTGACTCCGGTTCCGGGGTCTTTACCGGACTTCTTCTCGTGGCGCCGGCGGCCGCATGGGTTCTGGCCGGATTCGAAGCCATGCCAGGGCGCGCGTGGCATAGGCGCGTCGTCGCGTTGCCCCTTGGCGCGGCGGCCATGCCGGTGGTTGCACTCACCGCCCTGCGGCTTGCCGAAGTGCTGATGTCATGGGGCGGATGATCAGGCAAACCAGACGAGTGCTGCGAGACCGAGCGCGATGGGCAGACGCGCAAGGCCGATCCGCCGCCAGACGCGAGGGTCGCAGATGCCCGAGACGACCGCGCGGCCCTTGGGATTGAAGACCAGCGCGGCCGATTTGACCGCCCAGAGCGCGGGGACGCCGGCGACAAGTGCCCAGCCGGCCCAAGTCCTGCCGGTGTCGGGACGCAGGGCGAAATCCGCCATGCCCAGGCCCCAGAGCGCAAGCAACAGCGCCGCCAGACCCCACACTGGCCACGGCCGCCGTAGGCCGCCATAGGCCCACCCCTCCAGCCTGCCCCAGCGTTCGGGGAACAGGAGCATACCCAGGCTCGTCCCTGCGGCCAGAACTGTCAGCGAGACGCCGAAGATCGTGAGCCATGCAAGGGTCATTCGGGGCTCACCTCGATCGCGGCCACAAAGCCGCGCACCGCTTCGACGAACCGCGCCGTCTCGGTCAGGAACGGTGCGTGACCCGATCCGTCAAACACGGCCATCCGCTTGCCCTGCGGTGCCTCTACCCCCATGAACCACTCCCGCACCAGCGGGACCGGCGTGTTCCAGTCCCGCGCGCCCGAGATCAGCAGCATCGGCACCGGCATCACGGGCACCTCGGCGATCAGGTCACGCGAAAGATACTCAGTCCACATCGGCCCGCTGCCACGGCTCGCACCGTCGAGCCAGCGCCGGTAATCCGCCAGCCGATATTCCGGCGCGGCGAGCGCGCGCGTCAACATGGATAGCGGCGAGACATTCATGCCGCCGCCATGGGCCTCGACCTCTCTCATAAGCCGCACGTAGATATCATGATCGCGGAAGGCCTGCGGGTCCATGCCCGTGAGATCGGACGGGGCAACCTCGCGCAGCCAGTCGAGCGACAGCGCCGTGCCGCGCAGCGTGTCCACTTGCTGGCCGACTCCGATGTAGCCTGCGTAATTCTCGGGCCAGCGCGCCACCAGCCTCGCTCCCAGCATCGTTCCCCAGGAATGGCCGAGCACGATCATCGGCTGGTCGCCCACGCGCTCATGCAACAGCATGGTGACCTCTCGCGCGTCCGCCAGGAACTGGTCGAGCGTCATGGTCGCCGGATCGAAGTCCGGCGGGTTCGACTTGCCAGCCCCGCGCTGGTCCCAGTGCACGACGACGAAATCGCGCTCCAGTGCCGCTGTTACCGTGTGGATCGGCATTTGCGAAGAGCCCGGCCCGCCATGCAGCCAGAGCAGGATCGGGTTGGTTCGGTCCTCGCCCCGGACCAGCAGCCACTGCGTCATGCCTCCGATCTCCGCCGGGATCAGCTCCGCAATCGGGTCCGGCCCCGAAGTGGCGGAGGTTCGGGCCGGGAGGCTCTTCCAGACCAGCCCAGCGACAATCAGCCCGAGCAAAATGAGCGCGGTAAGACGCAGCGGCGTCATTGGCCACGCTCCGGCATCAGTGCGATGCACGCCAGCCCGATCCCCGCGAAAGCCGACGCCCCGCCAAGCCACGGCCAGAGGCCCGGCAGGATCGAGAACAGGAACAGGTAGGTCTGCGCCGCGGCCCAGAACGGCCAGCCGATCAAGGCGGCCGCGGCGATGCCCGCGGCGATCCGAAGGGCGCGGGGACGCCGGTGGACACAGGCGGATCGGAGGGCCAGAAGGCCCACGGCCAGGGCGAGACCGATGGCAAGGCGCGCCGCCCTTTCAGCCAAGAGGACGCGCGCCATCCCGACAGGCGCCACGCCGATGCTGTCCGACCAGTCCCGCAGGAGGGCGGCGAAAAGCGGCCAGGCCCGCTGGCTGTTGGACAGGATCACGATACCGTCGCCGGTCTCGGGCACCATATGCACGTGGCTCATCCAGCCATAGCCCTGGCCGCCGTGCCAGACTGCATGCCGCCCGTCGGAAAGCGTTTCGGTGAAGTGCCCGAGCGCATAGCCATCGGCGGCGAAGGCGAAAAGCCCGTCCACCGCCACCTCGGGGCGTTGCAGGCTGGCCACGCCCTCGGGCGAGAGCACGGATCGCTCCGCGCCCTCCATCCCGGCCGCGGCGAAACGCGCGATGTCGGCGGCGGTGGCATGCAGCCCGCCCGAGGCGCGCCCCGGATAGACATAGGCTGCAACCGGGTGTCCCCGCAGGTCGTGGCCCACGGGCATGTCCGCGCCGGTCCAGTCGAAGCTCGCCCCTGTCATGCCAAGAGGCGAAAGCACCTCGCGCCCCATGAGCGCGGCGAAATCCTCACTCGTGCAGTCCTCGATCACGAGTTCCAGCAGGTTGTAGCCGGTATCCGAGTAGGAAAACCCGGTCCCCGGGGCGGCGATCATCCCGAAATCCTGCGCGATGTGTTCGGGCAAGCCGGGCCTTGGCCCCTCGGGCGGGAAGCGCGCGGCGTAGTCGCCGAGGCCGAGACCGGCGCTGTGGCTCAGGAGCGCGCGGGGGGTGATCAGATCCGCGCCTTCGGGCAGGCGCCAGCGCGTCAGACAAACGTCGACGGGCGCGTAGAGGTCCAGCCGCCCGGTTTCCGCCAGCCGCATGGCCCCCCAGGCCGCGACGGGCTTGGACAGGGTCTCGACCCGGAAGAGGGCATTTTGCGTCATGGGCACGGCCCGTTGGGGATCGGCCATGCCGAACGCCCCGGTCCAGACCCCTTCCCCGTCGCGCAGGAGCACGATGACGGCCCCGGCGACGCCATCGGACTCGATCCGGGCTGTTGCGGTTTCCGACAGGCGGGTTGTCAAGGGGGATGCGCTGTCCTCCGCCACGACCGCGGATACATTCAGGGCGAGCATGGCCATCACGTAAAGGGCCGCGTCGCGGAGCGAGGCAAGCGGGGTCATCCGGCCGATCCCGGTCCTGTCATGCGCCCCCACCCGCCAGACCGGCAGGAAGATGCCCGTGACAACCGACGAGATGTCGCAGATATGGGCGACCCCCGGCTGATGCATCGTAGCATCGCGCAGCCGTACCCATGCAGGTGACAGTCCGTCCTCCATACTGACTGGACCGGCCTCATGCCTGCCGACCATGGCCATGTCGCCACGCGCGATAGGTGTCGGGCCGGTAGGCATGCGCCATATCCTCGCACCGCAACTGATGGACGATCCGGGCCATTCCGACAAAGGCAAGCGACCTCTCGGCCGGGGCTGATGGCAACACGCCATGCAGGGCCAGAGGCAAGGCCGGTCACATGGGTCAGGCCTGCCACGACCATCGTCTGGCCACACCTGTTGGCGACGGACCAACCTTCGGGTCGTGATGCCATGTCTTCGGTCCCTCCCCGACGGTCCCGATGTCTACTGTCCACGTTCCAGAAGCGTGGTTTCAAGACCGTCCAGCGCGGCACGATCCAGCACGCGGCCACCGGCGATGACCATTTGCGGATCGCGCAGCGTCGAAAGACTTTCCAACGGATTCGCGCCCAACACCACCAGGTCGGCCCGCCGCCCCGGCGCGATGGTGCCGTCCTGATCCGCCAGCCCGAAGAACCGGGCCGGGGCGACGGTCGCTGTGTAGAGGGCTTCACGTGGGGTAAGACCGATCGTCACGTATAGGTCCAGTTCGTCAAGCAGTGAAAAACCGTGGAACAGGTAGGGATTGGCGAAGGAGGCATCGCTGGAGGCGAGGATCGGCACGCCGGCCGCGTGGGCCATCAGGAACGTCCGACGGTCGAGCGCGATGCTGTCCTGTGCCAAGGCACGCACCTCGTCGGTCATCGCCTCCAGCCGGAAGTCGGGCCGGCCCCAGGCCTCGCGCACCTCGGCCGGGATCATGCGCATCCGGGGCGCGTCGGGCGCGGGCCAGTTGCCGGTGTAGAAATCCGCCACGACCAGCGTCGGGCTGACATGCATGCGCGCGTCGACCATCCGGTCGAGCATCGTTTCGCACAGGGCTGCATCCCAGGTTTCCAGGATGATCCGGTTGCGCGCCGCCATGATCTCGAAAAGGCGCCCCCGTTCCGCGCCCTCGGCCATGGCGGTGCGCAACGCGTCCAGCATGGCGTCTTCGGCTGTCGAGCAGGCCATGGCGACACGCCCGAAATGTTCCATCCCGTCCTGACCGGCGTCGATGGCGGTGCCGAGCGCGACCCGTTCGGGGATGTGCCCGACGAAGGGCAGCCCAACGTCATGGGCCGCCGCGGCCAGCGCGAGATAGGTCGCCTCATCCAGCATCGAGTAGGCCTTCACGGTAGCCCAGCCTTCGGCGGCGATCCGGTCCACGACGCCCCGTGCCTCCTCCGGCGTGTCAGCAAGGAACATGCCGGGCCACGATCCGGGGCGCGCATCGACCCAAGCCCCTGCGAGGATCACCCGGGGGCCCAGAACCTCGCCCTCCTCGATGCCGGCCTCCAATGCCCTTTGCTCGGCGATGGGCCAGAGCGCGCCCATGTCGCGGACACCGGTGATACCGTTGATCAGGTAGAGCGGCAGCGCCGTGTCGGGTTCGCTCGGCGATGAGAAGATGTGTACATGGCTGTCCCAGAGGCCGGGGATCAGGTAGCCGCCCGCGCCGTCGAGGCGGGTCGCCGAAGCCGACGTAACATCGACGCCCACTTCCGCGATCAGACCGTCACGGATCAGCACGGATTGGCCCGGGGCGAGCGTTCCCCCGGCCACATCGACGATGGTCACATCGGTCAGAAGCGTTTCGGATTGCGCCTGTGCCTGCGCCCCTGCCGTGACCCCGAGGGTCAGGGCGAGCGCAAGAAGTCCCTTGAACATGTTTGTCATTGTTCCGTCACCCTCAGGACGAGTTTCCCTGCGACCTCTCCCGCCTCGACCCGTTCATGCGCCCGCCGGACCTCGGCCAGCGGCAGCACCTCGGCGACCACCGGGTCGATGCGACATGCCGCGAGCATTTCGAAAAGCGTCGCCAGGTCGTCACGGAACCAGTCGGGGTGTTTTCGCCGCATGGCGCCGATGGAATAGAAAGCGGTCGTATGCCCGTTCGGCAGCCAATCCCAGACTTTCAGCTTCACGAAATCCAACGGGATCGAGCCGCCGCGCCCCAGCACCTCGTTCTGGAAGCCAAAGGCCACCAGCATGCCGCCGGGCTTCAGCGCGTGAAGCGAGCGCGACAGGCTGTCGCCACCCAACGGGTCGAAGACGGCATCGACGCCGCCGCCCGTGGCCTCCTGAAGCGCCGCCTCGGGCGCGTCCGCGTCGATCGGCGTCGCGCCAAGGCTGCGGATCAAATCGTGCTTGGCGGGCAGGTCGGTGCCGACGGCCGCGATTCCCGCGTCGCGCGCCAATTGCAGCATGGCTGTGCCGACCGCCCCGCCCGCACCGTGGATCAGCAGGCTCTGGCCGGCCTGCATCTTCGCCACGCGGGTGAGCATCTGGTAAGGCGTCACCGCCGACAGGATCATGCCGAGCGCATCGATATCCGATACGCCCTCGGGCACGCGCGTGAGGCGGTCCTCGGGCAAGCAGATGTAGTCCGCGTAGGCGCCGATGGTCGTCAGGTCCGCCACCCGGTCGCCCGGCTTGAACCGCGCGGCACCCGGACCTGCCGCGTCCACGATTCCCACCATGTCGTAGCCAAGGGTGAGGGGCGGCTTTTCCTTCACGTCGGGATACAGGCCCTTGCGGATCATCACGTCGGTGAAGGCGGCACTGGTCACCAGAACGCGAATGCGCACCTCGCCATCGCCGGGTTCCGGCAGGTCGGGGACGGTTTCGAGGTCAAGCTCCTCCGGGCCGCCGAAGGCGTTCAGTCTGACACGGGTCCAAGGCATCATGTCTCTCCTTGCAGTCTCAGTGGGGGTCCACCTGGCCAATGGACGTGGCGATCTCGCCGGTCAGGGCGTCGTCGCGGCCCAGCCAGATGTGCCCGCCGTCGGGGTAAAGGATCAGCCGCGCAGCCGGGAGTCTGCCTTTCAAGCGGAGGTGATGAGCTTGGGCGCGGCACGCCGGATTGCGCCCCTGATCCCCAACGCGACCACGGCGACACCGGCGAGCGCGAACAGAGACCTGCGCCGTCCCACGCGCCGGATGGCGACCCCCTTGTGACCCTGACGGTGGGGCCAGCCACACGGCCCCCCTGCACGACGGACATGGCACGGGCCTTGCGACCGGTCGTCATGGCTGACCCGCTCCGCTGCCTCGGCCGATCGCCAGATCCGCGAGTGCGGATTCGAGCGCGGGCACGAGATCGGTGCTGTCGTCCACGATGCCGACATCGGTGTTGATCTGGAATGCCACCGTCACCCCGTGATCGGAATAGTGGCGAAGGCTTGAGACATAACCCGGAATCCAGCCGCCATGGCCGTAGACCGGACCACGCGGTGTATCGGCATAGATCGCAACACCGGCGCCATAGAGTATGCCCGGTGCATCGGACGCGACGGGGACGCCATCGAGCAGCCGGTCGAGATAGGGGTCCGCCATGGCCGTGCCGCCGAACAGCGCATGGCCCCAGATCGCCAGATCGCGGGAGGTGGATGCGAGCCCGCCCCCGGTCCATTCCATCGCAGGATCCCACAGGAGGCGGCCCGCCGCGTCCATGGTCCGCCGCGGCAGACCGAACGGGTTGTCCTCGCCCACATACCCCGCCGCCAGACCGGGCAGCGCTTGCGTGTTCGAGGGGGTCGTGGCCGTCAAGCCGAGAGGCGCCAGGAAACGCGCCGCCACGAGGTCGTAATACGCCGCCCCGCCGGCTTCTTCGATCACGAGGCCAAGCAGGAGATACCCGGTGTCGGAATAGGCCCAGGCCTCCCCGGCCGGAAACAACGGATCAGTGTCAAGGACAAAGGCGATGGCCTCCTCCGGCGTGAACGCGGCGCTGCCGCCGGCCATCCGCGTCGCCATCTCGGTCTGGAAGCTTTCAAGGTGCACATGGTCGGGAAGGCCCGACGTATGGCGCAGCAGATCGCCCACACTCATCGTGTCGTGGTTCGGCAGTCTGGTGAACCAGTCCCGGTCGCCAAGGTGCCGCGACACGAGGTCGGACCGGGACAGGACGCCATCGCTTTCCAGCGACAACGCCGTCATCGCGACGAAGCTTTTCCCGATGCTCGCGGCCAGCATCCGGCTGTCGGATGTCATCGGCGTGCCGGCCTCTTCGTCGGCGACACCCGTGGCCGCCATTACCACGCTGCCGTCGGGACGCGCGATCGCCGCCGTCGCGCCGGGAAAGCCGTAGTCCTGCCGAAAGCTGTCCAACAGGCCCTGTAGCCGATCCTGCGTCGCCTCGGCGGGCGCCGGACCGGCCAGCGCAAGGGATGCGACAAAGGCGGTTGCAATGAGCTTGCCCTTCATGGCCGCGCCTCCCCTGGAATGACCTCCGTCACCGCGCCATCACGGGTGAACATCGTGGCGCGGTTCACCCAGACCACCACCGCCGCAACCTCCACAAGAAGCCAAGTGTCCCAAGGCTGCGCGTCGGGCCAGAACGGGTTGATCAGTTGCCAGTGGAACAGCATCGGCAAAGCCAAGCTGCCGCGCGCATTGTTGAAGATCGGCGTCACGAGGATGGCAAGCGTTATGTTGCCGATGAAGAAGGGCAGGAAATTCCATTCGGCAAAGACCACGCCCGCAAGGAAGAACGCGGGCAGGTGCCAGATGCCCCAGACCGTGCCGATGATGGCCCCGGCCCAGAAGGGGGCAACGTGACGCTGCAGAAGCGGTTGTGCGACCCCGCGCCAGCCGAACTCCTCCATCGGGCCGAGAAACAGCATCATGACCATCAGGCCGACCATGGCGCCCACGCCCTCCGGCGGCACCGGCGCAAGGAGCGGCCCGCCCTTGATCAACGACCCGGCCACGAAGACGACCGGGATGCCGATCAGGATGAAGGCCCACCAAGCCGGGGCGCAACGCCAGTACAAGAGGCGGGAAAAGAAGGCCCGCAGCCCTCGAACGCCGCCGAATGCCAGGACGAGAAGGATGCCCGCGATCCCGGGCGCCCATGTGGCGAGGAAGTAAAGGGGATGGCTGCCGCTGATCTCACCGAAGGTTGCGGACGCCTGTTCCGGCAAGTAGATATAGCCGCCGATCACGCCCCAGGTGATGCCGAACGTGAGAAGGGCAAAGACCAGGATCGCGTAGGACGGCAGCCTACGATGGGCAGTGACGGCATTGGACGACACGGGCAAATCCTGGGAAAACGAATTTTGAACCGGAATGAGACGCACCATGGCCGAAATCTACCGCGCTTTCGTTGATCGAGATCAACCGCGACGACGTCAGGTAGACAGGGAAGCGGAAGAGAGTGCTCCAGGTGCCTCTGTGATGACCGATTGAGTCCGCGCAATGCTGCTCCCTCAGCTACCGGAAGCTCCTGCGTCAGCATCGAGTCGAGGCATAATGAGCGGAACCGGGAGTTGCGACGCCAACGGCACCTTCGGGTCGTTCGTCAAGACGATCAGGGCCAAGCTTCTGTGGCAATGGTCCGGGTCCATGCGCCGCGCCGCTGAACTGGCAGTCTTCGAATACATCACCGGCTTCTATAATCCACGCCGGAGGCACTCAGCGCCCGGATGGAAAAGCCCCTTGGCCTTTCGAGGCCCGGGCCGCGTGAACGAGACCTTGGAGCGACATAAAAGCGTGGCAGGTCCATCTTCCGCCGGTGGATCACCCGCGCCGACAAGGGCGTGGATCCCTCCGTCGGCATCACGTCATCCCGCCCGCACTTGCTTCATCGCCTCGGCGGTCTGCTCGGCAAGGCTGATCCCGGCCTGGTTCATGGTCAGGTAGGTGTAATCCGCGCCCGCCTCCCGGATCTGGTCTTGGTGCGATTCATGCAAGGCATGCGCGACGATCGGGCCGGTGAAGCCGCGTTGCCGCAGCGAGCGGGCGGCAATCAGCTTCGCCTCGAGATCGTCCATGGCAAGGATCGCCGCCTTGATCCGGCCAAGGGTGCAACTGCGCCAGAAATTGCTGTCCTCGGCATCGGCAAACATCACGTTGCGCCCGGCCTCGTGATGGGCCTTGGCCTTGTAGGTGTCGGCATCAAGGCCGAGCGGCGTGAACCCCTGTTCCTCGATGAACTGGTATGCGGCACTGCCCGTGCGCCCCATGCCAAAGATCAACACATCCGCGTCGCCGACATTCTTGGGCTGCTCATCAGGGTGGATGGTGTCGCGTTCGTAGCGGCGCAATCCATCCTCGTAACGTTCGTAAAGCGCATGCGCATAGCGGTTCAGCGGGGCCGAGATCACGAAGGAGATCGACACCGCGATGGCGAGAGGAACAAGAAACTCGGGCAGCACACCCGCAGCGACGATCAATCCGAACTCGGAATACGCCGTAAGGCTCAGGGCAGTCAGGAAGGCGCTGCGGGCGCGCAGTTTGAACGCGACCATAAGCGCGAAGAACACCACGCCCTTCAGTGCCAGAACGATACCGACGGCAAGGGCGAACACCATCGCCCCCCAATCCGGCAGCCCGGTCAGTCCGATCTGGAGAAAGAATCCGACAAGGAAGATTTCCTTGAGCGACCAGAGCGAGGCGCCCAGCTCCTTGGCCCGGCTGTGGGTGGACAGAAGCACCCCCATGACCAGCGCGCCGATTTCCGACGACAGGCCCATCGCCTCGAACCCCATGCCGCCGATCACCAGCGACAGCATCATGCCCATCAGGACCAGCAATTCATCGTGGCCGGCAAAATCCAGCAGCCAGTGCAGCACCGGGCGCAACAGCGGCACACCGAAGACCAGCAGCGCCCAGATGTTGGGCGTCTGGCCCGACCAGACCGCCAGCACCACAAGCGCAATGATATCCTGCACGATCAGGATGCCGATGGCGGTTCGGCCGTGAAACGCGCCCAGTTCGCGCTTGGTTTCCAGCAGTTTCGCGGCAAGCACCGTCGAGGAGAACGACAGCGCGATCGCCAGCAGCAACGCCGTGTTCCAGTCCAGCCCCATGAACAGCTTGAGCCCGGGCATGAACACCGCGACGGACAGGGCAAAGTGCAACAATGCCCCGCCCACGACCTGCGGCTGCGCGATCTGTTCGAGCTTGAGCTTCAACCCCACGGTAAAGAGCAGCATCAGCACGCCCAGATGCGCGACATGGTGCAGCGTGTCGCCAGTATATTCCGGCAGGCCCAGCGGCGGGCCGAAGATATTGATGGCAAACCCGGCGGCCAGGAAACCCACCAGCGGCGGCAGACCGATCTGGCGCACGCCAAGGCCGAAGAAAAAGGCAAAACTGATGGTGATGACTTCGAACATGCTGCGCGCTTTCCCTGCACTCCGTCTGACGATGCCCGCGCGTCGGTTGACAGCCCGGCCCGCGTCAATCGCTCCGGCCTCGTTATCTCACATGTTGATGCGAAAGAAACCCGGTTCGCAGGTCGCGTCGTGCGCCCCGTCGCCGGAGAGCGCCGTCAGCCTTCGGCCTTTTCTTCCAGCGCCAGCCATTCATCTTCCGCCGTCGATAGCTTTTTCTGCCGTTCGGCCAGCGCCTCGGTCGCCTTGCGGAATTTCACCGGCTCGCGGCTGAAAAGGTCGGGGTCGGCCAGCAACGCTTCGAGCTTGGCGATCTCGGCCTCCAGCCGTTCGATCATCTGCGGCAGTTCCTCAAGCCGGTGCTTTTCCGTGTAGGAAAGGCCGGATTTTGCTTTCGATGCGGGCTTGCCGGGCGCAGGGGACGGTGCGGGCTTGGGCCTCGTGGTGGTGGTCGGGTCCGGGTCGGGCGCGGCCTTTTGCGCGCGGTAATCGGACCAGCCGCCGGCATAGACCGTCGCGCGCCCGTCGCCTTCCATCGCCACGGTGGTGGTGGCCACCCGGTCGATGAAATCGCGGTCATGGCTGACCAGAAGGACAGTGCCGGGATAGTCGCCCAGAAGATCCTGCAGCAGGTCCAGCGTCTCGACGTCGAGGTCGTTGGTCGGCTCGTCAAGCACCAGAAGGTTCGATTCCTTCGCCATCAGCCGCGCCAGCAGGAGCCGCGCCTTTTCGCCCCCCGACAGAGACCGCACCGGCGCGCGGACCTGCCGTTCATCGAAGAGGAAATCCTTGAGGTAGCCCACCACGTGCCGGGGCTGGCCGCGCACCATAACCTGGTCGGAGGCGCCCGAGACCGCCATCGACGGGTCGAGCGTCAGCGAGTCCCACAGCGTCGCATCCGGGTCGAGTGCCGCGCGCGTCTGGTCGAAGACGGCCATTTCGAGGTTGGTGCCATGTCTGACATCGCCGGTATCGGGGGAAAGCCGCCCGGTCAGCACGTTCAGCAGCGTCGTCTTGCCGACGCCATTGGGTCCGACGAAGGCGATCCGGTCGCCGCGCAGCACACGCAGGTCGAACGGCTTGAAGATCACCGCCCCATCGAATGCCTTGGAAATGCCGCGCGCCTCGATCACCCGCTTGCCGGACTTGCTGCCCTCCTCCAGCGCCATGGCGGCGGTGCCCTGCCGGCGGATCATCGCGGCGCGTTCGGCGCGCAGGTCGCCCAGTGCGCGCACCCGGCCCTGATTGCGTTTGCGGCGGGCGGAAATGCCCTCCACCGCCCAGCGGGCCTCTGCCTTGATCTTGCGGTTGAGCTTGTGGCGATACTGGTCTTCCTCTTCCCAGACCTTGTCGCGCCATTCCTCGAAATGGGCGAAGCCCTGTTCGTTGCGGCGCACCTGCCCGCGGTCGATCCACAGCGTGGCGCGCGTGAGCGCGTTGAGAAACGCCCGGTCGTGGGAAATCAGGATGAAGCCCGCGCGCGTTTCCTTCAACTGGGCCTCAAGCCAGCCGATCGCCTCGATATCGAGGTGGTTCGTCGGCTCATCGAGCAACATCAACTCCGGCGCCTCGGCCAGAAGTTTCGCCAGCGCCGCGCGCCGCCGCTCGCCGCCCGAGGCCTCGGACGGGTCCGCGTCAAGGCGCAGCTTCAGCCCCTCGGCGGCGGCGTCGACGCGCCACGCCTCGCCGGGGTCAAGGGCATTTGTCGCGTAATCGCCGAGGGTTGCAAACCCCGAAAGATCCGGGTCCTGTTCCATGTAGCCCACGGTCATGCCGGGCGGCAGGATGCGGTTGCCGGTATCAGGTTCCACAAGCCCGGCCATGACTTTCATAAGCGTGGACTTGCCCGACCCGTTGCGTCCGACCAGTGCCACGCGGTCGCCTTCGTGGACCACCAGCGACAGGTCGGCGAAGACGGGATCGCCGCCGAAGGTCAGGGATATGTCGTTGAGTTGCAAAAGGGGTGCGCGGGCCATGGCGGATGGCTAGTGGCCCGCGCGGGGCGCGTCAAGCAGTGCGCAGGCTCAGCCGCCGAGCATCCAGCTGCCATCGGGCCAGAAGGCGTGGAAGGCAAAGGCGAACATCACGTCATGCGCGACATCCCGGCCCTGCCCGTCGCGCACCCGGATGTTGCCCACGTCGCGGCCCTGCCCGATATCGCGCGCATCAAGCGCCGAGGCCTGCCCGGCCTGCCAGTTGATGGTGACACCGGCCTCGGTGATCTCGCCTTCCTCGGACAGGCGGGTCATCGGCCACGCCCGGTCGCCGACACGCACCACGCGCACCAGCGGCGGGATGCCGTGCGGCGGCATTTCGCCGTTGTAAAGGAACGGGCGGTCGGAACTGTCGTAGCGCACGTAAGGGTTCTGGCCGTAGGGGCGCGACGCGCCCGGCTGGTCCATCACCAGCCCGTCGGGGTTGCGGCTGCTGAACGCCTCCCAGCTTTCCATCCAGGTCGGAATTGTGGTCAGCTCGGTGCCCATGTGCTGCCCGACGATGCCCTCGCCGATGGCCTGCTGCCACCAGCTTTCGGTTTCGCGGTCGAACATGATCATGTCGGAACTGCGCAGCTTGCCGGACACGCCGAAGGTCAGCACCTGGCCGCCGACGCGACGGTCGAACGTGATGGCGGAATTGCAGAGCGGGCAGAAGGTGACGGCGATGGGCCGGTCGCCGACCACGTCATTGACGATCTCGTGCCACGTGAGATAGCGGATCGGGTAGGCGCGCGGGGTGGCCCCGTCCAGTTCCACCGCAATGACCGGTTCGGTCGGGTCGAGGCGGCTTTCACCCGACACGTCGATGAAACCGGGATCGTCGATGGCCGGGATGCCGTCGCGCGGCGGGCCGCCGGACATGATCTGGGAAAAATCGACGGATGTGCGGGAGAAATCGGTATTCGGCCATTCGCCACGCCAACGGTCGGGGTTGGCGAAGGCGGGCACGGCAAGGGTGATGGCAAGGGCAAGCGAAAGCAGATGGCGCATCTTCGTACTCCTGTCGCAGGGGGTGGCAACAGGGTGGCAGAGGCGGGCCATCCGCAATAGCCCCGCTCACGCAAAGGTGTGCGGGGCTGACGAGATGTGAAGCGGCAAGGGATCAGTTTTCGTCTGTCACGCGCGCGGCGGCTATGTAATCGGGCTGGCCGACCACGGCGCCGCTGCTGCGCCCGGTGCCGCGCTTGATCGCATCGACCACCTCCATGCCCTCGATCACCTGCCCGACGACGGTATATTCACCGTTCAACGGGGGCGCAGGTTCGAACATGATGAAGAACTGCGAATTGGCGGAATCAGGGTCGGCGGCCCGCGCCATCCCGACCATGCCGCGCTCGAAGCTGAGGTCGGAAAATTCCGCCGCGAGATCATCGTATTGCGACCCGCCGCGCCCGGCATAGCGCATGTCCTGCCCCAACCGGCCGAACTCTACATCACCGGTCTGCGCCATGAAGCCGTCGATCACGCGGTGAAACACCACGTCGTCATAAGCGCCCTCCTCGGCCAGCGTCGCGATCCGCTCGACATGGTTCGGCGCGACCTCCTCGAACAGGTCGATGATGACGGTGCCCTGCGCCTCACCGGTAATGTCAAGCTCCAGCGTCGTGGCCGCGGCCGGGCTGGCCGCAATCACCAAGGCAAAGGCCAGTTCACGCATCGGCGGCCACCTTCATGGAAATAATCTTGTCAGGTGTCGCGGGCGGCTCGCCGCGGGTGATGGCATCGACATGCTCCATCCCCTCGATCACCCGGCCATAGACGGTATATTGCCCGTTCAGGAAGTGGTTGTCCTTGAAGCTGATGAAAAACTGCGAGTTGGCCGAGTTCGGGTTCTGCGACCGTGCCGCGCCCAGCGTGCCGCGATCATGCGGGATACGGCTAAACTCTGCGGGCAGGTCCGGCTTGTCGGAGCCGCCGGTGCCCGCGCGCCCCATGTTCAACCCCTTGTCGGCATTGCCATGCGCCACGTCGCCGGTCTGGGCCATGAACCCGTCGATCACGCGGTGGAACACCACCCCGTCATAGGCGCCCTCGCGGGCCAGTTCCTTGATCCGCGCGCAGTGCTGCGGGGCGACATCGGGAAGAAGCGCGATGGTGACGGGACCATCCTTCAGCTCGATGACGATGGTGTTCTCGGGGTCGGTGATCTCGGCCATGTGGCGCTCCTGTCAGCTTGCGTCGGTCGCAACCTAGTCCGCCGACCCGGCGAGGAAAAGGGGGAACCACGGTTGTCGGCCACGGCCCGCCGCGTCGCAAACGGCAGATTATGCGGCGCCGCAGCAATGACGCCGCTGGACGGTTCTGGTACGAATCCGGTCATCGCACATGCCCTCGTTGTCGGGAAGGTTTGCATATGCTCAACGTCTTGTCCGGGGTCTGGGCCCTGTTGATCGGCATCGTGTTCATCATGCTGGGCAACGGCATGCATTTCACCCTGATCGGCCTGCGCGGCGGGATCGAGGGGTTCTCGGCCGCCGAGCTTGCCGTTGTCACATCGGGCTATTTTATCGGTTTCCTGTCGGGGGCGCGGCTGACGCCGCTGATGATCCGGAGGGTGGGCCATGTGCGGGTCTTCGCGGCGCTGGGCAGTTTCATGTCGGCGGGCCTCATCGCCTTTACCCTGCTGGCAGAACCCTGGGCCTGGACGATCCTGCGGATTCTCATCGGGTTCTGCATGTCGGGCATCTACGTCGCCGCGGAAAGCTGGCTCAACAATGCCGCCACCAACGAGACGCGGGGCAAGGTGCTGTCGGCCTACATGCTGGCCCAGACGCTTGGCATCATCGGGGCGCAGGGGCTTTTGACGATGGGCGATGCGGGCACATCGGTGCTGTTCATCGGCGCCTCGATCCTTGTGTCGATCTCTTTCGCGCCGATCCTTCTGTCGGCGGCACCGGTGCCGGCGGCGGAGGTCGCACGGCCAATGTCGCTGCGCGCGCTGTTTCTGGGGTCACCCCTTGGCACGGTGGGAATCTTCCTGCTGGGCGGGGTCTATGCCACGCAATCGGGCATGGGCGCCGTCTTCGGCAGCCAGATCGGCATGACGACGAACGAGGTGGCGCTTTTCGTGGCGATGCTGTTTGCCGGGGCGCTTTTGCTGCAATACCCGATCGGCTGGCTGTCGGACCGGGTGGACCGGCGCAAGCTGATCTTCGCCGCGGCTGCACTGGGCGCCGCGGCCTGCGTCGCGGGCTGGGTGACCGGCGGCAGCCTGTGGGCGCTGATGGCGGCGGCCTTCTTTGCAGGGGGCGTGACGACGCCGCTTTACGCACTGTTTCTTGCCTATACCAACGACGCGCTGCCGGTCGAGGATATGCCGGCAGCCTCCGGTGGGCTGGTTTTTACCTTCGGGCTTGGCGCCATCCTCGGCCCACTGGCGACGGGCTGGGCGATGGAGGGGGCCGGCCCGTTCGGCTTCTGGCTGGTGCTCGGCTCCACGTTCACGGCGATCGCGGCCTACGCCGCCTACCGGATGACGCAGCGCGCGCCGGTCCCCGTGGATGATACCGAAAGCTATATCGGGGTTCTGCCAACCACCTCTACCGTCGCGGTGGAAGCCGCGGGGGCGTGGTCGGCGGAACAGGCCGAGCAAACGGAGCAAGCCGAAGAGAAGGACGGCTGACCTCAGCCTCGCCCGAGCTTGTCCATCAGCGACCGCGCGACAGTGGGCGTCACGAAATGCGAGATGTCGCCCCCGAGCCGGGCGATTTCCTTGACAAGCTTGGACGCGATCGCCTGATGCTGGGCATCGGCCATCAGGAACACAGTCTCGATTTCCGGGTCGAGCGTGCGGTTCATACCAACCATCTGGAATTCATACTCGAAATCCGCCACCGCGCGCAGACCGCGCACGATCATCTGCGCGCCGACATCGCGGGCGCAATCGATCAGCAGGTTTTCGAACGGGTGGGCGACGATCTCGGTCCCCGTCGCCTCGGACAGGTACCTGCATTCCGCCTCAACCATGGCGAGCCGCTCCTCCAGCGAGAACATCGGCCCCTTGTCGCGGTTGATCGCCACCCCGATCACCAGCCGATCCACCAGCGTGCACGCACGGCGGATGATGTCGATATGACCGTGCGTGACCGGGTCGAAGGTCCCCGGATAAAGACCGATGCGCATGGGGTCCCCTCCCTCGCGGTGCATTCGGGCGACACGCAACAATATTGCGCCCGGCTTTGCAACCCTTTCCCGGCGAATCCTTTCGCAACCGCAGCATAAGCCGCGCTCAGACCCCCCTGATCATGCCTTCCAATGCCTGTTTCTCGTTCGACAGCTCGTTGATCTGCGCCTTGACCACGTCCCCGATGGAGATCAGGCCGACCATCTCGCCGGCCTCCATCACCGGCATGTGGCGAAACCGGCCGTCCGTCATCGAGTTGAGCACCGCGTCGGTGGTGTCGCCGCGCGTGCAGGTCATGATCTCGGCGGTCATGATGTCATCGACGCTGTCGGCCATGCAGGACGCGCCACGCTGCCCCAATTCGCGCACGATATCGCGTTCCGACAGGATGCCAGCGACGGCCTTGCCGTCGGGGGACACGACAACCGCGCCGATCTTGCGGCTTGAAAGAAGTTCGGCGGCCTCGGCCAGCGAAGCGCCCGGCGCGATGGTCACGACCTCGCCCTGTGGTTTCGACTTGAGGATTTGCTGAACGAGCATGGCCGCCTCCGGTTTCTCACGGTTTCATGACAGGGTTGTGCCTGCGCGTCGCCGAGTCAAGACTTACTGCGCCGCGGCAAGCGCTTCCAGCCGGGCGATTTCGGCGCGCATGCCGGCGGTCAATGCCCCCGCGAAGCGGCCCAGACGTTCCGAGTGGCGGTCGGAGTCGTGGCGCACGAGGTAGAAGCTCCGCGTGAGGGACACCGCGGCGCGCAAAACCGGGCGCAGTTCCGGCGCGAAGGGCATGGCGAAATCATGCGCGATCCCGATGCCGCCCCCCGCCCGCATCAGCATCAGTTGCACGGAGGCGGAATTGGACGCCAGTTGCACCGATGACAGCCCGGTCTCGGAGAGGTAGTCCAACTCCTTGTCGAAGATCATGTCGGGGATGTAGCCGATCACGGGCACCGTGCGCAGATCGTCCAGCGTGGCGATCCGCGCGGCCATCGCGGCCGGGGCGGCAAGATGCAGGTGGTAGTCGGAAACCTTCTGCACCAGAAGCCGCCCGGCGCTTGGCGGGCTAACGGTGATGGCCATGTCGGCCTCGCGTTTCGACAGGTTCACCACCCGCGGCAGGGCGAGGATCTGCGTCTCCAGCCCAGGGTTCTCGGCGGCAATCGCGGCGCAAACCTGCGGCAGCAGGAAATTGGCGCAGCCATCGGGCGCGCCGATGCGTATGGAGCCGGTCAGCGCCGCGCCCAGCCCCGTCGCGGCACCGATCCCGGCGGAGAAGGCGCTTTCGGCCTGTTCTGCGGGGCCGCGCATGCGTTCGCCCGCCTCGGTCAACGCGTAGCCCTGCGGCGATTTCACGAACAGCGCGGTGCCGAGCCGCGCCTCCAGCCGGGCGATCCGGCGGCCCACCGTGGCCGGGTCCATGCGCAGATCGCGGCCCGCGCGGCTGAGGCTTTCGCCCCGCGCCACGGCCAGAAACACCCGCATGTCATCCCAGTCGGCCACCCCGCCCTCATCTTGCAAAATTGCAAAACTGTTTTGGAAACATGCGCCTTTTTAAGACAAGTTTGCAAGGGTAAGGTGGCGGCAACCCAACCGGACGCAAAAAAGGGAGCGGACCATGCAAGAGATCGGTCACTGGATCAACGGCAAGCACGTGGCGGGCGGCTCTGGCCGCACGGCGGACGTGATGAACCCGGCCACGGGCGAGGCACAGGCCAAGGTGGCGCTGGCAACGCCGGACGAAATGCAGGCGGCCATTGCCGCCGCGGCAGAGGCGCAGGTGGCATGGGGCGCCACCAACCCGCAGCGCCGGGCGCGGGTGATGATGAAATTCTCCGCGCTGATCAACGAGCACATGGATGAACTGGCCGAACTGGTCAGCCGCGAACACGGCAAGACCTTGCCCGACGGGCGCGGCGACGTGCAACGGGGCCTTGAAGTGGTCGAGGTCTGCATCGGCGCGCCGGCGATGTTGAAGGGCGAATACATGAACGATGGCGGCCCCGGCATCGACCTGTATTCCATGCGCCAGCCACTTGGCGTGGTCGCGGGCATCACCCCCTTCAACTTTCCCGCGATGATCCCGCTGTGGAAAATGGCCCCGGCACTGGCCTGCGGCAATGCGATGATCCTGAAACCCTCGGAACGCTGTCCGTCGACCTCGATGCGGCTGGCCGAACTGCTGCAGGAAGCCGGCCTGCCCGATGGCGTGCTTCAGGTCGTCAACGGCGACAAGGGAGCGGTGGACACGATCCTCGACGACGAGACGATCCAGGGCATCGGCTTCGTCGGCTCCACCCCGATCGCGCAGTATATCTACGGTCGCGCGGCGGCGAACGGCAAGCGCGCGCAATGCTTCGGTGGCGCCAAGAACCACATGATCATCATGCCCGATGCCGACATGGACAAGGCCGCCGACGCGCTGGTCGGCGCCGGCTTCGGGGCCGCGGGCGAACGCTGCATGGCCATTTCCGTCGCGGTGCCGGTGGGTCAGAAGACCGCCGATGCGCTGGTCGAGCGCCTCGTGCCGCGGATCGAGAAGCTGAAGGTCGGCCCCTATACCGCCGGCGAGGACGTGGATTACGGCCCTGTCATCACCGCGCAGGCCAAGGAGCGGATCCTCGGGCTGGTCAATTCCGGCGTCGAGCAGGGCGCGAAACTGGTCGTCGATGGCCGCGATTTCACCATGCAGGGCTACGAGGAGGGGTTCTTCGTCGGCCCGCACCTCTTTGACCATGTCACGCCCGAGATGGACATCTACCAGGAAGAGATCTTCGGCCCGGTGCTGAGCCAGGTGCGCGCGGACAGCTACGCCGAGGCGCTCGATCTGGTGATGAAGAACCAGTATGGCAACGGCACCTCGATCTTCACCGCCGACGGCGACACGGCGCGCGATTTCGCCACCAAGGTCAATGTCGGCATGGTCGGAATCAACTTCCCGATCCCGGTGCCTCTGTCCTATTTCACCTTCGGCGGCTGGAAGAAATCGGCCTTCGGGGACCTCAACCAGTATGGACCCGATGCGTTCCGCTTCTACACGCGCACCAAGACGGTCACGGCACGCTGGTTCTCTGGCATCAAGGACGGTGGCGAATTCGCGTTCAAGGCGATGGACTGACAGCCCCGATTTCATCTGGATTTTCCAAGGGATGCCCGGCTAAGGTCGGGCATCCTTGTCGTTTCTGGCTCCGTCCGGGGGGTGAACATGCCGGTCGATGTCACGATCTTGCGTCAGCGGGGGCTTGTCTATATTCGCTACAGCGGTTTCGCGCGACTCGACGACACGATTGCCGCGCTCGACGCCTACGGTGCCCATCCCGATTTTCGCCCCGGTCAGAAACAACTGGTCGACATGTCGCGTGTGACGGGGATGGAGCGCGACTACGTCAAGTTTATGAAAATTCAGGCCAGGAAGGCGGAGATTTTCCTCGCAGCCGAGGTGCAGACGCTGCTGGTCTGCTACGCGCCGAACCGGTTGGCGGTCGAGATGGCGGAAGTCATGGTCCGCTCGTGGGAGCCGTCGGGCGCCGTGATCCCGATGATCCAGCCCGACGAGGCGGCGGCGCTGCACATCCTCGGCCAGCCCGAGGACACGTTCGAGGCGCTCTTGCAAGGTGCGCCCTGACACCGCCCCCTTCCCGCCCCATTTTTCCTTGGCAGGATGGCGCTGACCGGCTTTTCTGTGCCAAATGGCAAGAGGACAGCCCATGGCCACGACGGAGCCCCCCTTCACGCTCGGCATCGAGGAGGAATACCTGCTGGTCGATGCGCAAAGCGGCGACCTTGCCGAGGCGCCGGCGGAGTTGATGGAGGCCTGCACCAAGGAACTGGAGGACCAGGTCAGCCCAGAATTCCTGCAATGCCAGATCGAGATCGGCACCCGCGTCTGCACCGGGATCAACGAAGCGCGCGAGGATCTCAAGCGCCTGCGCAGCACAGTCGCACGGGTTGCCGGGCAGCATGGCCTCGCGCCGATCGCCGTTTCCTGCCACCCGTTCGCCGACTGGAAGGCGCAGCACCACACCGACAAGGATCGCTACAACGAACTGGCCCGCGATCTGGGCGGCGTGGTCAACCGGATGCTGATCTGCGGGATGCATGTGCATGTCGGGCTGGGCACCGACGATCTGCGCAATGACCTGATGGGGCAGTTGTCGTATTTTCTGCCGCATCTTCTGGCACTCTCGGCCTCCTCGCCGTTCTGGCAGGGGCGCGACACGCGGTTGGCCTCCTACCGGCTCACCGTGTTCGACAACCTGCCGCGCACCGGGCTGCCGCCGCTCTTCCCCTCGTTCGCCGACTACGAACGCACGGTGGACGTGCTGATCGACCTTGGCCTGATCGAGGACAGTTCCAAGGTCTGGTGGGATCTGCGCCCTTCCTCACGCTTCCCGACGCTGGAAACCCGGATCTGCGATGTCAGCCCGCGGCTGGAGGACACGCTGACGCTGGCCGCGATCATCCAGAGCCTTGCGCGCATGTTGTGGCGCCTGCGCGGTCTCAACCAACGCTGGCGGCTCTACGATCGCTTCCTGATCGAGGAAAACCGCTGGCGCGCGCAGCGCTATGGCACGCGCGAGGGGCTGATCGATTTCGGCAAGCGCGCGGTTCTGCCGATGGACGTGCTGGCCGAGGATATCATCGCGCTCGTGGCCGAGGATGCCGATGCACTCGGCTGCCGGGCCGAGGTCGAGGCGGTGCGCGGCATGATCGCGCGCGGCACGTCGGCGGAGCGGCAGCGCACGGTTCTGGCGGAGGCGCAGGACGCTGGCAAACCGACCGAAGAGGCCCTGCGCGACGTGGTGCGCCACCTGATCAAGGAGTTTCACGCCGATTTGTGACGCGGCAGCCCGGCTTGCAAAATTCCTGCAAGGATTGGTAATTAAACGAGCGTTCAATTCCGGCTGGCGGAAGGGAGGAGACCCAATGGATTTCGCATTGTCCGAGGAACAGGGCATGATCTTCGACATGGCCAAGGCCTTCGGGGAGGCGCATATCGCCCCCTTCGCGCAGGACTGGGAGGCCGCCGGCACGATCCCGAAAGACCTCTGGCCCAAGGCGGCGGAGCTTGGCTTCGGCGGGCTCTACGTGTCCGAGGATCAAGGAGGATCGGGCCTCACGCGTCTTGATGCCACGCTGGTCTTCGAGGCGCTTGCGATGTCCTGCCCCGCCGTCGGATCGTTCCTGTCGATCCACAACATGTGCGGCGGCATGATCGACAAGTTCGGCAGCGCGGAGACCAAGGCCAAGTGGCTGCCCGACCTTTGCACCATGGAAAAGGTGTTTTCCTACTGCCTGACGGAGCCCGGTTCCGGCTCCGACGCCTCCGCGTTGCGCACGCGGGCAGAGCGCACGAACGAGGGCTATACGCTCAACGGCACGAAGGCGTTCATTTCCGGCGGCAGCTATTCGGATGCCTATGTCACCATGGTGCGCACCGGCGAGGATGGCCCCAAGGGGATTTCCGCACTGGTGGTGGAGGATGGCGCCAAGGGGCTGAGTTTCGGCGCGCTGGAGCGCAAGATGGGCTGGCAGGCGCAACCCACGGCGCAGGTGCAATTCGACGATTGCCACGTGCCGGCGGACAACCTCATCGGCGAGGAAGGCAAGGGATTCGTCTATGCCATGGCCGGGCTCGATGGCGGGCGGCTCAACATCGCCGCCTCGGCGCTTGGCGGGGCGCAGAAGGCGCTTGACGTGACCCTCGATTACATGGGGGAGCGCAAGGCTTTCGGCAAGACGCTGGACAGTTTCCAGGCGCTGCAATTCAAGCTCGCGGAGATGGAGGTGAAGCTGCAATCGGCCCGCACCTTCCTGCGGCAGGCAGCGTGGAAGCTTGATAACGGGGCAGCGGATGCCACCAGGTTCTGTGCCATGGCCAAGATGTATGTGACCGATGCCAGCTTCGAGGTGGCCAATACCTGCCTGCAGTTGCATGGCGGCTACGGCTACCTCGCCGATTACGGGGTGGAGAAGATCGTGCGCGACCTGCGGGTGCACCAGATCCTTGAAGGAACCAACGAGATCATGCATCTTATCGTTTCTCGTCAGATGATTGCGGAGCGTCGCTGATGTCTGACATTTCCTGCCGGATCGAGGGGCGCGCCGGACGGATCACCTTGAACCGGCCCAAGGCGCTGAACGCGCTGACATGGGAGATGTGCCTTGAGATCGAAAAGGCGCTCCTGGCCTGGGCCGACGACCCAGCCGTGGCGCTGTTGGTCATCGACGGGCTTCCTTGCGAAAAAGCCTTCTGCGCCGGCGGCGATCTGGCCCAGATGTATGCCTCCGGCAAGGCCGGCGATTACGACTACGGCCGCAGGTTCTGGCGCGACGAATACCGGATGAACGCGGCGCTGTTCAATTTCCCCAAGCCGGTCGTCACCTTCCTGCACGGCTTCACCATGGGGGGGGGTGTGGGCGTCGGCTGCCACGGCTCGCACCGGGTCGTGTGCGACGATAGCCGCATCGCCATGCCGGAAACCAAGGTCGGTCTTGTGCCGGATGTCGGCGGTTCGCTGCTTTTGGCGCGGGCGCCGGGGCGGCTGGGCGAATACCTTGGTATCACCGCCACGCGCATGGGGCCGGGCGACGCCATCCATGCCGGCTTCGCCGATTTTTTCGTTCCGCGCGCCGACTGGCCCGCCTTGATCGCCACGCTTGCCGAGACCGGCGACTGGCAGGCGGTGGATCGCGCCGGAGGCCCGCCACCCGACTCGAAGTTCGCCGCGCAACAGGCTGACATTGATTACCTTTTTTCGGGGGAAACCCTGCGCGACATGCTGAACATGCTGAAGGTCTCGACACGGGACATGGCCCGGGACGCATCCAAGGCCATGGTCGGAAACTCCCCTATTTCAATGGCTTGTGCGGTGGAATTGATCCATCGCAGCCGCGCCCGCGACACGATCGAAGGCGCGCTCGAGATGGAATACCGCTTCACCTTTCGGTCGATGGAACATGGCGATTTCCTCGAAGGTATTCGAGCCCTGATCATCGACAAGGACAATGCCCCGACCTGGCGCCATCCGGGGCCCGAGGCGGTCGCGGCACACGAGGTGTCGGCGATGTTCCTGCCGCTTGGCGATGACGCGCTGACAGTCTGAAGGAGGACAGACATGAAGATCGGATTTATCGGGCTCGGCAATATGGGCGCGCCCATGGCGGCCAATCTCGCCGCGGCGGGACATGCGGTAACGGGGTTCGACCTCGCGGCCCCCATGCCAGAGGGCGTCACCAAGGCAGGCAGCGCGTCAGCCGCCGCCACGGGGCAGGAGGTCGTCATCACCATGCTGCCCAATGGCGCGATCCTCAAATCGGTCGCGCGCGATGTCATCCCGGCAATGCAGGCGGGCGCGGTACTGCTTGACTGTTCCACGGTCGAGGTCGACGCCGCGCGCGACGTGGCGGCACGCTGCGCGCAGGCCGGACTCGGCTTTCTCGACGCGCCGGTGTCGGGCGGGGTCGGCGGCGCGGCGGCCGGCACGCTGACCTTCATGGTCGGGGGCGACGCTACGGCCTTTGAAACGGAGAAACCGCTTTTCGACGTGATGGGGCAAAAGGCGGTGCATTGCGGCCCCGCCGGCAATGGACAGGCGGCGAAGATCTGCAACAACATGATCCTCGGCGCCACCATGATCGTCACCTGCGAGGCTTTCGCGCTCGCCGACAAGCTCGGCCTCGACCGGCAGGCGATGTTCGACGTCGTCAGCACCTCCTCGGGGCAAAGCTGGTCGATGAACACCTATTGCCCGGCGCCGGGGATCGGCCCGAAAAGCCCGGCAGACAACGATTACACCCCCGGTTTCGCGGCGGAACTGATGCTGAAGGACCTGCGCCTTGCCCAAGCCGCGGCCGAGGCAGCCGATGCCGACACCCCCATGAGCCGCGCGGCGATGGCGCTCTACGAACAATTCGTCGAGCAGGAGGGCGGCGCGGGCAAGGATTTCTCCGCCATGCTGCCCCGGTTCGAACAGCGTCCCCGCGGGGGTTGAGCGCCACCGCGAGTCGCGGGCGGGTCAAGGCGCGCGCAAGCGCCCGCCGCAAGGCGGCCCGGCCTTGACGCGCCCGCGACTCGCACCACCCTTGCAAAGGCGCCTTGAGGGGCACGAAGCCCCCTCAAGCGTTTCTCTGCAAAGGGGGCCACGCGTCCCAACCGGGTGCCCGCTCCGTTCCCCGCAAGCCCTGTCAGTCCATAATGCCGTCCGCTTCAGCGGACCGCGCGCAGACGAAGGCCCCGCACGGGGCGTGAGGAGGCGCGCCCGCGTCGCCCGTCAGGGCAACAATCTTGGTGAAAGAAGAGTGGCGCGGTTGACGGGGCTCGAACCCGCGACCTCCGGCGTGACAGGCCGGCACTCTAACCAA
>QVQC01000050.1 GCA_003428585.1 Nioella halotolerans
GCAATTCGATGCGGTGCAGGAGTTGCTCGGGGAAAAGGCGGTCGAAGGTCCCGCCACCACCGAATCCCTCGTGCAAGCGCTTGAGCGGTTGCGAGAGCAATGCTACGCGCAGGTCCTTCATACTCACGCAGGGCACGCCGCGACAAGCGAAGCGCGACCATTGACCGAGACCGGAATTTCCACCATGGCCACCAAGACCGACCGACTGGAACACACGGAGGAAGACCTGCGCCTGCGCAGGATCCTGGCAAGGGTGCTTTGGAATTCGGATCACAAGGACGACATGCCCAGTGACCCGGCCGAGCGCAAGGCGGCGTTTGACCTCGTCAGGCGTGACTACCAAAAGAAAGCGCTGGACCTGACCCGGCGTCTTGAAAACAATAACCTCAAGCTGGTCGAAACGGACAAACAGTCCTGATCGCCCCGCGCCGATCCCATCCGCCCGGATGATGCAGTCCATGGTTCGGGCGGACGCATGGCCCTGCTCCCAGACGCGCCGCGCGGGTGAAAGGCTTTCCCGCCGCCGCCCATCACGATCGCCAATCGCGGCCAAGCCCCAAGCTGCCGCCGCTCCGTCTTGCCCCGATCCAGTCTTGCGCCGGACACCCGCACCTGCCCGGCACGATGACGAAGTGTTGACCGCGCTGCGGCGGTTTGCGGGCTCGCGGGCAAGGAACGGGATCGCTACCCGGGGCCGAGACAAAGGGGAGCGCCATGCAGGACAATCTGCCCATCATGAAGGATATCGTGCTTGTCGGCGGCGGGCACACCCATGCGCTGGTGCTGCGCATGTGGGCGATGCGCCCCGTGCCGGGGGTGCGGCTGACCGTGGTCAATCCAGGCCCGACCGCGCCCTATTCGGGCATGCTGCCGGGCCACGTGGCGGGGCATTACGCGCGCGACGCGCTCGATATCGACCTTGTGCGGCTTGCTCGATTTGCCGGGGCCCGGCTGGTGATCGGGGCGGCCCACCGGATCGACCCGCAAGCGCAGCGCGTGCATGTTCCGGGGCGGGCGGCGCTTGACTACGACCTCCTGTCGCTCGACATCGGCATTCATTCGCAGATGCCCGAGATTCCCGGATTTGCCGAGCATGGCGTCGCGGCCAAGCCGCTCGATACCTTTGCCGATGGATGGACGCGCTTCGTCGAAGGCGGCGGCGGGCCGGTCGCGGTGATCGGCGGCGGCGTGGCGGGGGCGGAGCTTGCCATGGCCGCGAGTCACAGGCTTCGGGCCGCAACGGGCCGCGCCGAGGTGACCGTGATCGACCGCGGCGAGGTGCTGGGCGAGATGCACCCGCGCGCGCGCAGACGGCTCTTGGCCGAGTTGGACGCGGCTTGTGTGCGGCTTTGCCCCGGGTCGGAGGTGGCCGAGGTGGCGCGCGACCATGTCCGGTTGGCCACAGGAGACGAGATCGCCGCGGGCTTCGCGCTTGGCGTTGCCGGCGCGCGCCCGCATCGCTGGCTGGCGGCTTCGGGCCTGACCCTCGAAAAAGGGTTCATCGCGGTGGACGGACAGTTGCGCGCCACCTCTCACCCGGAAGTGTTCGCCGTGGGTGATTGCGCCCACTTCGCCCCGGATCCACGCCCCAAGGCTGGGGTCTACGCGGTGCGCGCCGCGCCGGTGCTGTTCGACAACCTGCGGGCCTTGGCCATGGGGCGCGCTGACCGCCTGCGCCGGTTCCGGCCGCAGCGCGATTACCTCAAGCTCATCTCGCTCGGCGACAAGCGGGCGCTTGCCGAAAGGCAGGGGCTTGTCGCGGCCGGGGCGCTGCTTTGGCGCTGGAAGAACCGCATCGACCAGCGGTTCATGCAACAGTTCCGCGACCTCGCGCCGATGGCGCCGGCGCCGCTGCCGCGTGAGGTTGCCGACGGCGTCCGAGAGGCCCTCGGCGACAAGCCGCTATGCGGCGGCTGCGGCGCGAAACTCGGCCCCGGCAGCCTGACGCAGGCCCTTGCGGCCCTACCCCATGGCGCACGCGCGGATGTCGAAAGCTGCGCCGGCGATGACGCGGCGGTGCTTCGGGTCGGCGAGACACGGCAGGTGGTGACGACCGACCACTTGCGCGCTTTCACCGACGATCACGGTTTGCAGGCCCGGATCGCGGCGATCCACGCGCTCGGCGATTGCTGGGCCATGGGCGCGCAGCCGCAGGCGGCGCTCGCCACGCTGATCCTGCCGCGCCTGTCAACGCCGCTGCAAACCCGGTGGATGCAGGAAATCATGGCCGAGGCCGCCGCCGTTTTCGCCGCCGAGGGGGCCGAGATCGTCGGCGGACACAGTTCCATGGGCGACGAGTTGACCATCGGGTTCACGGTGACCGGGCTAGTCGAGGACGTGCCGATCACGCTGGCCGGCGCGTGCCCCGGTGAGCGGCTTATCCTGACCAAGCCGCTTGGCACCGGCACGCTCCTCGCGGCAGAGATGCAACTGGCCGCACGTGGCGCGGATGTGGCGCGGGCCTGGGCACAGATGGCCGAAAGCTCCGGCCCGGCGGCGGCCCTGCTGGCACCCCATGCCACGGCGATGACGGATGTGACGGGCTTCGGCCTCGCCGGGCACCTGATGAACATCTGCGCGGCGTCGGGCGCAGGCGCTCGCCTGTCCCTCGACGCCCTGCCGGTTCTGCCCGGCGCCCGTGACCTGCTGGCGCAAGGCATCCGCTCCACGGTTCACGCGCCGAACCGGGCGAGCCTCGCGGGCCGGGTCGAAACTGCCGAGGGCGACGACATCCTCTATGACCCGCAAACCTCCGGCGGCTTGCTGGCATGCGTCCCGGCGTCAAGCGCCGCGGCGCTGCTGGACAGGCTGCACAAGTCCGGTATCGACGCGGTCGATATCGGCGAGGTCACACAAGGCCCTGCGCGGATCACCCTGTGCTGAGGGGCTACCGTAACTCGGCAATCGCCGCGGCCAGCCGATCAGCAAGCGCGGGCAGGTCGGCATCGTCAAGCCCCTTCGCCCTGACTCGCGCCGCGACCGGGGTATCATCGCGTTTGCGGGCGCGCGCATAGGCCGGGTCGTAGTGATGCTGCACAAGGTCGGCGGCAAGGTCCTGCCACGCAGCCGCCGCGGCAAGAGCCTGCCACCGCGCCACCCGGTCGCCCCCCACCAGCGGGCGCAAATGCGCCAGCAGGCTCGACAATTCCTTCGGCTCGGCCAAGAGGTCGGTATAGGCGCGGGCGAGATAGGCGGCACGGGCGGGCACCGGTGCCTCCACCACCACGCGCGGCGCGTTGCGCATCGCGGCCCACAGGGACGGCGGCAGGCGCAGCGCCCCGATGCGGGCGGATTCGGCCTCCACCACAACCGGTCGCGCGGGATCGAGCGGGCGCAGCGCCTCGGCCAGTGCCGTCTCGAACCCCTTCTGAGAAGGCTGCCCGCCGGCACGCGCCCCGAGGATGGAGCCTCGATGCCCCGCCAGACCCTCCAGATCCACCACCTGCACGCCGCGCGCAGCCAGCAGCGCCAGAAGATCCGTCTTCGCGGTGCCGGTATTGCCATCGAGCCGGATCAGGCGGAACGGCAGCGCCGCGTCATACAGCGCCGCGACCACCGCCCGGCGATAGCTGCGATAGCCGCCCTCCAGAACCGCCACCCGCCACCCGATCTGGCGCAGGATGGTGGCGAAAGACCCTGACCGCTGCCCGCCGCGCCAGCAATAGACCAGCGGGCGCCAGCCACCCCCCCGGTCCATCAGCCGGTCCTCGATATGCCGCGCAGCGTTGCGGGCCACAAGTGCTGCGCCGATCTTGCGGGCGTCGAACGGGCTTTCCTGCTTGTAGATCATCCCGACCCGGGCGCGTTCCGCGTCCGACAGGACCGGCAGAGACATGGCGCCGGGGATATGGTCCTCGGCGAACTCGGACGGCGCGCGCACGTCGATCACATCATCGAAACCGCGCCACACCGCGTCCCGAAGATCGCCGATCCCGACGCTCACGCGACCCCTGCCCTTCTTCTTGGTGCAAATACTCGCGCCGCAGGCAGCGCCCGGGCGCGGCCCCCTTTCAAGGGGGCTGAGGCCGGGCGCTCCCCCGCCGCGACCGGCTTGCCGGTCGCAAGCCCGGTCACAGATCCTCGCCGTTCATCTTGCGAAACCGTTGGATCAGGCTCGACGTGTCCCAACGCCCGCCGCCCAGTTGCTGCACCTCGCCATAGAACTGGTCGACCAGCGCCGTCACGGGCAGCGATAGGCCCATCTCCTTGCCCTGTTCCAGCGCGATGCCCAGATCCTTGCGCATCCAGTTCACCGCGAAACCGTGGTCGAACTGGTTGTCCACCATCGTCTCGGCGCGATTGGCCAGTTGCCACGACCCGCCGGCGCCCTGGCTGACCAGCTTGGCCACCTTCTTGGCGTCCAGCCCGGCCTGCATGGCAAACCACAGCCCCTCGGAAATACTCTGCACCGCGCCGGCGATGCAGACCTGGTTGACCATCTTGGTGATCTGCCCGGCGCCCACCGGCCCGAAATGCTCCACCGCCTTGGCATAGACCTCCATGACCGGCAACGCGGCGGTGAAGGCCGCCTCCGCGCCGCCGCACATGATCGCAAGCTGGCCGTTTTCCGCGCCCGCCTGCCCGCCGGAAACAGGCGCATCGACCCAGCCGATGCCGGCCTCCGCGCCAAGCGCGGCAAGCTCGCGCGTGACGATCGCCGACACCGTCGTGTGATCGACGAAGGTGGCCCCCGCGCCCATGCCGGCAAACGCCCCGTCGTCACCCTGCACCACCGCGCGCAGGTCGTCATCGTTGCCGACGCAGGCCATCACGAAATCGCATCCCGCGACGGCCTCGCGCGGGGTCGCGGCCCATGAACCGCCATGCTGCGCCACCCAGTTTTCCGCCTTGGCCGCAGTGCGGTTGTAAACGGTCACCTCGTGGCCCGCCGCCTTCAGGTGCCCCGCCATCGGGTAGCCCATCACGCCCAGACCCAGAAACGCCACTTTCGCCATTGTCTCATCCCTCCCGTCGCGGGTTCAGTTCGTCGCGTTCCCTACATCGCGGGATATCCACCCGCGGGCAACCCCACGGTGTCGAAACTATCAATGGCGGGCGCCCCGTCAGCTGGCCGCGGCCAGAAGCGAGGCATTGCCGCCCGCCGCCGTGGTGTCGATGCAGACATGGCGTTCGAGCCGGCAGAGCGCGGCAAGCTCGCCGGTCGCGGCCAACGGGATCAGCCGCCCGTCGCGCGCCGCGAGCGCCACCCGCATCGCGCGCGCCACCTCTTCGGGGCCATCGAAGGCGACAAGGGCAAAGCCCGTCAGATCCTCCAGCGCTTCTGGTGCCAGCACACCCTCAACCGCGGCCCCCGGCGCAACGCAAACCGCCCGGCACCCGGCCGCCTCGGCAAGGCGCGCTTGGTCTGCTACCGCCCCTGCGCCCGGCCCGAGGCAAAGCACGGTGCCGCGCGGGAACATCGACAGCCGGTTCGATTCACCGGTCGGCCCCGGCAGGCTGTCCACCGACCGGCGGATCAACGTGTCGGTCACCGCGGTATCGAGTGCCGCCTGCACCCTGCCCGGATCGGCTGCGCCCCCCTCCGGCATGGCCACCACGTCCCGCGTCTGCCCCCTGAACCGCGCCACGTAGGACGGCCCGCCCGCCTTTGGCCCGGTCCCGGACAGCCCCTCGCCCCCGAAGGGCTGCGATCCGACGATAGCGCCGATCTGGTTGCGGTTGACATAGAGGTTACCGGCTTTCACCACCTCGGTGATGTGCTGCACCCGGTCGTCGATGCGGGTGTGCAGCCCGAAGGTCAGCCCGAACCCCTTGGCGTTCACCGCCGCGACCACCTTGTCGATTTCGTCGGCCTTGAACGTGGCGACATGAAGCACGGGACCGAACACCTCGCGGTCCAGATCCTCGATACCGTTCACCCGGATCGCGACCGGGGCCAGGAACGATCCCGCGCCGGGCGCGGTGATTTCGTGCAGCACCCGGCCTTCCTTACGGGCCTTTTCCACGTAGGCCGCGATCTCGTCCTTCGCGGGAACCGAGATGATCGGGCCCAGGTCGCTGGCCGGATCCCAAGGGTCCGTGACGGTGAGTTCATCCATCGCGCCCTTGAGCATCCTGAGAAAGCTTTCGGCGATATCCTCCTGAACGTAAAGGCAGCGTAGCGCCGAACAGCGTTGCCCGGCGGACTGGAAGGCTGAGGCGAGGATATCGCGCACCGCCTGTTCGGGCAGCGCGGTGGAATCCACGATCATCGCGTTCAGGCCCCCGGTTTCCGCGATCAGCGGCGCATGCGGGTCAAGCGCGCCGGCCATGGTTCGGTTGATGCGCTGCGCCGTGGCGGTGGACCCGGTGAAGCACACGCCCGAAACCCGCGCGTCGCCCGTCAGCAGGCCGCCGATCCGGGCCCCTTGGCCGGGCAGCAGTTGCAGGGCCGTGGCAGGAACCCCGGCCTCGTGCATCAGGCGCACGCCGATCGCCGCCATCAGGCTGGTGCTTTCCGCCGGTTTCGCCAGCACCGCGTTGCCCGCGGCCAGTGCCGCCGCGATCTGGCCGGTGAAGATCGCCAGCGGGAAGTTCCACGGGGAAATGCAGGTGAAGGTGCCGCGCGGCGCCTCGTCCGTGGCCTGCTCCGCGTAATAGCGCAGGAAATCCACCGCCTCGCGCAGTTCTGCCACGCCATCGAACAGGGTCTTGCCCGCCTCGCGCGACAGCACCGCGAAGATCTCGCCGAAATTCTGCTCGTAGAGGTCAGCGGATTTCTGCAATGCAGCGCGCCGTTCGGCCGCCGGGGCATCCCAGAGACGCGCCGCGGAAAGAGCGGTTCCCACGTCGGCCTCCGTCGCCTCGCGCACATGGCCGACAAGGTCGTCGGGCCGGGCGGGGTTGCGCACCTCTTGCGGTGCGTCCCCCGCCACAGGCCCGGCAAGGACAGGCGCGGCCTGCCACCGGTGATCCGCGAAGGGCGCGCGGGCAGCCTCGATCCCGGCCATGTCCGCCCGGTCGTGCAGGTCGAACCCCTTGGAATTGCGGCGCGGCGCGAAGAGGTCCGGCGGGTCGACCACGCCCGGCGCGGGCGCCCGCATCGCTTCTTCCAGTTGCGCGAAGGGGTCGGCGCCGACCACCTCCGCCGGCACGTCCTCGTCCACGATCTGGTTGACGAAACTGCTGTTGGCGCCGTTTTCCAGAAGCCGCCGCACCAGATAGGCCAGAAGGTCGCGATGCGCACCCACAGGGGCATAGATGCGGCACCGCGTATCGTTGCGCCGGTGCAGGATCTCGTGCAGGGCCTCGCCCATGCCGTGCAGGCGCTGGAACTCGAAGGCGTCGAAGTCGTCGGCCATGTCAAGGATCGCCGCCGCCGAATGGGCGTTGTGGGTGGCGAACTGCGCATAGATGCGGTCGGAATAGCCCAGCAGCTTTTGCGCGCAGCACAGGAAAGCCACATCCGTCGCGGGCTTGCGGGTATAGACCGGGAAACCGTCGAGCCCTTCAACCTGCGCGCGCTTGATCTCGGTATCCCAGTAGGCGCCCTTGACGAGGCGCACCATGATCTTGCGGTCAAACCGCGTGGCGAGGGCGTGCAGCCAGTCGATCACCGCCGGCGCACGCTTGCCATAGGCCTGCACCACCACGCCGAAGCCGTGCCAGCCGGCAAGGCTTTCGTCGCGCAGCACCGTCTCGATCACGTCAAGCGAGATGTCCAGCCGATCGGCCTCCTCCGCGTCGATGTTGAGCCCCATCCCGGCGGCTTTCGCGGCCTGCGCAAGGGACAGGACGCGCGGCACAAGCTCCGCCATCACGCGCGTCTTCTTGGTTTCCTCGTAGCGCGGATGCAGGGCCGACAGCTTGATCGAGATGCCGGGATTGTCGCGGATGTCGTCGTGCCGCGCCTCGCCCGCCAGCTTGGTGATGGCATCGGAATAGGCCTCGAAATAGGCCTGCGCGTCGCCTGCCGTCATTGCCGCCTCGCCCAGCATGTCATAGGAATAGGTGTAACCTTGCGCGGTGCGGGACCGGCCCCGTTTGACAGCGTCGGCGATTGTCTCGCCCAGCACGAATTGCTGGCCCATCTCGCGCATCGCGCGATGCACGGCGCGGCGGATCACCGGCTCGCCCAGCCGGCGCACGGCCCCGCGCAGGGTGGCGGTCAGTCCGGGTTCCGCGTTGTCCTTCAATACCTTGCCGGTCAGCATCAGGCCCCATGTGGAGGCGTTGACGAGCGAGGACGACGACTGCCCCAGATGCTTGCCCCATTCCGAGGGCGCGATCTTGTCCTCGATCAGCGTATCCATCGTCTCGGCGTCGGGCACCCGCAGAAGCGCCTCGGCAAGGCACATCAGCGCGACGCCCTCCTCGGTCGAGAGGCCGTATTCGGCCAGAAAGACCTCCATCAGGCCGGGCTTGCTGTCATGCCTGATGGCGTTGACGAGATCGGCAGCGGCATCCGCCATGCGCTCTCGGGCGGGCGAATCAGGGGCATGGGCGCGCGTGAGAGCGTCGAGAAGCGGCCCCTCATCAGCCAGATGGGCGGCTTGGATGGACTCGCGCAGGCGGGCAAGATCGGACATGGCAGGGCAGACCTTTCGTATTTGACTTGCCCAATGATAGCAAGATTTCCGAAGTCTGGCTGCCTTTCTGGATTGCGCTTATGGGCGAGAAGACCTAATTTCTTACTCATGGAAGGCAAAGAATTATCAGATCAGGTCACGTCCAGCCAACTTGATCGCTTCGATCAAAGGATTGTGCAGCTTCTGCTGTCAGACGGTCGGATGCCGGTGACCGAAATCGCACAGAAGATCGGTTTGTCCAAGACACCCTGCCAGATGCGGGTCAACCGGCTGCGCAAGGAGGGCGTGATCCGCGGGTTCCGGGCGGTGGTGGATCCGGCGAAGCTGGGGCGGGAGCATGTGGCCTTTGTCGAGGTGCGCTTGAAAGACACCACGGAGGACGCCTTGCAGGCTTTCAACGCCGCGGCCCTCAAGGTGCCCGAGATCGAGCAGGCGCACATGATCGCTGGGGCGTTCGATTACCTTTTGAAAGTGCGCAGCAAGGACATACGCGATTACCGCCGGGTTCTGGGCGAGGTGATTTCGGCGCTGCCGCATGTTGGCCACACCTCCACCCATGTCTCGATGGAGGCGGTCAAGGACCAGGCGTTCTGAAGCCGAAAAGGGGGGTGCCCCCCGTGCACCCCGTGTGCACCCCCCGTACACCTTGCGTGCAGACAAATGGTGGTTTCGCCGCGCGTCGCGCGTCGATCCGGGGGCAGCCCTTCTCGGGCCCCTGCGGGGCGGTCGCCGGGCCCGGGAGGGCGGCGCTTGAGATTCGCGGTGATCAGCGAGCGAGCGCGCGCAGCCGGGCCACCAGGTCGCGCACCCTTTCGGCATTGTCGCAAGCGGGGGCGGCCGTCGGGGCCGACGAGGTTGTTCTCGAACCCGATGCGGGCCTTGCCGCCCGCGGCGACTGCCGCGACGAGGCAGTCGGTTTCCGCCGGGCCGAAAGCACAGGCCGCCCAGTCGGGCGGGTCGGGAAAGGCGCGGGCGGCGGCGCGGAACCCGGCCAGCATGTCGGGCCGGGCCGGGATCGGCGGCTGGTAGCGCCCGAGGACGTAGAGCACCTGGACCGGGCCGGGGATATCCCCGCGGGCCACGAGGCTGGCAAGCCGGGTCACCTCGGCGGGTGTGTAGAGGATATGCTGCACGGGCATGCCGGCCTCGGTAGCCCATTGGTAGAAGCGGCGCGCCGCCGGGTCGGGGCCGGTGCCCGGCCACATCTCCGACAGGGCGACGGACACGCCTTCGGGACAAAGCGCATGGACGAGGGCGCGCTGGTCCTCGGGGCCATAGCGCCCGGCGGCCTCTGTCGTGACCTGCACCGGCATGTCCGGCACCGCGCGAGCCATCTCCGCGATCAAGTCCCGGTAGCGGCCAGCGTCGAGGCTGTGGGTGCCGTCCGCGTCGCGCAGATGGGCGTGCGGCGCCCCCGCGCCCTCGGCGAAGGCCGCGCGGGCCGCTACCACCGTTTCCGCGATGCTCATCGGCAAGGCCGGGTGATCGGCCTTCGTGCGCCGGGCGCCGTTCGGGGCCAGCATGATGGCAGGCAGCGTGGCAAGGCGGCTCATGACGCGAGGGCGGTCTCGACGGCGCGCGATAGCTTGTCTGCGAGCTCCGCGATCTCGTCCTCCGTTATGATGTAGGGCGGGGCGAGCAGGATGTGGTCGCCCTCGCGCCCGTTCACGGTGCCGCCCGCCGGGTAGCAGACGAGGCCTTCGGCCATGGCGGCCTTCTTCACCTTGAGGTGCAGTTTGCGCGCCGGGTCGAAGGGCTGTTTCGTATCGCGATCCGCGACCAACTCGATGCCACGGAACAGCCCCCGGCCCCGCAGGTCGCCGACATGTGGGTGCTGGCCGAAGGTCTGGGCCAAGGCCGCCTCAAGCACCGCGCCGCGCGCGCGCACCTGCGCCAGCAGGCCGCGGTCGAGGATGGCGTTGAGCACCGCATGGCCGGCGGCGGCGGCCAGCGGGTGGCCGTGATAGGTATGGCCGTGCTGGAAACTGCCCGATCCGTCCGCGATCGCGCGGTAGACGCGATCCGAGGCCAGCATCGCGCCGATGGGCGCGTAGCCCGCGCCAAGCCCCTTGGCGATGGTCAGGATGTCGGGCGATATCCCGTCGGCCTCGCAGGCGAAAAGGTGCCCGGTCCGGCCCATGCCGCACATCACCTCGTCGAGGATCAACAACACGCCGTAGCGGTCGCAGATCTCGCGGATGCGCTTGAAATAGCCGGGCACGGCGGGAACCGCACCGGCGGTGGCGCCGACCACGGGTTCGGCGATGAAGGCCAGCACGTTCTCGGGCCCCTGCCGCAGGATTTCGTCCTCCAGCGCGTTGGCGGCCCGCTGGCCAAAATCGTGTTGGGACTCGCCTTCCCGCCGTTCGCGGTATTCGTAACACGGCATGACGTGATGGGTTTCGACCAGCAGCGGCGCATATTTTTCCCGGCGCCACGCATTGCCCCCGGCGGCAAGCGCACCAAGCGTGTTCCCGTGGTAACTTTGCCGCCGCGCAATGAGCTTGTGGCGCTGTGGCTGGCCGGTTTCCAGCACGTATTGCCGGGCCAGCTTTATCGCCGCCTCCACCGCCTCCGACCCGCCGGACAGAAGGTAGACCTTGTCGATACCGGCCGGCGCGTGGGCGATCAGCAGGTCGGCCAGCGCCTCGGCCGGGTCGGAGGTGAAGAACCCGGTATGGGCAAAGGCGATCCGGTCGAGCTGCGCATGGATCGCGGCGCGCACGTCCGGATCGGAATGGCCAAGGCAGGACACGGCCGCGCCGCCCGATCCATCGAGATAGGCGCGCCCGTCGGCGTCAAAGATGTAGCACCCTTCGCCGCGAACGGCGGTGGGCAGCGGGCCGGGGCCGCGCCCGAAAATGTGACCGGGCATGCGCCTAATCCCCCCGCACCACGAAGACCGATTGCGGCGCGTGGCGCACCACGCGGGCGGCGTTGGGGCCGAGCAGGTAATCGCGCAGTTCCGGCCGGTGCGACCCCATGACGATCACGTCGGCCTTGACCCGGTTCGCGGCCTCGATGATCTGGTCGTAGACGCGGCCATGCAGCACATGCGGGTGCACCTCTATCCCGTCTGGCACATGATCGTTGACGAAGGCGGTCAGGCGTTCGCCGATATCGTGTATCGCCTTGTCCTCGAAGCCTTCGGGAAAGTAGCTGCCGACCACGGACATGCCGAAATCGGGGACCACGGTGGCGATATGCAGCACCGCGCCCTCGGTCCCGGCCATGCGGGTGGCGGCGGGCAGCGCCCTGGCCCATGTGGCGGGATCCGAAAGGTCGATGGGCAGGAGGATGGAGGTAAACATCACGTGCATCCTTCAGAAGGCCGGTTTGGTCTGGCGCCGCCGCTGGAGCAGGATCACCAGCCCAAGCAGCAGGAGCGCGGGGAAAAAGAAGATCTGCGCCGGCATCTGGTTGACGGGCACCTGCACGGCGGCCAGTTGCACCGGCGTATCGGCGTAGAAGTCGAAATCGGACAAGCGCTCCGCGGTGTCGGTGCCGAACATCGGCTCGTCCAGCCGCACCACGTCGTCTTCCGGGTAGAGCAGCAGGCCGGAGGCGTCGATACGTTCCGCCGCGCTGCCCGCACCCTCGATCTGCATCACGAGGGTGGTGGAGGTCATGTCGCCGGAGTTGAAATCCGGCCACTCGATCAAGAGGCGCAGGCGATCACCCTCTTGCGCGGCGGCAACGGCCTCTTCGAACCCGGCCGGGGGCACGTCGCGGAACGGCGGCTGCACCATGTCCAGCCAGACATTGGGCACGAAGAGGGTGAAGGCCACCAGCAGAAGCGCGGCGCTTTCATACAGGCGGCTCTTGGCGAGGAAGTAGCCTTGCGTCGCGGCGGCGAAAAGCAGCATGGCGAAGGTGGCGATGACGAAGATGAACACCGCCTGCCCGATGCCGGCCCATGTGCCCAGATCGACGCCGTAAAGGATCAGCGCCGGGTTGAAGATGAACAGGAAGGGCAGTGCCACGGTGCGCAGGGAGTAGAAGAACGCGGTGAAGCCGGTGCGGATCGGGTCGCCCCCCGAGACGGCGGCGGCGGCGAAACTGGCCAGCCCCACGGGCGGCGTCACGTCGGCCATGATGCCGAAGTAGAAGACGAAGAGGTGCGCCGCGATCAGGGGCACGATCAGCCCTTCCTGTGCGCCCAGCGTGACCACGACAGACGCCATCAGCGACGAGACCACGATATAGTTCGCCGTGGTCGGCAGCCCCATCCCGAGGATCAGCGAAAACAGCCCGACAAAGACCAGCATCAGGATCAGGATACCGCCCGACAGCTGTTCGACCAGCCCGGCCAGTTCGGTGCCGATGGGCGTCTTGGTGACGATGGCCACGATGATGCCCGCCGCCGCCGTGGCCACGCCGATGCCGATCATGTTGCGCGCGCCGGCGATCAACCCGGCGATCAGGTCGTCGAAGCCGCCCTTGAACTCGGCCAACAGCTGCGCGCCCTGCCCCCGGAACAGTGCCTTCAGCGGGCGCTGCGTGATGATGATGAACAGCATCAGCGACGTGGCGTAGAAGGCCGATTTCGCCGGGCTTTGGCGTTCGACCATCAGGAACCAGACCAGCACCACGATGGGCAGCACGTAATGCAGCCCGGTCGCATAGACCTCGCCCACCGTGGGCAGCTTGATCTCTTTCGCGTTGGGGTCGTCCACTTCCAGATCGGGCCGCCGCGCGGCAATGGCGACAAGCCACAGGTAAACAGCGCCCAGCACCGTCATCATCACCGGCCCGGTCAGCGCCGGCGCGGCCGCCCGCAACGCGCCGACCGCGTAGATCAGCACCGTGAACCCCGCCCCCGCGACCGCGAAACCGATGAAGAACTTGACCAGCATGCCGGTGAAGCTTTTTGCCTCGCCCAGCGCCGGCATGTCCTTTTTCAGCGCCTCCAGATGGACGATGTAGATCAGCGCGATATAGCTGATCACCGCCGGGATGAAGGCGTGCTTGATCACTTCAAGGTAGGAAATCCCGATGAACTCCACCATCAGGAAGGCAGCGGCGCCCATCACCGGCGGCATGATCTGGCCGTTGACCGAACTGGCCACCTCGACCGACCCGGCCTGTTCGCTGGTAAAGCCCACGCGCTTCATGAGCGGGATGGTGAAGGTGCCGGTGGTGACCACGTTGGCAATGGACGATCCGGAAATCAGCCCGGTCATGGCGCTGCCGACAACGGCGGCTTTCGCCGGCCCGCCGCGCAGGTGGCCAAGCCCCGCGAAGGCCAGCTTGATGAAGTAATTGCCCGCGCCCGCCTTGTCGAGAAGCGAGCCGAACAATACGAAAAGAAAGACGAAAGCGGTGGAAACACCCAAGGGGATGCCGAACACCCCCGCCGTATCCAGCCAGAGCGCGTTCATAAGCCCGGTGAAGGAAATGCCTTCATGCGCGATCAGGTCGGGAATAAGCCAGCCCTGCCCCATGTAGCCGTACAGGATGAAGAGCGAGCCGACGATGGTCAGCGCCGGGCCAAGCGCGCGGCGGCTGGCCTCCAGCAGGCAGAGAAGGCCGATGGCGCCGACGATGACCTGCGCCTGCGTCGGCAAGCCGGAGCGCGCGGTCATGGCAAGGGTATCGGAGAACCAGAAGATGTAGAATGCCGTGCCCCCCGCCGTGAGGGCGAGACCCCAATCAAGGATGGGGATATGGTGGCGCGGCGATGATTTCAGCGCCGGGTAGGCCATGAAGGCCAGCAAGAGCGCGAAAGTCAGGTGAATCGGGCGCGTCTGCGAGGAATTCATCACCGGCAGGTATTGCCCGAACCAGAGCTGCGGCTGCGCGATCCAGAGCTGGAACAGTGACCACAAGAGCGCGAGGCCGGAAATCAGCAGTGCCACGTTGCGGTTCAAGGGGTCGCGCGCACCGCTGTCGGTGCTGGCCACCAGATCCTGCAATTCCTCGTCGCTGAACCGGCGCCCCTCGCGCCCGCCGTTCGGGTCTGTCATCGGGCCGCCCCCTGCAAAGACATATTGTTGGAATCTTGGTGGGGGCCCGCGGCGAAAGGGAGGACGATCGCCGCGGGCTGTCGCTATCGGCGGGCGATCACTCGATCAGGCCGGCCTCGCGGTAGTAGCGCTCGGCGCCGGCGTGCAGCGGTGCGCTGAGACCGTCATTGGCCATCTCGGCCGGCTCCAGAATGGCGAAGGCCGGGTGCAGGCCACGGAACTGGTCAATGTTTTCCATCACCGCGCTGACGATCTCGTAGACGACATCGTCGGACACGTCGGCCGACGTCACGAAGGTCGCGCCGACGCCGAAGGTCATCGTGTCCTCGTCATTGCCGCGATACATGCCGCCGGGGATGGTGGCGACGCGATAGAACGGGTTTTCTTCGACCAGCATGTCGACCGCGTCGCCAGTCACGTTCACGAGGACGGAATCGCAGGCGGTCGTCGCCTCCTGGATGGAGCCGGACGGGTGGCCGACGGTGTAGACCATCGCGTCGATGTTGTTATCGCACAGCGCCTGCGATTGTTCGGCGGCCTGAAGTTCCGAGGCGACGGCGAAATCGTCCATCGTCCAGCCCATGGCCTCCATCAGCACTTCCATCGTGCCGCGCTGGCCGGACCCGGGGTTGCCGACATTGACGCGCATGCCCTGCAGATCCTCGAAGTCGGTGATCCCGCTATCGGCGCGGGCGACGACGGTAAAGGGTTCGGGATGGACAGAGAAGACGGCGCGCAGATCCTCAAACGCGCCCTGCTCCTCGAAGCGCGAGGTGCCGTTGAAGGCGTGATACTGCCAGTCGGACTGCGCCACGCCGAATTCCAGTTCGCCGCCGCGGATGGCGTTGATGTTGAAGACCGACCCGCCGGTGGATTCGACGCCGCAGCGGATGCCGTGCTCGGACCGGCCGCGGTTGACCAGACGGCAGATCGCGCCGCCGGTGGGGTAGTAGACGCCGGTCACGCCGCCGGTGCCGATTGTGACGAAGGTATCGTCCTGTGCGGCGACAGCGCCCGCACCGAACGCGGTGCTCGCGGCGACGAAAGCGCCAACCAAATGCTTGTTCATGAGTTCTCTCCCTTTCGGACCGATTTGAAACACGGATGCGGTTAGATGAAACAAGTCGTTGAAATCCGTCAAGGGATGAATCATTTGTTTTTCATGAACGCCTCGACCGATCCCCCGCCGTTGACGCTGGACGACCTGCGCAAGACCCTTGCGCAGAAGGTGCAGGACGCCTCACCCGAGGTGGCCCGGCTGGCCGAGTGGGCGCTGGACCACCCGCAGGAGATGGCGTTTCATTCGGTGCGCGCGCTGGCCAAGCGGGCCGATGTGAATGCCAACACCGTGTTCCGGCTGGCCGTCGCGCTTGGCTTTTCGGGCTACGATCCGTGCCGCCGGGCGTTTCAGGCGGCGCTGCGCGACCGGGGCGGAATGTATGGCTCGCGCGCTCAACAACTGCGCTCGGAGGCCGATGGGGACGGGCTGACGGACCGGATCCGGGCCTCGGCCCATGCCAATGTCGATGCGCTGTTCGACGGCGAGAACCACGCCCGCATCGGGCAGGCGGTAGACATGCTGATGGCGGCGCGGCGCATTCACACGGTGGGGGTGCGCAGTTGCTTTTCGCTGGCCCATTACCTTGCCTATACGGGGCGGATGGCCTTCGACAGCTTCGCGCCGCCGCTGAATGAGCCGGGCGGCATTGCCGATGCAATCACCGAGACCGGGCCGGAGGACGTGGTGATCCCGATCACCTTCTCGCTCTATTCCGCGGAGGTTGTGCGCGCGCATGACACCGCGCGGGCGCGCGGCGCGAAAATCATCGCGATAACAGACAGCTACGCCTCGCCGGTGGCACGGGACGCGGACCTTGTCTTTTGCCTGCCGATGGCGGGGCCGCAGACGCTGCCCTCGCAGGGGGCGGCCTTCGCGCTGGCCGAGGTGCTTGTCGGCCACATGATCGCGCATTGTGACCATGCCGCCAAGCGCATCGCGGATTACGAGGCGCGGATGCTGGAGTTCGGCGCCTATATGCAAGCCGGGTCGCCGCGCTGATCAGGCCACGCGCTTGCCGTAGTAAAGCCCCACCACATGCTCCGCCTCGGCAAAGAACAGCCAGCGGGATACGACAAGCCCGGCAAGGTGGCTGACCACCGCGAGCGCGCCGAGGACATGCCCCGCGCCGGGGAACAGCAAGAACAGGACAGGAAGGCCATAACCGAAGAGCAGCGCGATCAGCCGCAGCTTGCGCGCATGCCTGCGCCCCACGACATGCACGAATTCCTTCAGCAGGTAATTGGTGCCGGTATGGGGCGGCTCGAAGGCACGCACGGTGCCGGGGCCGAGGCCGGTGGCCGTCGACAGGTCGGTGCCGGAGCGCGAGAGCGCCGAGTCGCCCATCTGCCAATGCGCCACCTGCACCGCGGCGGCAAGCGTCAGCAGCAGCGCGGCCAAGGTCGTCTGCCCGGCCAGAAGCGCCCCGCCGGCGATGGACAGCGACAGCAGGTGCACCGGTGTCAGCGGCTGGTTCCAGCGTGGCACGGTCTTGAGCTGCGCGTAGATCATCGAGGTGGAATAGACAGTGACCAGCGACAGCGCCGCGCCGGTCCAACCAACCAGCGTCAGGACGGAATCGAGGAATACCGCCGCGAAGGCATGGACGGCCATGACCAGAAGCGCGGCCACCGACAGCCATGCCTCGCGGCTGAGCCAGCTTGTCTTCCATTGGGTGAAGGCCTTCAGCGCCCGCTCCGGGTGGCCAAGGTGGAAGGTGGAGGCCAGAAGCCCGCCCACTGCCAGCCCGTATGCAATGAGGTAGAAGACAAGCGCCACCCAACCGGTGACCGGCGGCAGGCCCACCCCAAGGAAAACCAGCAATCCGAAACCGAGGCCGGACAGGCTGGTGAAGACGATGACGGAGGGGGCGGGATGCATCAGGAGCCCCCCTTGTCGGGGTCGGACGCGCCGCCCGGCAGCCGGTCGAGCGCCTTGTCAAGCCAGCTGAAGAAGCCCTTGGTATCCTCCGCCACCGGTTTCAGTTGCGGGGCGCGCGTGTCGGTCTCCGCCGCGCGGTCCTGTTTCGGGCGGGGCGGCAGGTACTTGTTGACGGGCTTGGTGCCCTGTTCCGGCATCAGGTCCATACCGCCGCGCGCCTCCACCAGTTGTGAAACGGCGCTGTCGGGATCGCCCAGATCCCCGAAATGCCGTGCCCCCGCCGGGCAGGTGCGCACGCAGGCGGGTTCGCGGTCTTCCTCGGGCAGGTTGTCGTTGTAGATGCGGTCGACGCAGAGGGTGCATTTCTTCATCACCCCCTCCGCGGCATCCATTTCCCGCGCGCCGTAGGGGCAGGCCCATGCGCAGAGACCGCAGCCGATGCAGTCGGATTCGTTGACCAGCACGATGCCATCCTCGGCGCGCTTGTAGCTGGCGCCGGTGGGGCAGACGGTGACGCAGGGGGCGTCCTCGCAATGCAGGCAGGACTTGGGGAAGTGGACAAGTTGCGCCGGGCCGTCCTCGGGCGTGATTTCGTAGGAATGCACGCGGTTGAGAAAAGTGCCCGTGGGATCGGCGCCGTAGGCGTCCTGATCGCTCAGCGGTGCACCGTAGTTTTCCGTGTTCCAGCCCTTGCAGGAAATCACGCAGGCATGGCAGCCGACACAGGTATCAAGGTCGATCACCAGCCCCAGTTTCTTTTGCGTCGTGGCGGGAAGCTCGGTCATGCGGGCTCCTTGCTGATGGTCCGGGTGAAGGCCGCGAGGTCGGCGGCGAAGCGGTCGGGCGCCTCCAGGAACGGCGCGTGGCCGATCCCCTCGTAGGGCAGGAAGCGGCCCTTCGGCATGACCTCCGCGGCGGCTTTCCCGGTGGCGGGGGCGACCACGGTATCGGCGGTGCCGTGGATGACAAGACCGGGGCAGGACATGGCGGCGTAGGCCGGGCGCATGTCGACATCGGCGGCGAAAAGCGCGCGTCGCACATGGGCGGGGCACAGCATGTTGGCCCCCACCATCTGGCCATAGGTCAACCGGTCAAGCGGCGCGGCGGTGCAGGCGGCGACAAAGCGGGCGGTCGCGGGCAACGCGCGGGTCAGGTCAGCGGTGTAGAGATCGCGGTCGAGGGCGGGGCTGGCGGGGCCGGCCATCCAATCCTCGCGCGCGGCGCCGATGGCAAGGATACCGCCGGCCAGCGCCACGCCTGCAATCGCGTCATCGCCATGGGTGGCGAGGTAGGCGGCGATCACCCGGCTGCCATAGGACCAGCCGACCAGCGTGACGCGGCCAAGGTCATGCGCCGCGATCACCGTGGCCACGTCATCGCCCCAAAGCGATGTGTCGGTATAGGCTGCCGGGTCTTCGGGCTTGTCGGAGGCACCGTGCCCGCGCAAGTCCATCGCCACGATGTGGAACCTGTCCTTCAGGCGGCCGATCAGCGGCGCCCAGCACAGCGATTGCTGCGCCCAACCATGGATCAGCAGGAGCGCGGGGTTGCCCGGGTCGCCCGCCGCGTAGGTGGCGATGCGCGTGCCATCGCGCGAGGGGATCATGAGGGCGCTCATTTGCCCACCTTCCATGCGAGGTCCGGCGGCCCCTGCCCCACCGGCGACGTGATCGGCGGCCGGACCGGCTGTGCCTCGTCGGGGGGCGGGACCTTCTCGATCTTCACGCGCAGGTCGAACCATGCCGCCTGCCCGGTCACCGGGTCGGAATTGGCCCAGCGCAGCCCGTCACCCTTGGGCGGCAGAAGCTCGTGGATCAGATGATTCAGCAGGAACCCCTTCGTCGCCTCCGGCGCGTCCTGCGACAGGGCCCATGCCCCCTTGCGCTTGCCGATGGCGTTCCACGTCCAAACCGTGTGCTCGTTCAGCGCCGCCATATGCGCGACCGGGACGACGATGCATCCATGGGCCGAGGTGACCTTGGCCCAGTCACCCTCGGCAAAGCCGTGCTGGTGCCAGAGCTTGGTCGGCAGGTAGAGCGGATTGTGCCCGTGGATCTGGCGCAGCCACGCGTTCTGTGTGCCCCATGAATGATACATCGCCATCGGGCGCTGCGTCAGGGCGTGAACCGGGTATTCCACCGGGTCGACATGACCGTCCTCGACCGGCGGATACCAGATCGGCAGCGGGTCCATCACCTTGCCGATCTGGCCGCGCAGGTGGTCGGGCGGCTGCACGTCACCATGCCCCTCGGCGGCCAGCTGGAAGCGGCGCATCGGTTCCACGTAGAGGCTGAAGAGGTAGGGCTGCGGGCTGTCGAAAAGGCCCAGCCCCACGGCCCAGTCCTGGTAGGCCATGTTCCACGGCTTGAAATAGGCCGCCTCCTCGGGGATGTGGGTCTCGAAGAAGCCGCCGTTGGCGATATACCGGTCGAGCTGGTCCGGGTTGGGCGCTCCGCGGCCCACGTCATCGCCATCGCCGCGAAAGCCCATCAGTGGCCCGATGCCAGGGCGGCGTTCGTGGTTGACCATGTAATCGGCGTAGTCCGTCCATTTCGGCGTGCCGTCCTCATCCGTGAAGCCGGGCATGCCCAAACGGTTGGCCAACTCGATCAGCACCGACTGGAAACCGCGCACGTCGCGGTCCGGTTCGACCACCGGCCAGCGGATGGCGTCGGCGGCGGCGTCGGCCTCGCAGATCGGGCGATCCAGCAGGGAAATGCAATCGTGGCGTTCAAGGTAGGTGGTGTCGGGCAGAACGAGGTCGGCATAGGCCACCATTTCCGACGAATAGGCATCCGAATAGATGATCCGCGGGATCACGTAGCGCCCGTCCTCGTGCCGGTCTGTCAGCATCTTGTCGACGCCCGAGGTGTTCATCGACGAATTCCATGCCATGTTGGCCATGTACATGAAGAGCGTGTCGATCGGGTACGGGTCGCCCGCATGGGCGTTGGAAATCACCATGTGCATCAGGCCATGCGCCGAGAACGGGTTTTCCCACGTGAAGGCCTTGTCGATGCGCCTTGGACGGCCCTTGGCGTCAAGAAGCAGGTCCTCCGGCCCGCGCGGAAAGCCAAGGTGCGGCCCGTCAAGCGGCCGGCCGGGACGGCCATTGCCGTGCGGGGTGGGATGCGCCTCCACCGGTTTGGGGTAGGGCGGCTTGAAGCGGAAGCCGCCGGGCACCTCGACGCTGCCCAGAAGGATCTGCAGAACGTGCAGCGCGCGGCAGGTCTGGAAGCCGTTGGAATGGGCGCTGATCCCGCGCATTGCGTGAAAGCTGACCGGGCGGCCCGTCATCTTTTCGTGCCGCACGCCCCGGAAATCGGTCCAGGGCCGGTCGATCTCGATCGCCTCGTCGAAGGCGACGCGGGCCAGCTCCCCGGCGATGTGACGGATGCGTTTCGCCGGCACGCCGCAGCGTTCGGCCACGGCCTCGGGCGCGTAGTCGTCCGACAGGTAACGCTCGGCCAGAAGCTGGAAGGCGGGCTGGTGCGTGACCCCGGCCTTGCGCCATGTTCCGGCAAGGTCCGGCTGCACCGCTGGATCGTCATATGGGGCGGGCTTGCCGGTGCGCCGGTCGAGCACGAGGAACTTGCCGTCATCGTCGCGCATCAAGAGGCCGTGTTCGGGGGATTTTTCATCCCCGTTGACCAGAACCGGCGCGTTGGTGAAGCGGGTCAGGTACTCCAGGTCGATCTTGCCGGCCTTCAGAAGGCAATGAATCAGCGACAGGATGAACAGCCCGTCGGTGCCCGGCGTGATCCCCACCCATTCATCGGCAATCGCGTTGTAACCCGACCGGATCGGGTTCACCCCGATGATCTTGGCGCCACGCTCCTTGAGCTTGCCCAGCCCCATCTTGATCGGGTTGGAATCGTGGTCCTCCGCCACGCCGAAAATCATGAAAAGCTTGGTGTGATCCCAGTCGGGCTGGCCAAATTCCCAGAACGCGCCACCCATGGTGTAGATGCCGGCCGCCGCCATGTTGACCGAACAGAACCCGCCATGCGCGGCGTAATTGGGCGTGCCGAAGTTCTGTGCCCAGAAACCGGTGAAGCTTTGCGACTGGTCGCGCCCGGTGAAAAAGGCGAGCTTTTCCGGGGCCGTCTCGTGCAACTCGTTCAGCCAGCCGACCGCCGTTGACAGCGCCTCTTCCCATCCGATCTCTCGGAACTCCCCCGATCCGCGCGGGCCGGTGCGCAGAAGCGGCGTCTTCAACCGCGAGGGTGCGTTGACCTGCATGATCCCCGCCGAGCCCTTGGCGCAGAGAACCCCCTTGTTCACGGGGTGGTCGCGGTTGCCCTCGATATAGGCGACACGTTTCTTGCCATCTGGGCCGTCCTTCATGTGCACGTCGATGCCGCAGCGGCAGGCGCACATGTAGCAGGTGGTCTTGCGGATCTCGTCCGAGACCTTGGGCGACAGATCGAGCGCCGGTTGCGTATGGGCCATTCGGTCCCTTTCGTGCGTTGCTGAATCGTCACGTCAGCGGAGATTTGCAAGGTCAACAAAACAAATCAATGGCTTTCCCACGACCTTCACGTGTTCGCGCGGCCGACTGCGTACCATCTATTGACCAAAACGCCCAAGGGCGGTCTTCTGGACCCCTGATATAAGATAAACCCGCAGGTGTTCCATGGCCCGCTTTCCCTGCTTGCTCGCGCCGCTTCTCGCGGCCGTTGCCGCCTGCGTCCCCGGGGGCAGCGATCCGGACGCCTGCCGACAGGGGGCGGTGATGGCGACGGATGGCCACCGTGCGGCGTTCCGACCCGGCGCGGTGACCGTGGCCGCCGTCGGCGACGTGCTGATGCACCGGTTCCTGCAACAGGAGGCCGAGACGGCCGGTTACGGCGCGCTGATCGCGCCCGTCGCGCCCTACCTGCGGCGCGCCGATATCACCGTCGCCAACCTCGAAGGTCCCGCCGCGCGCGGGCTGACGGTGACCGGGCGCGAGGTGACCCTGCCGCCCGAAAGGCTCTATGACGGGCAGGCCTATACCGGCTACCCGACCTTCAACTACCACCCGGCCCTGATCACCGCGCTTGGCGAGGCCGGTGTGGACGTGCTGCAGACGGCCAACAATCACGCGATGGACCGTGGCCCGGCGGGCATTGACCGGACGCTTGCCGCGATCGAGACGGCGGGGCTGGCCCATACCGGGACGCGGGCGCGCGGCGAAGACGGCCCGTGGCACGGCGAGGTGCGGGCGGGCGGGCACAGCGTGGCCTTCCTTGCCTGTTCCTATTCCACCAACGGGCGCGCCGATCCGCACGGGCAAGTGCTGCTGTGCTATGGCGACGAGGCCGAGGTTTTGGCCACGATCCGACGCTTGCGCGCTGACCCCGCCGTGGATGCGGTGATCCTGCTGCCGCATTGGGGGCAGGAATACGCGCCCGCCCCCGATGCCAACCAGCGGCGCCTCGCCCGCGCCGCGCTGGAGGCCGGGGCGGCGGCGGTGATCGGCACCCACCCGCATGTGCTGCAACCGCTCGAAGAGATCACGACAAGCGACGGGCGGCGCGGCATCGTCGCCTATTCGCTGGGCAATTTCATCTCCTCGCAATGGGCGCTGCCGCGACGCACGTCGGCGATCCTCTACCTCGACCTCGTGCCGGGGCCGGACGGGCTGGAAGCGCAACTACCGGTCTGGCTGCCGACGCGGGTGACGCGCTACACATCGGGCGTGGTCGCGCAGCCCGCCGAACAGGCGGTCAGCGGCGAGGCCAGCACCGCCCACGCGGCGCGCGTTCTGGGGCCGGCGGGCCGGCTGAGCGCAGCGGACCTGACCGGGCGCTGCGGCTGAGCGGGCGCGCGCCGCTTGCGCCCCCGCACGCGGCGTGTAACCCTGACGATCTGTTCAAGAACGGACCGCACCCGATGACCGACAGCACCGCAGAAACCGACACCGTCGCCGCGCGCCTGCCGCAAGTCAGCGCGGCGCGCAATCCGGGGCTTCCGCTCGACATGGACTGGGTGATGGGCACACAGGCCAACACCTCCGCGATCGAGCGCCGCGCCGCCACCCTGCCCGGCCGGCGCAGCGTGAAAAAGGCGCACCAGGCGGCGTGGCTGGCGCGCGCGATTTCCTGCATCGACCTGACCACGCTGGCCGGCGACGACACGCCGGGGCGGGTCCGCAGGCTCTGCGCCAAGGCGCGGCAGCCGGTGCGCGCCGATCTTCTGGAAGGCCTTGGGTTGCCGGGCCTGACCGTGGGCGCAGTCTGCGTCTACCATGAAATGGTGCCCGTCGCGGTGGAGGCGCTGGCCGGGTCGGGCATTCCGGTCGCCGCCGTGTCCACCGGGTTTCCCGCGGGCCTGTCGCCCTATGCCCTGCGGGTGCGGGAGATCGGGGAAAGCGTGCAGGCCGGCGCCGACGAGATCGACATCGTGATTTCCCGCCGGCACGTGCTGACCGGCAACTGGCAGGCGCTCTATGACGAGATGCGGGAGTTCCGGGCGGCCTGCGGGGCGGCGCATGTGAAGGCGATCCTTGCCACCGGTGAACTGGGCACGCTGCGCAATGTCGCGCGCGCCTCGCTCGTGTGCATGATGGCGGGGGCGGATTTCATCAAGACCTCGACCGGAAAGGAGGCGGTGAACGCCACGCTTCCGGTGTCGCTGGTCATGGTGCGGGCAATCCGGGCCTATCAACAGGCGACCGGCATCCGCGTCGGCTACAAGCCCGCGGGCGGGATTTCCAAGGCGAAGGACGCGCTGACCTACCTTGCGCTGATGAAGGAGGAACTGAGCGATCCGTGGCTAAGGCCCGAGCTGTTCCGCTTCGGCGCGTCGTCCCTGCTCGGCGATATCGAGCGGCAGCTGGAACACCACGTGACCGGCGCCTATTCCGCCAATTGGCGGCACGCGATGGCGTGAGCGGAGAGTGAAGCCATGACAATCCCAGAGATATTCGAATCCATGGAGTACGGCCCCGCCCCCGAAAGCGATGCCGAGTCACGCGACTGGATTGCCAAGCACGACGGCCGGTTCGGTCCGTTCATCGGCGGGGCGTTTGCCGAGCCCGGCCAGACCTTCCCAACGACAAACCCCACCACGGGCGAGGAACTGGCGCAGGTTACGCAAGGCGCCGCCGCAGATGTGGACGCCGCCGTGCAGGCCGCCGCCAAGGCTTTCCCCCGCTGGTCGAAACTGTCGGCGCACCAGCGCGCGCGCCACCTCTATGCCATTGCCCGGCTTCTCCAGAAACACAGCCGCCTCTTCGCCGTGCTGGAAACGCTCGACAACGGCAAGCCGATCCGCGAGTCCCGCGACATCGACGTGCCCCTCGCCCAGCGGCATTTCTATTACCACGCCGGGCTGGCCCAACTGCGCGACGCGGAACTGCCCGGCCAAGAGCCGCTCGGTGTCTGCGGGCAGGTGGTGCCCTGGAACTTCCCGTTGCTCATGCTGTCGTGGAAGATCGCGCCCGCGCTGGCCGCCGGCAACACGGTCGTGCTGAAACCCGCCGAATACACCTCTCTCACCGCGCTTTTGTTCGCGGACATCTGCCGCGAGGCGGGGCTGCCCAAGGGCGTCGTCAACATCGTCACCGGCGACGGGACGACGGGCGCGGCCCTGGTCGAACATCCGGGCGTCGCGAAAGTGGCCTTCACCGGCTCGACCGAGGTCGGGCGGAAAATCCGGCAGGCGACGGCGGGCAGCGGCAAGGCCCTGACGCTCGAACTGGGCGGGAAGTCCCCCTACATCGTCTTCGACGACGCCGATATCGATTCAGCGATCGAAGGGCTGGTCGATGCGATCTGGTTCAATGCCGGGCAGGTCTGCTGCGCGGGGAGCCGCCTTCTGGTGCAGGAAAGCATCGCGGAGGATTTCCATGCCAGGCTGAAGGCCCGCATGGCCAAGCTGCGCGCCGGCGACCCATTGGACAAATGCATCGACATCGGCGCGGTGGTGGACCCGGTGCAGCACGCCCGGATCACCGAACTGGTGGCAGGCAATACCGAGGGCGAAACCCACCGCGCCCCGATCGACCTGCCCGACAGGGGCTGTTTCTACCCGCCCACGCTGATCACCGGGCTCGCCCCCTCCGACCGGCTGATGCAGGAGGAAATCTTCGGCCCGGTCCTCGTTTCCACCACCTTCCGCACGCCCGCAGAGGCGGTGGCGCTGGCCAACAACACGCGCTACGGCCTTGCCGCGACGCTGTGGACAGAGAACGTGAACCTCGCCCTCGACGTGGCGCCGAAACTGGCCGCGGGCGTGATCTGGGTCAATGCCACCAACCTCTTTGACGCGGCGGCGGGCTTTGGCGGCCTGCGCGAAAGCGGCTTCGGCCGTGAAGGCGGGTGGGAGGGCTTGCTGGCTTACCTCAAGCCATCCGACGCGGGCAAACCGGTCAAGCCTGCCAGGGTCCACGATGCGGGCGAGGCGGATTTCGAGGGGATCGACCGCACCGCGAAACTCTATATCGGCGGCAAGCAGGCCCGGCCCGATGGCGGTTATTCGCGGCCCGTGCACGGCCCGCGCGGCAAGCTTCTGGGCCATGTCGGCATCGCCAACCGCAAGGATATCCGCAACGCCGTGGAGGCCGCGCAGAAGGCCGCCGGGTGGGGCAAGACCACCGGGCATCTGCGCGCGCAGATCCTTTACTACATGGCCGAGAACCTTGCTGCGCGGGCGGCGGAATTTGCCGAGCGTCTGCGCGCGCAGACCGGGCGGAGCGCCGCGTCAGCCAAGGAGGAAGTCGAGACCGCGCTGTCGCGGCTCTTCTCCTACGCCGCCTGGGCCGACAAGTTCGACGGCGCGGCAAAATCCGTGCCGATCCGCGGCTTGGCCCTGGCGATGACCGCGCCGGTGGGCGTGATCGGCGCGGTCTGCCCGGAGGAGGCGCCGCTGCTTGGCCCGGTGTCGCTGCTCGCCCCCGCCATGGCGATGGGCAACCGGATCGTGCTGGTCGCGGGGGAAAGCGCGCCGCTGACCGCGACCGACCTCTACCAGGTGCTCGACACGTCGGACGTGCCGGGCGGGGTGGTCAACATCCTGACCGGCCCGCATGGCGATCTGGCCAACCCGCTGGCCACCCACATGGACGTGGACGCGGTCTGGAGCTTTTCCTCCGCCGATATCTCGGGCGTGATCGAAGCGGGCAGCGCCGGGTCACTGAAGCGCACATGGGTCAATAACGGGCGCAACCCCGACTGGACCGGCCCGGCGGGCGAAGGCAAGCGGTTCCTGCGCGCGGCGACCGAAGTCAAGACGATCTGGGTTCCCTACGGGGAATGATCACTGTCGCCGCTTTCGGCATCGACCCGCGCCACCAACGCCTCCACCTCGGGGCCAAGCGCCTCCACGACCGCGGCGACGCCCGCGGCATTGGGGTGAATCCCGTCGCCCTGCATCAACGCGGCGGACTCCTCGGCCTGCATGATCGGCGCAAGGAAGCTCTCGACGTGCAGCGCGCCGTATTCGCCGGCCAGATCGGGGTAGATCGCGTCAAAGGCCTGCTTGTAGTCCGCGCCGTAGTTCAGCGGCGCCTGCATGCCCACAAGCAACACCTCCACCCCCTGCGCCCCGGCGGCCTGCAGGATCCCGGCAAGGTTGGCGCGCGCATCCTCCGGCGGAAGGCCGCGCAACAAGTCATTGCCGCCAAGCGCCACGATCATCGCGTCCACATCCTCTGTCAGGGTCCAGCCGACCCGCGCCAGCCCGCCGGCGGTGGTATCGCCTGACACGCCTGCATTGATCAGGCGCACCGCGTGGCCGCGATCGTCCAGCCAGCTTTGCAATTGCGGCACGAAGCCCCGATCCGCCGGCAGGCCGTAGCCCTGCGTCAGGCTGTCGCCAAGCGCGGCGATGACCACCTCCTCGGCCCATGCCGGCGCGGCACATAGTGCCAGCACAAGCATCAGCACCTTGCCCATGGCCGGCCCGCGCCCATATGCAGGGGACACACGACGCCGGAGCCGCCGCATGACCCCCCCCGTTCTGTCCCTGACCGACGTGTCCCTGACGCTGGACGGCAATGCCGGCAGGGTGAACATCTTGGATGGCATCACGCTGTCGGTCGGCGCGGGCGAAACGGTGGGGCTGGTGGGGCCGTCTGGATCGGGCAAATCGTCGCTCCTCATGCTGCTTGGCGGGCTGGAACGCGCCACCGGCGGGCGGGTCGAGGCCATGGGGCAGGACCTGACACCGATGACCGAGGACCAGCTTGCGCGCTTCCGCAGGGACAATATGGGCGTGGTGTTTCAAAGCTTCCACCTCATTCCGACGATGACCGCGCTGGAAAACGTCGCCACCCCGCTGGAACTGGCCGGGCGCCCCGATGCCTTCGACCGCGCAGAGGAGGAACTGGCCGCGATGGGGCTGGCCGACCGGATGCGGCATTATCCCGGCCAGCTTTCGGGCGGGGAACAGCAACGCGTGGCCCTTGCCCGCGCCGCGGCGCCGCGCCCACGCATCCTCTTGGCCGATGAGCCGACCGGAAACCTGGACGAGACCAATGGCCGCGCGATCATGGATTTGCTGTTCGACCTGCGCGACCGCCACGGCGCGACGCTGATCATGGTCACCCACGCGCCGGAGCTTGCTGCGCGTTGCGACCGCGTGATCGGCCTGCGCGACGGACGGCTCGACACCGCCCGGCGGGATGCCGCCGAATGATCCGCACCGCCTTTCGCATCGCGGCCCGTGACCTGCGCGGCGGGCTTCGCGGCTTCCGCGTTTTCCTTGCCTGCCTGACGCTGGGCGTGGCGGCGATCGCGGCCGTTGGATCGGTGCGGCAAGCGGTACAGACCGGGCTGGAGCAGGAAGGCGCGGTGATCCTTGGCGGCGATGCCGAGGTGACTTTCACCTTCCGCATGGCCGACGAATCGGAAGTCGCGTGGATGCGGCAGGTTGCCGGGGCCGTTTCCGAAACCGTCGATTTCCGGTCCATGGCAGTGGCCGAGGCGGCCGGCGAAACGGTCCGCGGGCTGACCCAGCTGCGCGGCATCGACGCGCGCTATCCGCTTTACGGGTCGGTCGGGCTCGACCCGGCGATCCCACTGGAGGACGCGCTGGCCACCACCGACCGGCCCGGCGCGGTGATGCATCCCACGCTGATCGCGCAGATGGGGCTGGAAATCGGCGATACCGTCCGCTTCGGTGCGCAGGACTTCGAACTGCGCGCGGCACTGACCCATGAACCCGACATGGCGGGCGGCAATTTCGGCCCCGGCCCGCGCACGCTGGTGCGACTGGACGCGCTGAACGGGTCCGGCCTGCTGGCGCCCGGCACGCTTTTCAACAGCCAGTATCGCCTCGCGCTGCCCGACGGCACCGACCTTGCCGCGCTGGAGGCCGAGGCCCGCACGCGCTTTGCCGAGACCGGCATGCGCTGGAAGGATGCGCGCAATGCCGCCCCGGCGCTGGGCCGCTTCGTCGAACGGATCGGCGCCTTCCTCGTGCTGGTGGGGCTGGCCGGGCTGGCTGTCGGTGGCGTCGGGATCTCGGCGGCGGTGCGCAGCTACCTGTCGGGCAAGACCGAGACCATCGCCACGCTCAAGACCCTCGGGGCGGAGCGGCGCACGCTCTTTGCCGTCTACTTCCTGCAGATCGGCGCGATGTCTGTGCTGGGCCTCGCGCTCGGTCTCGTACTCGGCGCGGTGCTGCCGCTGGGGCTGGCGCCGCTGATCGCGGGCGCGCTGCCGATCCCGGCCGATTTCGGGGTCCATCCCGGCCCCCTGCTGGAGGCCGCGCTTTACGGCGCGCTGACGGCGCTGATCTTCACGCTCTGGCCGCTGGCGCGGGTCGAACAGGTTCGCGCCGCCGCCCTCTACCGCGAAGCGGCCGGGCTGGCCCGCCGCTGGCCGCGCTGGCCCTTCGTGCTGGTCACCGCGGGGCTGGTGGCGGGGCTTGTGGGCCTCTCGGCATGGCTTTCGGGGATTCCACGCCTTGCACTCTGGTCCGCTGCCGCCATCGCGACGGCCCTTGTCATCCTGTCGCTGGCCGCGCTTCTTGTGCGCTTCGCCGCCCGTCGCCTCGCCCGCAGCCGCCTCGTCCGGGGCCGCAGCGCGCTGCGCCTTGCGCTTGGCGCCATCGGCGCGCCGGGGTCGGAGGCCGCCAGCACCATCCTGTCGCTCGGCCTTGGCCTCTCGGTGCTCGCGGCCGTGGGCCAGATCGACACCAACCTGCGCGCCGCCATCAGCCGCGACCTGCCGGAGGTCGCGCCGGCCTATTTCTTCGTCGATATCCAGCCCGACCAGATCGGCCCCTTCCTTGACGCTATGCGCACCGATCCCGATGTCACCCGCGTCGAAAGCGCGCCGATGCTGCGCGGTGTCATCACCCGCATCAACGACCGCCCGGCGGCGGAGGTGGCGGGCGAGCACTGGGTCATCCGGGGCGACCGGGGCCTGACTTACCAGGCCGAGGCGCCGCCGCCGCGCGAGATCACTGCCGGCACATGGTGGGAAGCCGAACACGCCGGACCGCCGCAAATGGCTTTCGCCGCCGAGGAAGCGCAGGAAATCGGCATCGAACTGGGCGACACGGTGACGGTCACGGTTCTGGGCCGACAGATCACGGCCACCGTCGCCGCCCTGCGCGAGGTCGATTTTTCCAATGCCGGGATCGGTTTCATCATGACGCTGTCGCCCGATGCTCTGCAGGGCGCGCCGCATACCCATATCGCCACCGTCTACGCCCCGGCAGGGGCCGAGGGGCGCATCCTGCGCGACGTGGCGGGGTTCGGCTCCAATATCACCGCGATCCGGGTGCGCGACGCCATCGACCAGGTCGCAAGCGCGCTGTCTGGCATCGCGGCGGCCACGTCCTGGGGCGCGGCGGCGACGCTGCTGACCGGCTTCATGGTGCTGATCGGCGCGGCGGCCTCGGGCGAGGGCGCGCGCCGCTTCGAGGCGGCGGTCCTGAAAACCCTCGGCGCCAGCCGGGCGCGCATCCTGACCAGCTTCATGCTGCGCGCGGCGATCCTCGGGGCGGCGGCCGGACTGGTGGCGGTGGCGGCAGGCGGGCTGGCCGGCTGGGCGGTGACGCATTTCGTGATGGAGACCGATTTCACCTTCCACCTTGCCTCCGCCCTTGCCATCGTGGTGGGCGGCGCGCTTGCGACGCTGCTGGCCGGGCTCGCCTTCGCCCTGCGCCCCCTTGCAGAGCGCCCCGCCAAAACCTTGCGCAATGGCAACTGACGCGACCAAGCTTCGCCGCGGATGCGCCCTGCCCTCTTGTTTTCGCGGCGTTCCCGGCGCAAGTGCTAGCCATGATCCGCAACATGCGCCGTTTGCTCAACCGTCCTGCCCGGAAGGCAGAGTCCAGCCCCGTGGCAGGGGAGCATCCCCGCCCCGAGTTCGCCACCTACGTGGTGGGCGACCTGCACGGGCGTGCCGATCTTCTGGAACGCGCGCTCGACCGGGTGGACGACCATGTCGGCAAGATCCGTGCCCGCAACCCTCAGGTGGTCTTCGTCGGCGATTACATCGACCATGGGCCGGACAGCGCGGCGGTGCTGACCCGGGTCTGGGAACTGTCCAAGGAGCTGCCCGGCAACGTGACCTGCCTGATGGGCAATCATGAACGGATGCTGCTGGACTTCATGGCCGATCCGCCGACACGCGGGCCGCGGTGGCTGCGATCCGGGGCGCAGGCGACGCTGGACAGCTTCGGCCTGCATTCCACCCAATTGACCCCCGGCTGCGGGGCGGAAGTGTTCCGGCGCGAGGCCGCCGCCTTGCGCGACCACATGGCACCCGAGTTGCTGGACTGGATGGCGGCGCTGCCGTTGTCGTGGCACTCGGGCAACCTGTGGGTGGTCCATGCCGGTGCCGACCCGCACCATGCCATGGACGACCAGTCGCCGCGCGTCCTGCTATGGGGACACCCGGAATTCACCGCGCGCCCACGCTTCGACGACACATGGGTCGTGCATGGCCACACCCCGGCGCCGACCCATGTATTCGCGGAGGGCCGCATCTGCGTCGATACCGGCGCCTGGGACACCGGGCTTTTGTGCACCGCCGCGATCTCGCCCGGGGGCACGGTGGAATTCCTGTATGCGTGACCGGTTCCGATGATCTTTCGTTCAGGTTGCCCGTGGACAGGCCTGTCCGGTTGTCACTAGACTTGATGACCAAGGATCCTTGAATGGCGAGTGGCGCCGATGAGGGACAGTGTTGACGTGGACCGTCTCGGCGCCGGGGATATCGCGGCGCTTGTGCGTGATACCTGCCAGCGAGCAGGCTTCGCCGCGCCGGTGGCGCGTGCCGTCACCCGCTCTGTCCTGAGGGCGGAATGTGCCGGGCAGCGGCGGTTCGGGCTTGGGCTGTTGCCGCAGATGATCGAACATGCGCGTGCCCGGCGCGTCGATCCGGCGGCGGTGCCCACTTACGAGGCGGTCGCCCCTGCATTGCTGCGCGTTGACGCCGCCGGGGGCTTCGCCTGTTCCGCCTTCGCCGCCATGCTGGACGATCTTGCCGGGCGCGCCAAGCGTCACGGGCTGGCCTCTGCCGAGGTCGTGAACGCCTACCCGGTCACCTCGCTGGCCGCGCTGCACGCTGCGGCCGGCCGCCATGGCCTGTCGCTGGTCGCCGACATGCAGGGACTGGTGGCGCGCCCCACGCCGGCCGGCCGGATTATTCTGGCGATCGGTCCGGTCGCCCATAGCCTTGCCGGCGCGCCGGGCCCGCTGCCTGCCGCGCGCGTCCCGGAGGGACAGCCGACCGGCAGCGCCGCGCCGGATTTCGAGGGGCCGGTCGGCCCCGCCTTTCGCCTGACGCATCGGGTGATCCTTCTGGGCAAGGCGGCCTGGCCCGATGGCGCCGCCCCGGCCCCGCACGAAGAGGGCGCTGAATCCGGTATCGCGGTGCCCGCCAGCTTGCTAGAGAAAATCTTGAATGCCTGAGGCCGGTTCCGGCCCGGGGCAAGGGGGGAAACGGACGGATGGGCGGCGTTCTCAAGGGGGTCTCGATACGCGGGCTCGAAGTGTTCGAGGCGCTTGCGCAGACCGGCTCGGTCGGCGAGGCCGCGCGCCGTCTGGGGATGAGCGCGCCGGCCGTGTCGCAACAGCTCAAGAACCTCAACCATGCCGTGGGCATCCCGCTGCTCGACCAAAGCCGGAGGCCGATGACGCTGACCCCCGGCGGGCGGCAATTCCTGCGCCATGTCGAGGCCGCGCTTGGCGCCCTGCGCGCCGGGCAGCGCGACCTGACCACGCTGGACCTGTCGGATGTCTCATCTCTGCGGATCGGCGTGATCGAGGATTTCGAGAACGAGGTAACCCCGGCGCTGACCGTGCGGCTGGCCGAGACCATGGAAAACTGTGTCTTCCGCCTGAACACCGGGGCAAGCCATGTCCTGTTGTCGCAGGTCGCGCATACCGAGCTTGATCTCGCGATCTGCGCCGAGGGGCGCAAGATCCCGCCCGGTGCGGCGCTGCATCCGTTGCTGGAAGATCCCTATATCCTCGCGGTGCCAAAGGGCACCAACCTTTCGGGGGGCCTCGGCTCTCTCGATGCGCTGCGTTTCCTGCGCCGCGATCAGGCGCAGGTCATGGGCCAGCAGATCGAGGAGTCGCTGACCCGTCAGGGCCTGTCGCTGGCCAACCGCTTCGAACTGGACAGCAACCAGTCGATCTCGGCCCTCGTCGCGGGCGGGCATGCCTGGACGATCACCACCCCGCTCAGCCTGCTGCGGGCGGGGCGGTTCCTTGGCGGGATCGACGCCCACCCGCTGCCTTTCGACGGGATGGCCCGGCGCATCGTGCTCTGCGCCAGCAGCGATTGGACCGGTGACATCCCGCGCCGGATCGCCGAAAGCGCGCGCGACCTGATCAACCATCATTTCATCCTTCCCGGGCTGGACCAGATGCCCTGGCTGAAAGGTCGCTTCGTGATCCTGCAAGACAGATGACGGCGGGGCGATTCCCCCGAGCGGCGGGCGCGCGGCTTGGGGCGCGATTCCAGCCAAATCGCCAAATGCGCCCGGACTGAAAACATCGCCACAGGGGGACCTGCGAACCACCTATCTATATTTCAGTTTTTTATCAGTGTTTTATGCCAGAAAAAGTCAATATTTTTACAATATTTCGGACATGGCAGAAACTCTGTGACAGAAGACCGTGCCGACAAAAGCCACGCGTTCTTTACGTCACGAAACTTTGTAATGATCATGGCACGGGATGCGCAACTTGCGGTCCCGGCTTTCAGGGCACCGCGCGGCAGGAGGCAACAGGCGCGCACCGCCCTCGAAGGACAAAATGGTTGGGGAGGCTGACCAGCACGAAATTCCGCCCTTCATAGGGCTATGGGAGATTCGGTAGGCTCGCACGTGGCGGGCATACCGCCCGATCCAGCAGGACACGTGGGAAGCATGCGTTTCCCGCCACCGGTTCGGCGTGTCATCTGCTTGGGATCAGAACCGGACCTCTTAAGGGAGAGAGAACTTTGCCCAACGACACGACCAAGATGCCCGGCCTTCTGGCTGACGCGCATATCGACCCTGCCAAGTATGAGAAGATGTACGCCGCCTCGGTCAGCGACCCCGAGGGGTTCTGGCGCGAGCACGGCAAGCGCATCGACTGGATCAAGCCTTACAGCAAGGTCAAGGATACATCCTTCGCGCATGACGATGTGCATATCCGCTGGTTCGAGGACGGCACGCTGAACGTCGCGGCCAACTGCATCGACCGCCACCTCGCCACCCGCGGCGACCAGACCGCGATCATCTTCGAACCCGATGAGCCGGGCGACGACGCCCAGCATATCACCTACAATGAACTGGCCGAGAAGGTCGGCACCTTCGCCAACGTCCTCAAGGACATGGGCGTGGGCAAGGGCGACCGCGTGGTGATCTACCTGCCGATGATCCCGGAGGCCGCCTATGCCATGCTGGCCTGCGCCCGGATCGGCGCGGTGCATTCCATCGTTTTCGCCGGGTTCTCGCCTGATGCGCTTGGCGCGCGGATCAACGGCTGCGGCGCCAAGGTGGTCATCACCTCGGACGGGGCGCCGCGCGGTGGCCGCGTGACCGAGCTGAAGGACAACGTGAACAAGGCGCTGCTGCACGTGGTGCACGACACCAAGTGCCTTGTCGTGAAGCGTACCGGCGGCCAGGTCGCCTGGGTCGGCGGCCGCGACGTCTGGTACGACGATATCGCCGGGCGTGTGTCGGCCGATTGCCCGCCTGAAGAGATGAACGCCGAAGACCCGCTGTTCATCCTCTACACCTCCGGCTCTACAGGCCAGCCCAAGGGCGTGGTGCATACATCGGGCGGCTACCTTGTCTATGCCTCGATGACCCACGAATACACCTTCGATTACAAGGATGGCGACATCTTCTGGTGCACCGCCGACGTGGGCTGGGTCACCGGCCACAGCTATATCGTCTACGGGCCGTTGGCCAATGGTGCCACCACCCTGATGTTCGAGGGCGTGCCGACCTACCCCGATGCCGGCCGCTTCTGGGCGGTGTGCGAAAAGCACAAGGTCAACCAGTTCTACACCGCGCCGACCGCGATCCGCGCGCTGATGGGCAAGGGAACGGAGTTCGTCGATAAGCACGACCTGTCCAGCCTCAAGCTGCTGGGCACCGTCGGTGAGCCGATCAACCCCGAGGCGTGGAACTGGTACAACGAGAATGTCGGCAAGGGCCGCTGCCCGATCGTCGATACGTGGTGGCAGACCGAAACCGGCGGCCACATGATGACCCCGCTTCCCGGCGCCCACGCGCTCAAGCCCGGCGCGGCGCAACAGCCCTTCTTCGGGGTCAAGCCGCTGGTGCTGGAACCGACGAGCGGCGACATCGTCGACGGCAACGGCGTCGAGGGCGTTCTGGTGCTGGCCGATAGCTGGCCGGGGCAGATGCGCACGGTCTGGGGCGATCACGAGCGTTTCGTGAAAACCTATTTCTCGGACTACAAGGGGTATTACTTCTCTGGCGACGGCTGCCGCCGCGACGCGGACGGCGATTACTGGATCACCGGCCGCGTCGATGACGTGATCAACGTCTCGGGCCACCGCATGGGCACGGCCGAGGTAGAAAGCGCCCTTGTCGCGCATGAAACCGTCAGCGAGGCCGCCGTCGTGGGCTACCCCCACCCGGTGAAGGGGCAGGGCATCTATTGCTACGTCACGCTGATGTCGGACGAAACGCCCTCGGACGAGCTGAAGAAGACGCTGTCGGACTGGGTGCGCCGGGAAATCGGCCCGATCGCCAAGCCCGATGTCATCCAGTGGGCCCCCGGCCTGCCCAAGACCCGGTCTGGCAAGATCATGCGCCGCATCCTGCGCAAGATCGCGGAAAACGATTTCGGCGCACTCGGCGACACCTCGACGCTGGCCGACCCTTCGGTGGTCGATGAGCTGATCGAGAACCGGGCCAGCACGTAAGGCGGAATGATGAGCACCGATACCATGACCCGCCCCGTCAACCTGATCCTTCTCGGCCCTCCGGGCGCCGGGAAGGGCACCCAGGCCCGCATGCTGGAGGACCGCTTCGGCCTCGTGCAGCTGTCCACCGGCGACCTTTTGCGCGATGCCGTCGCCAAGGGGACGGAGGCCGGCAAGGCCGCCAAGGCGGTGATGGAGGCGGGCGACCTTGTGTCCGACGAGATCGTCATCGCCATCCTGTCCGACCGGCTCGACCAGCCCGACATCACCAAGGGCACGATCCTCGACGGTTTCCCGCGGACCGAGGCACAGGCCGCCGCGCTCGACACCCTTCTGGCCGACCGCGGCCAGAAGATCGACGCGGCGATCAGCCTGGAGGTCGAGGACGAAGCGATGGTCGCCCGTGTCGCCGGGCGCTACACATGCGCCGCCTGCGGCGAAGGCTACCACGACGACTTCAAGCAACCCGCCAAGGCCGGGATCTGCGACGCCTGCGGCAGCACCGAGTTCAAGCGGCGCGCCGACGACAACGCCGAAACGGTGCGCACGCGCCTTGCCGCCTACCATGACCAGACCGCCCCGCTTATCGCCTATTACGAGGCGCGCGGCGCGCTGACCCGCGTGCCGGCGATGGGCGCGATCGACCGGATCTCTGACGATCTGGGCAGGATCGTGGCCGGGCTTACGGCGCGGTGACAAGGGATTCGCCGGCGCCTGAAGGAGGGGCGGCGGCGATACAAAGCCCCGGATCGGCCGCGAGGGACGGACCGGGACATCAATGGAAGGGAGACTTCACATGGCCGAAAAGCCAGCCAACAACAACGAATACTGGGCCGCGAACATTCGCCTGGTCACCATCTGCCTGGTGATCTGGGCGCTTGCGTCGTTCGGCTTTGCCATTCTGCTGCGCCCGCTGATCAGCGGTATCGCGGTGGGCGGCACCGATCTGGGCTTCTGGTTTGCCCAACAAGGGTCGATCCTTGTCTTCTTGGTGCTGATTTTCTTCTACGCCTGGCGCATGAACTCGCTCGATAAGCAGTTCGGCGTCGACGAAGAATAAGGGACGGACCGACCAATGGATCAAACAACCATCAACTTCATCTTCGTAGGCGCATCCTTCGCGCTCTACTTCGCGATCGCGGTCTGGGCCCGGGCCGGGTCGACCAGCGAGTTCTACGCCGCGGGCCGTGGCGTGAACCCGGTCGTCAACGGCATGGCGACGGCGGCTGACTGGATGTCGGCGGCGTCGTTCATCTCGATGGCCGGCCTCATCGCCTTCGTGGGCTACAACAACTCGTCCTTCCTGATGGGGTGGACCGGCGGCTACGTCCTCATGGCCATGCTGCTCGCGCCCTACCTGCGCAAGTTCGGCAAATACACCGTGCCGGAATTCGTGGGCGACCGGTATTACAGCCAGACCGCCCGCATCGTCGCCGTGATCTGTCTGATCGTGATCTCCACCACCTACGTGATCGGCCAGATGACCGGCGCAGGCGTGGCGTTCTCGCGCTTTCTGGAAGTGGACAACACCACCGGCCTGATCATCGCCTCGCTCGTCGTTGCCTTCTACGCGGTTATGGGCGGCATGAAGGGCATCACCTACACGCAGGTGGCGCAGTATATCGTCCTGATCATCGCCTACACGATCCCGGCGATCTTCATCTCGCTGCAACTGACCGGCAACCCGATCCCGGGTCTTGGCCTGTTCTCCTCCATGGCGCCGGGCAATGCCGGCGGTGTCGAGGCGGGCGTGCCGCTGCTGGCCACCCTCAACGAGTTGCTCGACGATCTCGGCTTCAACGAGTACACGACCGGCTCGAGCCCCCTCAACATGGCGCTCTTCACCCTGTCGCTGATGATCGGCACCGCGGGCCTGCCGCACGTGATCATCCGCTTCTTCACGGTGCCCCGCGTGGCCGATGCCCGCTGGTCCGCCGGTTGGGCGCTGGTGTTCATCGCGCTGCTCTACCTGACGGCCCCGGCCGTTGGCGCCATGGCCCGCCTCAACATCATCACCACGATGTGGCCCGAGGGTGTCGAAAGCGAAGCGATCGCACAGGAAGACCTGCCCGACTGGTTCCAGACATGGGAGGTGACCGGCCTTCTGGGTGTCGAGGACCTGAACGGCGATGGCCGAATCCAGTACTACAACGATGCGTCGCCCGAAGGTCAGGCCTTCGCGGAGGCCAACGGGCTGGAAGGCAACGAGCTTGTCACCTTCAACCGTGACATCCTCGTTCTGGCGAACCCGGAGATTGCACAGCTTCCCGGCTGGGTGATCGGCCTGATCGCGGCCGGTGGTCTGGCAGCCGCCCTGTCCACCGCGGCGGGTCTGTTGCTGGCCATCTCCTCGGCGATCAGCCACGACCTGATCAAGTCGGTGATCAACCCCGGCATCTCGGAAAAGGGTGAGCTTCTGGCCGCCCGGCTCTCGATGATCGTGGCGATCATTCTGGCGACATTGCTGGCACTGAATCCGCCGGGCTTCGCGGCGCAAACCGTGGCGCTTGCCTTCGGTCTTGCGGCGGCGTCACTCTTCCCGACGCTGATGATGGGGATCTTCTACAAGCGCATGAACTCCGCCGGGGCGATTGCGGGGATGCTGGCAGGTCTGATCTCGACCCTGCTGTATCTCTTCCTCTTCCTTGGCTGGTTCTTCATTCCCGGCACCGCGACGCTGGATTCCAGCCAGTATCTCTTCGGCATCCCGCCGGCATCCTTCGGGCCGGTTGGCGCGTTGCTCAACTTCGTCGTCGCCTACCTGGTGTCGAACGCGACCGATGAACCGCCGCAGGAAATCCAGGACCTGGTGGAATCGGTTCGTATCCCGCGTGGGGCTGGCGGAGCCGTCGACCACTAGGGGATCGCTCCTGTACAGGGCCTGCGACATCGCGGGCCCTGTTCAAGACAGCGGCGCATCCCGACCCTTGCGGGGTGCGCCATTTCATTTCCGGGGGGACCCGACCATGCCCGAGCGAAGCCGCGATATCCTCTCGCAGACCCATCCCTATGACAGCCTGCCGGCCGAGGCGCTCGACGCGCTTGCCCAAGACGTGGATCGGCGCGACATGACGGCGGGCGAGGCGATCTACACGCAGGGGCAGCGCCTCGATGCGCTCTACCTGATCATCCGCGGCCGCGTCGATGTCACCGACGGATCGGGCGAGATCCTGTCGATCCTCGGCCCCGGCAATTCCTTCGGCGAACGCGGCCTGATGCGTGACGGGCGCGCCGTAACCTCCGCCCATGCGGCAGAAGAGGGGCAGCTTCTGACCATTCCCGACCGGACCTTCCGCGCGCTGGTGGCCGAACATCCCCGCGTCGCCCGCTTCTTCGACCGCACGAGGCCCGCCCGCGCCAAGCGGCAGGACCTGACCACCATGTCGCTTGACGACATGATGACGCGCGATCCGTTGTCCGTGCCGCCCGACACCGGCATCGCCACCGCCGCGCGCAAGATGCGCGACAACCGTGTTTCCTCGCTGATGGTGACCGAGGGCGACGCCGTCATCGGCATCGTCACCACCCGCGACCTGACCAACAAGGCCCTTGCCGAAGGTCTGCCTCATGACGCGCCGGTGCGCGAGGTAATGACCGCCGACCCGATGAGCCTGCCGCCCTCGGCGCTGGTCTCGGACGTGCTGCACGCGATGGTGGAACGGCGCATCACCCACATGCCGGTGGTCGAGGGCGGCAGGCTTGTCGGCATGCTGACCCAGACCGACCTGACGCGGTTTCAGGCGACCTCGTCGGCGGCGCTGATCCAGGACATCGCGGAGGCGGAAACGCTGGAGGATCTCACCGCCTCCGTCGGACGCATTCCACAGCTCCTGATGCAGCTTGTCGGCGCCCACAACGCCCACCAGGTCGTCACGCGGCTGATCACCGATGTCGGCGACGCCACCACCCGGCGGCTGCTTGCGATGGCCGAGGCCAAACTTGGCCCGCCCCCGGTGCCCTACCTGTGGCTCGCCTGCGGATCGCAGGGGCGGCAGGAACAGACCGGCGTTTCGGACCAGGACAATTGCCTGATCATCGACGACACGATGCGGCCCGAAGATGACGACTACTTCAAGGCGCTGGCAACCTTCGTGTCAGACGGGCTGGATGCCTGCGGCTATTTCTACTGCCCCGGCGACATGATGGCGACGGCGGATCGTTGGCGTCAGCCGCTCCGCGTCTGGCGCGGCTATTTCGACAAGTGGATCGCCACCCCCAACCCCGAGGCGCAGATGCTCGCCTCCGTCATGTTCGACCTGCGCCCGATCGGCGGCGATGCGGCGCTGTTCGACGATCTTCAGGCCGAGACGCTGAAGAAAGCCGCCGCCAATTCGATCTTCGTGGCGCACATGGTGTCGAACTCGCTCAAGCATACGCCGCCGCTGGGTCTCTTCCGGGGCTTTGCGACCGTGCGCTCGGGCGAAAACAAGAACACGCTCGACCTCAAGCTGAATGGCGTCGTGCCGGTGGTGGACCTTGGCCGCATCTACGCGCTGCAAGGCCGGTTGACGGAGGCCAACACCCGCGCCCGGCTGGTCGCCGCGATCGAACGCGGCACGGTGTCGGCCAGCGGCGGGCGCGACCTTCTGGATGCCTATGACATGATCGCCGATATCCGGCTGCAACATCAGGCCGCGCAGATCCGCCGCGGGGAGAAGCCGGACAATTTCATGCCCCCGACGGACCTGTCCGATTTCGAGCGCAGCCACCTGCGCGACGCCTTCGTGGTGGTCAAGACAATGCAATCCGCCGCCGGCCAGGGCCGCGGTTACCTCAGCTGAAAGGCGCCCAATGTTCTGGACCCTCGTCACCGCCATCTTCGCCGCCTTCGCCGGGGCCGGGCTGGGCTTTGCCTTGCGCCACCTTTCCGGCAAGCGCCTGCCAAAGGGGATCGTGCCGATCGCCGCCGGCCTTGCGATGATCGCCTCCACCGTGGCGCTCGAATACGGCTGGGCGTCGAACGTTCTCAGAACCCTGCCCGCCGATACGGTCGTCATCTCCGAACGCGAGCATCAGGCGTGGTACCAGCCATGGACCTATGCCCGCCCCTGGGTGCGCGGTTTCGTGGCCTTCTCGCCCGCCGACACCGTGGAAACCGCCGAAGGCTCCGGAATCCTCGTGGTGCAGCTGCGCCTGCACGAACGCTGGCAGCCGCCGATGCAAATGCCGATCCTCGTCGACTGCGCCGAAGGCCGCCGCGCGCAGATCGACCCGGACACCAGCTTCGACGAGGCCGGCCAGCCCGAAGACGCCAACTGGATTCCCGCCGGCCGCGGCGATCCGATCATGACCGCGATCTGCGGCCGGGTCGCCACCGCCTGACACGACCCCCGGGGCTTGGGACGTTGCGCGACCGCCCCGACCCCATAGCGAAAAAGGGGCAAGGAGGAGGCCCCAAACCCATGTTCACCCATCTTTCCCTGCGTCTGCGCATCTTCCTGTTCTTTGCCTTCCTCGCCCTTGCAACCTCGGCGCTTGCCATCGCGGGGCTGGTCTTGGGCTATACAAGGCTGGGCGAAGATCACGCCCTGTCCGCCTTCGTCATTGCCGGGGTCATCGCAGTTGCGGCCATCCTCGCGCTGACCACGTGGATCTGGGTGCTCTTCGATGAAAACGTCGCGCGCCCGGTGGAACGGCTGGCCGCCGAGATGCGCGCCCGCGCCCATGCCGAGGTGACGCATGACATCGACCACGAGGCGGCGAAATACCTTGGCGATCTGGGCACTGCCGCCGCCGCCGTCACCCGCGACCTGACCGAAACGCGGAACGCGATGGCCATGGCCGTTGGCCGCGAAACCGCGCGCCTCGGGCTGGAAAAATCGCGTCTGGAAACCCTGCTGGCGGAGGTGCCGCTTGGCGTGCTCTTCTGCGCCCCCGATCATACCGTGGTGCTCTACAATGCCCGCGCGGTGGATATCCTCGGGGCCAGCGAGGCGCTCGGCCTCAACCGCCCGCTGCACCACCTGCTCATGCCCGGGCCGATCCGGCAGGCCTATGACCGGCTGCGCACGGCCGGGGACGGGGAGGGTGCCGATATCCTTTGCGCCACGCGCGAGGACGCCCGCCTGCTGGAGGCGCGCATGAATCTTCTGTCGCTGGAAGGGCAGGAAACCGATGGCCCCGGCTATGTTCTGACGTTGCGCGACGTGTCCGAGGATCTCGGCGTGCATGCCGAACGCGCCGCCCTGCTGGAGCGGGTGATCACGGCCGCGACAGACGCCCTGCCAGACCTGCCCGAAGGACGCCGCGCCGCCCTCGACGCGACGCTGTCCGATGTCACCACACGCAAGGCCGCCACCGATACCGCGTGGTGGCCGATGGAGGCGCTGCCGCTCGGCGACCTTGCCACCGCCTTGCGCGCCCGCCTTGCCCGGCGCGATATCGGCCTTGCCGCGGACCTGCCCGCGCGCCGCATCCGGTGCGACGGCTATGCCATCACCCGGCTGCTGGAACGACTGGCGCGCGGCTGGTCGGATCTGGGCGCGACCGGCGTGACCCTCGGCGCGGCCCATGTCGGGGAGCGCGCGGTCACCCTCAGCCTCGGCGCCGACGTCCCCGCCCCGGATCGCGCCACGCTGGACGGCTGGCTTGCCAAGCCGCTCAGCCCCGGCTTTGCGCATTTCACCGGCGGCGACGTGCAGGCGACCCACGGCACCCGCGTCACCCTCGCCCACGGTGGCGCCGCGCTGCACCTGTCGCTGCCGCTGGCCTTTCCGCGCACCACGCCCCCGGCCCGCGCGATGCAATACGATTTCGACCTGCTGCGCGCCGCCCTGCCGGCGGAACTGTCGGAGGCGCGTCTGTCACAACTCAACTTCGTGATTTTCGACACTGAGACGACCGGCCTCAACCCGCAGGTTGACGAGATCTGCCAGATCGCGGCGGTGCGCGTCGTCAATGGCCGCATCCGCGCCGAGGAACGTTTCGACATGCTGGTCAACCCCGGCCGCAAGATCCCCGCCGCGGCTACCGAGGTGCACCATGTCACCAACGAGATGGTGGCCGACGCCCCCGACGTGGCCACGGCCCTCACCCGCTTTCACCGCTTTGCCGACAACAACGTTCTGGTGGCCCATAACGCGCCCTTCGACATGGCCTTCCTGCAACGCCGCGAGGCAGAGATCGGGCAACGCTTCGACCAGCCGATCCTCGACACGGTGCTGCTCTCGGCCATCCTCTTCGGCCAGTCGGCGGAACACACGCTCGATGCGCTTTGCCACCGGCTGGCGATCACCATCCCAGAGGCGGAGCGCCACACCGCAATCGGCGACGCGCTCGCCACCGGCGAGGCTTTCGCGCGCATGATCCCCATGATGGAGGCCGCGGACCTGTCCACGTTGGGCGCGGTGATCAAGGCCTTCGACCGCCACGCACGGCTGATCCGCCATCTCAATTGACGAAACCGGGCCTCTCTGCGCCTGATCCAGTAGACGAAAGCCGGAGAAGACCATGGCCCGCACCCCGCTCTACAAGACCGCCGAGGCCGAGATCCTGCGCCGGATCCGCTCGGGCGACTGGCCGCCGGGCCTGCGCCTTGGCAATGAATTCGACCTCGCCGAGGCATTCGGCGTCAGCCAGGGTACCATGCGCCGCGCGCTGATGGCGGTGGAGGCGATGGGATATCTCGACCGCAAGCCGGGGCGGGGCACGGTGGTCGCCGCGCCGCCCGACGCAGCGGCCGCCACGCCACCCCCCCATCTGCGCCCGCTGGTCCGCCCCGACGGCACCGCCCTGCCGCTGACCGTGTTCCGCGCGCGCCTTTCGCACCGTCGGCCCGAGGGCGCGGAGGCCGCGTTTTTCGACGGCGACCTCAATGTCCTCACCCGCACCCTCAAATCCGGCACCGACCGCGCCGCGCTGGAACAGATCGTGCTGCCCGTGGCCCTTGCCCCGGAACTGTCCGAGGACCAGCCCGCCGATTTCGCCGACCTCCTTGCCGCGCAGGGCCTCTCCCCCGCGCGGATCGACGACCGCCTGCGCGCGGAGGTCACCGACATGGCCACCGCCGTCGCCCTCGCTTGCAATCGCTATACCGGCCTTCTATGCCTCACCCGCCTCGCGCGCGACCGGCACGGCACGCCGCTCGCCCGCCAAGCCCTGCGCATGGCCGGCCCCGCCACCTACGTCGCCCCCTTCGGCGGCTGACGCGACCGCCCCTTCTTCTTGGCCCCAATACTCACGCCGGAGGCGTTCCGCCCGCGCAGACCGAACACGGCCCGACTGACCACGCGCCCGCCCCGGTCTCCCGTGGCAACGCGCCCCGAGGAGGGCCCCGCAGGGGCCTGACGAGGGGCGCCCGCGGATCGGCGCGGTCAGCGCGGCGAAACCCGTTTTCGTATGCACAGGGGGTGTACGGGCGGTGTACGGGGGGTGCACGCCCGGCACCCCCTCTTTTCCGCCCTGAACGGCGGCCTCAGCCGAAGGCGCCCATGCGCGCGGCAACGTCCAGCATCCGCGCCGAGAAGCCCCATTCATTGTCGTACCAGCCAAAAACGCGCAGCATCCCACCATCCGTGCGCTTGATTTCCGGCCCCGCCACGATCAGCGATTCCGGCCGCTGCCGCAGGTCCGACGACACCAACGGTTTGTGGGTGTAGCCGATAACCCCCCCAACATCCGCCAATTTCTTGCGCACAATTTCCACTGAAGGCCGGTCGCGCAGAAGCACCGCCAGATCGACGCAAGACACGCTGGCCACGGGCACCCGCACCGCCGACCCGGTGATCCGCCCGGCCAAGTGCGGCAGCACGAGGTCGACCAACTGCTCGGCGCTCGTCGTCGTCGGCACCATCGACAGCGCCGCCGCCCGGCTCCGCGCCGCATTCCCCGTCGCCATGTCCACACTCGGCTGACTGCCCGTGTAGCAATGCACCGTTGTCATCAACGCGCTCTCAAGCCCGTAGGTATCGTCGAGAACCCGGGCCAGCGGGGCAAGCGCGTTGGTGGTGCACGACGCGTTGGACACGATGCGCTGCTCCGGCGCAAGCTGCGCCTCGTTGGCGCCCAGCACAAGTGTCAGATCCGCCTCCGGGCACGGGCCCGAGACCAGCACGCGCGCCGCGCCTGCTGCCAGTCCTTGTTCGGCAATGCGGCGATCCTTGGCGCGCCCGGTGCATTCCATCAGAACATCGACGCCCGACAGCGCAAGCGATGCCAATTCCGGTTCACGGGTAAATGGAATCGCTCGGTCACCGGCGATCAACAGGCCATCCCGAACCTCCACACCACCGGGGAAAGGGCCGAAAACGCTATCGTATTCGAAAAGGTAGCCGCAGGTTTCCAGATCGGCGACATCGTTGACGCCAACGATCTCCACCCCCGGCCAGGAATTCCCTGTCAGCCAGGCGCGCAGCACTGACCGGCCGATGCGGCCAAAGCCGTTGATCACAACCCGTGTCATTCAACGCTCCCGACTGCCAGACCCCGCGCGTAGTGATGCACCGGTGGCTTGGCGGGTGCAAGGGGAGGTTCAGACGGTGCGGCAGCCCAGCCCGGCATAGGCCTGCCGGAACCCCGCAAGCGTCAGGTCATCGGGATCGGACAGGCGCATGTCGCACCCCTGCCCGGCAAGCGCGCGCCGGTAGAGCGGGGCCATCAGGTCACCGCCGACGACGATCACGGGCCGGTCGACCCAGAACAGACGCGCGGCGGCGAGGTCGGCGCCGATCAGGCTGCCGGCCAGATGGCCCGTTGTCGCGGCGGCATGACCCAGAACCGCCCGCGCCCGCAGGCCGGAGAGATTGCGGAGCAGCGTGCCGGGCCGTTGCAGCACCGCGTTGACGGTTTCGATAAAGGCGTCCCCGGCGTCGGCATCCTCGGCCAGATGGGTGGCAAGACTGGAGGATTGCGACAGTAGCGTCACCAGTTCGCCTGTCATATGGCTTTGAAATCCAATCACTTCTCTGGCACGGACACGCACCCAGCGAGTGTCCTGCCCCGGTATGCAGACCGCCCCGTCGAAGTCCGGGTGATCGGCCAGCAGGCCCCGCAGCATTGCGCCATCGGCGATCAGGTAGTCGGGTGGGCGGTCTTGTCGCAGCCCCGGCAGCAGGTAGAGGCTGATGCGCGGATCGCCGGACGCCCCCTTTACCGGGGCCCCGTGCGCGGGCTGAGCGGGGATCGGGAAAAGATCATCTTCGCCCGCGGCATGGGACAAGCCGGAGATCATGACCGGCGTGTCGTCGCGCAGCAGCCATGGTTCCAGAAGATGCGTCAGCACGCAGTCAATCTCATCCAACGCAACCCGCGCGAGGCCATGGGGGGACCGAAGGCGCATCATGACCGCGCCGCTTTCGTGCATGGCCCAGGCCCGGAACTCCGCCGCGCCCCATTGGACACAAATCCATCGCGGCGAATCCTTGTGATCACTCTTGGAACTGATACTCAACCCGGACCCTATGAAAACTAAACAATTCAGTCGGTTAGAAAGCCATACCACGCAGTTTTGCGCAAATCGAAACAGGACGCAACGGGGTGGTTCGACACATGCAGGCCGATGCGTGGCTTATCGTCTGCGGCCTGCCTTCAGCCCCGCCCCCGGCCTTGAGGTCACGTTGTCAGGACACAGACAGCACCGGCTTGGCGCGGTCGTTTGCGCGGCCGGCACGCCCTGCCCCGCCCGGCGGAATTCCCTGTCACCCCCCGTGCACCCGACGTACACCCCCCGTGCACCCCCCGTGCAGACGAAACCGCGTGGTCTACATCTGGCCGGGCAGCCAAAGCACGATCCACGGGAAGGCGACCAGCAACCCGATCGTGATGCCGTCGGCGATGAAGAAGGGTGTGACCCCCTTGAACACGTCCTGCACGCTGATGTCGTCGCGCACGCCGGCCACCACGAAACAATTGAGACCGATGGGCGGCGTGATCAGGCAGAACTCCGCCATCTTGACCACGAGGATCCCGAACCAGACCGCGCACATGGTGCCCGACATGCCGAAGGTGCTGGCCTCGGCGGTGACGTTCATGCCCCCGTTGAGCGCCATCACCGCCGGGAACACCACCGGCAAGGTCAGCAGGAGCATGCCGATCGCATCCATGAACATGCCCAGCACCGCGTAGGCCAGAAGGATGCAGATCAGGATCAGCATCGGCGACAGCGTCAGCGAGGTCAGCCAGTCGGAAAAGGCGCCGGGCAAATCGGCGAAACCGAGGAAGCGGACATAGATCAGCACGCCCCAGATGATCGTGAAGATCATCACCGAAAGCTTGGCGGTTTCCAGCAGCGCCTCTTTCAGTTGCGGCCAGCGCATGCCGCGATACAGCGCCATCAGGAAGACGATGAAGGCGCCGATGGCGCCGCCTTCCGTGGGCGTGCCCCAAGCATCGCCGCCAAAGGGATTGTAAACGAAGAAGATGATGATCACGACCACCGCCACGATGGGCAGGGCGGGGGGCAGCGAGGCGAGGCGTTCCTTCCACGTGAAGCCGGTGACCGGCGGGCCGAAATTGCGGATCGTCTTGGCCAGCCCGATGATCAGCAGCGCATAAACCACCGCCGAGAACATGCCGGGAATGAACCCCGCCAGAAGCAGGCGGCCCACGTCCTGTTCGACGATGATGGCGTAGATCACGAGGATCGCCGAGGGCGGGATCAGCGAGGCCAGCGTGCCCCCCGCCGCGACCACCCCGGCGGCAAAGCGCTTGTCATAGCCCACGGCCAGCATTTCGGGGATCGCGATGCGCGCGAAAACGGCCGAGGTGGCAACAGACGCGCCCGACACGGCGGCAAAACCCGCCGTGGCGAAGACGGTGGATACCGCAAGCCCCCCCGGCACCCACGCGAACCAGCGTTTGGCCGCTTCGAACAGCGCCTTGGTCAGGCCGGCGTGATAGGCGAGGTAGCCGATCAGGATGAAGGTGGGGATCAGGCTGAGCGCCTGACTGGAAATCTTGGAATGGGGCACCTGCCCGGCGGTCTGCACCGCGACGCCGAGCGCCCATGTGAAATCTTCCGGGTCGTAGCCCCGGCGGCTCCAGAAGATCCAGATCAGGCCGACAAGGCCGGAAAGACCGGCGGCGAAGGCAACCCGCATGCCGAGGATGACAAGCCCCAGAAGGCCGCCGGTGACCCAAAGGCCGATTTGAATGGAATCCATCTTTCAGTCCTCATTCATCGCGGCCGGAGACCTGTTCAGCCTCCATCGCGGCCTGTGTCGCGGGATCGGCGGGGAGCGGAATACCGGCGGGCCGATCCGCCCCGGATGCAAGCGCCCTCGCATAGATCCAGACCTGCAGCGCCAGCCGCAGGACGATGACCGAGAACGCCACCGGCACCACCAGCTTGGCCGGCCAGATCGGCAGGCCGATATCCATCGAACTGTCGCGGCTGAGCATCGGCGCGGACCAGTCGAAACTGCGCTGGAAATGCGCCCATGTGCCCCAGACCAACAGCACCATGAGGATCAGGATCGCCAGCGTGGTGACAAGCTCGGCGGCCCAGAGCGCGCGGCCGCGCAGCGCCCCGACCAGCAGATCCATGCGGATATGTCCGCCCTCGCGCTGTGTGAAGGCAACGCCCATGAAGGCGATCAGCGGCATGGCCTGCTCGATCCAGTCCACGTAGCCGGGGATCGGCTGGTTCATCGCGTTGCGCCCGCCGACCGAGACCACGGCGAGGATCATCAGCCCGAACACCGCCAGCCCGCTGACCAGCGCCATCAGCCGTTCAAGTTTCACAAGCTGGCGGTCGATCCGGCTTTCGCTGCTGTCATCGGACAGCACGAGGGATGCTCCGGCCATCGGAGATCCTCCTTTCCTGATTGCCCGAAACGGGAAAACCCCGCCCGGGGCAAGGCCGGGCGGGGCAAGGGATGGGCCGGGCTCAGGACCCGTCGGCGATCATGCTGGTAACGAAGTCGTAAAGCTCCTCCGCCGGCAGGCCACGGGCGCTGTTTTCCTCGATCCACGCGGCAGCGGCGGGTGCGGCGGCGGCATCACGGAAGGCGGCGAGTTCGTCGTCGCCGAAGCTGATCCGCTCGATCCCGCGTTCGTCCAGCGCCGGGCCCCACGCGGCCATGGTCTGGCTGTTGTAATAGTCGATGTAGTGGTCGAGCGCGTCATCGACGGCGCCCATCAGCATTTCGCGGTCCGCGTCGGAAAGCGAGTCGAGCGCGTCGGTGTTGACCACGACTGGGCAGTTTACCGTACCGGGGTTGAGGTTGGTGGTCCACCAGTCACCGGACTCGATGGTGCCGAAGGACATATGCGCGTGCGGCGCGAAGCTGACCGCCTGCACCACGCCGCTGTCCATCGCCTGGCGCACTTCGGTGGCGGTCATCGAGGTCGGCACCGCGCCGATCGTGGACATGGCCGCCCCGATACCGCCGGTGGCGCGCACCGCCATGCCGGCGAAATCCTCGAGGTTGTCCGGCGCGTCACCGCGGCCCACGAGGTTGTATTGCGGCAGCGGCGAGGGCATCAGGAGCGTCGCGTTCCAGCGTGCAAGGTCGGCCTGCACCGCCGGGTGTTGGTAGAGCGCCATGGAAATCTCGCGTTCCTGTTCCAGCGAGGACACGCCAAGAAACGGCAGTTCCAGCACGGTGATGGAGGGGTTCTTGTCGGGGTGGTAGCCGGCGCAGAACTGGGCCATCTCGAAGGCGCCGATGGAGATGCCGTCAAGGTTCTCGCGGTTGCCCGACAGGCCGCCATAGGAGATGTTGAGGGTGAAGTCGCCGCCAGAGCGTTCCTCGACCAGCTCGGCAAGGCGTTCGACATGCTCGGTGAAGGCGCGACGCGCGCCCCAGAGCGAGACGTTCCATTCGGTGGCATAGGCCTCGGCGGCGATGCCGACGGAAAGAGCGGCCACCGCGGTGGCCGTGAGTGTCTTTTTCATGATGTCCTCCCTTTTATCACGCAAGATTGCGGATGACGGGAGTATGGCGCGGCGCGTCCGGGGCTCGCTATGAAGGAAATCGCAAGCGGGCGGCACCCGGGCCTTGCGGAAATCCGCAGGGGCTGTGGGGCACCGCCCGGGCGTCCGCCTTTTCCCCGCCTTGCGCGACGGGCCCTACAGCAGTGCGTCCTTGTCGAGGCCGAGCTTGACGATCTTCTCGTTCAGCGTGCGCCGCCCGATGCCGAGCGCCTCGGCGACCGCGTCCATGCGGCCCTGATGCGCGCGGATCGCCTTGCCGATCAACTCGCGCTCGAACACGGCCACGGCCTCGCGCAAGGTGTCGGGCACGTCCTCCGGCCCCTGGTCGGCGCGGATCGCCTCGGTCACCGAGCCGCGCCCGCGCCGCGCCGCCAGCACCCGGCGTTCGGCGGCGTTACGCAACTCGCGGACATTTCCGGGCCAGTCATGCGCAAGAAGGGCCGCCATGTCGTCATGGGTCAGGTCGGGCGCCGTTACTTCGTAGATCCGCGCATATTGCGCAAGGAAATGGGTAAACAGCAGGCCGATATCGACGCGCCGGGCACGCAGCGGCGGCAGCGTCAGCACCACGGTGTTGAGCCGGTAGAGCAGATCCTGCCGCAACCGCCCCCCCGACACCGCGACCTCCGCCGCCTCGTTGGTGGCCGACACCACGCGCACATCAAGCGCAACGGGCGTGCTCGCGCCGACCGGGGTCACCTGCTGTTCCTCGATCACGCGCAGAAGCTTGGCCTGCACCGGCAGGGGGCAGGCGGCAACCTCATCAAGAAACAGCGTGCCGCCGCGTGCCTCCACCAGCCGCCCGGTGGCCGCGCCCTTCACGCCGAACATCTCCGTCTCAAAGCTGGCCTCGGCGATCGCGGCGCAGTTGAGCGCGAGAAAGGGCGCATCGGCGCGCTGGCCAAGATCGTGCAGGGCACGGGCGACGACCTCCTTGCCGGTGCCGGTCTCGCCTTGCAAAAGCACCGGCGCAGGCGTGTCGGCGAGGTCTAGCACGTCGGCCCGCAGACGCGCGATCTCCTCCGTCGTGCCAAGCAGCACGCGGTCCAGCCCCGACAGCCGCGACAACCGCGCCTTCAGCCGTTCGGCGCCGCGTGCCATGCGATGCTGGCGGGCGGCGTTCTGCAGGATGCGCAGCAGGCGGCGGGGGTCGTAGGGTTTCTCGACGAAGCTGTAGGCGCCTTCCTGTATCGCCTGCACCGCCATCGGGATATCGCCATGCGCCGAGATCAGCACCAGCGGCGGCGCCGTGGCACGGTCGAGCGCGGCCAGCAGGTCGAGCCCCGACATCCCCGGCATCCGCACGTCGGACAGGATCACGTCGGGCTGCAAGCCCGGCAACCTGTCCAAGACCTGCGTCGCACGCGCCAGCGCCTCGACCCGCCAGCCCGCCGCCTCCAGCAGATCGACGAGCGAGGCGCGCATTGATCTGTCATCATCCACGATCAGCACGGACAGCGCGGTGGTGTCGGACGGGGTCATTCCGCGGCCTCCTCTGCCGGGGCGGCGAGCGGGATCTCGACGCGGAACACGGCGCCGCCGCCGTCGCGGTTGCGGGCGCTCATCGCCCCGTGGTGTTCCTTCACGATACCAGCCGAGATCGCAAGGCCAAGCCCCATGCCCTGCCCCGACTCGCGGCTGGTGACGAAGGGTTCCTGCAATTCCGGCAGGCTGGCATCGCCCAGCCCGTGGCCACGGTCGGCCACCTCGAACCACGCGCGGCCGTCATCGGCCCCGACCCGCACCGCCAACGTCGGATCGGCAGCGCACGCCATCGCGTCGATGGCGTTGCGCAAGAGGTTGACCATCACCTGTTCGATCCTGAGCGCGTTGCCCTGCACGATCACCGGATCCGGGCCAAGATCCTGCGTCAGCCGCACAGCTTGTGCCTCGATATTGGGGGCGACCAACTTCAGCGCCTCGCGCATCGCGTGGCACAGATCGACAGGTTTCAGCGCATCCTCGCCGGGATTGGCGAAGAACTTGAGCTGCCGTGTGATGCCCTCCATCCGCTCCACCAGCCCGGCAAGCCGCGGAATCGCGCGGTCGCTTGCGCCCATTTCGGCCGCCGCAAGATGGTTGCGCATGGCGGTGATGGGCTGGCCCAGTTCATGGGTGACGGAGGCGGCCAGTTCGCCAAGCGCGGCCAGCCGGCTGGCGCGGGCCAGTTCATCGCGCGTGCGTTCGAGGCGGCGCTCGGCGGCGCGGCGCTCCTCGATCTCGATGTTCAGGCGGTCATAGGCGCGGCGTAACTCGGCCTCCTCGACCTCCAGCCGGGTCAGCGCCGCCTGCACCTGCGCGTTGCGCCGCATCAGGAACACCAGCGCCACGCCGCCGGCGATCACGACCGCGATGACGGTGGCCAGCCAGCTTCGCGTGTCCACCGGGTCGACGCTGGCGAAATAGTGCAATTGCCAGCCATGCGGCAGGTCATCGGCGGTAGCGTGAATCACTTCCATCCCGCCGATCACCGCCGCGTCGGCGCCAAGCGGCTGCCAGTCCAGCGGCGCGAGGTCCTGCCCGGGAAACTGGCGTGCCTCGGCAATCTCGGCGCGCTGATCGGCATTCAGCGGCGATAGCGCCCGGTAGCGCCAGCCGGGATCGGAGGCCAGCAGCACGACCCCGTCGGCATTGGTCAGGAGCACCTGTTCGCCGCCCTCGCGCCAACTGTTTTCCAACATCGAGAGGTCGATCTTGATGGCGATGACGCCAAGCGTTTCACCGAGATCCGACACCACGGCGTCGGCGATGAAATAGCCCGGCAGGCCGGTGGTGGCGCCGATACCGTAAAAACGCCCCTGCCGGCCAGCGAGCGCCTGCCGGAAATAGGGGCGGAAGCCGTAGGTCTGGCCGACGAAACTGCCCGGCTGCCCGGCATTGGAGGCGGCGATGGTCAGGCCCTGCGGGTCCATCAGGTAGATCGCGTCGAGGCCCGAGCGGTCGGCGAAGGCCGCAAGCCGCGCATTCAGCGGCTCGGTCGCCCCGCCGGCGGCGGTTTCGATCACGAACGGGTCGCGCGCCAGCACGAAGGTCAGGTGCGAGAACCGGTTGAGTTCCGCCACAACGGTGGACCGGTACAGGGACAGGCGCCCCTCGGCGCGGGTGATCTCCTCCGACCGGAAGTAGCTTTGCGACAGCAGGTAGGCCCCGGAGGCGAAGGCCAGGAACAGCGCGGAAAACAGCAATGTGCGGCTGATGGTCATGCCCCTCCCCGGCGCGCGCGTCGCAACTGGCAACAGGCTTAGCCGAAGCGCATGCGAAATCAAAACCCCGACGTCGCGGGGTCAGCGGGACAGGCCGATTCTGGGGAGGATGGTGGCGGTGCAGGGACTCGAACCCCGGACACAAGGATTATGATTCCTCCGCTCTAACCAACTGAGCTACACCGCCGAACGCGACGGTGCCTATGCCAGCCGCCGGGTGGCGTCAAGTCGGAAAATTGCCCCCGAACGGGTGTTTCGGCAGGTGACGCAAGCCGCTGCGCATGCTGTGCTCTGGCCGGGATGCGCGCGGGACGGCACGGGCGGTGTCGCCGCGCCGGCGGCACGGCGATCCGGGGCCGCACGACCGCCCCCCCTTCCGGGGAAGGAGGCCCTCGGCCGCCCGTATTGCCACCGTCCGCTTGCGTCGGTCGGCATGTCGGGACGCCTCCGGCAACTGTGTTTATTGCGCTCTGGGGATTTTGTTTTCGTCGAAGGGTTGTCCGT
>QVQC01000056.1 GCA_003428585.1 Nioella halotolerans
GTCCCAAGTATGCCTGCCGCGCCTGCACCGATGGTGTGACACAGGCGCCGGCCCCGGCGGCCCCGGTCAGTCGCTCGGCGCGGCTCTCGACACGCAGAGACCTGTTGAAGCCCGTGGCGACCGGCTGTAGCGTTTCACCCATGGCGTGCTCCGAACGTTGCTGTCGGACTTTGTGTAGCAACTTGATTCTACAGAGCTTCCGCGGGCACGCCAGCCATTACCCCGGACTTGGGTGAATAAGGCGGGCTGACCAGAAGCCGCTGGACCGGCCGACCGGATACGTCGAAATGCGCAGTCGGGCCGAGACATTTGCCGCATCGGTTCTCTCTTGCCATAGGAGGCGAGTCATGTGAAAAAAGTCCTGCCCTTCCAAGGAGTGTTTCATGCCCACCGTTTTCCTGCACTGCGGCGCGCCCAAGACGGGCACGTCCTACCTTCAGGTCCTGTTCGCTCGGCATGCGCAGGACTTGCAGGCGGAGGGCATCCACTATCCCCTGAAAGCCTTCACGGAAGGCGCCAGCGACGGCAGGATCACCTCGGGCAACGGGATATTGATGGCGAACTATCTCCGGCCCAGCCTGCCGCCTTTCATCTCAGCCTGAAACGTTTTACGCGCGTCGAAAAGAATATGTAGGAAATATGGATACTGGCTTCTCCTTCAACCATCGTGCCTCGGTGATGCTAGGTGAATTCATCGTAGCGAAGGCGGTCAGTACAGACAGAGGTCCAGTTTGAAAAAACTTTTCTTGCATATTGGCCTACGCAAGACCGGCACCAGCGGAATTCAAGCCATGCTCGCCAGATCAGGAGAGTATCTTGGAAGCTGCGGCTTGGAATTTCCTATCTTGCCGAATTCTCAGGAAAAAAAAGGAAAAGTGTGGAATTCGCCGTTTCGGCACAACTGCGTTGCGGCACGTTATGCAGATTATAATACTGTCTTTGACAAGCTAACAAATGAAGAAACGAAGAGTTTTTGGGGAAATTTATCACAAAATTCACTAGATTCAATCATAAGCGGTGAAAGTTTTAGTCGTCAAATCGACTTCTCATCATTAGCACGCGACCTGGAAAGTTTCGAAACAGAGGTAATTGTTTACATCAGGAGGCAGGACAAGCTCATTGAGTCTTTATACAATCAGCGGAACAAACTTCTCGCACAGCGCGGCGATTCTTCCGTGATTCACGAACAGTTCCTGACGGAACAGGAGCTGTTGTCTTTCATGAACCGGCCGGATCACAAGCGGGGCCTGAATTTCATTGATTTGCTTAATCGTATCGAAACCTCTCTGAAGCCCCACAAACTTCACGTCAGAAAATTTGATCGAAATTGTCTTGCTGGTGGTGATGTGACCGCAGACTTCTGTGAAATACTGGGGATCGACGTTGCCAGAATGACCGCCCCATCCGAGGAAGCGAACCGGTCAATCGGCAACGAAATCCTAAAGTCGTGGAAAAAAGTTGCTCTGGAAAATTCAAGAGTCGAGGCAGACGAGTTTATTTGGGAAGTAAACAGGGAAAGGTCTGAAGGTGTTGATTACTCGGGGGACTATCGCCTGTTTTCGAACCGGGTTCGAGCACAAGTCCTGGAACAGTTTCGTGAACACAACGCTGCACTTTTGGAGAGATATGGCGTAGACCTTGGGAGTGGAAATTGACGAACAGAAATGGCCATAATGCTTACCACTGTAGGTATATATCCGTCAAATCTCAGAGTGACTGATACGCAATTCATATTCTAACCCCATGAAACAGTGCGCTTGACAGGTGGCTTGCGAAAGCTGTCGCGTTAATTATGACGAAAGTTAGGTAAAACTAGGAGTTGAATCTTGGATATAGTGGTATGTGCAACGCAACGATGCGGCTCGACCTTGTTTCTGGAAGACATGCGGAACATCGGTATTCTGGGGATGCCGGAAGAATATTTCATTTCTTGGATCGACGGTCCGCAAGACCAAGACTGGCGAAAAAAGCTCCAAGAATTACATGACAAGGCCCGAAGCGCGAATGGCGTAACCGCTGTCAAGATCATGGCGAACCAGCTTTCCGGCATTGACAATCGGCTGGCCACCCTCGTTTCTTCCGATGCGGATGGAATTTTCCCGCATGTCGCCCATACATTCAACGATGCACTCTGGGTATGGCTCCATCGCCGCGACGTGGTGGAGCAAGCCATAAGCCGTGTGATCGCCCGACAGACGAAAGTTTACCACGCGACGGAAGATCACAAGTTTGAACACTTTACCGGAAACGCAATGCGGGGGTATGATGAAAACTACAATCGTGATGCGGAATATGATCGGACACAGATCTTCCGAGAGGTTAACAGTATCACGCTGGAAGCCCTAACCTGGCGTCATTTTTTTGAAAGCCATAAAATCACGCCATTGGAATTTGTCTACGAAGACGTGGTCCAAGATGAGGACATGCGCCACCTTGATATGCTCATGAAAAGACTCGGCATCGCCGGTCCCGTGTCCAAAACATCGCGAACGTCGGCAAAACTTGGCAATAGGCGGAATATTGAATGGCGTGAAAGGTTCTTGCGAGAGGCGGCTGGAAGCCACTTCAATCTTGCGAAATTCTCATGACATTGTTTGTAAAACTCTGGGTGACCGAACACTCGTGCACTTGAATCGCGATAGGATCATTAGCCAAGAACATCCAGGAGGTATTCGCGCAGCTTCTCACGGCTGACCGACGGAACACGTTTTGGACCTCTTGCATCCAGATCTGCAGGGTCGGTAGAGTAAGCAAACATTTCGAAATCGTTTGCAAACATCCGTGCGGCGGCGTCGAACTCCCTGTCTGTATAGCACTCATCCAGCCGGCCCGAAGAATTCGTTTCATGCGGCCTGTAGGGCGACAGGTCCACGTCATACTTCGCAAGAAGTTCGACAGTCGGCTCCAGCGCTTCGAGATGTCCAAGATGGTCCACCGGAAAGCGTCCGATATTGGCGACTTCGCTCTGCGGTGCAAAAAGAGGATCGACATTCGTGACATCTACATTGGACAGTCTGCTGACGAAATCCGGGAAGCTAGGCCGATCGGTTATCTTGTAATCCAGTTGCCGGGCAACGACCGTCCAAACCTTCATGTCCCGACGTTCTGCGGCCACCTTGTCGAGATACCCGGAAAGAAGTCGCACATATGGGTTGCGCACGACAACGACAAATCTTGAATCGATGAACGAATCCATCCGGCGTTTCAAGGCGGGCAGGGCGTGAACGAAAGGGGAGGTGTCCTTCCTGTGCGGTGACATGCCTTCCAGAAGGGTTTGAACACCCTTCTTTCGATCCACCGATTCCCATATGGACCTTTTGAAAGAAGAACAGGCCACCTTGGGAACGGACAGGTAGGTCAATCCAATATCAGGTGCGAAATGCACCACGCGCCTAAATATGTCGTTCGTATTCAACGTTTTCTCCCTTTAGTGCACCACCATGTTGGCGCGCCAATATGGATTCGGTGTTCGGTATGTGCCTTCCGAATTTTCGCCCACTCATTCCGACAATATACGCCCATCTGTTTCGGGCTATTCGCCCACTTTTCATGCGGCGCCACGAGCACTGAGTTTTTGGTATCAGGGCTAAATGCTTTCGTCATCCTTTTTGGCGATGGTTTTTAGCATTCCTCGACTGACTTCGCCTTGCGCAGATAGGGCGACACGAGCATGATCGTTGTCACCGAAGTCTGGAAACTATGCCAACATTTTGACCCCCAGACGACGAATTAACTTGATTTCATGATCTTCATGAGGCGGTCAACAAGCGTTTCGAGATCGTGTGCGAGATTTTCTGTATCGATTTCAAGCACTCTTGAACCCTCCGGAGCGTCACTGGCCTTCTGAAATAGAAAGTCTTCTTCAAAGAATTCCTCAAAGAGCTTTATGTTGGTTTCCTTGAATGCCTCGAATATCTTTTCCGATTTAGGCATATTGGTTTCGTAGAGCTTTAATATCCCGCAGCGCGATACTGCCTGCTTGAGTTTTCGGTTACTCGGATTCAGGCCTCCCCCGTTTGGATTGATATATGGCTCATGCTGATTGATCAATCGGTAGAGGGCCGTCTCGACACGAGTCAGCGACTCGTTGCCCCGGGTTCGATCGAAGGATAGGTAGGAGTGGTCGAGCGGCCGCGGAAGACGGCTCAAGAAATCCAGCCGCAAGTCATTCTCAGGGAAGCGCGCCAGGTCATAAACACGAAAATCACAGTTTTCACGGCCGAACAGACCCGACCAATTCCGCGCAATCTCAAGGAAGTTGAAGTAGTAATTTTCGGGAGAAACTGTTTCGAGGAACTTTTCAAAGGTCGCCGTCGAACCCGCACGGACGGTGGTGCTGTAGGCGCTCTTGGCCATCTGCGACTGTTCCCGGAAGTAGCAAAGGACCGTTACGGTCGCGAAATTCCGGTCTAGGAAGTTCTTCAGCTTCTTCATCTCCTCGGGCGCTCGCAGGCGGCTGTGAAAATGTTCCGAGGTGATGATCATTGTGTGGTGATTGGGTTCTGCCGCCCTGAGTTCCGCCTCGAAATCCTTCAGAAAGCCGTCGAAAAACCTAGACCTTTGCTCTCTTGTCGTGATCCCCTGTTGCCGACACCAGTCGTCCAGTCGCTGGACAAAGTAACCGACCAATTTCCGGTTATTGGGTTTCTGTATACGGTCGCTGAGGAAGATTCCGTTCTCTGACAAGGCTTGGCGATTGTTGTACAGCCAGCTTTGTAAGAATGTTGTGCCGGTTTTTTCCGTCCCGATATGCAGGACGAGGTTCATACGGTCCATATTGTTTTCCAGTTTTTCTGCGATTTCGGTTTCAATATTTCTGATAGAACGCGGCGTACCTGTCCACCATCCTCTCGATCGTGAAGTCCGCCTCGTACCGGTGGCGCGCCGCGGTCGCCATGGTCGCGCGGTAATCCGCGTCCAGCAGCCGTGACACTGCCGCGTGCAGCGCGTCCTCGTCCACGCCGTCGTCCTCGAGAGGGATCAGCAGCCCCGCGGCGTCCTCGTCCCGCCCCACGATCCAGGGGATTTCCCCGATTTCCGACGCGACGAGCGGCAACCCCTTGGCCATCATCTCCAGCAACACCAGCGGCAGCGATTCCCCCACGAAATAGCTGGGCAGCAGCCCGATATCGGCCAGCTCGAAATAGGCCTGCGGGTTCGCCACCTGCCCCGTGAGGTGTACGTGTTCTGCGCCTTCGTGTCGAAGGGCGGCCTCGGCCGGCCCTTCGCCCAGAAGAAGCAGGTCTACCGCATGTCCCTCTGCGTTCAGTCGCCGTGCAAGACGCGCTGCTTCGAACCACCCCTTCTCGGGGATCGCGCGCGATGCGAGACACAGCACGACAGACTCTGGGCGTATACCGACATCCGCGCGACGCAATTGCAATTCCGGCGTTTTATCCTCAACCCCGTTCGGAATCTTGTTGAGCTGTGCTGGACGCCCATAGGGCTGGAATACCGCGAGGTTCTTCTCCGCGATATATGCCCAGTTCGCCCGGGCGATCATGCGTGGCAGGCGCTCTGGAAAGCTGGGATCGATGTTCGATTCCGCGAGGATCGTCTCGTGGCAGCCGTGCATGGTGATCACCCACGGCATGTCGTCGGGCAGGGCGTGGCGGTTGGCATCCACCCACCGGTCCGCCCACCAGATGCCGGAATGGATCGCGTCGATGTCGAAGCGTTCGATCAATGTGGCAAGGTCGGTTCCCGGCTCCGATGCCTCAAGGCGCGTTACCTCTGGCGATATCTTGGCCAGCATCGCCGAATGAGATGGTTGGTTTCCGACGTTCAGGAGCACGACCCGCCCGCCGCGGCGCGTCCACTCGTTGGCGACGGAGATGGCAAAGACCTGTCCCCCGCCGGGTGAAAGATCCGGGGCGACCACCAGCAACGAGGGCAGAGCTTTCGCGGGCTCGGGAATGGTGGGCAGTTGCTCGGGATCACTCACGTTGAACCGGGCGATGTCTTGATCCAGAAATTCCGCGATGCGCGCCTTTGTCTGCGCGCTTTGACGATATGTCCGGCCCAGATACTGCCGCACCGTGGCCAACTCTTGGAAATAGCGGAGCGACCCCTCGAGCTTGTGTGTCACCGTCGTGTCATGTCGGCGATGATCGTTCAGAAGCGCGGCCGAGAAACCGACCAGCCCCCCGCGCATGGCGCGGACATAGAAATACCAATCCCCGCACAGGCGCATGTTCGTAACCTCCCGCACGAAATCCGGGTCGGGATCGAACTTGCGCAGCATAACCGCGCTCGCGTTCGGGATGGAATTCGCGATACCCAGACCGGCATTTGCTTCCTCATGATCGGTGGCCACGTAATCGCGGTTCCAGCGCCCAGGCGTGATCCGGTCGAGATACAACGGCCGGTAGTCGCCGATCTCGGTGCCATTGGCCGTGATCGGGCGCGACGCGCAGGTTGCGATCCGTACATTGCGGTCATCGAAGAATGGCAGCAACGTTTCCAGGAATTCCGGCTTGCAGCGGTCGTCGGCCTCGGCCAGCCAGATCAGACCGGACCGGGCCATTTCCATGCCTCGCATCCATTGCACGAAAGGTGAGCCCGAATTCTCGGTGTTCACAACTAGGCGCGTACCGGGGCGTTGATCCGCGAACTGCTCAAGCACCTCGACCGATCCGTCCGGCGAGGCATCGTCAAGCAAGATGACCTCGAAATCCTGAAAGGTTTGCTTGGCGATCGAGTTAAGTCGCTCGGGGAGATATGCCTCATAGTTGTAGTTCGGCACGACGACACTGACCTCGGGGGGCATATCCATGACCTCACGCAAACTGTGCAGCAGTAAAGGTCCGACGCTGTCAATGGTATATCTTGACTCGATCTGTCCTATTCCCGTTTGACCGTCTCTCTTCTGGCGCTCCTTATCAGTCGCATATAGTGTCACGGCATCCGCCATGGCAGGGACATCCATATAGGGCACCGAAATACCGCTACCGTGATTGACGAAGCCTTCGATCCCCCCCGCGTCCTTAAAACAGACAATGGGTAGCCCCGCCTGCGCTGCATAGAGGGCAACAAGCGGGAAAGGATCTTCCTGTGAACTCAAAAGAAAGATATCGCCGGCGGCCAATTTTCTGGCCACGTCGGGCTCGTATCCTGTGAAACGGACACGGCATTCAAGGCCCTTTTCGACCACCGTTGCTTCGCAGGTCGCTTGGTCCTCGCCACCGCCAAGCCAAACAAACTCCGCGTCGATTCCATTGCTGAGGACAAGCTCGGCCGTTTCGATAAACTTGTCCGGCGATTTTCGCCAGTGTATGATCCCGCATCCCATGACGACGAAACGGTTTTCGGGTATGCCGAGAGATCTCCGGGCGTCGACACGACTCTGTTCGGGGTCCACGTCGGGTGGTAACGGTTCGATGAAGCTGTGCCCAGAGAGCAGGTTTTCGCTTAAGAACCCATAGTCGGTTTTCAGCGCATGCGTCACTTGGGGGCCGCCCCCGATCACACGGTGAGCATGTTCGCGGATCAGGGAAAGCTGCGTTGGGAAAAGATCAAGGACTCGCGGTAATTCGTGAATGAATGCCACGGTCGGTAGTCCTTTCGGCGCGTAGGTGAGGAAGTCACCGCTGGCAATGGAATTCAGGAACACCCCAACCACATCATCGCCCATCCACTCCCTAAGAACATCGGCGCGTCTGTCCTCGGGGTGCTCGCCGAGGACAAGAAGTGGGGCAACCTCCGCGAATTTTTGGCGCAGATTGCCACCATGCAGGCTTACGATGCGCACGTCGAAACGTGTCCGCTCCTTAAGCCAAATCGCAAACAGCCTGAGAACCTGCGGAGCACCGCCAACCTCGGTTTCGTGAACCACCAGCAGGAGTGTCCCGCGTCTGCCGTCGGTAGCAGAGAGATCGAATTCCGCGCGTCGGCGCGCAGTGTTGAGCTCCTCGACAACAGTCAGATAAAGAGGCGCTGCACCCCTGGAAGCCTGTCGGTTCTCCGCTGCATCGTGGGACGGGCGCAAACCTTCTCGCCAGCCATCTCGAAGATAATGCGTGAGCGGCTCGCAAGCCGGGCTCAACGGATCAAGGTACTCGTGAATATACCACTGCGCGTCGAATTTTTTATGCGGCGAACGCCCCTCGCGCCACCCTGTCCTGATATAATGCACCCACGGATTGATATCCGTACCTTGGATGTCCTTGTTGCGCTCTAGGTACCATTCCGTGTCAAACAGCGGATGTGGTCGACGTCCTTCCTTCCACCCGAAGGTAAGGAAGTGTGACAAGGGATCTTGATCAAGCTCCACCACGTCCGGATACGTTTCCAGATACCAGTTGATATCGAAAAGCGGGTGCAGCGACCGTTTCTCAGACCACCCGGTTTCCAGGTAGTGGCGCAGCGGATCGATGTCCGCCTCGATAAGGTCAGTATTCTGAAGCAGGTACCAGGCCGGGTCGAATACCGGGTGCGGCGAATGTAGTTTTCGCCAGCCGCGGCTGAAATAATGGCTCAGCGGTTCGACTCCGGCCTCGGCGACCTCTGGGTGACGGTTGAAATACCAATTCAGATCGAAAAGCGGATGTGGCGAGCGCCGCTCCGTATACCCCAATTCAAGGTAGTGGCGCGCCGGACCATCCGCGTAACCCTCCACGTCGCGGTAGGTTTCTAGATACCAGACCGCGTCGAAAAATCGGTTAAAAAGATCCGGCTGTCTCAAAATCGGCGCGCCTCCTTTCTGAAGGGGTAATGTTTCGGCGCTATCGCTGACCATGCAAACCTTCCTTTTAGAGTATTCTCTCAAAAAATGGCAAATCAAATGCGCCCTCGAAGAGCACGGTATGTCATGATGATACGGCGTATCGGTGCTGTCAGCTTCCACGACGTGCTTTCCAGAAGGGCTCTGGCCTGCTCGTCGGCTTCCTCTTGGCGCCGGCGCGCCTCCTGAAGTGCTTCTTCGTAGCGATCGCGATCTGCTTGCCTCTCCTTCTGGAGGGCTGCAATCTCAGCTTGGGCCTCCGCGTGGGCGGCATCGACTTTCCCCCGGCTGCTGCGAAGGGCTGCCGCCAATTCTTCCCGAATTTCCGTTTCGTAGCGGGTTTTCTCATTTCGCAGTTCACGCAGGAACGCATCACGCTCGGCATTCAAGGCATCTCGTTTTCCGCGAGTGTTATCGAGTTCCCGTGTCAACGACGCCAACTGTTGCGTGAGACGATCGACTTCGCCCCGTGTTTCAGTCAGCTGTTGTGCAGTCTCTTCGGCCTCCCAGCTGCGTTGTACAAGCTCACTTTCCACTCTCCCCTTTTCATGGGCCAGCTTGTCAGCTCTGTCATGCGCTTCCGAAAGAGAAGAATCACTCAGCCGCAGTTGCTCCTGCGTGGTTTCCAGTTGCTCCTGCGTGGTTTCCAGCTGTGCGGCGAGGTCCGCGCGCTCGGCCTGGGTCTGCTCCAGCGTGCCGGTCAG
>QVQC01000083.1 GCA_003428585.1 Nioella halotolerans
GGACGGACAACCCTTCGACGAAAACAAAATCCCCAGAGCGCAATAAACACAGTTGCCGGAGGCCCCGCCCGCGCCACGCGGACGGACGCCATGACAGGGCACCGCCCCCGCGGCCTTCCATGGCAATGCGGCGCGAGGAGGGCTCCGCAGGAGCCTGACGAGCGCCGCCCACGGATCGCCGCCGCAGGCGGCGAAACCGGTCAGGGCAGCCAGACCGGTTGGCGATCTCCCGCCGCGAAACGCCGCAGAACCATGGGATAAAGCCTGTGCTCCATGGGCAGCACGCGCGCGGCAAGCCGTTTGGGCGTGTCGCCTTCAAGGACCGGCACCCGCGCCTGCCCCAGAACCGGCCCGTCGTCCAGTTCCGGCGTCACCTCGTGCACCGTGCAGCCATGCTCCGCCTCCCCGGCCGCCAAGGCGCGCGCATGGGTGTCCAGCCCGCGGTATTTCGGCAAGAGCGACGGGTGAATGTTCAGCATCCGGCCCGCGTAACGGCTGACGAACCCCTCTGTCAGCACCCGCATGAAACCGGCAAGGCAAAGTATATCGGGGCGAGAAGCGTCAAGCACGCGCGCAAGCTCCGCCTCGAACCCCGCCCGGTCGGTGCCATGGGGCCTGTGATCGACCGTCGCGGTCGGCAGCCCCATCGCCTCCGCCTTCGCCAGCCCCCCGGTGCCGGGCCGGTTCGACAGCACGAGGCAGGGCCGCGCCGGGTGGTCGCCGGTCATGCTCTCGGCCAGCGCCACCATGTTGGACCCGCCCCCCGAGATCAGGATCGCGACCCGCTTCATCCCAGAAGGGACCCGGAATAGCGCATGCCCGCGCCGGGCGTCACGGTGCCAAGGCGCGCCACGCTCTCGCCCTCGGCCGCCAGCAGCGCCGCCAGCGCCTCGGCCCGGCGCGCCTCCACGACCAGCACCATGCCGATCCCGGCGTTGAACGTCTTGAGCAGTTCCGCCTCGTCCAGCCCGCCCGCCTGGGCCAGCCAGCCGAAGACCGGCGGCAAGGCCCAGGCGTCGAGGTCGATCTCGGCCCCCAGCCCGTCGGGCAGCACGCGCGGCAGGTTCTCGGTCAGCCCGCCGCCGGTGATGTGGGCCAGCCCGTGCACCCCGCCCGCCCGGATCGCCGCCAGCGCCGGCTTGACGTAAAGCCGCGTCGGCGCCAGCAATTCCCGGCCAAGGCTGTCGCCGCCGAAGGGCGCCGGCGCATCCCAGTCAAGCCCTGCGCGCGCCACGATCCGGCGCACCAGCGAATAGCCGTTGGAATGGACCCCGTCCGAGGCCAGCCCCAGCAGGACGTCGCCTGCCCCCACGCCGGCGGGCAGCGCCGTGCCGCGCTCCATCGCGCCGACGGCAAAGCCCGCAAGGTCGAAATCGCCGCCCGCATACATGCCCGGCATTTCCGCCGTCTCGCCACCGATCAGCGCGCAGCCCGAGCGTTCGCAGCCCCGCGCGATCCCCTCTATGATCGTCGTCGCCGCGTCCAGATCCAGCTTGCCGGTGGCGAAATAGTCGAGGAAGAAAAGCGGCTCGGCACCCTGGCAGACAAGGTCGTTGACGCACATGGCAACAAGGTCAATGCCGATCGTCTCGTAAAGCCCGGTGTCGATCGCGATGCGCAGCTTGGTGCCGACGCCATCGGTGGCCGCCACGAGGACCGGGTCATCATAGCCCGCGGCCTTGAGGTCGAAAAGCGCACCGAAACCGCCCAGCCCCGCCATCACCCCGGGCCGCGCGGTGGCCTTGGCAGCTGGCTTGATCCGGTCCACAAGCGCGTTGCCCGCGTCGATATCCACCCCCGCCTCGGCGTAGGTCAGCCCCTTGTTTTGATCGCTCATCGCCCGCTCCTTCAAGATGGCGACCTGCTAGCAGCGTCTCCGGCCCCTGTCCATCGCCTGCGCGTCCCTCAAAAATCCAGCCCAAGATCCAGCACCGGCGCCGAATGGGTCAGCGCGCCCACGGAAATGTAGTCGACCCCCGTCGCCGCGACCTCGGCAATGCGCGCCAGCGCCATGTTGCCGGAGGCCTCGGTCGCCATCCGCCCGGCCACCATCGCAACGGCGGCGCGCAGCGTTTCGGTATCCATATTGTCCAGCAGCACCACGTCGGCGCCGCCCACAGCCAGAACCTCGGCCAATTGGTCCAGCGTATCGACCTCGATCTCGACGCGCATCATGTGGCTCGCGGTGGCTTTCGCCGCCTCCAGAACCGCCCGCACGCCGCCCGCCGCGGCGATGTGGTTGTCCTTGATCAGGATCGCGTCGGACAGGCCGAAGCGATGGTTGACCCCGCCGCCATGCAACACCGCCTGTTTCTCGACCACGCGCAGCCCCGGCGTCGTCTTGCGGGTGCAGGTGATGCGGGCGGCCGTGCCTTCGGCTTCCTGCACGAATCGCGATGTCACCGTTGCGATTCCCGAAAGGCGCCCGGCGAAGTTGAGCGCCACGCGCTCGGCAGCGAGGATCGCAGCGGCGCGCCCGTTGATCGTCATCAGCGTGTCACCGGGCGCGCAGGGCGTCCCGTCGGGGCACGCGACCGACAGCGCCAGCGACGGGTCCAAAAGGTGAAAGGCCAGCCGCGCGACCTGCATCCCGGAAACCACGCCCGCCTGCCGCGCCCGCAGCCGTGCATCGTAATGCAGGCCGGCGGGGATCACGGCGCGCGAGGTCGCGTCGCCATAGGGGCCCAGATCCTCCATCAGGGCGGTGCGAACCAGCGGCTCCACGATCAGGTCGGGCAGGTCAGGATGATGCATCGGCGGCCTCGGTCTGGGCGGCCTCGCGGATCGCAAACGCCTCGGACAGGCGGATCATGGTGCGATGGGCGAAGGCCGGGTCGGGTTCGGGGAAATCGTCGCGCCAATGGCCGCCGCGGCTTTCGGTGCGGGCCAGGGCGGCCGCCGCGATCAGCGTGGCGGTGGCGGTCATGTTGCAGAAGGTCGGGTCGTTTCCATGCGCCGCCTCAAGCCGGGCGATGACGCGAAGTGCGGCGCGAAGCCCGCCCGCATTGCGCCGCACGCCGACATGGGCCGTCGTGGTGCGGCGCAGGTCGTCCACCGCCTCCGGGTCCGGGGCATGACCACCCTCGGGCAAGGACAACGCCACCGGCTCGGCTGCGCGCATCGGCACCGTGTGTGCAATATCGCGCGCCGCGGCGCGGGCATAGACCAGCGCCTCCAGAAGCCCGTTGGACGCCAGCCGATTGGCCCCGTGCAGCCCGGTCGAAGCGGCCTCGCCACAGGCCCAGAGCGCGCCGAGGCTGCTGCGCCCCCGCGCGTCGGCCGCGATCCCGCCCATGTGGTAATGCGCCGCGACCGCGACCGGGATGGCCTGCGTCACCGGATCGATCCCGGCGCGCGCGCAGGTTTCGGCGACGCCGGGAAAGCGCGTCAGCACCGTTTCCCCGAGGGCTGCGCGTGTGTCCAGCATCGGGCGGTTGCCGGCCTGCGCTTCGGCAAAGATCGCGCGGGCGACGATATCGCGCGGCGCAAGCTCGGCATCGGGATGCACGTCCGGCATGAAGCGCTGCCCGTGACGGGTGATGAGTGTCGCCCCCTCGCCGCGCAACGCCTCGGTCGCCAGCGGCGCGGGATCCTCGCCGATATCGAAACTGGTGGGATGGAACTGCACGAATTCGGGGTCGGCCATCCGCGCGCCGGCCCGCGCCGCCATGCCGATCACCTGCCCGCGGATCCGCGGCGGGTTCGTCGTCTGGGCATAAAGCCCGCCCGATCCGCCCCCCGCAAGCAATACCGCCGGCGCCGCGATCAACGCCTCGCCCGAGGGCGCGCGCGCCGAGGCGACCCAGACACCTGTCACGCGGTCACCATCGGTTTCCAGCCGCGTCGCCAAGGCCCCCTCGATCACCTGCACCGAGGGGCTATCGCGCAGCGCGGCAATCAGCGTCTCCATGATCTGGCGGCCGGCCTGATCGCCCGCCACCCGCACCACCCGCGCAGCGGAATGGGCAGCCTCGCGGCTCATCACGTACGCGCCGGTGGCGTCACGGTCGAACGGCGTGCCGCGCGCGGTCAGATCAAGGATGTGGTCGCGCGCAACTTGGGCGACCATCGCGGCGACCTCGGCATCCACCGTCCCGGCCCCGGCACGCAGCGTGTCGGCGGCATGCGCCTCGGGGCTGTCGCTGTCGGCCATCGCCGCCGCCACCCCGCCTTGCGCCCATGCACTGCTGGCCCCGTCGCCAAGCGCCTCGGGCGAGATCATCAGGACCGGGCGAGGTGCAAGCTCCAACGCGGCATAAAGCGCGCCGATCCCCGCGCCCACGATGACGATGCGGTCGGTGCGGATCACGCGGGTCAGATCCCCAATTGCCGCGAGAGGTCGATCATGCGCTGCACCGCGCCGCGCGCCTTCTCGGCAACCTGTTCATCGACATCCACCTCGGGCGACATCGTGTGCAGCGACCAGAGCACCTTTTCCAGCGTGATCTTCTTCATGTAGGGGCACATGTTGCAGGGCCCCACGAAGTCCACTTCCGGCAGCGCGTCGGCGATATTGGACGCCATGGAGCATTCCGTCAGAAGCATCGCGTTTTGAGGCTTTTCGCGGGACACGTAGTCGATGATGCCCTTCGTGGAGCCGGAGTAATCGGAGGCATCGACCACAGCGGGCGGGCATTCGGGATGCGCGATGACGCGGGTGCCGGGATTCCAGTCGCGGAACGCCGCGATATCCTCGGCGGTGAAGCGTTCATGCACGATGCACGCCCCGTCCCACCAGACCACGTTTTTCTGCGGCACCTCGCGCGCGACATTCTGCGCAAGGTACTTGTCGGGGGTCATGATCACCGTGTCGCTGTCCATCGCGGCCACGATCTGTGCGGCATTCGAGGACGTGCAGCAGATGTCGGAGGCGGCCTTCACCTCGGCCGTGGTGTTGACGTAGGACACCACCGGCGCCCCGGGGTACTTCGCGCGCATTTCGGCCACGCCCTCGGCGGTGATGCTTTCGGCCAGCGAACAGCCCGCGCCCGTGTCGGGGATCAGCACGGTTTTTCCAGGGCTCAGGATCTTCGACGTCTCGGCCATGAAATGCACGCCGCATTGCACGATGACATCGGCGTCGGTCCGCGTCGCCTCGATCGCCAGTTGCAGGCTGTCGCCGACGACATCGGCGATGCCGTGGTAGATTTCCGGCGTCATGTAGTTGTGGGCCAGCACGACAGCGTTCTTTTCGCGCTTCAACCGGTTGATCGCGGCGACGTAGGGCGCGTGAATCGCCCAGTCGGCGGGCGGCACGACGCGGTCCATCTTCGCGTAGAGATCGGCCAGATCCTCCGCCAACTCCGTATTCGGCGCAAGGTCGTAGTGGTCGGCGAGCCTGTCGCGCATCACTGCAATGTCGAGCATCAGGGCCCTCCAATCGGTCGCATACAAGGGGATATAGGGTGGCGCCTTGTGTCACGCCACCCTCCCGGCTTCAAGCGGCCATGGGGGCGAGGCCCGGCTGTCGTGGTTGTTCCGGTCAAGCCGGCGCCGACAGGTCGGCCTGCGGGTCAGATCCTGCGCGTCGCCTTGATGACCAGCTCGTCCAGCCCCGCGCCCCCCTCGGCGACATATTCGCGCAACTGGTCGCGCATGCGCGGTTCCCAAAAATCACGCAAGTGGTCCGCGACACGCTCATCCTGGTCGTCGCCGGGCTGGGTCTTGAAGAAACTGGCGATCTGGTTGGCCATGGTGACCATTTTCTCAGGGGACATCTGGGCCTTCCGTGATGATGCGAGAGGGGTGGGAATACAGGTCGAAGCCATCGCCGCGCGCGAAGGCAGCGACGGTGATGCCGGCCCGGTCGGCCAGCCGCAGCGCATGCGCCGTGGGGGCGGAGACAGCAATCAGCATCGGGCAGCCGACGACAGCGGCCTTCTGGACCAGTTCGACCGAGACGCGGCTGGTCAGGACGAAAGCACCGGTCGCGGGGTCGATGCCCTGCCGCGCCATCGCGCCGATCAGCTTGTCCAGCGCGTTGTGCCGGCCCACATCCTCGCGCGCCAGTACGATCCCCTGCCCGGGGACAAGGAAGCCGGCCGCGTGAACGGCGCGGGTCTGGTCATGCAGGGGCTGTTGCGCGCGCAGCGCGTCGGTGGCGCGGGCCACCTCGTCGCCCGGAACCCGAAGCCCGTCCCCCGTCACCTGCGGCAGCGTCCGGGTGGCTTCCTCAAGGCTGTCGATGCCGCACAGGCCACATCCCACCGGCCCCGTCATCCGCCGACGCCGGGTTTCCAGCGCCGCGGCGCGGTCACCCGCCAGCCAGAAGCGCGCCTCGATCCCGGCGGCATGCTCCACCACCTCGAAGCTCTCGACCTGGTCCAGCCGCTCGACGAAGCCCTCTGACAGCGCAAAGCCATGCGCGAAATCGGCGATGTCGCCGGGGCTGGCCATCATCACCGCCTGCGTGGTGCCGTCGAAGACCACGGCGACCGGTACCTCCTCGGGCAGGTTGCGGCGCACGGCCAAGCCGCCACCGCCCTGCACCGAGAGGCCCGAGAGAGACCGAGACAGCGGACGCGCCATGGCGTTATTCCGCCGCCGGCAGGATGCGGCGCGCCTGCTCGGCCTGCGCGCTGTATTCGCGCTGCCAGTCCGACGGGCCGTTCGAGGGGCTGACCTGCACCGCCGTCACCTTGTATTCGGGGCAGTTGGTGGCCCAGTCCGAGAAATCGGTCGTGACCACGTTGGCCTGCGTGTCGGGGTGGTGAAAGGTGGTGTAGACCACGCCCGGGCTGACCCGGTCGGTGATCTTCGCCCGCAGGGTTGTTTCCCCCGACCGCGAGGCCAGCCGGATCCAGTCGCCATCCCTGAGGCCGCGGTTCTCGGCGTCATGCGGGTGGATTTCCAGCACATCCTCGTGATGCCACACGGAATTCGCGGTGCGCCGGGTCTGCGCGCCGACATTGTACTGTGACAGGATCCGCCCGGTGGTCAGCAGCAGCGGGAAGCGCGGGCCGCTGCGTTCGTCCGTGGCGATATACTCGGTGACGATGAAGCGCCCCTTGCCGCGCACGAACCCATCGACATGCATCAAGGGCGTGCCATCGGGATGATCGGCGTTGCAGGGCCACTGCACCGAGCCCTTTTGTTCCAGCACGTCGTAGGAGACGCCCGCGAAGGAGGGCGTGGTCACCGCGATCTCGTCCATGATCTGGCTGGGATGGGTGTAATGCCAGCCCGCCCCCATCGCGTTCGCCAGTTCCTGTGTCACTTCCCAGTCGGCATAGCCGTTGCGGGGCGCCATCACCTTTCGCACGCGGTTGATGCGGCGTTCGGCATTGGTGAAGGTGCCGTCCTTTTCAAGGAAGGTGGACCCGGGCAGGAAGACATGCGCGTAGTTGGCAGTTTCGTTGAGGAACAGGTCATGCACGATGACGCATTCCATCGCGGCAAGGCCGGCGGCCACATGCTTGGTATCGGGGTCCGATTGCAGGATATCCTCGCCTTGGCAATAAAGCCCCTTGAACGTGCCCTCCACCGCGGCATCCAGCATGTTGGGAATGCGCAGGCCCGGTTCGGGGTCGATCTCCACCCCCCACGCCTGTTCGAAGACATCGCGCACATCCTCGCGCTTCACGTGGCGGTAGCCCGGCAATTCATGCGGGAAGCTGCCCATGTCGCAGGCCCCTTGCACGTTGTTCTGGCCACGCAGCGGGTTCACGCCAACGCCGGGGCGGCCGAGATTGCCGGTCAGCATGGCGAGGTTGGCAATGCCCATCACGGTGGTGGAACCTTGGCTGTGTTCCGTCACACCCAGCCCGTAATAGATCGCGCCGTTGCCGCCGGTGGCAAACAGGCGCGCCGCCTTGCGCAATTCCTCCGCCGGGACGCCGGTCAGCATCTCGTTGGCCTCGGGGCTATGGCGCGGGTCGGAAACGAAGGCCGCGTAGTCCTGGAATTCCTCCCAGTCGCAGCGCTCGCGGATGAACGCCTCGTCCATCAGCCCCTCGGTCACGATGACATGCGCCAGCGAGGTCACGACGGAAACGTTGGTGCCCGGACGCAGCGGCAGGTGATGGGCAGCCTCGATATGCGCCGATTTCACAAGGTCGATCCTGCGCGGGTCGATCACGATCAGTTTCGCCCCGGCGCGCAGCCGCTTTTTCAGGCGGCTGGCAAAGACCGGGTGGCCATCGGTCGGGTTGGCGCCGATCACGATCACCACGTCGGTATGTTCGACGCTGTCGAAATCCTGCGTGCCCGCCGAGGTGCCGAAGGTCTGGCCCAGCCCGTAGCCCGTGGGCGAATGGCAGACGCGTGCGCAAGTATCGGTGTTGTTGTTCTCGAACACGGCGCGCGCCAGCTTCTGCACCAGGTAGGTTTCCTCGTTGGTGCAGCGGCTCGACGTGATGACACCGATGGACTTCTTGCCGTAGGTCTCCTGCAGGCCGCGCATCTTGCTGGCGGCGAATCCCAGCGCCTCTTCCCAGCTGACCTCTTTCCACGGCTGATCGATGCTATCGCGGATCATCGGGTTCAGGATGCGATCCTTGTGGGTGGCGTAGCCATAGGCGAAACGCCCCTTCACACAGGAATGGCCCCGGTTAGCCTTGCCGTGCTTGTAGGGCACCATACGCACCAGGTCGTCACCGTTGAGTTCCGCCTTGAACGAACAGCCCACGCCGCAATAGGCGCAGGTGGTGATGACCGAGCGTTCGGGCGTGCCAAGCTCGATGACGGATTTTTCCTGTAGCGTCGCGGTCGGGCAGGCCTGCACGCAGGCGCCGCAGCTGACGCAATCCGACGCCATGAAATCGTCGCCGGCGGCCCCGGCCGAGACGCGGCTGTCAAAGCCCCGGCCTTCGATCGTCAGCGCGAAGGTGCCCTGCACCTCCTCGCAGGCGCGCACGCAGCGGCTGCAGACGATGCACTTCGAGGGATCATAAGTGAAATAGGGGTTGCTGTCGTCTTTGGGCAGCCAGTCCGGGTTCGCCTCCCCGCTGGTGTCGCGCGCCTGGAAATGGTTGGCAAAGCCGCCCGCTTTCGGTTGCTCGTAGCGCACGTCGCGCAGGCCGACCATGCCAGCCATGTCCTGCAACTCGCAATCGCCGTTGGCCGCGCAGGTCAGGCAGTCGAGCGGATGGTCGGAGATGTAAAGCTCCATCACCCCCTTGCGGATCTTCTTGACCTTCTGCGACTGGGTGCGCACCACCATGCCCTCGGCCACCGGCAGCGTGCAGGAGGACGGCGTGCCGCGCCGCCCCTCGACCTCCACAACGCAAAGTCGGCAGGAGCCGAACGCCTCGAGGCTGTCGGTCGCGCAAAGCTTGGGGATCTGCAGGCCGGCCTCGGCCGCCGCCCGCATCACGGAACTGCCCTCGGGCACCGTTACCTCGAACCCGTCGATGGTCAGGGTGACGGGCTTGCCCTCTTTCGCGGGGGTGCCGAAATCGCGCTCGGCGTCGGATGGGATGATCAGGTCTTTCATCGTGATACCTCCTGCACCTTCTTCTTGGCGCAAATACTCCGGGGGGTCCGGTGGGCAGCGCCCCCCGGCCGGTCGCCGCCGCAGGCGGCGATACAAACCTTGCCTTCCCTCATTCCGCCGCCTCCCTGTGGCGCGCGAAATCGTCGGGGAACCGCTCCACCGCGGACATCACCGGGAACGGTGTGAACCCGCCAAGCGCGCAAAGCGAGCCGTCCTTCATGGTCTTGCACAGGTCGGTCAGAAGCGGGATCGCCTCGGCATCTCCTTCCGCGATCCGGTCGATCGTCTCGACGCCCCGCACCGCGCCGATGCGGCAGGGCGTGCACTTGCCGCAGCTTTCAACGGCGCAGAATTCCATCGCGAAACGCGCCATCTTCAGCATGTCGGCGCTGTCGTCGAAAACCACCACGCCGGCATGGCCGATCAGCCCGCCCGCCTGGTCAAACTCCTCGTAGCCGAAGGGCGTGTCGAACTGGTCGGGGTGCAGGTAGGCCCCCAAGGGCCCGCCGACCTGTACCGCCTTCACCGGTCGGCCCGAGGCGGTGCCGCCCGCAACATCGTTCACCAACTCGCCAAGCGGCATCCCGAACCCGGTCTCGAACAACCCGCCGCGCTTGACGTTGCCCGCGATCTGGATCGGCATGGTGCCCTTCGACCGGCCCAGCCCGAAGCCCGCGTAATGCGCCGCGCCCTTCTCGAGGATCACCGGCACCGTGGCGAGGCTGAGGACGTTGTTGACCACCGTGGGCTTGCCCATGAACCCTTCGAGCGCCGGCAGCGGCGGCTTGGCGCGCACCACGCCCCGCTTGCCTTCCATGGAATTCAGCAGCGAGGTTTCCTCGCCACACACATACGCCCCGGCGCCGACCCGGATTTCCATGTCGAACGCCTTGCCGGACCCGAGCACATCGCCGCCCAGAAGCCCGGCCGCGCGCCCGACGCGCACCGCCTCCTCCATCACGGCAATCGCGTCGGGGTATTCGGAACGCAGGTAGACATAGCCCTTGGTCGCGCCGACGCCGAGGCCGGCAATCGCCATGCCCTCGATCAGGCAGAACGGGTCGCCCTCCATGATCATCCTGTCGGCGAAGGTGCCGCTGTCGCCCTCGTCGGCATTGCAGACGATATATTTCCGGTCGGCTTGCGCGTTCAGAACCGTGGTCCACTTGATGCCGGTGGGAAAGCCCGCGCCGCCGCGCCCGCGCAGGCCGGACTCGGTCACTTCCGTGACGATCTCTTCGCCCGACATCGCGATCGCCCGGCGCAGGCCGGCCAGCCCGCCATGCGCCTCGTAATCGGAAAGGTCCAGCGGGTCGATCACGCCGACGCGGGCGAAGGTCAGCCGGTCCTGGCGCCGCATCCAGTCGAGATCGTCCACCGCGCCAAGCGCCTTGTCGCTCGTCCCGTCGAGGATGGCAGGCACGTCCGCCGGGGATACCGGGCCGAAGCCCATGCGGGTGCCGTCCTGTTCCACTTCCACCAGCGGCTCCAGCCAGATCATGCCGCGGGTGCCGTTGCGCTTGACCTCGACATCCAGACCGCGCGACGCGGCCTCGGTTGCCACAGCCTTCGCCACATCGTCGGCGCCAAGCGCCTTGGCGGCGCTGTCCCGGGGAACCCAGATCCTCATGCGCCCGCCTCCCGCAGCAGCCTGTCCATCTTCGCGTCATCGACGCGGCCCACCACCCGGTCATCCACCATTGCCGCCGGGGCGCAGGCGCAAAGTCCAAGGCAATAGACCGGCTCCACCGTCACCGCGCCGTTGACCGTGGTGCCGTGCCACGCGGTGCCCAGCTTTTCCAGGGTGCGCGCGGCCAGTGCCTCGGCCCCCATCGCCTGGCATGCTTCCGCCCGGCAGATCTTCACCACGTGATGCCCGGCGGGCACCTCGCGGAAATCGTGGTAAAAACTCATCACCCCGTGCACCTCGGCGCGGGTGATGTTGAGCGCATCGGCGATGACCTGCAGCGCCATCCGCGGCACATGGCCGAAGGTGTGCTGCAAGTCGTGCAGGATGGGAAGAAGCGGCCCTTCGAGGTGAAGCTGTCCCGAAACGATGGCGCGGACTTCCTCCTCGGTCGGGGCTGGCATGGGTGCGGACATGGCTGGCTCCGGTCATTTGTCAGCGTCAAGACACCTGTTCAGCCTTCACGATTCAATATCGCTTTTCCGTTAGTCGATAGGGTTTCCCTATCAACCAAGATCCGACAAGCGCCGCGCCTCTGCCAACAGGGCGGCCAGTACCGGGGTATGGGGTTCGCGGAAGGGCGCGACAAGGCCCACGGCATGCCCCTTGCCGCCGCCGGAAAGTGGAATGATTTCAATAGGTTTTCCCCCGATGAGAAAGCGTGCGATATCTTCCGGCAACACCGTCAGGAACCCGCCCTGAAGCACATTGGCAACAAGGACAACGGTCGAATTGGCCTCGATCGCGGCCTCGGGCGGCACCCCGGCGGCCTGTAAATTCTTGTTGATGATCCGCCGGTTCTGCATATCCGGGGTCAACAGGCAGAGGGTCTGGCCCGCAAGCTCGCGCCAGCGCACCTCCGGCCGGCCCGCGAATTCCGAATCATCGCGGCAGACCAGCATGTAGCGTTCCTCGTACAGCGGCTCGCGGCTGACCCGGCCGGTGGGTTCGTTGTCGAGGTAGGAAATGCCGGCATCGACGTCGAGATTCTCGATCATCGTCAGGATCTCGATGGAGGTGCGCGACAGCACGGTGAAGCGCACATTGGGGTGCAACGCGCTGAACCGGTTGGTCAGCCGCCCCGCCCAAGTCAGCGCCGTGGGAATGACGGCGATGCGCAATTGCCCCGCCAGCCCGTGGCGCGAAAAGCGCATCTCCTCGCGCAATTGCCGTGCATTGCCGACGATCTTGCGCGCCCAGACCAGCGCGCTCTGCCCCTCCGGCGTCAACCCGCCATAGCGCGAGCCGCGAAAGATCAGCTGCACGCCAAGCTGGTCCTCCAACTGCTTGATACCCGTGGACAGTGTCGGCTGCGTGATGCCGAGGCTTTGCGCGGCGCGGCCGAAATGGCCCTCTTTCGCCACTGCCATGAACATTTCCAGCTTGTCGAGCACGATTGAAAACCCCGATTGAAACCGGGGGGCACGATAGCCCAACATGCATGAAAAGCCAAAGCTTCAGCGCGCCAGAAGATGCCCCATGTGGCGGGTGGCCAGCATGTAGCCCTGCACCCCGAAGCCCGCCAGCACCGCATCGGCGCGCAGGCTGACATAAGAATGATGGCGGAATGCCTCGCGCTTGTGGATCTGGCTGACATGCACCTCGATCACCGGGCCGTCATAGACGTTAAGCGCATCGAGCAGCACCACCGAGGTATGGGTCAGCCCGCCCGGATTGAGGATGATCCCGGCGGCCGTTTCGCGCGCCGCGTGGATCCAGTCGATAAGCTGGCCTTCGTGGTTGGACTGGCGCAGGTCGGTCTCCAGCCCAAGCCCTTGCGCCAGTTCGGTGCAGGCCCGCGCCACGTCGTCAAGCGTCTCGTGGCCATAGATTTCCGGCTCCCGCTGACCCAGAAGGTTCAGGTTGGGGCCGTTCAGGATGAGGATGGTCTGGGGCATGGGGCCGGGTCCGGTGCTGCGTGATCCGCAATCAATGCCAGCGAAACCGCGCGCCATCAAGCCCGTGGCGCACCGTCGATCACGCCCGGCCACAGTTGCGCGAGACCGCCCCTATCCCCATGGACGGGCCACCACCGGGCTGGTGTAGTCGCGCCATGCCCCGCTGGATCGAGACCCTTTCCGACGAGACCGCGCGCGCCGCCTTCGGGCGCCGGCTGGAGAACGTCACCGACGAGGCCTTCAACGTGCTGTGCTGGAGCATCGTGGTGGGCTTTACACGCTACCTGTCCGTCAGCGCGGGGGCGCTGCACTATGACCTGTTGCACTGGACAACGAGCGCGATGCTCTTCGTCTACCTCGCCTCGCGCTTTCTGCTACGCCCGGAAGTGCCGATCTTCGCCACGCGCGACCGGCGGTGGAAACGCGCCCTGCAAACCGCGGTGAACCTCGCGATCTGCATGGCCGCCTTCATGCTGGTGATGTGGGGACTGACGCTGCTGGTCGACGGCATCGCGCGCTACCGCTTCGTGCCGTTCATGATGTGACGGGCGCCGCCCGTTCAACTCGCCGTCCGGTTCACCCGCGCGATCAGCGCCGCGCCGCTTTCCTTGCGCTCGCTGTAGCGATCCACGAGGTAATCGGCCCGGTCGCGGGTCAGCAAGGTGAATTTCACAAGTTCCTCCATCACGTCGACCATCCGGTCGTAATAGGGCGACGGCTTCATCCGGTCATCTTCGCCGAATTGCTGGAATGCCTTGGGGACGGAGGACTGATTGGGAACGGTCAGGCAGCGCATCCAGCGGCCAAGGATGCGCAACTGGTTGATCGCGTTGAAGCTTTGCGAGCCGCCGCAAACCTGCATCACGGCCAGCGTCTTGCCCTGCGTGGGCCGCACCGCGCCCAGTGTCAGCGGGATCCAGTCAATCTGCGCCTTCATCACGCCGGTCATTGCGCCGTGGCGTTCGGGGCTGCACCAGACCATGCCTTCCGACCATGTCACGAGGTCGCGCAACTCCTGCACCTTCGGGTGATCGGCCCCGGCATCGTCGGGCAGCGGCAGGCCGGACGGGTCGAAGCTGCGGGGCTCGGCGCCAAGCCGGGCCAGCACGCGGGCGGCCTCCTCGGTCATCAGGCGGCTGAACGATCGCACGCGCAGCGACCCGTGAAGCAACAGGATGCGCGGCTTGTGCGCGGCATGCCCGGGCGCGAAGAGGCGCGCGCTGTCAATCTGCTGGAAGGCGCTTTCGGTCAGTTGCGGGGTCTCTGTCATCATCGCTCTCTGGTGTCGTATGTCGTCCGGATTTGCTGGCAGGGCCGTTGGTCCATCGGGGTGTCGAGGGTGGACCCGCTCACCCCGCCGGCCCCGGGAACCGTGCGCGGGTGCGGTTGGCGAAGGCGACCAGCGACAGCATCACCGGCACCTCGACCAGCACGCCCACCACCGTGGCCAGCGCGGCGCCGGAATTCAGACCGAAGAGGCTGATCGCCACCGCCACCGCCAGTTCGAAGAAGTTCGATGTGCCGATCATGGCGCATGGCGCGGCAACCCGGTGCGGCACTTTCAGTACCCACGCCGCGCCATAGGCCAGCGCGAAAATGCCGTAGGATTGTACGAGGATGGGCACCGCGATCAGCGCGATGACGAACGGGTTCGACAGGATCACCTCGCCCTGCAAGCCGAACAGGATCGCCACCGTGACGATCAGCCCGATGACCGAGACCGGCTTGATGCGCGCGGTATAGGCCTCCACCTTCTCTGCGCTGCCCAGCGCGCGCCGTGTCAGAAGCCCCGCCATCAGGGGCAAGAACACGTAGAGCACGGTCGCCAGAACCAGCGTTTCCCACGGCACGGCGATATCGGTCACCCCCAGCAGGAAGGCCACGATGGGCGCGAAGGCCACCACCATGATGAGATCGTTTACCGAGACCTGCACCAGCGTGTAGGTCGCATCCCCCTTGGTCAGTTGCGACCAGACGAAGACCATCGCGGTGCAGGGCGCTGCCCCCAACAGGATCAGCCCGGCGATATATTGCTGTGCATCGGCCGGTTCGATGAAGGGCGCGAAGATGTATTCGAAGAACAGCACCGCGAAGAAGGCCATGGTGAAGGGCTTGATCAGCCAGTTCACCGTCAGCGTGACCAGAAGCCCCTTGGGCTGGCGCGCGACATCCGCCACGGCGCCGAAATCGACGCTGACCATCATCGGGTAGACCATGGCCCAGATCAGCACCGCGACGACAAGGTTGATCGAGGCGACCTCGGCCGCGGCGATGGCACCGACCAGCCCCGGCGCGACGCTGCCGATGCCGATCCCGGCGATCATGGCCAGCGCGACCCAAAGCGTCAGGTAGCGCTCGAAGGCGCCCATGGGGGAGTCCGTGGTGGTGTCGGTCATTTCGTGTTGCCCTTCATGTCTGTGTCTGGCCCGATCAGGGTGCTGAAACGGGCCGCGTCGATGTTTCCACCGGTGAGAATTGTCGCCACCGTGCGCCCCGAAAGAGGGACGCGCCCGGCGAGGATCGCCGCCAGCCCCACCACGGCGCCCGGTTCGGTCACCAGCTTGAAATGCGTGAAGGCAAAGCGCATCGCCGCGCGCACCTCCGCATCCGTCGCCGTGACACCCCCGGCAAGCAACGCACGGTTGATGGGAAACGTCATCGCGCCGGGGATCGGCGTCATGATCGCGTCGCAGATGGTGCGTCGCCCCTTGGGGTTGGCAAGGCGCGCCCCGGCCTCCAGCGACCGGCGCGTGTCATCGAACAGCGCCGGCTCGGCGGCGAAGACCTGCGTTTGCGGCGACGCCTCGGCCATGGCGACGGCGGTCGCCGCCGTCAGCCCGCCGCCCCCGCAGGGCACCAGAACCGCGTCGAGCGGCGCGCCCGCATCCTCCAACAGCTCCAGCGCCGCGGTGCCGGCCCCGGCCAGAACCTGCGGGTGCGCGCTTGGCGGCACCTCCAGCCGGCCCGTGCGATGGACCAGATCCGCCACCACATCCGCGCTTTCCTCGGTGTCGCGCTCGAAGGGCACGATGTCGGCCCCCATCGCGCGCACGGCGTCTTGTTTTGCCGCCGGCGCATCGGAGGGCATGACGATCACCGCGGTCGACCCCGTTAGGCGTGCCGCCCGCGCCAGACCCAGCGCATGGTTGCCCGAGGAATAGGTGACGACGCCGCGCGACGTCTCCGCCGCGCTCAGGCCCAGCATCCGGTGGAGCGCGCCACGGATCTTGAAGGCGCCGGTGCGTTGCAGGTTTTCGCATTTCAGCAAAAGCTGCCCGCCCAGCATGGCGTTGACATCCGGGTCTTCCAGAACCGGGGTCCGGGTCACAGCATCACCAAGGGCGCGGGCGGCAACGCGCATGGAGTCGAGGCTGACCGGAAACTCCCCCATCTCAGCCCGCATCCGCCGCGATCTGGTAAAGCGCATCGCCGCGCCGCACCTGCCCCATCGCGCGCATCGCCAGCGCCAGCCCCGTATAGGGCGAGGTGACGGTCTCGGGTGCGCGTCCGGGCGTTTCAGGGTGGTGGATGCGGGCCACGGCCTCGTCCCCGACCACCGGGTCGCCGATCTCTTTCAGCGGCTCGAACAGGCCCGGCTCGTAGGCGTAGATCGACCCTTTCGCGTTGAGCATCCGCGTGCCCTGCGCGGGGTCCGGCGCCGGGTCCGTCACCATGCCAAGGGCGTTCAGGATCCGGCGCAGACCGCGCTCGGTGCGCGCCAGAACCTCCGGGCTGACGCGTCCCGCGCCGCCAAGCTCGGCCATAACGTTCACCACGCCCTTGCGGTTCGCCGCCCCCATCGCGGTGCGCGCGGTGCTGGCGCGTCCGCCACCGCCGGTGAACACCCAGCCATAGGGCAAATCGAATGCCTCGGTCAGCCGGCGCAGCCCGGCCTCCTCCTCGGGCGAATGGGACGGCCCGCGCAGCAGCGTCGGGGGATAGATCAGCGACGAGCCGCCGGAATGCAGATCGACCGCGTAATCGGCCAATGGCAGGATCACCTCTTCATGGTAATGCGCGATCATCTGCGACGGCGTGCCCGCCGGGTCACCGGGAAAAAGCCGGTTGAGATTGCCCTGATCCAGCGGCGAGACACGGGCGCCCGCCTCCGACGCCGGCAGGTTCAGCATCGGCAACAGGATCAACCGCCCGTGCAGATCCTCGGGCGCGATCCGGCGCGCCAGATTGGCAACGGCGATCTGGCCCTCGTATTCATCGCCATGCACCCCCGCCGTGATGACAAGGGTCGGACCGGCGCCATTGGCGATCACCGTCACCGGCACCGGGATCCAGCCATAGGCGGAGCGATGCACCGAATGCGGCACGCGCAGATAGCCCGCCTGCTTGCCATAAGCCTCAAGATCCACTTCGCAGGTGATCGCGGTGCTGGCCATGCGTTCCTCATTTCGGAAATTTCCGAATTGTTTCCCTGCTAGACGACCCGAAACCACTGGTCAAGCCGTCTCATTTCGGGCATCACCGAAACATGAACGAAGAAGCAGCGATGGAGGTTCTGGGCGCGCTGGCGCATCCGACCCGGCTGGGCGTGTTTCGCCTGCTGGTGCAGCATGCGCCGGAAAGCATGCCGGCGCTGAGCATCGCGGAAAGGTTGGGGGTAATTCCCTCCACCCTGTCGGGGCATTTCACGGTCCTGAAACGCGCGGGCCTTGTCACCGCGACGCGCCAGCAGCGCGAGATCCGCTACGCCGCCGACATCGCCACGATCACCGGGCTGGTCGATTTCCTGCTGTCGGATTGCTGCGGCGGGCGGGTGGAAAACTGCGACAACATCCTGTCGCTGCTCGGGGCCGGTATCTGCAACACGCGGGCGCCCCGATAAGTGGTGTCCCGCTCCCCCGGACAGGCGCCCCCTTATCCAATGGCGGGGCGACGCCGGCGAGATCCTGATCCGGGCGCAGGAAGCGAACGGCCCCGGCGCCGATGATCGCGGCCGGGGCCGATTCCGCGAAGGGTGAAAACTGCATGAACGCCGATTGCGACCGCCGCGCCGGGCGGGCTTTTCGCCGCATGTCAAGGCGACGCAAGGAGGCCGACGCGGCACGATTGCGACCGGCAAGATTGCACGTGGAACTTGCACGTCGGGCCCCGCGGGCCGGTCGACGGCGCGCCGCGACGACGGAACCGCGGCGCGACCCAGGCCGCGAGAATCGCGCGAAGCGCGACCGGCTGACCTTTACAGCGAACTGAGGTTTCACTAATTTCCTTTCGCGAAGCGGACGGGCGACATCCCCTTGCCACGACGCCGAACTCGACATGGACATTCGACGCCACGGGTTCGCGCTCGTCGGCGCCGAGGCGCAGCAGTGACCGACAAATAACGACAACGGACGGGATGAATTCGTGGACCTGATCGACCATTCGCTTATCGTCATCGCGTTGTTGCCATTTGCCGGGGCGCTTGTTCCGGGCCTGATGATCCGGGCCGGCCGCAATGCCTGCGCGGTTTTCACGGCCCTGCCTACGGCGCTTGCCTTGACGATGCTGCTTTTGCTGGCCCCGTCGGTCATGGCGGGCGATGTCATCACCGCCGAGCTTCGCTGGCTGCCGCAGCTTGGCCTGTCGGCGGCGTTCTTTCTCGACGGCCTCGGGCTGCTTTTTGCGGCTATGATCCTCGGGGTCGGCCTGCTGATCACGCTTTACGCGCGCTTCTACCTTTCGGGCGAAGACCCGATGGGGCAGTTCTACACCTACCTGTTGCTCTTCCAGGGCGCGATGCTTGGCATCGTGCTGTCCGACAACATCCTGCTTTTGCTGGTGTTCTGGGAACTTACCAGCCTGTCCTCCTTCCTGCTGATCGGCTATTGGAAGCACTTGCCCGAAGGCCGGCAGGGCGCGCGGATGGCGCTTGCGGTGACCGGCGCCGGCGGTCTGGCGATGATCGGGGGCATGCTGATCCTCGGCAACATCGTCGGGAGCTACAACCTGACCGACATCCTTGCCGCGGGCGACCAGATCCGCGCCTCCGAATGGTACCTGCCGGCGCTGATCCTGATCCTGCTGGGCGCCTTCACCAAGTCGGCGCAATTCCCGTTTCATTTCTGGTTGCCGCACGCGATGGCCGCGCCGACCCCGGTCTCGGCTTACCTGCACTCCGCGACCATGGTGAAGGCGGGCGTGTTCCTGATGGCGCGGATGTGGCCCGCCCTGTCCGGCACCGATGCGTGGTTCTACATCGTGTCCAGCGTGGGGTTGATCACCATGGTGATCGGCGCGCTGATCGCGCTGTTCAAGGATGACCTGAAGGCACTTCTGGCCTTCTCCACGGTCAGTCACCTCGGGCTTCTGACCATGCTGCTGGGCTTCGGCACGCCGATCGCGGCGGTCGTGGCGGTGTTTCACATCATCAACCACCTGACATTCAAGGCGGCGCTGTTCATGACCGCCGGCATCGTCGATCACGAGGCGCATACCCGCGACATCAAGCGGCTGGGCGGCCTGCGCCACCTGATGCCCGTGACCTTCGTAATCGGTACGCTGGCGGCGCTGTCGATGGCCGGCATCCCGCTTCTGAACGGCTTCATCTCGAAAGAGATGATGCTGGAGGAAGCCGCGCATACCGGTTGGGCGGGCAGTCCCTACGCCGTGCCGGTGCTGGCCACGCTGGGCGCGCTTCTGTCGGTGGCCTATTCCTTCCGGTTCATCGCGCATGTCTTTCTTGGCCCGGTACGCGACGATTACCCAGCGAAGCCGCACGACCCGCCTTTCGGGATGTGGGCCGCGCCGGCGCTGCTGGTCGGGCTGGTGGTGCTGATCGGCGTTCTGCCGCATCTGGCCGAACCCTTGGTACGCACGGCGGCCGGGGCGGTGACCGGGAGCGACCTGCCCTATTTCTCGCTCAAGATATGGCACGGCGTCACGCCCGCGCTTTTCATGTCGGGCATCGCGGTGATCGGCGGTGCCGCACTGTTGGCGATTCACGCGCCGCTCGACCGGGTCTGGGCCGCGCTGCCGCGCCCCGAGGCCAAGGTGATCTTCGACCGTCTGGTCGCCGGCGTCGTGGGCCTGTCGCGGCGCATCACGGAGCGCAGCCATGACGGCGCGATGTCGCGCTACCTTGCGATTTTCGTTGTCGCAACCACGGTGCTGGGCGCGATTGCGTGGCGCGGCGGCGGCGTACCCGCCGCGACGCGCGAGCTTCTGCCGATCCCCCCGGTCGTGCTGGTCGGCTGGGTGCTGCTTCTGGGTGCGACCGGGGCGATCGTCCTCTTGCACCGGCAGCGGTTCATCGCCCTCGTGGTGATCGGCGTGATCGGCCTGATGATCTCGGTCGGGTTCGTCTACCTTTCGGCGCCGGACCTGGCATTGACGCAGATTTCGGTCGAGACGGTGACCATCATGCTGCTGCTCTTGGCGCTGCACTACTTGCCCAAGACCTCGCCGGTCGAAAGCGGCGTTGCCCGCAGGCTGCGGGACGGGGTGATCGCGGTTGCCGCCGGCGGCGGTGTCGGGGCGTTGGCCTACACGTTCCTGCTGCGCGACACGGCCACGATTTCGCAATACCACCTCGACAATTCCTATTCAGGCGGCGGCGGCACCAACGTCGTCAACGTGATCCTCGTCGATTTCCGGGGCTACGATACCTATGGCGAGATCATCGTCCTGGGGATCGCCGGGCTGGTCATCTACGCGGTGATGCATGCGCTTCTGAACGGCCCGGCCGCGCGCAAGCTGCGCAATTCCGATTACACCAGCACCCTGTCGCGCGACCGGCACCCGCTGATGGTGGTGATCGCCACGCGGGTGATGATGCCGGTCGCCGTCATGGTCGGGATCTACATCTTCCTGCGCGGCCACAACCAGCCGGGCGGCGGATTCGTCGCCGGGCTCGTCGTTTCTATCGCGCTTTTGATGCAATACATGGCATCGGGATATGCTTGGACGCAGCAACGCCAGCGTATCGAGTACCACGTGCTGATCGGCTGGGGCGTCGTGATCGCGGGACTGACGGGGGTCGGGTCATGGCTGGCCGGCCGGCCTTTCCTGACCAGCGCCTTCGACTACTACCATTTCCCGCCGATCGAGGAATTCGAGCTGGCGACCGCGATGCTGTTCGATATCGGCGTCCTTCTGGCCGTGCTTGGCGCGGTGATGCTGATGCTCGAAAGCCTGTCGCGGATCGCGCGCTATGCCGGCGAGACGGTCAACCCGGAACCGATGGATTACGACCCGTCACAGCGCCCGGTTGCCGCGAAGGAGGAGAGCTGAATGGAAATCGTCGTTGCCAGTTCCGTCGGCGCGCTGACCGCTGCCGGGGTCTACCTGATCCTGCGGATGCGGGCTTTCGCCTCCATCCTCGGCCTTGCGCTGCTGACCTACGCGGTCAATGTCTTCCTTTTCGCCTCGGGGCGGCTGGCCATCAACCTGCCGCCGATCCTGCAACCATACGGGGACGCGAGCTACACCGACCCGCTGCCGCAGGCGCTTGTCCTGACGGCGATCGTGATTTCCTTCGGGATGACGGCGGTGCTGGTGATGGTGGCGCTTGGCGCCTACCTCGAATCCGATGACGACCGGCTGGACATGGACGGGACCGACCAGGGGCTGGACCACGACGGGGAGGGCAAGGCGCCATGAACCACTGGATCATCGCGCCCGTCATCCTGCCGGCGCTTCTTGCCCCCGTCATCGGCTTCGTCATGCGCCGCGACATCGTTCTGGCGCGCACTGCCTCCCTCTTCGGAAGCGTGGCAGTGCTGGCTATTGCCATCGGGCTTTTCATCGTCGCGGGCGGCGAGACGCAGGTCTATTACCTCGGCAACTGGCCCGCGCCCTTCGGAATCGTGCTGGTTCTGGACCGGCTGTCGGCGCTGCTGGTGCTGGTCGCCGCATTGCTGGCGCTGATCGTCCTCGTGCATGCCGTCGCCACCGGGTGGGATAATCGCGGGCGGCATTTCCACGCCCTTTTCCAGTTCCAGATGATGGGAATCGTCGGTGCCTTCCTGACCGGTGACATCTTCAACCTCTTCGTTTTCTTCGAGATCCTGCTGATCGCCTCCTACGGGTTGATGATCCATTCCGGCGGGCGCGAACGGATGCGCGCGGGCCTGCAATACGTGGTCATCAACCTCGCCGGCTCGACGCTGTTCCTGTTCGCGCTCGGTGTCCTCTATGCCACCACCGGCACGCTCAACATCGCCGATCTTGCCGTGCGCCTGCAAGAGATCCCGGCCGATGAGGCGGCGCTGGTGCGCGTCGCCGCGATGCTCCTGATGATCGTCTTCGCGCTGAAGGCGGCGCTGTTCCCGGTGCAGTTCTGGCTGCCCGGCACCTATGCCAACGCCCCGGCGCCGGTGGCCGCGCTTTTTGCCATCATGACCAAGGTCGGCGCTTACGCGATCCTGCGGGTGCACACGCTCGTTTTCGGGCCCGGGATCGAGGCGACAGAGGGGCTGGCCGGCGACTGGCTGTTTCCCGGCGCCATCGTTACCATCGCCATCGGGGCCTTCGGGGTGCTCGGGGCGCGGCGGTTGATGCCGCTCATTGCCTTCTCTGTCGTGGGGTCGATGGGCACGCTGATGGTCGCGGTGTCGGCGTTTTCCCCGGTGGGCACCACCGCCGCGCTGTATTATCTGGTGCACTCCACCTTCGCGGCGGCGGCGCTGTTCCTGTTGGCCGACCTCGTGACCCGCGCGCGGGGGGCGGATGCGCTCGCCACCCGGCCCGCAACCGTGCAGAACGGGCTTTTCGCCGCGCTGTTCTTCGCTGCGGCGATCGGCATGGCCGGGATGCCGCCGCTGAGCGGTTTCCTCGGCAAGCTTCTCGTTCTCGACGCGCTGCGCGATCCGGCGACGATCACATGGGCCTGGGGCGCGGTGCTGATCGGCTCGCTTCTGACCATCGTGGGCTTCGCGCGCGCGGGCAGCACCCTGTTCTGGAAATCGACCGCCGTCGGCGCCGATGCCGCGGCGACGGGCGACACCGGCCAGGCGCACGCCCCGACGCGCGGGACCGAGGTGGCGCCCACGATGGCAGCGCTCGGCGTTCTGGCGGTCATCACCGTTCTGGCGGGGCCGCTGACCGATTACCTTGACGGGACGACCGGGCAGCTTTTCAACCGGGAGGGATACGTGACATCGGTCCTTGGAACCGGATCAGAGGGGGAGGAGTGACATGATCCGCCGCTTGATCCCGCACCCCCTTCTCAGTCTCGCTCTGACGCTGGTCTGGCTCGGCCTTGTCAACACGTTCACGCTCGGCAACCTGCTGCTGGGCGCGGTGCTGGGCCTGATCGTGCCGATGATCACCGCGCCTTACTGGCCCAACCGCCCCAGGCTGCGCCGGCCGCTCTCGGCGATCCTCTATATCCTGATCGTGCTGTGGGATATCGTGGTGGCCAATGTGCAGGTCGCATCCCTGATCCTGTTCAAGCGCAACGCCAATTTCCGGTCCTGCTGGATCACGGTGCCGCTGGACCTGACCTCCCCCGAGGCGATCACGGTGCTGGCCGGTACGATCACCATGACACCGGGCACGGTGTCCTCCATGCTGTCGGCCGATGCCCGCGCAATCCTCGTGCATTGCCTGCATTCCAAGGATCCGGAAGGCGATGTCGCGCGGATCAAGCACCGCTATGAACGGCTTTTGAAGGAGGTCTTCGAATGATCGCCGCCGCGCTTTACTTTGCCTTCGCCTGTTTCGGGGTCGGGTTGTTGCTTTGCATGGTGCGCCTGATCGCCGGGCCCGATTCCGCCGACCGGATCCTTGCGCTGGACACCATGGTGATCAACGTGATCGCGCTGCTGGTGCTTTACGGGATCGCCGAAGGCACCCAGATCTATTTCGAGGCGTCGATGCTCGTTGCCATGGTCGGGTTCGTGTCCACCGTCGCCTATTGCCGCTTCGTCCTGCGTGGCGACATCATCGAGTGAGGACCTGCCCATGACCGATATCGCGGAAATCGTGATCGCCGTTTTCATCGTGCTGGCCGGGTTTTTCGGGCTGGTCGGTTCCTTCGGGCTGATCAAGTTGCGCGACACGATGCAGCGCCTGCATGCCCCGACCAAGGCGACGACACTGGGCATCGGCAGCGCGCTGATCGCCTCGATGCTGTATTTCCTGCTGGTCAAGGGCTCGCTTTCCTTCCACGAGCTTCTGATCACCCTGTTCCTGTTCCTGACGGCCCCGTTGACGGCGCATTTCATCGCCAAGACCTACATGCTGCGCAATACCGACCGCAAGGACCTGCCGGAAACACAGAGCCGCTGCGGCTGGTCGGCCTATGACGATCCCCCCGTGCCCCCGAAATCGGGGTGACGGCACGCGTGCCCGCGCATCAGGGCCGCGCCGGGCGACACGCTAGGGCACCAGCGTCTCGTCGCGCAACTGGGTGATGCGGCGCAGCAGCGCCTCGGCCATCGCGGTCCGGTCGCCCTTGGCCTGCGCGGCGGTGGAATCGCGGCAATCCGGGTCCGCCTCCAGATCGAACAGGAGCGGCGGGAAGGCCGGCGAATGCACGTAATGCGCCCGCGCCGTGCGCAGCACCATCAGGTGACAGGCCCGCGCGTCGAGCCCCATCGCCGCGCGCCGTTCGTCCCCGAGGGCATGGCGGAAGTCGAACTCCCACAAGGCCCAATCGCGCCCGGCCCGGTCTTCCCCGGCCAGCGCCGGCATCAGGGAGGTCCCGTCCGGCGCGTGCCCTCCCGCCTGCCCCATGAGGTCGAGCAGCGTCGGAAAGAGATCGGCCGAAGAGGTGAAGCCGTCGACCTGCCCCGGCGCGGCCCCCGGCGCGCGGATCATCAGGGGAATATGCTGGCCTTCGCGGTAGAACCCGCCCTTGCCCAGAAGGCCGTGGTCGCCCAGCATCTCGCCATGGTCGGAGGTGAAGATCACCACCGTGTTGTCCCAGTCTCCGCGCGCCTTCAGGGTGTCGATCATGCGCCCCATCTGGGCATCGACCTCGGCCACCATCCCGAAATAGAGCGCGCGAATGCGGTGGATATCCGTCTCCGTCAGCCCTGCGATGGGGCCGTCCAGCCCCGGCTGGAAGGCGGCGGCGGGGGCGATGTCCCGCGTCATGCGCACCAGCGGGTGCGGCGCCTCGGCCAGCGGGATCGCCGCGGGCGTGTCGTCGGGATTGACCATCGCGGCATAGGGGTCGGGCACCACGAAGGGCGGATGCGGACGCAGGAAGGAGACATGCGCGAACCACGGCGCGCCCTTCTCCTGTTCGCCGTGCCAGTCAAGCAGCGCCTCGGTCAGGAAGGCGGTCTGCGTCTCCTCCGCCCCGTAGCCCGGCGGCGACAGGGACACGCCGCCATCCGGCGCCGGGGCCACCTTGTGGGGATCGGCCAGCAAATCGGGCCCATGGCCGCGCTTGCCCAGCCACGTGATCCAGGTGCGGTCATCCTCGCGCAGGGGCTGGCGGCAGGTGAAGCCAGGCAGAACCTCCTCGTAGCTTTGCAGGTCCGGGTCGTTCGGGTCGCGCCCGCGCGGATCGAGCGTCGTGTCGGTATAGCCGAAGAGTGTCGGCCGGTAGCCCGCCCGCCGCGCCGCAAGCGCCATGTTGTCGAACCGCGCATCGAGCGGGGTGCCATTGCTGACCACCCGGTGGTTCATCTGGTAGAGCCCGGTATAGAGCGAGGCGCGGGCCGGCGAACAGGGCGCGCAGGTGGCGTAATGATTGCGAAACACCACCGCCTCGCGCGCCAATGCGTCCAGATTCGGGGTGCGCGCCACGGGGTGTCCCATCAGGCCAAGGCTGTCGCCGCGCCACTGGTCGGCGGTGATCAGAAGGATGTTGGGTCGCGCGGTCATGTCCATGTCTCCTCGATCAGCCGGGGCAGGTCGGCCACCGTGTCGATGACATGCGTTGCCCCCGCTTCTTTCAGGATCCGCGTGGCGCGCGCGCGGATCTCCGCCACGTCATCCGGCGCCATCGCGGCCAGGTCTTCCGGCGTCTTGCCCGCGATATTGCCCGAAAGCGCCACGCCCACCGTGGGACAGCCCGCCGCGACGCCCTCGGCAATGCCGGGCGGGGTGTCGTCGACCTTCAGCACCGTCTCGGGCGGGTAAACCTGCAAGTCGATGAAACATTGATACATGCCCAGCGGGCCGGGGCGCCCCTCTGGCAGGTCATCGGCGCAGACGATGTTGAGCGGGCGGTACCCCTGCGCGGCGGCGGCCGGCGCCACCCGCTGCATGATCGAGCGGGTATAGCCGGTGGTAGAGCCTACCTTGATCCCCCGCGCCGCCAGCCAGTCCAGCGTTTCGCGCGCGCCGGGCACGAGGTCGGCGTAATCGGCGACGACCTCCTCGTTCATGGGCACGAATACCTCGTAGACCTTGTCGACGTCGGCGGGGCTCGGCGCGGCGCCATGCACGTCCTGCCACGCGGCAGCGAGGCGCGGCGCGCTCAGCATGGCGTGGATATGGTCCCATTTCGGAAGGCCCATCGGCGCGCGGGCCTCGTCGATGGTGGCCTCCACGCCGAAGCGGCGGAACGCCTCGACGAAGACGCCCATCGGCGCGAAGGAGCCGAAATCGATCATGGTCCCGGCCCAGTCGAAGATCACGGCCTTGAGGCGGCTCATGCGGCTTTCCTTCCATAGAGACTGTCGAGGGTTTCCTCGGCGATGGCAAAGGCGGTCGAGGCGCCGGTGCCGGATGTGACGATCACCAGCTTTTCCGCGTCCGAGACATGATCTGTCCAGGCCAGCCGGTCGGGTGCGGAGGCATAGGTGCCGGTCCAGCGCTCGGTGACGCGGGCGCCCGGCAGCGACAGGACGGCATCCAGTTCACCAAGGACGAGGTCATCGACGCGGGCATCGGCAAAGGGCGGCGGCGTCAGGTCGTAGCGGTGGCTGTCGCCCACGACAAGGCTGCCATCGGCCGATTGCACCGCGATCAGATGCACCCCCTCGGCGCGCGCCTCGGCCTTCTCGGCATCGAGCCGGGTCTTGAGCGCCGCCGCCTCGGGCAGCTCCGCATAGCCAAGGTAGCGCGCAAGGCCGAGGTCGGACATCACCGGGGTCGGCAAGGAGGTGGGCCGCGCGGGCATCACCCGAAGCATGTGCAGAAGGCAGCGGGTGAAGCCCTGCGCGGCGATCCGGTCGGCATGCAGGCCGGTGAAATCATCGCCGGGGCAGATAACGGCAGTCTCGGCCTCCACCGGGCCGGCGGACGTGTCGAGCCGCGGCAGGGTGACGGCGGTCACGCGGCGCCCGTAGAGGAAGGTGACGCCATGCGCCGCCTGCAACCAGGCGGCCAGCCGCGGAATGGCGTCGCGGCTTTCGACGCGCAATTCGTGCGGGCTGTGAAGCGCACCCTGCACCGCCCCGGTGATCGGCAGGCGCGCGGCGGCCTCGGCACGGGTCAGCATTCGGCAGCCCTGCCCCATACCGGTGGCAAGGAATGCTTCCAGCACCGCCACCGCCTCGTCGCGTTCAGCCAGCACCGTCAGGCCGCGTTGCAGAACCTCGATCCCGGCCTTCGGCGCGATCTCGGCCCAGACCTCGCGGCTGCGCATGGCGCGCGCCCAGCAGCTGCCGGCCTGTTGCCCGGTCACGGTGACGAAGCCGAAATTGCGGATCGAGGCGCCGTTGGCCTGCGTATCGCGGTCGATCACCACCACCCGCTTGCCCCGCTGCGCCGCCGCAAGCGCGTGCGCAAGGCCGACAATGCCGGCCCCGACAACAGCCATATCGTAGATCATGCCGCCGGTTCCCCCGTCTCGATCGTCTTGCACAGGAAGGCACGGTCAAACCCGTCATCGCCCTTGGGGCGCGGCCCGCGATGCACGATCGCAAAACCCGCACGGGCGTAGAACTGCACCAGGTGGTCGTATTGCGCAACCGTGTGCAAGCGCATCTCGCGGCAGCCCGACGCCCGCGCCATCGCCTCGGCATGGGCCAGCAGGGCGCGCCCCACCCCCTGCCCCTGCGCCGCCGGATCGACAGCGAGGTGATCCACGACCAGAAGCGCCCCGTCCGCGTCGAGTGTGACGGAAAGAAGGCCGAGCAGGCGCCCCTGCCCATCCTCGGCGACATGCACCCGGCCGCCCGAAAGCGCCCCGGCTAGCCACGCATAGTCGCCCGGCGGCGTGCGGCCAATGCCGATCAGGTAGTCGTGGAACGCGGCGCGCAAAAGTGCGGTGAGCTGCGGCGCCTCCGCGGGCCGCGCTTTCCTGATATTCATCCCGGCACCCCCTGCACCTGCGGCGCGCGCGCGCCCGGCGCGGCGAGTTCCTCGGCGTAGTGACAGGCCGCGCGGTGCCCGTCGGCCATCTGGCGCAGCCGCGGCGTCTCCTCGGCGCAAAGCGGGCGCGCCATCGGGCAGCGGGTGCGGAAGGCGCAGCCCGAGGGCGGATTGGTGGGGCTGGGGATCTCGCCCTCCAGCCGCTCGGCCCGACCGCGGTCATCTGGGTCGAGCGACGGGATCGCGGAAATCAGCGCCCGCGTATAGGGGTGGCGCGGCGCGGCGAACAGCTTGCGCGGCGGGGCGGTTTCCACGATCCGGCCAAGATACATCACCGCGACATGGTCGCAGCTATGGGCCACCACCGACAGGTCATGGCTGATGAACAGGAACGTCAGCCCGAGATCGCGCTGCAACTGCTTGAGAAGGTTCAGGATATCGGCCTGGATAGAGACATCGAGCGCGGCGACGCTTTCATCGGCGACGATATAGTCGGGATTGGTCACCAGCGCCCGCGCGATGGAAATGCGCTGTCGCTGGCCGCCGGAAAAGGCGTGCGGAAAGCGGCGCAGGTGTTCGACGTTCAGCCGGCACTTGGCGGCGATGGCGCGCACCCGTTCGTTGACCTCGTCGCGGTTCTTGCAGAGCTTCATCACCTCCAGAGGCTCGGCGATGATGTCGCGCACCGTCATGCGCGGGCTGAGCGCGGCGTAGGGATCCTGAAAGATCAGCTGCGCCCGGCGGCGAAAGCGGCGCGCGGCGTCGCGGTCGAGATGCGCGAGGTCAAACACGTCGCCCTGCCCGTCCGTGACCGAGACCGATCCAGTGGAGATCGGGGCCGCGGCCAGCGTGGCCCGCCCCAGCGTCGTCTTGCCGGACCCGCTTTCACCCACCAGCCCGAAGAACGACCCGTGCGGGATGTCAAGCGTGATACCCGCCACCGCCTTCAGCACCTCCGCCTTGCCGAGGAACCGTCGCCCCAGCGGGTAATGCACTTCCAGATCGCGGATGCGGATCGCGGCGTCGCTCATGCTTTCACCCCTTCGTTCAGGTGGCAGGCGGCGCGATGTCCGGGGCGCATCGCGCGTGTCAGTGGCACCTCCACACGGCAGCGGGGCTCGGCCAGCGGGCAGCGGCTGTGAAAGACGCAGCCCGCGGGACGTTCCAGCGGCGAGGGGATATCGCCCGGAACCGGTGTCAGCGGTGCATCGAGGTCGCCCAGCTTGGGCAGCGCGTTGATCAGCCCTTGGGTATAGGGATGGGCCGGGCGGCGGATGACGTCGCGCACCGGCCCCTCCTCGACGATGCGGCCCAGATACATCACCGCGACCCGGTCGGCGGTCTGCGCGATCACGCCCAGATCATGGGTGATGAAGATGATGCCCATGCCGAACTCACCCACGATCTCCTTCATCAGGTCGATCACCTGCGCCTGGATGGTGACGTCGAGCGCGGTGGTCGGCTCATCGGCGATCAGCAGTTTCGGCTTCGTGGACAGCGCCATGGCGATCATCGCCCGCTGCCGCATGCCGCCCGACAGTTCGAACGCGTATTGGTCAAAGCGCTTGGCGGCCTCGGAAATGCCCACCCGGTCGAGCATCTCGACCGACAGCATCTTCGCCTCGGCCCCTGTCAGGCCGCGATGCAGCATCAGTTGTTCGACCATCTGCTTGCCGATGGTGATCGCCGGGGCAAAGCTGGCCATCGGTTCCTGGAAGATCATCGAGATCTTGTCGCCGCGCACCTGCCGAAGCTGCTTGGCCCCCTTCAGGGCAAGGATGTCGATCTCCTGCCCGTCGGCCTGCAGGATCATGCGGCTTTCTGCGCCATAGCGGGCATTGCCGGCATTGAGCCGCATCAATGACTTGGCCAGCACGGATTTTCCCGACCCGCTTTCGCCCACCAGCCCCAGAACCTCGCCAGGCGCAAGCTCGACGCTGACATCGTCGATCGCCGTCACCGGCCCCTCGTCGGTGGCGAAGGTCAGCGACAGGTTGCGCACGCTCAAGAGGCCGGACATCAGCGTTTCTCCGAATAGGGATCGGCGGCGTCGCGCAGCCCGTCCCCGACGAGGACGAAGGCCAGTACGATGGCCACGAAGATCGGCACCGGGATGAAATACCAGTGGTAGTTCAGCATAACCTCGACGCGGGTAACGTTCTGCAACATCACGCCAAGCGAATTGACCGGGTCGTTGAGGCCGAGGCCGATGAAGCTGAGCGCGGTTTCGGCCAGCACCATGTAGGGAAACGAGATCACCAGATCGACGATGATGTAGCTGGTGAAACTGGGCAGCAGGTGGCGGCGGATGACGTGGCCGGCGCTTGCCCCCGACATCCTTGCCGCCAGCACGTAATCGGCGCTGCGCTCGGCCAGCACATGGGTGCGGATGCGCCGCGCCAGCGTGCCCCAGCCCAAAAGGCCCAACACCAGCGAGATGAAGAAGAACCGCTGTTCGGCGCTCCAAGTGTCAGGGATGAAGGCGGCCACCGCCATGAACAGGGGGATGGTCGGCACCGTCTTCACGGTATCCATCAGCGCTTGAAGCACGGTATCGACCCAGCCACCGAAATAGCCCGCGACGCCGCCGATGATCAGCGCCAGAACGAAGGAGATCAACACCCCGGCCGAGCCCACGGCAAGGCTGACCCCGATGGCGTGCAGGGTGCGGCTGAAGATGTCCTTGCCCTGCGCGTCGGTACCGAAAACGTGGATGAAGCCTTCCTCCACGCCGAACAGGTGGCGGTCCATCGGGATCACCCCCAGCAGGCGGTATTCCGACCCGCGTGGAAGGAATGTCAGGTAGCTGCGCTCCTCCGTCTGGCGGGTCACCCAGCGAAAATTGGTATCGGCGCCGCGGTAGCGTTCGGTGCCATGCACGAAGGGACGCCATGAACATCCCGAATCGTCGCAGAATTGCGGGATCTGCGGCGCGCCGTTGGTGTAGTCGGCATTGCGCCCCGCCGAGGTCGGGTTGTAGGGCGACAGGAACGGCGCGAAGACGCCGCAGAAGATGAAGAAGAACAGCACGTAGAACGCCGCGCGCGCGGTCCGGTTCGCGCGGAAGCGCTGCCAGATCAACTGCCCCTGCGAAGCGGTGAAATAGGCCTCCTTCGTGGCGTCGGCGGCGCGGCGGCGGCCAAGGCGGCGGGCAAGCGCGATCATGCGAAGAACCCCTTGCGAACGCGCGGGTCGATCACCGCCAGCAGGATGTCGGTCAGGAAATTCAGGATCACGATGGTCATGGTCATGGTCAGGATGATCGCACCGGCCAGTTGCTGATCATTGGACCGTGCCAGCGCCTCCAGCAGAAGCGAGCCCGCCTCGGTCAGGATCAGCACCGCCGCCACGATCGGCAGGTCGTTGAAGATGCGGTTGAGGTCGAAGCCGACGGAATTGACCACCGGCCCCAGCGCATGCCGCGCCGGGTAGCGCATCAGAAGCCGCCAGCCCGACAGCCCGCGCGCCCGCGCGGCGGTGACGTAGAGCTTGTCCTGCTCGTCCGACATCAGCGCGCGCACGGTCTGGATCTGGATCGCCATCGCCGACCAGCCAAGGATGGCAATCGCCAGCCACGCATTCGAGAGGAAATCGACGAACCGCGCCCACGACCAGGGCGCGTTGCGGAATTCCTCGGAAAAGAGGCCGGTCATCGTGTCGCCGAACCAGATCGTGGACAGCAGCATGATGGCGAGCGCCAGAAGGAAATTGGGCAACGCGAGGCCGAGATAGGACAGGATGCGCAGGGATCCGTCGAACCAGCCGCCCCGAAGCGCCGCCGAGGCCACGCCCACCGGCACCGAAACAAGATAGGTCAAGATCAGGGCCCCACCCGCCAAAGCTAATGAAATCAGTAGCTTGTCACCGATAAGTTGGCTGACATCGACGCGCCACAGGCAGCTTTCACCAAGCTCGAAGCGGAAGAACACGCCGGAAATCCAGTCCACCCAGCGCACCAGGTAGGGCCGGTCGAGGCCCATGCGGACCTCTTCGGCGCGGATATCGGCATCGGTGACGACAAAACCTTGCGTCGCCTTATAGGCGATGTAGCGCTCGGCGCAGTTGCCGGGAACCAGTTCCATCAGCGTGAAGACGATCAGGCTGACCAGAAGCATCGTCGCCATGGCGGCGGCAAAGCGGTAGGCGATGAAACGGGCGAAGGCGGCCATGGGCGAAAGGCTCCGTCGGGGATGGGCGGCCCCGCGACGGGGCCGCCCGAAAGCATGGTCAGGCGATCACTCGGCCAGCCACCACTGCTGCGGGTGATACGGGTACATGCGGTAATACTCGTAGCTCCAGGTTTGCGGGGCCCGGAAGTTCTGCAGCGCGTTGGCATGGTAGACCGGGTTCGGCGCCTGCACGGTGCCGATGAACATGAACCCATCCTGAATCTGCTGGATGATGTCCTGCCCCAGTTCGTTCGAGGCCTCGGTGCCCGGCGCCTGCTGCTGCCACTGGGCGACCGTCTCGGCCAGTTCCGCGGTCCATTCCGGCGGCTCGATCCCCTCGGCGCCATCGGTCTCGAGGTAACGGCTCCACTGCATGCCGACGCGGGCGTCGAAGAAGCCGCCGAAGGGCGGGATCAGCTGCTCGCCCGAGCCAAGGACGATCGGGATCGGCTGGCCCTTGGTCCAGGAGATCACGTCAAGCTCGCCCGCGGCCTGTGCCGCGCGGTACTCGTCAGAGGTCACTTCGCGGATCGAGGTCGGGATGCCGACATCGGTCCAGTGCTGGGCAACCAGTTCGGCCACCACGGTGGGCAAGCCTTGCGTCGAGAAGGTCAGGTTGAGAGAGAACGGCTCACCGTTCAACTCGCGCACGCCGTCGCCATCGCCGTCGACAAGGCCGACACCGTCGAGCATCTCGGCCGCCATGTCGGGATCGAAGGCGGTGGCGTAGGTGACCTGATCGTCGGTGGCGAAGGGCGGCACCGGGTCGAAATGCATGTAGGCGCGCGGTTCCCCCAGATCGAAGAAGGCGACCGAGTTGATCTCGTCGCGGTCGATCGCGTGGCTCATGGCGACACGGAAATCGCGGTTGGTGAAGACCGCCCGGCGTTCCTCGTCCTCGGCAGTGACGTTGAAGCCAAAGACCGGCATGCCGATCTGCGGGCGCAGGTCGACGGCGTAGCCACCGGCCTCGGCCCCGTCCAGCAGCGTCGGCGCATCGGGCAGGGTCACCGATTGCGACTTGTAGTCGATCTCGCCATTGACCATGCGCAGCACGCGCACCTCGTTGTCAGACACGTAGCGCTCGTCCATCTCCGAGATGTAGGGCAGCTGGTTGCCGGCGGTATCGACCATGTGGAAATAGGGGTTGGCGACGTAGTGCCGGCCCTCGGTGGTGTCTTCCACGGTGATGAAGGCTTCCAACGTCGGCAGCACCGCGGCGGGCAGGTCCGCGACGGTGGACGGGTCGCGCAGAAGCGGCGACGGAACGTCCTTCCAGTCGGACCCGCCGTAGTAATGCGCGATCGCGGCATAGCCATCTTCGAAGCCGAGCGCCTGCGCGTTGGCATCGGCGTTCTCGTCGATCTCGGGGTGGAACTGGCCAAGGAAGTGGCGCGGCTGGAAGGGCTGCGCGTAGTCCGCGGCAAAGCTGGCCAGAAGGCCGGGCAGCGGGCTGGGCAGGCGGAAGACGACGGTGGTATCATCCACGGCCTCGACGTCGAAGAATTCGCCATCGGCCAGCCACAGGTTGCGCGGGCTTTCCACGACGCCCGGGTCCATCACCATGTTGTTGTACCAGAAGGCAACGTCATGGGCGGTGAAGGGTTCGCCGTCCGACCAGCGGTGACCTTCGCGCAGGTGGAAGGTCAGTTCGGTGAAATCCGCGTTCCATTCGTAGTCGCGGGCGACGTTGGGAACGATGGTGACAAGGTCATCGGCAAAGCGCACGAGGTTGACATGGCGCACCGAAAGAAGGTCCGACGTGCCTGCCTCGGTCGCGTTCGACATGCCGTCGAGCGTGCCGCCATACTCGCCGATCATCTCGTAGGGCAGAACCACCAGCGGCTCGGCCGGCAGACGCTCGGCGACGCCGGGCAGGCTGTCGGGGTTGCCCTGGATGCGGGCGTTCAGCGCCGCGATCTCGGGGTTCTGCTGGAAGGCCATTTCGCAGCCTGCGGCGGCTTCGAAATCGCTCAGGTCATATTGCTGGGGGTAGGCCCCGGGCTCAAGGCCCATCATGTCTGCCATGGTCGCCTCGGGGCAGTTGGCCGAGGCCGCGCTGCCAAGCGCGATCAGGCTGACGGAAAGAAGGTATTTCATGTGTCCGGCTCGCTTCTCTTGATCCGGCGCCGATTCGAGATGCGCCACCCTTCGGGTAACCGCGACCTGCAAAACCTTTATGTCTGACATTATCGTTACGCAGATTTCATAATTTGGGCTTATAGGAAGGCACATGCCATCCGCGACCCCGCCCGACAAGCTGCCCGACGACGACGCATTGCTGCGCCGGCTGCGCCTGCTGTTGCGGGTGGTCGATTGCGGCGGCGTCGGCGAGGCGGCGCGGGAGATTGGCATCAGCCAGCCGGCGGTCAGTAGCCAGATCAAGCGGCTTGAAAGCGATCTGGGCGTGTCGCTTTTCCGGCGCAGTGGGCGGCGGCTGACGCTCAGCGACCAGGGGGCGGCGCTCGTGCCGGTGCTGCGCCGGGGGCTTGGGGAACTCTCGATGACGCTGAACGCGGTGCGCGATATCGCCCGCTCGCGCGCAGCCCCCCTGCGCTTCGGATTCTCGGCACCGCAGATCGCGCTCGACGCGGCGGAGGTGTTTCGCAAGGCCGACCCGCGCACCCGGCTGGAACTCCGCGCCGCCAATTCGACGGACCTGTTCGCGGCGCTCGATTCCTACGACCTCGACATCATCATGATCGGCCTGCCGGCGCCGCGCGCGCCGTATCACTGCCAGCTTTACCAGCGCCAGTACATGACCGTTCTGGTGCCCGTGGGCCATGCGCTTGCCGGGCACCGCGCGATCACGCTGGCCGAACTTGCCACCGAACCGATCGTGCTGCGCGAACCCGGCAGCTACACCCGCGCGCTGCTGATCGAAGCGTTCGAGGCCGCCGGGCTGGCCCCGCGCATCGCCTTCGAGGTCGCCACCCGCGAGGCGGTCACGGAGGCGGTGCGGCGCGGCTTCGGCCTTGGCCCGGTGCTCGACCGCGAGGCGCCGGTCAGCCCCGACCTTGCCTGCATCCCGCTGGACGAGTGCCGGATCGTGGGCGACGATTACCTTGCCTGCCACGCCAGCGCGTTGCATTACGGGCCGGTGAGCCGCTTCCTCGCCGCCAACCGCCATGATGAGCTGCAAGCCCGTGCCGCGGCGGCGCGCTGACCGACAAGGAGATGCCCGTGCCCCTGCCCCGTTTCGACACGCTATCGCCCGGGGCGCTTGCCATCGCCAAGGTGCCCGGAGACTGGCCCTTCGGCATCGCCGACGCCGTGCGCTTCAACGAGCTTGACGTGCTCAACCACGCCAACAACGCCGCCTATGTCAGCTGGCTGGAAAACGTCCGGATCGCCTATTTCATGGACTACGGGATCACCGACTACGTGTCCGAGGATCGCCCGACGATCGTGATGCGCAACCTCGAGATCGATTTTCGTGAGCCGCTGCACCTTGCCGAGAGGTACGTGGTCACCGCGCGCAGCGTCGAGTATGGGCGCAGTTCGTGGCGGATGGAGAACGCCATCTTCCGCGACGGCGCGGTCGCGGCAACGGCCACTTGCATCCTCGTCACAACCACGCCGGACGGACGCGCCGCCGCGCCCCTGCGCCCCGGTATCATCGAGGCGATCACCACCCGCGACGGTGCCCGCCCGCGCGGCTGACCTCGCCAGCCCAGCCGTGACACCGAGGCCGAAGGCCAAGATAAGGATGGGCGGAAACCGCGCCCCATCGGGGCACCGACGCTTCGGCACCACACCTTGTGACGAATTTCCGGGGGTAGTGGCGCACCCAAAAGGATTCGAACCTTTGACCTCTGCCTTCGGAGGGCAGCGCTCTATCCAGCTGAGCTATGGGTGCCTTTTGCCTGCGCCCGGTCTTACGCCATCATGCCGCGCACCGCAATTGCAAATCGCGACGCCCCGGCCCTTGCCTCGCGCGGCCGGCTGGTGACAATTCCGAAACGCTTGCAAGGAGACCGCCGATGCCCCGCGCCACCCCGCTCTGGCTGCTTTTGACGGTTCAAACCGCCGTTTCCGCCGCCTCGTTGGTGGTGGAGATCGTAGCCGGGCGCATGCTGGCGCCGCATGTGGGCATGTCACTCTACACCTGGACGTCGATCATCGCGGTGGTGCTGGCGGGGTTTTCCGCCGGGCACTGGTGGGGCGGACGGCTGGCCGGGCGGCGCCTGGACAAGGCCCTTGCCCGAACCGGCGGTGCGCTTCTGGCCGCGGCGCTGACCACCGCGGTCGCGGCAAGCCTTCTGCGCCTTGTCGCGTCGCCGCTTCTGGCGACGGTGGACCATCCGGTCTGGGGCATCGCGGCGATCACCATGGCGGTGTTCTTCCTGCCCTCCTTCTTCGCCGGGGTGCCGGCCCCGGTTCTGGCGCATGTGTCGGTCACCCGCGCCGCGCCGGACCAGCAGGGCCGCGCCCTTGGCGCGATGTTCGCAGCCGGCGCGATCGGGGCCATCGCGGGCACGCTTCTGGCCGGGTTTCTCTTCATCTCGTGGCTGGGCACGACGGCGACGCTGGCGGTGGTGACGGCGACCTATGTCGCCTCTGGCCTGCTGCTTCTTTGGCTGGCGCGCAGCGCTGCGCTTGTCGCCGCAGCCATCGCGGGGGCGATCGCGCTTGCGCTGTCGGGTCTCGCGCTTGCCGCCCCCACCCCCTGCACGGTGGAAAGCCGCTATTTCTGCATTCGCACCGTCGACATGTCCGCCGATCCCGACAGCCCGGTGCATCTGATGGTGATCGACCATCTCGGCCACGGGATGAGCGCGCGCGACGCCCCGACGGTGATGTTCACCGAACATGCCGCGATGCTGGACGAACTGGCCCGACGCCGCGCGCCGCGCCCCGATTTCACCAGTTTCTTCATCGGTGGCGGCAGCTACTCCATCCCGCGCGCCTTCGCCGAGCGGGGCACCGGGCAGATGGTGGTGGCCGAGATCGACCCCGCGGTGTCCGCCCTCGCAGCCCGCGATTTCTGGTTCGACCCAGAGACCGTGACCATCCTGCACGAAGATGCCCGCCGCGCCCTGCTGACCCGGCCAGATCGACGCTATGACATGATCATCGGCGACGCCTTTACCGATGTCGTGGTGCCCGTCCACCTCGTGACGCGGGAATTCTTCGACCTCGCCCGGTCACGCCTGACCGAGGACGGCACTTTCCTGATGAACGTCATCGACTACGAGGATCGGTTGCGCGCGCTCGGCTCCATCCTGCGCACCATGCGCGAGGTGTTCCCGAGCGTCGAGGTCTGGACGCAAGCCATCCAGCCGGAGCCGGGCAGCCGCATGGTCTTCGTCATCGCGGCGGGCAATGCGCCTTCGGATTTCGATGAATTCAGCGCGCCGATGCCGTTTCGCATGACATTCGGCGCGCTCGACGGGCGTTTCGTCAGCAGCATCGCACAGGCGCGCGGCCAGATCCTGACCGACGACTACGCCCCCATCGACCGGCTGATCGGGCGCCCGGACTGACCCGCTCAGACCGGCTTTCGCGCCTTGGCCAGCATCGTCATCTCGGGGATCATCTCGCCCACGGACACATCCGTGAAGCCCGCCTCGCGCAACGCCTCGGCCAGCCCGGTCTCATCCAGCGAACGGGCGCGCGGCGTGAAGGCGGTATGCTGCAATTGCCAAAGCGCGGCCAGTTTCGGCCCGGTGCGGTCCGCGCGCACGACGAAATCATGGATCAACAGCATCCCGCCGGGGGCCAGCTTGTCCATCGCCCCGCGGATCAGCCCGGCATGGGTTTCGCCCGGAACACCCGACAGGAGATAAGACATCAGCACGATATCCTGACCGCCCGGCCAATCGGTTTCCAGCGCGTTGCCCTCGACATAGCGGATCCGGTCGGACAGCCCGGCCTTGTCGACATAGGCCCGCCCCAGTGCGGCGACATTGGGAAAATCGACGATGGTCGCGGTCAGATGCGGGTTGGCCTTGCACAGCGTGATCGCGAAGGCGCCGGTGCCGCCGCCCACGTCCAGCATATGGTGCGCCTCCGATAGGTCCAGCCGCTTGGCCAGTTGCCGCGCCGGGCCAAGCGATCCGGAATGCTGGCTTTCGGAATAAAGCCGCGCCTCTTCCGGGTCGGAGAACCATTCGGCGTAGGAGGCCGTCGCCGCCTCCGGCAGATCGCCGGTCAGTGCCGCGTCGATCTGGTCCAGAAGGCCATACATCTGGCGGCCGACCTGCAGGCGCAGGTAATCGCCGAAATCGTATTTCGCCCCCTTGACCAGAAACGCCTCCGCCGCCGGGGAGTTGGCATAAGCCCCGGGGCCCTGCGGCACGACAAGGCCAAGCCCCGTGAGGGCGGTCAGCAGCGTGCGCGCGCGTTCGGTGTCCAGATCGCTCCGTGCGGCCAGATCCCCGGCCTCCAACGGGCCATCGGCGAGGGCGCTGAACACCCCGTGTTCCAGCGCCGCGAACAGGGCCTTGGAGCCCATGAAGCCGAATGCAATTTCCGAGACTTGGTCGGCCGTGGTCAGCGCGCCCATGCGATCCTCCTGAATTTGTTGCCAGTGCAACGGCTATATCAGGGGACGGCACAAAGGACCACATGCGACACGAAGATGTCGCATTCAGACCGGAACCCGGGCCGAAAGGTCAGGCGAAAAGGTCGTGGCAAAGTTCCAGCGCGTCGACCAGCGCATCCACCTCGGCCTTGGTGTTGTACATGCCGAAACTCGCCCGGCAGGTCGCGGTGACGCCCATGTGGTGCATCAGGGGTTGCGCGCAATGATGCCCCGCGCGCACCGCGACGCCCTTCTTGTCTAGCACGGTGGAAATGTCATGTGCATGCGCCGCCCCGTCGAGCGTGAAGGAAAAGATCGCGCCCTTGCTGGCCGATTGCCCCTGCACATTCAGCCAGTTGAGCCCGGCGAGCCGCGCGCGCGCGTAGTCGCGCAAGTCCCGTTCGTGCACCGCGATGCTCTCCATCCCCACCGACATCATGTAGTCCAGCGCCGCGCCAAGGCCGATCTGCTGCACGATGCCGGGCGTTCCCGCCTCGAACTTCATCGGCGGATCGTTGTAGGTGACGACATCGCGGGTGACGTCGCGAATCATGTCGCCGCCGCCCATGAAGGGGCGCATTTCCGCCATCCGGGCCTTGCGGATATGGATCGCGCCCGACCCGCTTGGGCCATAGAGCTTGTGGCCGGTGATCGCGTAGAAATCGGCGCCGATCTCTTCAAGATTCACCGGCATGTGCACCGCCGACTGGCTGCCATCCACCAGCACCGGCACGCCCTTTTCATGCGCGCCGGCCGCGATGGCCTTCACATCAACCACCGTGCCCAGCACGTTCGACATGTGGGTGACGCCGACAAGCTTCGTTTTCGGCGTGATGGCGGCCAGCACCGCCTCCGGGTCGAGATCGCCGTTGGAGTCCACGTCGACCCATTTCAGAACCACGCCCAGACGCTCGCGCAGGAAGTGCCACGGCACGATATTGGCGTGATGCTCGGCGATGGACAGGACGATCTCGTCACCCGCCGCCATACGCGGCATGGCCCATCCGTAGGCGACTAGGTTGATGCCCTCGGTGGTGCCGCTGGTAAAGACGATCTCTTGCTCGTCCTCGACGCCCAGAAACCGGGCAATGGTGCCGCGCACGGCCTCGTACTTGTCGGTCGCAAGGTTCGACAGCGTGTGCAAGCCCCGGTGAACGTTCGAATACTCCTCAGCGTAGCCACGCGTCACGGCGTCGATCACCGCTTGCGGCTTCTGCGCCGAGGCGCCGTTGTCTAGGTAAACCAGGGGCTTGCCGTTCACCTCGCGCGACAGGATCGGAAAGTCGGCGCGGATTTTTTCCACATCATACATTTGGCGTGTCCCTAGACCAGTCTCAGCCCCATTGCCGAGAACACGATGGAAAGTAGGATGGCCAGCGAGAAAAGCGACAGCAGGATGCCGACAAAGACCAGCCCCGGCGATTTGAAATCGTGAAGCTCGGACACGAAATGCACCATCAGCCAGAAGAACAGCGCGATGGCCGCGATATTGATCAGGTCCACCATCGGTGGCAGAATCAACAGCACACCCAGCTGCACGATATTGACCAAGAACAGGATGAACTGCGCCCAGATGACCAGCGTCAGCGCCTGATCGAACGTGCCGCGTCCGCCGAAGGCCCGCCCGATGCGATAGGCGGCAAAGGCCGCAATAAGGCCGACCATCGCCTCGAACAGGGTGAAACTGATCGACGCGCCGGGCGGGATCTCGACCCCCTCGGGGTCAGGCGCGATGGCGAAATAGATCACCTTCACGATCGCCGAGAGGACCTGCAACAGCACGTAGAACTGCAACAGAACCGGCCGCGGCAGGTCCAGCGCCATCATCGCGCGCGCGCCACCGCGCGGATCCGAGACGCTTTGCCGCGCCAGACGCAGCAGCGCCACGGGGTCGAGCAGGAACATCATGCGTTTTCCTCCGGCGCGTGATCATGGGGCACCGGGTGTTCGGCCTCCCACAGGGCGGCCAGCCAGATCCAGAAGAAGGCCAGCGCGATCGCGTAATTCATGACCATCACCAACTCGACCGACTGGCTGACGCTGGCCATGCCGCGCAACAAGAAAAGCGGTGAAACCGCCAGAACCGCCCAGAAAAGCGCCATGCGCGCATCGACTCCCTGCCCTTTCCCGCCAAGCCCCCGCGCCACAAGATGGCTCAGACCGCCCAGAACGTAAAGGATCAGCGGCCAGACAAACAGCCACGCGAAAAGCGTGATCGCCATGCGCGCATCGGTGGGCGGCGGGCCATCCTCGCCGGTCATGCCCTCCGACAGGTCCACTTGTGCGATACCCTCCCCCATCAGGTCGGGCAATTGGCTGATGAAGATGATAAAAAGTCCCATCAGCAGGTAGACGAAGCCGCGCGCCTCGGGCCGCGCGCCGCCGCGATTGGCGGCGACAAGGCGGCGCATCACGGCGCGCGGGCGTCTGTAGCTTTGCAGGATCTGGGTGGTGACGGCCACGTATCGCTTACCCCGAATGACGATCCAGCCAGCCTTGCAGGCGGGTCAGGATATCGTCGCGCAGGGCATCGCCCTCGATTTCCTCGATCGCCTCGGCAAGGAAAGCCAGAACCAGAAGGTCGGTCGCCGGCCCTTCCGGCACCCCGCGCGAGCGAAGGTAGAACAGCGCCTCCTCGTCGATCGCACCGGTGGTGGAGCCGTGCGAGCATTGCACGTCATCGGCGTAAATCTCCAGTTCCGGCTTGGCCTGGAAGATGGAATCATCGTCGAGCAGCAAGGACTGGCTCAGCTGGTAGCCATCGGTGCGCTGCGCGTCCGGCTTGACAAGGATCTTGCCCTGGAAAACCCCGACCGCGCCGTTGCGCAGCACCTTCTTGAAAACCTGCCGACTTTCGCAATCGGGGGCGTCATGGGTGACAAAGACGGTATCGTCCTGATGGAAGGCGTTCTTGTCGCCATCGCCAAGCGCGGCCCCCGCGACATGGGCGACGCCGCTTTCGCCGGTGAACTCGACCACCTGCTCGTTGCGGGTCAGGACGCCGTTCACCGTCAGAGAGAAGGACTTGTAGACCGATTCCCGCCCCAGACGCGCGAACATGTGCGTTGCGGCGCGCCGTTCATGGTCGCGCCCTTGGGCGCGGACATGGTGAAAGGCGCCGCTATCGGCCACCTCGACCTCCATCACCTTCGAAAACCGCGCCGCCGCCGGGCCGTTTTCCAGCACGGTTACCTCGGCCCCCTCTTCCACCTTCACCACGTGGTGCAGGATCGCGTCGGAGGTTTCCGACCTGTGCAGGTAGATCAGGCTGATCGGCTTTGTCGCCTTGCCGGTGGCGCGGATCGCGACGCCATCGGTGGCATAGGCAGTGTTGAGCGCGGCAAGCGGGCGTTCCACCGGCGTCTGCCCACGGGCTTCCAGCACACCGTAAACGTCCCGCGCCCAGTGGATATCGCGCCCAAGAGCATCTGACAGGCGCTCGACCTCCACCCCTTCCATCGACAGGTCGTCCGATGCCTCGGCATCGAAAACGCCATCGACGAAAACGATCTTCAGCCGGTCGATATCGGAGAACGGCATCGATTCGTCGGTCTTGAAGAGCGCCGCGCGCGTCACCTCCGGCTGGTTCAGCGTGGTGGGGTCGGTGTATTTCCAATACTCGTCGCGCTTGCCGGGCAGGCCCATGGCGGTCAGGCGCGACAGCGCGCCATCCCGCGCCTCGCGCGCCCAAGCGGCACCATCGGGCAGGCTCAGCGCGTCAAGGCGCGCCGACAGGACATCCTGTTTGACTGCGGGCGCTGCCATTACGCGACCTCCGCGACGATGTCGGCATAGCCGTTTTCCTCGACTTCCAGCGCCAGGTCCGGGCCGCCCGTCTTGATGATGCGGCCATCCGACATGATGTGGACGACATCGGGTTTGATGTGGTTCAGGAGACGCTGGTAGTGCGTGATGACAAGGAAGCCGCGATCGGGGCTGCGCAGCGCGTTGACCCCCTCTGCGACCAGCTTCATCGCGTCCACGTCGAGGCCGGAATCGGTCTCGTCGAGGATGCACATCTTCGGTTCCAGCATCGCCATCTGCAGGATCTCGTTGCGCTTCTTCTCGCCGCCCGAGAAGCCCACGTTGACCGGCCGTTTCAGCATGTCGGCGTCGATCTTGAGGTCCTTGGCCCGCGCGCGGATCTCCTTCAGGAAATCGGTGGCGCTGATCTCTTCCTCGCCGCGGGCCTTGCGCTGCGCGTTCACCGCCGTGCGCAGGAAGGTCATGTTGCCGACGCCGGGGATCTCCACCGGGTATTGAAACGCGAGGAAGACGCCGGCGGCGGCGCGCTCCTCGGGGTCCATGTCCAGCAGGTTCTCGCCGTTCAGCAGCGCCTCGCCCTCGGTCACGACATAGCCGCCGCGCCCGGACAACACGTAGGACAGCGTCGACTTGCCCGACCCGTTCGGCCCCATGATGGCGTGCACCTTGCCGGCCTCGACCGTCAGGTTGACGCCTTTGAGGATGGCCTTGTCCTCTTCTTCGAGAGAAACGTTCAGGTTCTTGATCTCAAGCATGAAAACCCCTTTCACATGCAAAGCGGCCCGACCGGCGCGATGGCGCGGCAAGGCGGCGTGACAGTTGCGCGGACGATCAGAAGACCGCGATTTTCGTTGGATCGGTCAGGTGGATGACCTGCGCCACCCATTCCGCCGAGAAGACAGGTTCGAACAGTCCGGGCGCGGCGTGAACGACCATGTGCATCGTGAAGATCGCGACCACCATGCCGAAGGTCTTGGCCCCGGTATGTTCGGGCCGGCGAAAACGGAAGACCTGCTGTAGCAGGACCCCTGCGAGGAAGGCCAGCCCCATATCGGCCAGTAGCGTGCCGCCCTCCAGCGGCGACGCCCCCGGCAAGGCCCCGGTGAGGTGAAACCGCGCGTAGCGCGCCGCGACCACCACGAGGCAGCCGACCGCGAAGGCACCCAGCAGCGACAGCGCGTAGCGCCTGCCGCCCCCCCGCTTGCGAACGGGGGCGGGGCAGGCCTTGGCCCGCCGCGCCTCGATCCGCGCCACGCGTTCGGCAAAGCGGGGATCGGGCGTATCGCTTTCCGGCGCGGTCATCGGGCGACGATGCCACCCGATTATGGCGGTTTTCGGGATGCCTCCGGGGCGGCCCGTCATCGCCGTCCGCGGCCGCGACGGGGCGGATCGTGTCATTGTGCATTCTCACCCCTCCTGCGCGTCTCGGCGTTGGTGATGGCGCAAATGGGCGATGTAATCGCCCGGCAGATCCGCCGGCGCCGCGCCGCGGGCGATCAGGTGATCGACGCAATGCAGCGCCAGGTCCGGGCTGTCGAAAACAGTATCGGCCGCGAACGCCAGATGCATCAACTGGTCATCGCTGAACCCGGCGGTATCCTCGTCCCGGATATAGACCGCGTCGCCATCCAGAAGCTGGCTGGTCAGCCGCGCGCGCACCACCTGATCCTCGTGTTCATGCGGCAGCATCACCGATTTGGTGAACAGGAACTTGTGCAGCTTGAAGCCCTGCGCGCGCAGTTCCAGATCGAGATCGCCGAAGAGCGGCTCGCCCTCGTACATCCGGTGGAACCGGACCTCCGCGACGACGGCGACCGCGCGGCTCAGTTTCGAAAGACCGCCGCGCAGAACCTCCAGTTCGCCGCCCTGAAGGTCCATCTTCAGAAGGTCGAGATCGGGCAGGTCCGCCAGCGTGTCCAGCGTGACCGTGGTCAACGGCACGGCCTGCGTCTTGGGGTTGATCCAGCCCTCCTTGCCGATCGCACGCAGCGCCGCAGCGTCCATCGGATAGAGAGAGGTAAACCCCGGCGCCGGATGCACGTAAAGCGTGCGCTGCCCGGGCAACCCGACCGCTTTGCAGAAATAGGTCTCGTTCGGGCGGTTCTCGGCGACCAGTTTCTGGTATTGCTCGGGGTTGGGTTCGAACCCGTAGACATGCGCCACACCATCATCGAGCAGCCCCTGATAGGGCGGCGTCGACAGCGGGCTTGCCCCCACGTCGCAAATGCGCATGGCGCGCGCGGGCTGCAACGCCCCCGTCAGAACCGCACGACGGTTATCCGCATGGCTGCCCATGGCGTTGAGATCCTTTCCCGGTGCCGTTCGCGGCGGGCCGTCAGCCCACCGAGCCTTCCAGCGAAATCGCCACCAGCTGCTGCGCTTCCATGGCGAACTCCATCGGCAGGGCTTGCAGCACCTCCTTGCAGAAGCCGTTGACGACAAGCGCGACGGCCTCTTCCTCGTCCATGCCGCGCTGACGGCAGTAGAAAAGCTGATCGTCGTCAACCTTGGAGGTGGTCGCCTCGTGTTCGACCCGGGCGGAGTTGTTCTTGACCTCGATGTAGGGCACCGTGTGCGCCCCGCATTGATCGCCGATCAGAAGGCTGTCGCACTGGGTGTAGTTGCGCCCGTTCTGCGCGCGCGGATGCATCGACACCAGCCCGCGATAGGTGTTCTGCGCCTTGCCGGCGCTGATCCCCTTGGACACGATGCGCGACTTGGTGTTCTTGCCCAGATGCACCATCTTGGTGCCGGTATCGGCCTGCTGCATGTTGTTGGCGATGGCGATGGAATAGAACTCGCCCTGGCTGTCGTCGCCGCGCAGGATGCAGGAGGGGTATTTCCACGTCACGGCGGACCCCGTTTCCACCTGCGTCCACATCACCTTGGACCGATCACCGCGGCAATCGGCGCGCTTGGTCACGAAGTTGTAGATGCCGCCATTGCCCTCTTCGTCGCCGGGATACCAGTTCTGCACGGTGGAATACTTGATCTCGGCGTCTTCCAGCGCGACCAGTTCGACCACCGCCGCGTGCAACTGGTGGGTGTCGCGCTGCGGCGCGGTGCAGCCTTCAAGATAGCTGACATAGCTGCCCTTGTCGGCGATGATCAATGTCCGTTCGAACTGGCCGGTGTTTTCGGCGTTGATGCGGAAATAGGTCGACAGCTCCATCGGGCAGCGCACGCCCGGCGGCACGTAGACAAAGGATCCATCCGAGAACACCGCGCTGTTGAGCGTGGCAAAGAAGTTGTCGGTGATCGGCACGACCGAGCCGAGGTATTTCTTGACCAGTTCGGGGTGGTTCTGGATTGCTTCGGACATGGAACAGAAGATGACCCCGGCCTCGGCCAGTTCCTTCTGGAAGGTGGTGCCGACGGAAACGGAATCGAACACCGCGTCCACGGCCACCTTGCGGCCCTCTGCCGGCGCCTCGTCCGCGCCTTCGACACCCGCAAGGATCATCTGTTCCTTCAGCGGGATGCCCAGTTTTTCGTAGGTTGCCAGCAGCTTGGGGTCGACCTCGTCCAGCGACTTGGGCTTTTCGGCCATCGACGTGGGGCTCGCGTAATAATACTGCTCCTGGTACTCGATGGGGGGATAGTGCACCATCGCCCATTCTGGTTCCTTCATCAGCTTCCAGCGCTTGAACGCTTGCAGCCGCCAGTCGGTCATCCACTCGGGCTCGCCGTTCTTTTCCGAGATCAGCCGCACGATGCTCTCGTTCACGCCCTTGGGCGCGTAGTCCATCTCGATCTCGGTTTCCCAGCCGTGCTTGTACTTTCCGCCCATGGCCTGGACGGTTTCCACGGTTTCGCGGTCAACCCCTTCGCGGATCTCGGATTCAGCGACTGCCATGTCCACTTCCCTTGTCTCTGGCCCGCCGGGGCGGGTGCGTTTGCCCATGCCCTGCGGCATGGCTGATCATCCTGTCAGGCCCGCGCCAGATGTTTCGCCCGGGCCGTGTTCCAGGCCTCGCAAAAGCGCAAGACCTCGTCCTTCGTCGTCGCGGGCCCGATCGAGATGCGGATCGCACTGGATGCCGCGCGCTCGTCAAATCCCATGGCCCGAAGGACCGTGCTGGACGCGACCTTGCCGCTGGAACAGGCGGAACCTGCCGAAACGGCAAACCCCCGAAGGTCCATCTGCATCACCTGCGTCTCCCCTTTCCAGCCCGGCGTAACCAGGCAGGTGGTGTTGGGCAGGCGTGTCGCGCCTTTCCCGACTAAAGTAGTTACATTTCCGCCAAGGTCCAGATGGTTTTCTAGAATATTTCTAAGTTGTGCGACCTCGTCCCAGACCCCGTTTGCAAGATCTTGTGTGGCCGCCGCAGCAGCACCACCAAATCCTGCAATGCCGATCAGGTTCTGCGTGCCTGATCGGCGTCCCATCTCCTGCCCGCCGCCCTTGATGCGCGCCTCAACATCAAGCCCGCGGCGCAGCACGAGGGCGCCGATTCCCTTCGGGCCGCCCAGCTTGTGGGCAGAGATAAGTCCCATATCGACGCCCGACCAGTCGAAGGCGAGCGGCAATTTCCCGAAGCCTTGGGTGAAATCGCACACGGCAAGACCTTGCGGCAGCTCCTGCACCACGCCGGTTTCGGAATTGGCGACCTGAAGCGTCGAGGCCGCGGGATCGTCAACCGTCACCCGGCCTTGCCCGTCCACCGGCAGATCCTCGTCGATCCAGGCGCGCACCGCGTCATGTTCGACGCCGGCGCCATGCAGCCCCCGGCCCGCCAGCGCCAGCGCCGCGGCCTCCGTCGCACCGGAGGTGAAGACAACGTCACTGGCCTGCGCGCCGAACGCCTCTGCCACCTGGGCGCGCGCCTTCTCGATCAGCGCGGTCGCCGCGCGCCCCTCGGCATGGACCGAGGAGGGATTGCCGACCAGGTCCATCGCCGCGCACATCGCCGCCCGCGCCTCCGGGCGCAGGGGGGCGGTCGCGTTCCAGTCAAGGTAGCTGCGGGTCATGGCCTGCCCTCCAATTCGGGTGCAGGGTCTATGCCCGATGCCCGGCGCAAGGTCCAGCCATGGCCGGGGGCCTCAGCCGTCGGTGGATTGCCGTATCTCGCCAGACACGGCCCGCGCGATCACCGCTTCCTCGTCTGTGGGCAGCACCAGCACTGGCACCTGCCCGGACCCGATCGACCGCGCGTTGGCCGCGTTTGCCTCCGCGTTCAGAGTCAGCCCCAGAAAGCCCAGCCGCGCCACCGCCTTGGCCCGGATCGTGGCGGCGTTCTCCCCGACCCCGCCGGTAAAGACCAGCCCGTCGATGCCGCCCAGCACCGCCGCCATGGCGCCGATTTCACGCGCCAGCCGCGTACAGTAATAGGCGATCGCCTCCGCCGCCTCGGGCGCGTCAGAAGCCAAGAGCGCGCGCATGTCGTGGCTGATGCCCGAAAGGCCCAGCAGCCCGCTTTCCTTGTAGAGCAGGCGGGTCAGGTCCTCGTAGCCCATGCCCTCCTCCTTCATCAGGTAAAGCAGAACGCCGGGATCGACCTGCCCGGGGCGGGTGCCCATGCACAGCCCCTCCAGCGCGGAGAACCCCATGCTGGAAGATACCGAGTGCCCGTTTTCCAAGCCGCAAAGCGAGGCGCCGTTTCCCAGATGCGCCACGATCACCCGGCCCTTGGCGATGCGCGGATGATCCCGCGCCAGCAGACCGGCGATATGGTCATAGCTCAGTCCGTGAAAGCCGTAGCGGCGCACGCCCTGATCGTAATAGCGGCGTGGCAGGGCAAAGATGTCGTTGACCTTCGGATGGCCGCGATGAAAGGCGGTGTCGAAGGCGCCGACTTGCACCGCGTCCGGAAAGGCCGCACGCGCGGCATGAACGGCGGCAAGGTTGTGCGGCTGGTGCAGCGGGGCCAGCGGCGCGAGCGTGTCAAGGTACGCCGCCAGATCGCCCGTCAGGCGGCGCGGCCCGTCGATCTCCGGTCCGCCATGCACGATCCGGTGGCCGACGCCATCGACGGCGCGCCCGTCCAGCAACGGTGCGAGCGCGTCGAGGATCGCGCGCACCGCGCCGTCGTGATCGGTGCGGCCAAGCGCGCGCTCTTCCGTCTCGCCGCCCTCCGGCGTCAGGATCAGCCGCGCCTCGGGGCCGAGCGCCTCGACCATCCCCGACGCCTCGCGCGGCAGGTCCGGGGCGTCGCGGTAAAGCGCGAACTTGATCGAGGAAGACCCGGCGTTGAGGGTCAGGATCATGCCGCTCATGGCCGGTTCGCGGCGTAAAGTGCCGCCACCGCGCAGGAGGCCAGCCGCGCCTTGTCGTCGTCCGAGCGGCTGGTCAGGATCACCGGCACCTGCGCGCCCATAACGACGCCCGCCGCCTCGGCATGGGCCAGGTAGGTCAGCTCCTTGGCGATCATGTTGCCCGCCTCCAGGTTGGGGGCCAGCAGGATATCGGCATGCCCCGCGACCAGCCCGGTGATGCCCTTGGTCCGCGCGGCCTGCAGATCAAGCGCATTGTCCATCGCAAGCGGCCCGTCGACCAGCCCGCCGGTGATCTGGCCGCGATCCGCCATCTTCGACAACACGGCGGCATCCAGAGTCGAGGGGATCGAGGGCGTGACGGTTTCCACCGCCGACAGAACGCCGACCTTGGGCTGCTCGATGCCCAGCGACAAGGCAAGGTCGATGGCGTTCTGGCAGATGGAAACCTTGCAATCGAGATCGGGGGATATGTTGATCGCCGCATCCGTCACGAACAGCAGGTGATCATGCCCCGGCACATCCATCACGAAGACGTGGGACAGGCGCCGGTTGGTGCGCAAACCACCCTCTTTCTTCAGGATGGCGTGCAGCAGTTGATCGGTGTGCAGATGGCCCTTCATCAGCGCCTGCGCCCGGCCCTCGTGGATCAGCGACACGGCGCGCAGCGCGGCGGCACGGTGATCGGGGATGTCGATGATCTCCAGCCCCGAAACGTCGGCGCCCAGTTCCTCCGCAGCCGCGGCGATCTTTTCCGCGCAGCCGACAAGGATCGGGTCAATCAATGTGTGGTCCCGCGCCAGCAGCGCGCCGCTCAGCGCATCGGGCTTTTCGGGGGCGACAACGACCGTGGCCATGGCGGGCAGCGGCGCGGCCTGTTCCAGCAGCCGGTCGAAATGCTGGTGGCGCTGCACGGTCAGCGCCGGCACATCCATGTCGTCGAAACTCATCGGCTTGTCCGGCGCGATGACCTCGGCGGCGCCTTCGCAGATGCGCAAGCCGTCCTCGCGTTCGACCCATGTGTCGAAGCGGACGCGATTGCCCGGCAGCTTCTCGGAGACGCGCACGCGCGCGACAAGCGTTTCACCGGCATGGGCCCGGTCCAGAAAACGCAGGTCTTGCGAGAGGTAAAGGGTCCCCGGCCCCGGCAGGTCGTTGCCCAGAACAGAGGAGATCAGCGCGCCAACCCACATTCCCGGCGCCACCGCCTCGGGTTTGCCATCGTTGTCGCCATCCTCGCGCGGCAGGTGCATCGGGTTATGGTTGCCGCTGGAATTTGCGAAGATGTACAGGTCCTCGGCCGTGCAGGCCCGGGTGGAGGCAGCCTCCATGCCCACGATAAGCGACTCGTACGGGGTGTTGGAGAACGTGGTCACGGGGCTGACCTCCGGGCAGTTGCGCCAGCCGCGGGGAGGGGGTTCCCGCGACTCAGGCACGAATGGACGGTACCCAGCGCGTGCAACAGGGGCGTGACAGGGGGAAGGCGACCGGGGCTCATGCCGTCACCGGCGCCAGCGTGACGCCCTCCGCTTCCAATCCGTCACGCACCGCGCGGGCGATTTGCAGGGCGGTCTCGTTGTCGCCGTGCAGGCAGATCGTATCGACACGCGCCGGGATCACCTTGCCCGATTCGGCGATGATCGCGCCGGCCCGGACAATTTCCACCATGCGGCGCGCGGCGCGCGCGGCGTCATGGATCACCGCGCGCGGCTGGCTGCGGTCGACCAGCGTCGCATCGTCGTTATAGGCGCGGTCGGCGAAGATCTCGGCCGCATAGGTCGCGTCGAGCGCCTGCGCCGCCGTTTCCTGCGCGGTGCCCGACAGGACGTAAAGGGTCAATCCGGGGTCGACGGACAGCGCCGCCGCGTAGCAGGCGCGCGCCAGCGCCTCGTCCTCGGCGCACATGTTGGCCAGCGCGCCGTGCAGCTTGATATGGCGCACCGATGCTCCGTCGGCCGCCGCCATGCCGCGGATCGCGCCGACCTGATAGCGGACCGCGTTCTCCAAATCGCCACGTGCCATCTGCATCCGGCGCCGGCCAAAGCCTTGAAGATCGGGAAAACCGGGATGCGCGCCGATGGACACGCCGTTATCGCGTGCCAGCCGGATCGTTTCGGCCATCACCGAGGGATCGCCGGCGTGAAAGCCGCAGGCCACGTTGGCCGAGGTCACGACCTTCAGCACCTCCGCGTCGCGGCCCATAGGCCATGGCCCGAAGCTTTCGCCCATATCCGCATTGAGATCGACCCGGATCGCCATCGCTTACCCTTCGTTGTCGTGATGGGCGGAAATCGCCCCGCCCACCAGTTGATAGGACAGAAGGTCGGGGATGTCACCGGGGGCACGGACACGCGGGGCGACGCGGCCCGGCAGGGATTTCACATCTTTGTCGGCCGCTTCGCGCGCGGCGAGCGCCGCGTCCAGCGTCACGAAGCGCAGGCGGATCGGGCTGCCCGGCGCGGCTTGGGCCACGCGCGGCAGGTCGGCCTCGATCACTGTGGCGATTCGCGGATAGCCCCCCATCGACTGGCATTCGTTCAGCAGCACGTAGGGCGCGCCGTCACCGATCACCTGCACGTCGCCGGGCACGATGATCTCCGACAGGATCGACAGGTGCGCGGTCGAGGAGAACCCCGCCCCCTCATGCGATAGACGCGCCCCCATCCGGCTGGCCCGGGCATCCTTGCGGAATTCCGTCGACTCCAGCCGCGCCAGCGTGGCGGCGTCGAAGGCATCGGTCTGCACCGAGGGCAGCACGCGGATCTCGCCGCCGCCAAAGCGCTCCTCGGCGGCAATCGTCATGCCGCCCGGCCCCGGCGCCGGTGCGGCACCGAGCCTCTCGCCCGTCTGCAACAGCCCCCCGATCCCGGCGGCCAGATGGGCCGAGCGCGCGCCCAGCACGTCATCCGCGTCCAGCCCGGCAACCGACAGGTAGCCGTAGCTGCCCATGCTTGCGCCGCCGATCTTCAGCTCTGCCCCCTCTGGCAACAGGTGGCTGGCCGACCACGCGACCCGCGCGCCGTCGATCTCGGCCATCATCGGCGCGCCGGTCAGCGCCACCAGCAAATCCGCCCCCTCGGCCCGGAAGGTGCCCCCTGCCCCGGCCATTTCCACCGCCAGCGCGCCCCGCACCGGTTGACCGAGCAGCGCCGCGCCCTCTGCCAATGCAAGCGGGTCCATCGCCCCGCCGCGCGACAAGCCCTCGGCAAGGAATCCCGGCCGGCCCGCGTCCTGCAGGGAAAGGCCCGGCCCGGCCCTGACGATGCGCAGGGCCGCGCTCATCCGATGGCCTCGCGCGTCGCCACGAGGTGCCCGGCGGCAACGTCTTGCCACGCGGCCTCGAACTCAGCGGTTTCGACAGGGTCGAACCGGATCTCGTCGCCAGCGGTCAGCGGGAAGGGCCTCTCGGCACGCTGCCCGAAAACATCGAGCGCTGCGCGCCCGATCCAGCGCCAGCCGGTCTGCGTGCCGACCGGGAACAGCACAAGCTGCCGGATCGCCAGCGCCAGCCCGCCGCCCGGCACGTTCGGGTTCAGGTCGGTCTGGCGCGGAATGTCGAACGCCTCGGGCAATTGCCCCAGATAGGGCAGCCCCGGCGCGAAACCGATGGTCAACACCCGAAGTGGCGCCGCGCAAACGGCCTGCACAGCGTCATCGGCGGACATGCCGGCGCGCCGCGCCGCGTCCTCAAGCTGCGGCCCTGCGTCTCCGCCGAACAGCGTCGGCACCCGCCAGAGCGACCGCCCCTCGGGCAGGCCCGCGCGATACCAGTCACGCGCGGCCAGAAGGTCGCGCAGATCCGCCTCCAGCCGCTCATGCGCAAGGCGCGCCGGGTCGAAGCGCAGGAAGACGGATTTGAGCGACGTCGCGCTTTCCTCCACCCCCGGCCACGCCGCGGCGTCGAGCGCGGCGCGAAAGGCCAGCACGGCGGCATTGGCCTGCATCGACAGCCGGTCGCCGAATTCGACCAGCAGCCCCGCCTCGCCCATGCGATGGAGGCGGGGAAACTCAGCGTCTGCCTTTGTGGTCAAGCGCGCCCTCCTGTCCTCGACCGCATGTTGGGACGCCGGCCAAGGGGTTGCAAGGGTCCGGGGGCGCGCCCGTGATACAGCATGCGAAAAACATGCCGGACCCGAAGGCCCGGCATGTCTTCAGATCCCCCGTCGGGACCGGCCGGCTGGACGCGCGCCGTCACTCCCGGTCGTGTTCCCCGACCGGGCAGTCGCCCTCGTCCGACAGGCAGGCGTCGCTGCGCATTTCAAGCCAGATGGCGTTGAGAACGGCAAACAACGCGGCGAGCGGCAGGCCCAGAAGCCAAGCGAAATACCACATGTGTCTTCCTCCTTTTCAGTAGACGGAATCGGCGTTCTCGGTGACATCGGCCTCGGTGACCTTGCCCCACAGAACCTTGTAGACCCAAGCGGTGTACATCAGGATCAGCGGCATGAAGATCACCGTGACCACCAGCATGATGAACAGCGTCTGGTGCGAACTGGACGCGTCCCACACCGTCAGCGAACTGTCCGGATCGACGGTCGAGGGCAGGATGAAGGGAAACATCGTCAACCCGACTGAGGAAATGACCCCGAGGATGCCCATCTTCGACCACAGCAGGGTCGAGACCTCGCGCCCCGCGCGCAAGCCGCGCATGGCCAAGAGCATGCCCAGAAAGCCCATGATCGGCGCGATCGCGATCCACGGACGTTCTGCATAAGCCGACAGCCAGCTTCCGCCATGCGTCACCTCCGAATAGAGCGGGTTGGAGGGCCCGTTCGCCACCGGCTCATTGACCAGCGCGAAGCCGTCCACGCCAACCGCCAGCCACAGCCCGGCCAGCGCATACCCCGCGACGGCCACCATGCCCGCCGTGGTGCCAATGCGGCGCGCACGGTCGGCCACCGCGCCCTCGGCCTTGAGCGACAGCCACGCCGCGCCGTGCATCAGCAGCATGGCGAAGGACACGACACCCGCCAGCAGCGCGAAGGGCCGCAGGAGGCCAAGGAACTTCATCGCGAAATGGCCGTCATACATGGGCATCAGGCTTTCGGTCAGGTGAAAGGGCACACCGAGCAGCACGTTGCCGACGGCCACCCCGAACAGCAGCGCGGGCACCGCGCCACCGGCGAAAAGCGCCCAGTCCCATGTGCTGCGCCACGTCGTGCTGTCGCGCTTGGAGCGGTACTTGAACGCCACCGGCCGCACGATCAGCGCCGACAGGATCACGAACATGGCAAGGTAGAAGCCCGAGAAGCTGACCGCGTAGAGCGGTGGCCACGCGGCGAAGATCGCGCCGCCGCCAAGGATGAACCACACCTGGTTGCCTTCCCAAACCGGGCCGACCGTGTTGATAACCACCCGGCGTTCGACATCGGTGCGGGCCACGAAGGGCAGCAGCGCGCCAACTCCCATGTCGAACCCGTCGGTCAGGGCAAAGCCGATCAGCAGCACGCCCAGAAGCGCCCACCAGATCACGCGCAGAAGGTCGAATTCTATCAGTTCATAGAGGATCATGGGGTTTACTCCGCAGGGTTGGCAAAGGGGCCTTGCCCGTCATGGGTGCGCAGGCGGTGTTCATGACGTGCCTGCCACGCCTCGGTCTCGGCGACGTCCTGGAATGGCCCTTTGCGGATGTATTTCACCATCAGGCCCATCTCGACGATGAAAAGGATGGTGTAGAAGGTGATGAAGCCCGCCAGCGTGATCAGAAGTTCGGCCACGCTCAGATGCGAGGCGGACAGTGCCGTGGGCAGCACGCCGTCCACCGTCCAGGGCTGGCGGCCGAATTCCGCGACGAACCACCCCAGTTCTGCCGCGATCCACGGCGTCGGGATGATGGCGACAGCGGCGTAAAGCGACCAGCGCGGGAATTGCATCCGGTAGAACGAGGCGCGCACGAAGAAGAAGGCCATCACCGCGATGAAGCTGAAGCCGAGCCCGACCATGATGCGGAACGCCCAGAACAGCGGCGCGACACCCGGGATCGTGTCCTCGGCGGCCATGGCGATCTGCTCATCCGTCGCGTCGCGCGGATCCTCCACGTAGCGCATCAGCAGCAGGGCATAGCCGAGATTGTCGGAATGGGCCTCGAACGTGTCGCGCACCTCTTGCGGGGTGGCGTCGCGCTGCTCGCGGATGGTCATCAGCGCGTCGTAGGCAATGATGCCGTCGCGGATCATCTCAGCCGATTCGGCCTCCAGCTCGTTGATGCCGGGGATTTCCTCGGTCAGGCTGCGGGTGCCGATCAGGCCCATGGCCCACGGGATTTCCACCGCGTAGTGGGTTTCGCGCGCCTCCCGGTCCGGGAAGCCGATCACCGTGAAGGGCGCCGGTGCGTCATGGGTTTCCCACATCGCTTCCATCGCGGCGAGTTTCATGCGCTGCGTATGGCTGGCCGAATACCCGGACTCGTCGCCCAGAACGACCACCGACAGCGCCGCCGCCAAGCCGAAGGACGAGGCGACCGCGATCGACCGGCGGGCCAGATCCTTGTGCCGGCCCTGCAAGAGGTAAAGCGCCGAGACGCCCAGCACGAAAATGGCGGCCGTCACGTAGCCCGCCGACACCGTGTGCACGAACTTGGCCTGCGCGACCTCGTTAAAGAGCACGTCGAAGAAAGACGTCATTTCCATGCGCATCGTGTCGGGGTTGAACTCCGCCCCTACCGGGTTCTGCATCCAGCCGTTGGCGATGAGAATCCACAGCGCCGAGAAATTCGACCCGATCGCCACCAGCCACGCCACGACCATGTGGGCCACCTTCGACAGCTTGTCCCAGCCGAAGAAGAACAGACCCACGAAGGTCGCCTCGAGGAAGAAGGCCATCAGCCCCTCGATGGCGAGCGGCGCGCCGAAGATGTCGCCGACATAATGCGAGTAATAGGACCAGTTCATGCCGAACTGGAATTCCATGGTGATTCCCGTCGCGACGCCCAGCACGAAGTTGATCCCGAACAGCGTGCCCCAGAATTTCGTCATCTGCCGCCAGATGGGACGGTTCGTCATCACGTAGACCGTTTCCATGATGGCGACGATGACCGACAACCCGAGGGTCAGCGGAACGAACAGAAAGTGATACATGGCCGTCAGCGCGAATTGCAGGCGTGACAGCTCTACCAGCCCGATCTCCATCCTTTGCCTCCTTGGCAGTTAATACGCATCCGTGATGCAGGTTATCGCGGGTATAAAACCTGTATCGCAGATGTAATTGACATGGATCAATATCGGCACCGTTCATGCAGGTTTTCGCCGCGTCAGCCGTCAGGATTCCGTGCGGTCAAGAGCCATGGAGCGATCCGCCGCGGCGATCTCGACCCTGCGATGCGCGGCCAGAAGGATCACCGCCTCCGGCAAGGCGCGGCGCAGCCCGGCCATGACCGCCTGCGCGGTCGCCTCGTCCAGCCCTTCGGTCGGTTCGTCCAGCAGCAAGACCGCGGGTCGCTTGAGAATCGCGCGCGCCAGCACGAGACGCCGCGCCTCGCCCCCCGACAGGCCCGCCCCGCGAAAGCCGAGGCGGCTGTCCAGACCGCCCCGCGCCCGGATCGTTTCGGCCAGTTGAACGGCCTCCAACGCCTGCCACAGGTCGCGCGGGGCAGCCCCCGGCGCGGCAAGGCGCAGGTTCTCGGCGATGCTGCCCGCGATCAGCGCGTTGCGCTGCGGCACCAGCGCGATGCGCGCCCCGAGCACCTCGCGCGACCACGCCCCGACCGCCGCGCCGCCGATATCCACCGTGCCCCCGCTCGGCTCCAGCGCACCGGCCGCCAGCAGCAGGACGGTGCTTTTGCCGCAGCCGCTTGGCCCGGTCAGCGCGACGATTTCGCCGGGTGCGACCGTCAGCGACAGCGGCGCGAAGACCCGGCGCCCCGATCCGCCCGGCCGGTAGTCAAGGTCGCGCAGCGCCAGCGATGGGGTCCCGGGCATGTCCTCGCGGGTGCCGCCCGGCGCCGCCACCGCCAGCGAGGGCAGGATGCGCCGCGCCGCCTGAGTCATGCGCCCGATCTCGGACAGGGCGCGGCGCACCGGCGCGACCGCCTCGCCCAAGGCCAGCGCGGCAAAGACGCCGATGGCGGCGCGCGCGGCGCTGATCTCGCCGGCCTGCACCAGCATGGCGCCGACCGCGAGCGCCGCCGCCGTCAGCCCCGCCCCGGTCAGGTCCAGCGCCGCCTGCGTCAGCCGTTCGATCCGGTCGAGCCGGGCGCGCGCCGTGCTGTGTCGGAGATGGGCGTTGCGCGCGTGATCCTCTGCAGCCTGCAACTGGCCGTAAACCGTCAGGTCATCGCGCCCCGCGATCAGGTCGATCAGCCGCGACCGGCTGGCCTGCATCGCCGCCTCGGCCTGCCGCGCCGGCCGCCGCGCGATGCGCTGCCCCAGCAGGAAGACCATCGTCGGCAACAGCAGGAAACCTGTGCCGAGGATCAGCGCGATGGACGGATACACCAAGAGCCACAGCGCAACCGACGCCGTGACGATGACCGCCCCGCCGGCCAGCGCGGGCAGCACGAGGCGCAAAAGCGCCCCGTCGAGCGCGTCGATATCGGCCGTCACCCGGTTCAGGAAGGTGTTGGCGCGCAGCCGTTCAAGCGTCCGGTAGGGGCGGGTCAGCAGCCCTTGCAAAAGCCGGATGCGGAGGTGCGACAGGGCGCGCAGCGTGGCGTCATGGGTCAGCAGGCGTTCGCCGTAGCGCGCCGCCGTGCGCCCCAGCGCCAGCAACCGCACCATCGCCGAGGGCGCGAAAACGTTGAAAAGGATGCCGATCCCGGCCATCCCGGCGGCGGCGGCGGCGGTGATGAACCAGCCCGACAGGCCCAGCAACGCGACGCCCATGGCCAGCACGGTCACGGCCAGCGCGAGCCCGCGTAGAAAGGCGCGGCGTTCGCCGCGGACCAGCATCACCACGAGCATGACAAGCTGTTTCACGACGCCTCGCCCCGCGTGTTGTCCAGCCGGATCACCCTGTCCATGCGGGCCGCCAGATCCCCGTCATGGGTGGCGATGACCAGCGTGCCGCCGGCCTCGGCATAGGCCATCAGCCCCTCGGCGATCGCGGCGGCGGTGTGCGCGTCCAGATCGGCCGTCGGCTCGTCGGCGAGGATCATCTGCGGCGCGCCCTGCATCGCGCGCGCCAGCGTGACGCGCCGCGCCTCGCCGCCCGACAGCCCCGCGCCGCGTTCGCCCAGCAGGGTCAGATCGCCCTTCGGCAGCCCCGCCAGCAAACCGTCGAGATGCGCCGCGCGCAGCACCTCGGGCCGGACCGGGTCGCCGAACCCGATATTGTGCCGCAGGCTTCGGTTCAGGAAATGCGGGGCCTGCGGCATCCAGCCGATCCCGCGGCGCCAATCGGTCGCGGTATCCTCGTCCAGCGGGCGCCCGCCCAGCAGGATCCGGCCCGCCTCCGGCCGGTCCAGCCCCGCGATCAGGCGCAGAAGCGTGGTCTTGCCGCAACCGCTTGGCCCCGTCACGGCGATGCGCGCGCCCGGCGCGATCTCGATATCGGGAAAGTCGAGCCCCCGGTGGCGCAGCCCTGTCAACCGCAGCGCGACCGGCCCCGCGTCCATCCCGCCGCCCCCGCCATGGCCGAGCCGCGCGGGACGATCCTCGCGCTGCCACTGGTCGACCTCGTCCAGCACCGCGTCGGCGGCCGCGCGGTCATGCCACGCGGCGGCGAGATCGCGTAGCGGCTGAAAGAATTCCGGCGTCAGCAGCAACAGGTAGATCCCCGCCGCGGGCGACAGCGTGCCCCCCCAACTGCCCCAGCCAAGCTCGCCCAGCAAGGTAAAGCCGACCCAGATCGCCACCATCGCGACCCCGATCGCCGCGAACAACTCCAGCACCGTCGAGGAGAGGAAGGCGATTTTCAGCACCGCCATCGTGCGATCGCGCAGCGACTCGGAGGTCTCCGCGAACCCGTCCACCAGCGGCCCGCCGGCGCCGATCAGGCGCAGGTCGGACAAGGCGGCCAGCCGGTCCACGAGCAGGTCGCTCAACTGCCCGATCTCGACCATCTGGCGCTCGCTCGCCGTCTTCGCGGCCCAACCGACCAGCGCCATGAAAACAGGGATCAGCGGCCCGGCCATCAGCAGCACAAGGGCAACCGCCCACGAATTCCAAAGCGCGATGACAAGGATCACCAAGGGCACCACCATGGCCCGAAGCCGCGCGGGCCGGTAGCGCAAGAGGTAGGGGCGCAGCGCCTCCAGCTTTTCGCCCGCCAGCGCCGCCAGCGCCCCGGCCCCGCCGAGGCCGGAGGCCGTCGCCGCCCGCGCTTCGCCGTCGAGGATCGCCGCGCGCAGACCCGCGATCCGCGCCTCCGCGGCATCGGCAAGGGCCCGCTGCGCCGCCATGTCGATCCCGCTGCGCAGGACGGCAAGCGCCAGGAAGCCAAGCGCGGCCGGTACGGGCGCTATGCGGCCCGGATCGGTCAAGAGCCCGCCGATGACCCACGCGATGATGGCGGCCTGCAACGGCCAGACGAGCGCAGCGCCAAGTGATAGCAAGACGCCGCGTGTCTCGTCGAGCGACCGGGTGCTGTCTGTCAAGGTTGCGGAAGATGGCATGGAAAATCCGTATTTTCGATACGACTATTACGCTTCGCCACGAAGCGATTTGATCTGGCTCAATGTAAACCGCTAACGACGATGCAAGATATCCGGGTGCTTTCGAAAGGACCCGGATGCGACTGACAACCAGAACCAACCTAGCATCCCGCATCTTGATGGCGTGTGCCGTGAACACCGGCACCCTTCTGCGCACGGCGGAAATCGCGGAACTGTGCAACTGTTCCACCAACCATGCGGCGCATGTCGTGCAGAAGCTTCAGACCGAGGGATACCTTGTCACGCTGCGCGGACGCAGCGGCGGCATCCGGTTGGCGCGCGCGGTGGACCGGATTTCCATGGGCGCGGTGTTTCGCCTGTTCGAGGCGGAGATTCCCTTTGCCGAATGCTTCGACGCCGAAAACAACGCCTGCCCGCTGAGCAACGATTGCCGCCTGCGCAGCTACATCACGCGCGCGCTCGATGCCTTCTACCACGAGCTTGACATGGTCACGCTGGAGGATCTCGTGCGGGGCAACTGCGGGCTGGGCACGCTTCTGGCCATGCAACCGACACCGCCCGAACGCTGCGCCCCTACCCCACCCTGACCGCCGCAGGCGCACCTGAACTGCGGCTTGTGCAGGCCCGTGTGCTTGTGTAATACAGTGCCGCGTTGCCCCTATAGCTCAGCTGGTAGAGCGCTTGATTTGTAATCAAGATGTCGGGAGTTCGAGTCTCTCTGGGGGCACCAAATATATTGAAAACCCTATGAAATTCAGATTCACATAGTTCGGTTAAAGACCTTGATCCACCTTCCTGCCCACCCTTGGAACCGTAGCGCGTCCGTCTCTGCAGGTGCCTCGCATGGCGGCATGCGCCTGCCAACCGGGCAATATCTGAAACGGGTGCGGGTGTTCTGCCCGCAGTGCCCCACCAGATGGTGCACGTGGCCGCGTGCGGAACCGTCCTGCATGAAAATGTACACAGCCCGGCGCACGACCGGGCAGGTGGTGACTTGCCGCGGGACTTTTCCTCCACGCGCGCTTGGAGTATCCGTATTGATCAAGCCGTTTTCGGCGTCCATGGGCGGCATGTTGGGAAGAGCGTGGTGGCCAAGGCGCGGATCGTCATCCATCTGAATGGGACACCGCACCTTCGCGGCGTCGCCGCACTGGCGGACGATGCGCAGGAGGCGGCGCGCGGGGCCATCTCGCGCTGTTTCGGGCGAAACTGCAACCGCTGAATTGATCCGGGAACGCGCCGCCGAGGCTCTCGACGCGTCAACGAAGATCACGCGGATCGGTCAGGATATCGAGCCGCTGCATACCGCTCACCCCGATGGCGCCCCCTCCGCTCACTGCCGGGGACAAGGGCGCCCCTCGCGCCGGAGCGCCTTGGTTTTCATGTCTGCCGCTTCCAGTGCCAAGCCTGGCCGGACCCCGTTTCTGGCGGCGGCGCGGCAGGGTGCGACAAGACGGGGCGCCCCAGCGGAGCGCCCCGTTCCCGTGCCAACTGCCCGGCCGCGTCAGCCGATCTTGCTCAGCAGGCTG
>QVQC01000067.1 GCA_003428585.1 Nioella halotolerans
CGCGCCGCCGGTGCCCGACCCGGATGGCCCCGCGCCGCGCGGGCAGGCGATGCAGACCGTTGCCACGCTGGCCGCGCGGCGCCCCTCGCGCCTGGCGCAGCTTTTCTGGGGGGCGCTGTTGGCGCTTCTGGCCTTCGTGCTGTCGTTGGCGGCGTGGGACTTCGTGACCGGGCTTCTGGCCGCCAACCCGGTGCTGGGCTGGATCGCGACCGGGCTGATCGGGCTTGTCGTGCTGGCCCTGCTGCTGATCGCGCTGCGCGAGGCCGCGTCGTTCTTCAGCCTCGGCCGGCTCGACGCGCTACATAAATCCGCCGCGGCGGCACTTGCCAGCGGTGACCTGAACGCGGCGCAGGGCGTGACGGATGACCTTCTGTCGCTTTATCGCAACCGGCCCGACCTGCGCCTTGGGCGTGCGGACCTTTCGGCCCGGCGCGGCGATCTCTTCGATGCCGACGCGCTGCTGAACCTTGCCGAAACAACGCTGATGACACCGCTCGATGCCGCCGCGAAACGGGAGGTGGAGGCCGCCGCCCGGCAGGTCGCAACGGTTACCGCGCTTGTGCCGCTGGCGTTGGCCGACGTGGTTACGGCGCTGACCGCCAACCTGCGCATGATCCGCCGCATCGCCGAGGTCTATGGCGGGCGCGCCGGCACGCTGGGGGCGTGGCGCCTGACGCGGGCTGTGATCACGCACCTTGTGGCGACGGGCATGGTCGCGGTGGGCGACGACATGCTCGATTCGGTGATCGGCGGCGGTATCGTCGGCAAGCTGTCGCGCCGCTTTGGCGAGGGCGTGGTCAACGGCGCGCTCACCGCGCGTGTCGGGGTCGCGGCGATGGAGGTCTGCCGCCCGATGCCGTTTCGCGCGGGCACACGGCCCTCGGTCAGTGTGCTGGTGCGCCGGGCGCTTTCTGGGCTTTTCACGAAAGGAGAAAGCGCATGAACGGCGACCGCCCCTTCCTTGGCATCCTTATGATGCTGGGCTTTTGCGTGCTGATCCCGTTCGGCGACGCGATTGCCAAGATGCTGGGCGCCTCGGTGCCGCTGATCCTGCTGGTGATCGTGCGGTTCGGATTCCAGGCGCTGTTGCTGACGCCGATGGTGTGGCTGACGCGCGGCACCCTGCGCATGTCGCCCTATGTGCTGAAGATGACGGCCTTGCGGTCGGCGCTACAGATCATGGGGATTTCGCTGATGTTTCTGAGCCTGCGCGCGCTGCCGCTGGCCGATGCCATCGCGATTGCCTTCGTGATGCCCTTCATCATGCTGCTTCTGGGCCATTTCGTGCTGGGCGAGGAAGTGGGGATGCGCCGCTTTTCCGCCTGCGTGGTGGGATTTGTCGGCACGCTGATGGTGATCCAGCCCAGTTTTTCCGAGGTTGGCTGGATTGCCACGCTGCCGCTTCTGGTCGCGCTGATCTTTTCGCTGTTCATGCTGGTCACGCGCCACATCGCGAAGGAGGCGGACCCGCTCGCCTTGCAGGCGGTGGGCGGGCTGATGGGGCTGCCGATCCTTCTGCTGATCCTCGCGCTGCCGCTCGGCATCGCGGATTTTTCCATGCAGGTTCCGGCGCGTGACGAAGTTTGGCTGCTGGCGGCGATGGGGGTGTTCGGCACCGCGGCGCATCTGATGATGACGTGGTCCTTGCGCTTTGCGCCCTCGGCCACGCTGGCGCCGATGCAGTACCTGGAAATCCCGATGGCCACGATCCTCGGCTGGGTGTTCTTCCGCGACCTGCCCGACGGTCTGGCGGCGGCGGGGATCGCGCTGACCATCGGGGCGGGGCTGTTCATCATCTGGCGCGAACAGGTCAACAGCCGGGTGGCGAACACGGTCTCGGCCGCGCCGCCGATGGATCCCTGATCGGGCGCGTCCGGGGGCACGGGGGGAGAGGAGCCAACGGCCCTAGCGTGGTACCATCAGTGCCGGCATCGGCGGCACGAGGTCGCCGCAGACCAGCCGGGTCAGGACACGCGACGCCGGCCAGATGCGAGACAGCGGCGCAAGCACATGGTCACGCAGCACCGGCAGGGCGCGACTGTCGGACTGGTATTGCGGCGTGAAGGCGGCACTCAGCATCTGGTAGGCCAGCACGTGCCAACGCCGCGCCCCGGCATAAAGGCGCAGCGCCTCGTCGCCGCGCGCCCGGCGCAGCGCCAGTTGCAGCGCGCGTGCATCCAGCAGCGCCATGTTCGCCCCTTGCCCCAGCTGCGGGCTGGCCCGGTGCGCCGCGTCGCCGATATGGGCGAGCCCGCTGTCCCACGGATGCGCCATTTGCCCTTGGCTGTAGCTCGCGAAGGTGAAATCCCCGTGGCCCATCACCCCGGCCAGGAAGGGCGCGAAATCGGGCCAGAGCGTGACGGCCTCGCGCTGCCACGCCTCGAACTGGGTCGCGCGCCACGCCCCGAACCCGGCCACCGGCAGCGAGTAGAAGATCGCCGCGAGGCGCCGGGTCGGCTGGTCCGGCATCGCCCCCACCGGCAGCACGCCCAGCATCCGGTCGGCGCGGCGATATCTCTGGCTCAACCGATCCACGCGAAGGGCGCTATCCGCCGGCCAAGGCACCGTCGCCCAGACAGCGCCATACGGAAGGGGGCGGCTTCGCAGCGGTGACAGTGGCGAATGCGCGCCACAGGCATCCACGATCAGGTCGAAAGGCCCGGCGCGGCCCGTCTCGAACAGCAGGTTTCGCCCGTCGCGCCCGGTCACGCGGTGCGCCGCAGCGATGCGTGCGCCCGCCCCCTCGGCCGCCCGGTAAAGCAGATGGAACAGCGCCGCCCGGTGAATGCCGATCCCCTTGCGATCCGCCCCGCGGCCATAGGCGACATCCAGCACGACCCGGCCGGTGCGCGCCTCCTGCCCGAACATGCGGTGCAGCGGCTGGCCAAGACGGCGCAGCGCGTCGCCCGCGCCGATCCGGTCCAGCACCTCCAGCCCCACGGGCTGCATCACAAGGCCGGACCCGACCGGGCGCGGGGCCCCAAACTGGTCGAAAACAGTGACGGCGTGACCGTCCTGCGCAAGGAGCGACGCAGCCGCCAAGCCGCCGATCCCGGCCCCGGCAACACCGATCTTCATCCATCACCCCCCTCGAAGCCGCAGCCCCGGATCGAGGCGCGGCCGGCCGCCAGATACGACGAAAGGCTTGACCGATCACGCGGGAGCGCGCAACCGTTCGGCGCTTTCAAGGGAACATTTCAGGGGGAGAACTTGTTTCGGCAGCGGGGCCGCCGCGTCGTAACCCGGGGGGCGTGATACCGCCCCCCGGAAATCCATGCAGACGGTGTCAGCGTCACTCGTCCGTAAGGGTCTCGATCCGGCTGTTGATCCGGTTCACGAGGTCGGGGTCGTTCTGCGCCTGGGCGAGGATGGTTTCATAGGTGTTCACATCCATCCCGTCGACCGCATCGACGGCACCGGTGATTTCGGCGTTGGCCTCTTCCATGATCGCCTGCTGATCTTCTTCACTCTGCGCTTCCTGAAGCTGGCCGATATACTGTTCGCGCAGATCGCTGACTTCCACGTAAGCCAGCACGAACGCGTCGAGTTGCGCGCTGTCAACCTCGACCGTTTCCGACGGGGTTTCCGTGGTCTGTGCGAGTGCCGGCATGCCAAGTCCGAGCGCGGCCACCAGGGCTGCTCCGGCGAGTGTCTTGCGGTGGAACATGAATCCTCCTTGTATGGGCCGAAGCCCGGGTCTGGGGTCTGTGCCGCATCGCGGCGGCACATTGTGCAATCTAGGTGAGGCACGTTCCGATCACAAACATCTCCGGCATTTTCCCGCCGACCTGTCGCGGCGGCTTGGCGGGTCACTGCCGTTCGGCGACGGCCGAGATGGCAGCCGCGACCGCCTCCTCGATGCTCATGTCAGAGGTGTCGATCCGAACCGCGTCCTCAGCCGGCACAAGCGGCGCAGCGCTGCGTTCGCTGTCGCGCCGGTCGCGCTCGCGCAGGTCGGCCAGCACCGTGTCGAAGGTGATCTCCGGGTCACTCCGCAGCAATTCCCTGTGCCGCCGCCCGGCGCGGGTCGCGTCGCTGGCGGTCACGAAAAGCTTGGCCTCGGCGCCCGGGCAGATCACCGTGCCGATATCGCGCCCGTCCAGCACCGCGCCGCCCAACCGCCGGGCAAAGGCACGCTGGAAATCGAGAAGCGCCGCCCGCACCTCGGGCAGAACCGCCACCTTGGAGGCCCATTGCGACACCTGCGCGCCGCGCAGGTCGGGGTTCTCCAACTCCTCCGCGACAAGGTTTTGCGCCACGGTGAGCGGATCCTCGCCCTGCATCACCCGAAAGCCGACGCCGCGATAAAGCAGCCCGGTATCAAGATGCGCGAAGCCGAAATGCGCTGCCACCGCCCGCGCGATGGTGCCCTTGCCCGATGCCGCGGGCCCGTCGATTGCAACCGTGAATGCCATGGCAAAAGGGCTAGCCTTGCCCGCCTCCATGCGCAAGGGGCGATGCGCCGGCGGCTTGTGTCGTCAGGCCCGGATCGTCGCCATCGTGACACGGCAGTCGGTCCGCGATCTCATAGTAATCGCCCTTGTCGGCGTAGAAGATATGCCCTGCCAGCCGCAGCCCCGTCTCGCCGTCCAGCGTGCCCGCGAAGATCGACACGTATTCCCCCGGCCCATCCCAGAACAGGTTGCTGCCGCAGGTGCCGCAAAAGCCGCGCCGCGCGCTTCCCGACGACCGGAACCACGTCACCGCACCGGTGACCTCCACGGCCTCGCGCGCGGCAGAGGTGGCCGCCACATGGTGGCCCGAGGTCTTGCGACACTGGCGGCAATGGCAGCCGACGACCGGGCGCAGCGTCCCCGTGACACGGTAGCGCACGGCGCCGCACAGGCAGGATCCGGTGATCATGTCAGCCCCTTTCAACATCTCCTGCGCGGCATGTTCGATAGGCAGCGCCACCGCGTCGCGCCGGAAAACGACGTTCGCATGTGCCGCTTCTGATAGCGACGCCGCAAAGATGCCCTTGGACGCTAGGTGCCCAACCGGGACCATGACCCACCACAGGCGCCGGCCCTCGTGCGGCCTGCATGCAGTGGTCCCTTGCGCCACAAGGCCGGCCTGCGTCACGAATGGCCGCCGACGGGCAAGGCGCGCCGTTCAAAAGATGCTGCACCCTAGGCCCGCAACCGCGCGGCCCATATGGCGGCGGCGTCTTCGATCAGACGCACCACCGCGTCGAAATCGCCGGTGTAGTAGGGATCGGGCACGTTTTTCGGCGCTTCCTCCAGCACGTCGAGGAACAGCGCCAGACCGGCGCGCGCATCGGCGGGGCGCATCGCCTCCAGCCGGGTCAGGTTGTTTTCATCCATGGCAAGGATCAGGTCGAAGCGGTTGAAATCCTCCACCGAGACCTGCCGCGCGCGCTGAGCGGACAGGTCATGGCCCCGCGCCCGGGCCGCCCGTTGCATCGGCGCATAGGGCGGCGCGCCCAAGTGCCAGTTTCCGGTGCCGGCGCTGTCCAGCCGTGCCTCGGGCAACAGGCCGGCCAGCACTGCCTGCCCGGTGGGCGAGCGGCAGATATTGCCCAGACATACACACAGGATGGACAGGGACATGGCACCTCCTTTACCCCGTTCCGTGATGCCATGAACGGGGGTGGAATGGAACGCATCGTGATCCTGACCGGGGCGGGGATTTCCGCCGAAAGCGGGCTTGGCACCTTCCGCGACAAGGGTGGGCTGTGGACGCGCTACGACCTTGGCGACGTGGCAACGCCCGAAGGCTTCGCCCGCGACCCGACGCTGGTGCATGACTTTTACAACGCGCGCCGTGCCAATGCGCTGGACGCCACGCCCAATGCCGCGCATCAGGCACTGGCGCGGTTGCAGGCGGGCTGGCCGGGCGCGGTGACGCTGGTCACTCAGAATATCGACGACTTACACGAACGCGCGGGCAGTCGCGACGTGGTGCACATGCACGGGGAAATCACGCGGGCGCTTTGCGCGGCCTGCGATCACCGCTGGCCGGCGCCGCGCGTCATGGCCCCGGCAGATCCCTGCCCCGCCTGTGGCGCGCCGCGCGCCCGGCCGGATATCGTCTGGTTCGGCGAAATCCCCTACCACATGGAGCGCATTGCCAACGCGCTGTGGCGGGCCGACCTCTTCGTGTCCATCGGCACCTCGGGCGAGGTCTACCCGGCGGCGGGCTTCGTGGAGGAGGCAAAGGCCGCAGGCGCAGAAACGCTGGAAATCAATCTGGAGCCAAGCCGCGTGCCCGGCCTGTTCGACCGGGTGATCGCGGGCCCCGCCAGCCGCGCGGTGCCGGGCTGGGTGGCGGATATCCTGCCTTGAAAAACGGCGCGCCGGATGGACCCTCGGCGCGCCGCCAGCAAGGGCCGCAACGGAAGGAACAGCGTGCTGCGGCCCTGTCGCGGGATCAGTCGGAGGCCGCGCCGCCCATGTTGCCGTGACCATTGCCCATGGCCCCGCCGCGCATCGGGTTGCGTTCAAGGTCGATCGGGATGGTGACCGTCATCTCGCCGGCCTCTTCGAAGATCAGGGTCACCTCGATTTCGTCGCCGTGCTCGAAACCCTGGTTGAGGCCAAGGAACATCACGTGATCGCCACCGCGCGCCAGCGCGTGGCCGCCGCCGGCGGGAATGGCGAAGCCTTCTTCGACCTCCATCATCCGCATGACGCCATTGTCATCCTCGACATGGGTATGCAGTTCGACCCGCTGCGCCACATCGGACCGCGCCGCGATCAGGCGGTCATCGGTATCGGTCTCGTTGAGGATCTCCATGAAGGCCGCGCCCGATTGCGACATCGCGGCGGAGGCGCGGGCGTAGGGGTCGTGGATCATGATGCCATCGGCGAAGGCCGGCAGGGCGAAGGACAGGGCAGCGGCGCCCGCGAAAAGGGTGGTCTTGAGCGACATCGGTCGTCTCCTCTTGATCTGGATTTCGGAATCTTGGGGAAAACCAGATCAGGACGGGGGGCCGCGCCCCTGCCCGCCTTGAACAGGGGTCGCGTGAACGATGAGGACGACGGGACGCACGTGAAGCCGCGCCGCGCGCAATACCAGCCGATCAAGCGGCAGCGCCCCGGTCAGCGCCATGGCGCCCATCGTGCAATCCGGGCAGGCGTGCCGGGTGTCCTGCGGCGAGCCATCGGGGCCGAGCGGCACCACCTGCTTCGTCGCGTCGATGCACAGGATCATGCTGCCCGACAGGCTCATCCCGCCGCGCGCGACGGCCATGCTGACCGAGGTCATGGCAAGGACCAGACCAAGCAGCAGCGCGGTTGCGATGGGGACGAGGCGCATCATGGCGGCACCCTAGGCGCGGCACGCGCGATTGAAAAGCGCGAAAAGGACGCGGCCCGCCGGGGTCGTTCCGGGGGCCGCGTGATCCGCTTGGGCAGGTGCCGGATGGCGTCAGGCGGTGGCCTGCGCCTTCGCGATGTCCTTCTTGATCTTCAGGGCCTTGGGCGACAGTTCGTCGTCCTTGGCCTTGGCAAGGTAGGCGTCAAGACCGCCCCGGTGATCGACCGAGCGCATCGCCGCCGATGACACGCGCAGCGTGAAGCGGCGGTCGAGGATGTCGGACCCGAGGGTCACATCCTGAAGGTTCGGCAGAAACCGACGCTTGGTCTTGTTGTTTGCGTGGCTGACATTGTTGCCAACCATCGGGCCTTTTCCGGTCAGTTCGCAGACACGCGACATGGGCTTTTCCTCGGGTCACAGAAACGGATACGGGCGCTGAAACGCGTCAGCGCCCTGCAAATCTGGGCGGTGGATAAGGCCGGGCCGGGGTAGTGTCAAGCGATTCATCTCGCCGTGCCGCCCCGGGGGCCTGACTTTCGCGCGCGCGGGCCTTAGCCTTGCGTCATGGTGAAGGAAACCGATCTCTATCCTCCGATCAAGGCGTTTCTCGAAGGTCAGGGTTACACGGTCAAGGCCGAGGTGGGCGCGGCCGACCTCGTGGCCCTGCGCGGCGATGACGACCCGTTGATCGTGGAACTCAAGACGCGGTTTTCGCTGACCCTGTTCCATCAGGGGGTGGACCGGCTTGCATTGGCCGATCTGGTCTACCTCGCCGTGCCGCGCGGCAGCGGGCGCGGCTTTCAGAAGGCGCTGACCGCGAATACCGCGCTTTGCCGGCGCTTGGGACTCGGCCTGCTGACGGTGCGGCTGCGTGATGGCTTCGTGGAGCCGCATTGCGACCCCGGCCCCTACGCCCCCCGCATTTCGAAGCCGAAACGGCAACGGCTGTTGCGCGAGTTTTCGCGCCGGGTGGGCGACCCCAATACCGGCGGGGCTGCGCGAGTCGGGCGGGTCACCGCCTACCGGCAGGACGCGCTGCGCTGCGCGGCGCATCTGGCCGCCAAGGGACCATGCCGGGGCCGCGACGTGAAGGACGCAACGGGGGTGGAGCGCGCGACCGAGATCATGCGCGCCGACCACTACGGCTGGTTCGAGCGGGTGGGCGTCGGGGTCTACGCGCTGACGCCCAAGGGGCAGGCGGGGCTGGCCGCCTATGGCACGCCCGGCGCATAAGGCCGCTTTCCCGTCGGCATGCCTTGCCCTATCTCTTCCGCCATGACCGCCCTGCCCCCCGTTATCGAAGGCTGGTTCGCCCGACAGGGCTGGACCATCCACCCGCATCAGCGCGAGATGTGCGCCCGCGCGCAGGATCCCGCCCTTCTGCTGATCGCGCCCACGGGCGGCGGCAAGACCATGGCGGGCTTCCTGCCGACGCTGTCGGAACTGGCGGCGGGCGATCACGCGGGGCTTCACACGCTCTATGTCTCGCCGCTGAAGGCGCTTGCCGCCGATATCCGGCGCAACCTCGCCCGCCCGGTGCAGGAGATGGGCCTGCCCATCCGCATCGAGGACCGCACCGGCGACACGCCGGCCAGCCGCCGCAAGCGGCAGCGCGCCGACCCGCCGCATATCCTGCTGACGACGCCCGAAAGCCTTGCGCTGCTGACCTCCTACGAGGATGCGGCGCGCATGCTTGGCGGTGTCAAACGGGTGATCGTGGATGAAATCCACGCCCTCGCCGAAAGCAAGCGGGGCGACCAGTTGTTCCTTGCCCTGTCACGGCTGGAGGCGCTGGCGCCGGGGCTGCGCCGGGTGGGGCTGTCGGCCACGGTTGAAGACCCGCCCGCACTGGCCCGGCTTCTGGCCCGCGCGCCAGAGCAGTGCGCGATACTGCAGGCCGATCCCGGCCCCGACCCCGATATCGCCATGCTGGAAACCGGGGACGCACCGCCATGGTCCGGAGGCGGGGGGGCCTATGCGATCCCCGCGGTGCTGGAACAGGTCCGGCACCACAAGACCACGCTGATCTTCCACAACACCCGCGCGCAGGCGGAGATCTTCTTTCACAACCTGTGGCTGGCCAACGAGGACGCCCTGCCCATCGGCATCCATCACGGCGCCCTCTCCCGCGAACAGCGCGAGAGGGTGGAGGCGGCGATGGTGGCGGGCGATCTGCGCGCCATCGTCTGCACCGGGTCGCTCGACCTTGGCATCGACTGGGGCGATGTCGACCTGGTGATCCAGGTCGGCGCGCCCAAGAACGTGAAACGGTTGGTGCAGCGGATCGGGCGCGCCAACCACCGCTACAACGCGCCGTCGAAGGCGCTGTTGGTGCCGGCCAACCGGTTCGAGGTGGTGGAATGCGTCGCCGCGCTGGAGGCCGCGCGCGCGCATGATCTGGACGGGGAGGCGCGCGGGCCGGGGCCGCTGGACGTGCTCTGCCAGCATATCCTGATCCGCGCCGCGGCCGGGCCCTTCGACGCGGCGGCGCTGTTTGACGAGGTGCGCAGCGTCGGCGCCTATGCGGAGCTGCCCCGCGACACCTTCGACCGCTGCCTCGATTTCGTTGCGACAGGGGGCTACGCCTTGAGCGCCTATGACCAGTGGCAGCGGCTTATGCAGCGCGCCGACAGGCTTTGGCAGTTGCGCGACCCGCGCGCGGCCGCCCGCATTCGCATGAATATCGGCACCATCACCGAGTCCGAGAAACTGAAGGTGCGGTTGAAACACAAGCGCGGCGGGCGGCCACTGGGCGAGGTGGAGGAAGGCTTCGCCGCGACGCTGACGCCGGGCGATACCTTCCTCATCGGCGGGCAGATCGTGCGCTATGAATCCTTGCGCGAACTGGTGGTGGAGGTCAGCCGCGACAAGGGCCGCAAACCCAAGGTCGCGGTGTTCAACGGCACGAAATTCGCCACCTCCACCCAGCTTTCCGACCGCATCCTTGCGATGTTCCGCGCCGGGGACTGGCCGGGCCTGCCGCCGCACACCGCCGACTGGCTGGCCCAGCAACGCAAGGTCTCGCGCCTGCCGGAACGCGACCGCCTGCTGGTGGAAACCTTCCCGCATGACGGGCGCCATCACCTGTGCCTTTACGGGTTCGCGGGGCGCAACGCGCAGCAGACGCTCGGCCTGCTGGTCACGCAGCGGATGGAAGCAGCGGGGCTCAATCCGATGGGCTTCGTCGCCACCGATTACGCGACGCTGATCTGGGGGCTGGACCCGGTGCGCGACCCCGCACCGCTCCTGTCGCGCGCGGGGCTGCACGAGGCGCTGGAAGGCTGGCTTGCCGGGAACGCGGTGATGAAGCGCACCTTCAAAAGCGCGGCCATCGTGGCCGGGCTGATCGACCGGATGGCCCCCGGCGGCAGCCGCAAATCCGGGCGGCAGGCGACGTTCTCGACCGATATCCTCTATGACACCTTGCGCAAGTATGACCCCGGCCACCTGATGCTGGAGATCACCCGCGCCGAGGCGATGCGCGGCCTTGTCGATTTCGGCCGGATCGAGGAGATGCTGGACCGGATCGGCCCGCGCATCGACCACGTGGCGCTGCCCCGCGTCAGCCCGCTGGCCGCGCCGTTGCTCCTTGAGGCCGGGCGCGTGCCCGTCGCGGGCCGCGCCGAGGCGGTGATGATCGAACGCGAGCGCGCGACGCTGATGGAAGCGGCGGGTCTGGCCTGACTCACCGTTTCCGGAACGTCAGGTAGTGGGGCGTCCGGCCTTCGCGCAGGGCCTTTTGTTCGTATCGGGTCGGGATCCAGTCCTCCCACGGCGCGCGCCAGTCGCGTGGTCCTTCTGCCAACCAGTCGAAGCCGTGGCGCGGCACCTGTTCAAGCGTCTGGCGCACGTAGTCGGGAATATCGGTCGCCACGCGAAAGATCGCGCCGGGTTGCAGCACGCGCGCCAGCGGGTCCAGATGCTCTTGCGTGACGAAGCGGCGGCGGTGATGACGCGCCTTTGGCCACGGGTCGGGGTAAAGCAGGAAGGCCCGCGAGATGCTGGCTTCGGGCAGCACGTCGAAAAGATCGCGCACATCGCCGGGATACACGCGCAGGTTGCGGGCGCCCGCCGCGCGGATCTTGCCCAGCAGCATGGCGACGCCGTTGATATAGGGCTCGCAGCCGATCAGGCCGACATCGGGGTTCTGCACCGCTTGGTGCACCATGTGTTCGCCGCCGCCGAAGCCGACCTCCAGCCACACGTCGCGCCCGCCGAACAGCGCGGTCAGGTCAAGCGGGCGGCGCTCCGGGTTCTCGTCCCAGTCCACCGGGCCGGGGGACAGGCCCGCGAGGTCCTGTTCAAGATAGGCCTCCTGGCTGCCGCGCAGGTGCTTGCCCTTGCGGCGGCCGTAGAAGTTGCGGTGCGGGCGGGTCAGTGGGTTGGTCATCAGGGCTCGGTCGGGTTGCGGATGGGCGTTGCGCGGTCATAGCCGCCCGGCGCGGCGGCCTCAATCCCCGCGCCACCCTCGCCCCCGAGCTCAGCCCGAAACCGTGACCCGGTCGGCGCTGTCCCACGTCCCTGCCTGATCGAGGATGCGTTCGGGGTTCTCGAACCGTTCGCGCAGGATCCGCTCATACAGCGCCGCCTCGGTCTCACGGTCCACCGGCCCCGCCTGCCCGGTCAGCGTCTGCAACGCGACGTCAAGCGTGCCCACGGTGCCCGAACCCTCGTCGAACTGCGCCTTCTTGCGCCAGACCAGATCGACCGGCAACAGGTCGGCGCAGGCCTTGCGCAGGATCCACTTTTCCGTCGTTGCGCCGGTGCTTTCCACCGCCTCCGGGTCTGTGCGGCACAGTTTCAGGCTGGCCGGGATGGATTGCGCGAAGTCGATCAGGTCGCGGTCAAGAAAGGGCGTGCGTGCCTCAAGGCTTTCAGACATGGTCACGCGGTCCACCCGTTGCAGGTTGATGTTGTGCATGGTGCCAAGGCTGCGCGTCAGTTCATCGGCCAGGGCGCGCGGATCGTCCACGTAATCGTGGTGGTAGGCATAGCCGGCGAACAGCTCATCCGCGCCCTCGCCGGTCAGCACCGCCTTCACTTCCTTTACCGCCAGCCTTGCGGCAAACAGCGTCGGGATGGCGGAGCGCACGAGGTCCACATCGGCGCTTTCAAGGTGGTAGATCACATGCGGCAGCGCCTTGGCCAGATCGTCGGCCGTGAAAACGTATTCGCGGTGATCCGAGCCGATATGCTTGGCCACAACACGCGCGGCAAGCAGGTCGGGCGACCCTTCCGTGCCGACCGAGAAGGTCTTGAGCGGCCCGCGCCCCTGCGCCCGACGCACCGATTGGGCCATGGCCGCGATGATCGAACTGTCGAGACCCCCGGACAGGAAGCTGCCCACCTCCACATCCGCGACCATCCACTTGGCGACGGCCTCCTCCATCACCAGCCGCAATTCGCGCGCGGTATGGTCGATATCCAGATCCGGCTCCGCCTCCGCCGCGCCATGGGGCGTGCGGTACCAGTGGCGCCAGCCGTCACGGCTGTCGAACAGGCTGCCCGGCGGAATCGCCTCGATCCGGTCCACCGCGACCCCGTCGAAGGCCTTGAGTTCGGAGGCAAAGGCGCGCCCGTCCCCGATATGGGCCACGTAAAGCGGCTTGATGCCAAGCGGGTCGCGCGCCGCGATGACACGGGTGGGCGTGGCCAGAACGAAGGCGAACATCCCGTCCAGCCGGGTGATCCAGCGGCTTTCGCCGGAGCGGAAGAGATGCAGGATCGTCTCGCTGTCGCTTTCGGTTTCGAACGCGCTGTCGCCGAGGATGGCGCGCAGGTCGGCGTGGTTGTAGATCTCGCCGTTGGCGACCAGCATGTCGCCGGTATTATAGATCGGCTGGGTGCCGTCCTCGGGCGCGATGATCGACAGGCGACAATGGGCCATGACCACCGGCGCGCCCTTGAGGCGAGAGACCTCGACGGAATCCGGCCCGCGATGCGCGATCTTGTCGATCATGCGCTTGGCAAGTGCTTCGTCCCCGACATTCCAGAGACAAACGAAGCCACACATGGAAAAGGTCCTTTCTTGTTGGTTTTGACCGTAGGCATACCAACATAGGCAACGCCGCCGGGTCCGTAACCCCGGCGGCGTATTTTTCTCAAAATAGTCGGTTCTGGACTAGATGGACCGTTTGAGCGCCTCGACCAGATCCGTCTTTTCCCACGAAAACCCGCCGTCAGCGTCCGGTTCACGGCCGAAATGGCCATAGGCGGCGGTGCGTTGGTAGATCGGCTTGTCGAGATCCAGATGGGTGCGGATGCCGCGCGGGGTCAGGTCCATCACCTGCGCGACGGCTTTCTCGATCTCCATTTCATGGGCTTCGCCAGTGCCGTGGGTATCGACATAGACCGACAGCGGCTTGGCCACGCCGATGGCATAGGACAGTTGCAGCGTGCAGCGTTCAGCCATGCCTGCGGCGACCACGTTCTTGGCGAGGTAACGCGCGGCATAGGCCGCCGAGCGGTCCACCTTGGTCGGATCCTTGCCGGAAAACGCGCCGCCGCCATGCGGGGCCGCGCCGCCATAGGTATCGACGATGATCTTGCGCCCGGTCAGGCCGGCGTCG
>QVQC01000078.1 GCA_003428585.1 Nioella halotolerans
GCCCTTGAAGAAGCCGCGTAGGTCTTGAACAAGAAAGCCTCTCGGAAACCCGGGGCGGTTCAAGGACGATGATATTACAGAATCCGAGGATTCTGAACATGACGACGAGGTTGGGGGCCAAAAAGCCGGGGATTTGAGCGACAAACTGGACGACCTGCCCGAGGAGAAAGCCGAGAAAAAGAAACCCGACAAGAAATGGCTGGCGAAGCTGCGGCGTAAGAACAACGGCGAGGTGGACCAGAACGCCTCCTACAACGTGTCGCTGATCTGCAAGAACCACCCGGTCCTGAAAGGCCGGATCGGCTACAACGAGTTCACCCAGGACCCGGTGTGCCTCAAGCCCATCCGATCCAAGAAACTCGACCTGCCGCAGCCGGCGGTGATCCGCAAAGAGCGCGGCGGCATCCACCAGTGGGCGGAGGAAAACGACATGGCGGTAAAGCTGCTATGCTCGCACCCGTTCGAAGATGGGGGTCTGGAGGCGGATTTCTCGAAAGACAACATCCAGCTGGGAATCGTGACCGCGGCGCACGAGAACCGGGTCCACCCGGTTCGGGACATTATCCAGGATTGGCACCGGACCTGGAAAGACGCCGGAAGCCCGCGCGGCGAAATGGAACGACTGGCCATCGACTATCTGGACTGCCCGGACACGCCTTTCCACCGCGAGTCGGCGGCCATGTTCCTGATTGCCTCCATCGCCCGGATCATGGAACCAGGCTGCAAGTTCGACCAGATGGCGATCATCCGGGGCGAAACTGGCTCTCGGAAATCGTCCTTCTGGCACGAACTGTTCAACGGCTACTGCACGGAACTCAAGGTCGAGTTGAACGACACGGGGCGGCTGATCGAGGCCATGCGCGGCTGGTGGTGCCTGGAGATGGCCGAGATGGTCCAGGCGCGACGGGCGGACAGCGAAACCTTGAAGCGCGAACTCTCGTCGGCCGGAGACCAACACCGCCAAGCCTACGCCCGCCGGGAGACCTTCTGGTGGCGCCGGAACGTGTTCGTCGGAACGGAGAACAACGTGGACTTCCTGACCGACCCGACCTCGGTGCGGCGGTATTGGGTGTGGGTGACGACCAAGACGCGCCACGACCCCATAGACACCGATCTGCTCCGGCGGCGCCTCTGGGCACTCTGGGGCGAAGCGTATCAAGCCTATCTCGACATGCGGGAGGTCCAGCCTACCGGGGAACTGCACCTGGACCTCCAGAGCCGAGAGGCCATCGAGGAACAGACACGGATCGCCGAGGGCCACCGGAAACAGACCGTCACTGAGGAGATCGCCGAAACCGTCCGGGAGTGGCTGGATACGCCCCGGGAAGCCCAGGACATCGACGTGGAGTTCGACGCCGACATGGGGGACGACACGCTCGTTATCCGCAACATGGTGACGGCAAAGGAGGCATTCACGGCCCTGATCAAAGACGAATCTCTCAGCCGCTACCGCAACGTGCGCCCAGTCCATTTCGGTCATGCGCTGGCGAAACTAGGCGGGTGGCGCTGTCTCGGGAAGAAACGGCGCCACGGGCGAGCGCCGACCGTATGGTATTGCCGCGGGGAGGACGGCCCGCTGTGGGTCCCGGCGCCGGCAGAGGAGAGCCGAGACGTGGACGACCTGTTGTCCTGAGTCCGACTCTGTAACGGACTACCGATTGTGGAAACCCGGCCGGTGAGGTCGGGTTTTCTGCTATTTGGGGGCCTCGATTTTGACTTTTTGCGGTGCAGCATGTCGGCGGCCCGGTTCCCGGTCGCGCTTTCCGGCGCACTTCGCGCGGGGTGGTCGGGGGCCGATTTTGACTTTTTACGGTGCAGCATTTTCGGAAATCGGGCGTGTTCCAGTGAAGTTCCATTGGCGATCCAGTGCTATGGACATTCAGTGGAACGAAATTTCCCCTTTAGATCATAAGTTTGCAAGAAGAGTTCCAGTGTTCCAGTGAACTCCTTACCATTCTCCCTATAGAATCCTGAATAATTCTCCCAGATCGCCTCTGGGCTGTGCTTTCCGGGGCGTGTTAGCGTCCCCGAGCATTATCCTATTTTCTATTTTCTCTTAACCCTAAATTCACTGGATCACTGGAACACAAGAAGGAAAAGCCCTTAAAAATATGGCCGAAATCCCGTTCCACTGAATTTTTAAGCCACCAGAACGCACTGGATCACTGGAACACACCGATGCCTCGCCTGTCGCACCGCAGAAAAATTTGAATCCGGTATCCCGATCTGACGGCCGCCGCATCGAACGGACACCGAGCATCGAGCGGACAGACAGGCCCTCGGGCACCCCGGAAACCCGGCTGCCGGTGGGGGTGTGTCCGGTATATTAAGAAAATCGAAAAGGTCAGCCCGGAAAACCGGCGATACGGCCCCGAAACCGGGCATTCAGGCCATCCTAGTTTAATGGAAACTTAATCTCGGACCTATGTCGCCCTAGTTAGTGTAAAAAAGTCTCTAATATCGCGCTCTGCGCCCCCCGCGGAAGCCCACCGCAGCGCAGAAGGACCCGTAGCGATATGCTGAAGGGGAGTTCGAGTCCCGGATCTTCCAATTTTGTGGGGTTACGGTCGTGTCGCGAATGCTGTGGAAATGCCCTGGCGGCGCGCTCTGGGCACGTGTGGAATCGGTGTTTCAGGCTGCGAGGTCAGTAAACGGTGCCTGTGCCCCACGTTTTTTGCTTCTCAGGTTTCTGCGATGTCATTTCTGTTCTTGAACTGGGAAGGTTTTTCGTAGGCGCCGTCTGGGCCCCACCTTTCAAGCGATCTGAAGATTTTCGAAAGCATCTCTGTCATGAGGCAGGGAGTGCGTTTCGCAATGTGTGCTACGAATGCGATTCTCAGATCACTGGGGCTTGAGGTTTACGCGTCTGGCCATCGGCGCTGGCCGGAGGAGGTGAAGGCGCAGGCGGTGGCCGAGACGCTGCGGCCCGGCGCGATGGTCAATGACGTGCCCGCACGCTTCGGAATCCAGCCGAGCCAGCTGACGGGGTGGCGGCGCCTCGCGAAGGACGGTGCGCTGCTCCTGCCGGCGGACGGCGAGGTTCACGAGGCGGTTGTCAATATCGCTCAGCAGACTGGTCGACCAAGTGCGAACTTGTCCGGAGCTTAACAGGCTGCTGAAAAACCCTGCCTGGACAGGGATTTGAGAACATGATTCACCCTTTTCAGGTTGCGAAGGGGGTTGATCTTGCCCCCATTTCACCGGACACTCAGGCGGTTGCGGTTTGAGCTGCAATGAACTCG